>DAOUHQ010000001.1:0-3886 GCA_034428515.1 Dehalococcoidia bacterium
GTCGAACAAGGCCTTTTGGTACACGTTCATGGTGCTCCTCTACGGATCGTCTCGCCTCATTTTCTCCTGAGTGACGTGGCTTCCTTCAGCCAGGGCAAATCCCTAGCGAGCCTGCTCAGAGCCTTCTCGGGAAAGATGACGGTTCCGAGACCAGCGATCAGTGTATCGGCAGCCTCGATCACCCGATCAGTGGCCATAAGCCGCGCAGGACCAATGTGGATGTATTCGAATTTGTCAACGGCGGCGTTCGAGCGCCGCGATGCGCCGCCGCAGCGCCGCCAGATCGGTCGGCACGGCGGCTGCACCGGCCGTGCCGTCGCACGGGGACCCGACTCGCATGGGCGACATGGGGCGAGAGCGCTCATGGCTATTCACTATTTGTTCTTTAGCAAGACCTGTCAAGCTGCACGGACCACTCCATTGGTGGGCCGGTTGTTATCAAGCGTAGGAAATTGCCCCGTGAAACCCGGGTCGGCAGCAGCATCGTCGAGTCCAGCGTCCGCGCCGGCAAGGCCGACGGTAACGCGCTCTACGAGTCCGACGTGGAGCTGCGGCGGCTCTGAGGCCGGCGCCTCACTCGATGCATGCGGAGGCCGTTGCGCGGGTGAAGCGAGAGCAGCCCGCGCGGCTCCACGGATTGGCCGTCGACGAGACGCAGCCGGTAATGCTGCGAGACATGCGCCAGCACCATCACCCCTTCCGTCAGCGCCAACGACGCGCCGATGCAATAGCGCGGCCCGTAACTGAAGGGAATGTATGCGCAGCGCGGTTGCTGGCCGCCGCGCTCCGCTGAGAAACGCTCCGGCTCGAAGCGTTCCGGCACCTCCCACAGCGCCCGGTGGCGATGGATGACCCAGGGGATGATGCCGACGAGCGAGCCGGCAGGAATTGCGCGCCCGCAGACCACGTCTCTGTCGAGCGCCTGGCGCCAGGGGAGGGAGTGGATCGGCGGGAAGAGCCTGAGCGCCTCGTCGAAGATCATGCGCGTGTAGGGCAGGCGGCGAATATCGTCGAACGTGGGCGCTTCGCCACCGAGAGCGTCGTCGATCTCGGCCCAAAGCCGCTGTTCCACGGCGGCGTGTTGCGACAGCAGGAACCAGGTCCAGCAAAGCGCCAGCGCCGTGGTCTCGTGCCCGGCGACGAAGACGGTCACCATCTGGTCGCGCACGTCCTTGGCGGACAGTCCACGCCCGGTCTCCGGATCGCGCCAGTCGAGCAGCCGGTCCAGCAGATCGACGTGCGCGCGCCCATTGGGACGCTCCTTGCGCGCGTCGATGATCTGCCCCATCAACGCGTTGAGATCCTTGAGCATCCACGCCGCGCGCCAAGCCTTGTAGCGCGCCCAGGCGCGGTTCGCGCCCGGAACCAGCGCGAACGGACTGAGGGTCATTTCCGCCTGATAGCGGATGGAGCTGCGATAGAGCGTCTCCTTGATGCGCTCGCTTTCCGACGAGAACATCGCCCGCGAGATGATTTCGAGCGTCAGTCTCGCCATGGCGCTCTCCAGGTCGAGAGGGCCGTTGGCGTCGTCCTCGTCCCATTGCCGGATCATGGCGCCGGAGGCGTCGGCGATGATGTCGGCGTAACCCGCCACGCTCCTCGCGCTGAATGCCGGTGACATGATGGTGCGGCCCCGTTGCCAGGCCTCGCCCTCGCTGGTGACGAGGCCGTTTCCCAGCGCCGGCGTCAGCAGCGGCCGGACGATCTTCGCCTTGATGTAGTTGGCGGCGTTGTCCTGCAGGATGCGCTTCACACCGTCCGGATGGTTCACCAGGAAGTGGTGGAACCAGAGGAATTTGCGCTCGGTGACGTCCTCCGCGAAATCGGCGGCATCGAAGCCGCCGATCAGACTGTCGCTCATGGCCAGTGCGTAGGAGACGATGGAGCGTCGCCGCGCCGGCACACGTGGGAGCACGAGTGACGTCCGTTCGTCGGTCGCGGTGCGGTTCTCCTGGGTCATTGCGCGCCCGGCCTCTGGCGGTGCTGCATCTCGACCGTGCCCTGGCCTCAAGGCCATTGTCCGGAATTCCCCATATGGAACCCTCCCAGCCCATTGAGTGTGACTCGAAACCGCTCGACGTGCATTCGCCTTCGAATGACGACCATCTTCGCGCCGATCCGGATGATTGGGGACCAAGTGGCGGCATTGGTGGCCCGGAAGGGCATTTTGCCGGCGATCCGGTCCGGTCCGGGCGCACCGATCCTGTCGGCGGCGACCCGAAGGAACAGGATGCCATCGCTCATGCCGGGGCTGGCGGCGGTCTGAGCCGGTCGATACGGCGCAGGATGTCGGCGAACAGGTCACGAGGAATGACAACCTCGGCCATCTGGAACGTGACGTAGCGCCCGTGGCGCACGATTTTCGCTCCGATCTTGATGAGCTTCTCTCGCAGGCTGGTCAGTGACCACTGTTCCACGGCATCGGGCAGCGCGAGGGTGCGCATGAAGTTGCCGAGGTTGTAGGCAAGCCCGTGAAGCTGGAGGCGAACGGCATTGTGGTCGAACCTGCGGCACGAAAGGCGTGTCCACCGGATCGCGTTCTTGCCCTCCTTGATCCCTTGTTCAGCCGTGCCGCGGTGATTGTAGAATGCAACCACCCGCTCGGCGGGGCGGCGATCCGTTTCACGCACGGCGACATCTTCGGCCAGCCTGCCGAGGCCATCGTCAATCCCGTCAACTGCGTCGGCGTCGCAGGCGCCGGCCTCGCCCTCCAGTTCAAGCGCCGCCACCCCGACGCCTTCCTCGCCTACCGCCGCGCCTGCACCGAGCGCCGGCTGCGGCCGGGCCGCATGTTCATGTTCGACACCGGCCGCGACCGGCCCCGGTGGATCGTCCACTTCCCCACCAAGTGTCACTGGCGCGACCGCAGCGCGATCGAGGACATCGAAGGCGGACTTCGCGATCTCGCCACGACCATCGCGGGCCAGGGAATCCGCTCCATCGCCATCCCGCCCATCGGGTGCGGCCTGGGCGGACTCGACTGGCGCGCGGTGCGCCCCCTCATAACCGCCAGTCTCGCCGATACACCGGGCACGGTCATCGTTCTCGAACCGGCGCCGGAGGCGGAGCCATGCGCCTGTGCGGGCGTCCGCTTACGCGAGGAGAGAGAGGCCATGACCCGCGACACCACGAGCATCTTCGACCACAGCGCCACGCTGGTGCCCGACATCGTCACCGAGGCCGAGGAGCGGTGCATCCTGCTGCGCATCTCCCAGGCGTCCTGGATGACCGACCTCAGCCGCCGCGTGCAGCACTACGGGTTCAAGTACGACTACGGCTCGACGTCCGCAGGCCGCCACGCCTCCGCCGCGCCGTTCCCCAGGTGGGCAACCGCGATCGGCGAGCGGCTCCGCCCCTTCTTCCAGGACGCGCTGCCCGAGCAGTGCATCGTCAACGAGTACCGGCCGGGGCAGGGGATCGGCATGCACGCCGATCACCGCTCGTTCGGACCCGTCGTGGTGTCCCTCTCCCTCGCCGCCGAGTGGACGATGAACTTCCGGCCGCGCAGCCGTCGCCCCTACGTCCGCGGCGGGCTGGCGTCCGACGAGGTCGTGCCTCTCCTGCGTCGCGCCTCGCTCGTCCTCAGCGGCGGCGCACGCTCGGCCTGGATGCACGGGATCGATCCCGCCGCCAACGCGGGCCGAAGCGAGACCCGCCTTTCCGCCACCTTCCGCACGTTAGTGCCGCCGCCGTTCCTGTCCGTGCCGGCGGCAAGGCCGTCGGCCACCCGGCAGGCATCGGGGCAGACGGCAGACGAGAGGTTGAGAGGAGCTTGGAGAAGGGTGAACGGGAAGGGGACCGAGAGGGAACCGGCCCGTTCATCCACCCATCGTCATCAACCAGGATTGACAGGAGACGAATCATGGCTTTCGGATTGAACATGGCG
>DAOUHQ010000002.1:0-222379 GCA_034428515.1 Dehalococcoidia bacterium
GATAATAGTCCGCCGCAGCGCAGTCCGGACTTCCTCGGCGCTGCCCTTATTCCGTATGGGGATCCACAGGAAAGCCAGCCACGCAATGGCGACGGGCAGAGAAAAGACAACGGCGGTGGCTTTGGTTGAGATGGCGAGTCCAAGGAGTGCGGCGGCGAGGTATCCAGTGCGCGGGTCGCGGGAGCGCAGGAATCGTATGGATGCCAACAAGCTGCCCATGAGCAGGGCGGTCATAAGCGGGTCGACGGCATAGTAGTGGCTGAGTTGGATAGGGAGAACGGCTAGCGCGTAGAGGGAGGCGGCAAGAAAGCCAACGGTGCGGCCGTACAGTTCCCGGCCAATGTGGATGATGAGAATGACGGTTGCCGCGTCGGCAAGTCCGGTTGCGCCGCGCCAGAGGACCTCACGGTACGGGATGAATCCGGCTATCTCACGGAGCTGATCTCCGATCCAGCCGATGCTTGCAATTAGTACGAGGGGTAGGGTGCCGTAATTGAACCAGCCGGGGTTGAGGGGGCTATCAGTGGAGAAGAACTCGCTAACGGAACCGGGCATGCCCAGCCCGGACGCGAAGCTCCGGATCGGCCACTCATCCGGGTGGTAGCCGCCCCAATCGAGGCCGTACCAGCGCAGGCTGAGCGCGAGCGCAATCAGCCCCACATAGGGAGCGAGCTGACGGAGACGGAGATCAGGCAATGTTCGACGCGGGACTTGTAGTCACCGGCCCGCGTCGGTCTGCGTTGCGGGCTGAGGCTTTAGAGTCCCTTGCTCGCCATGAATTGCGCCAGGTCAGAAACCCGGCAGCTGTATCCCCATTCATTGTCGTACCACGCGAGCACCTTCACCATATTGCCCCCGATAACAATGGTCGAGAGCGAATCCAGTATGGCGCTATGAGGGTCTCCGCGGAAATCTGAACTTACCAGGGGCTCGTCAGAGACATCGAGAATGCCTTGCATGGACGTTGCCGCCGCCTCGCGATAGGCGTCGTTGATCTCTTCCGCAGTCACATCGCCGTCAATCTCAGCGGTGAAGTCCACGATGGACACGGTTGTGGTGGGCACGCGGTAGGCGAGTCCATGGATGCGTCCGTTGAGCTCCGGCAAGGCAAGGCCCACGGCGCGAGCCGCGCCAGTGGATGTAGGAACGATGTTGGCGGCGGCTGCCCGGGAGCGGCGCAGGTCGTCATGCACCTGGTCGAGGATCTTCTGGTCGTTCGTGTAGGAGTGGATGGTGGACATGAGGCCCTTGCGGACGTTGAATCGGTCATGGAGGACCTTGGCGACGGGGGCGATGCAATTGGTGGTGCAGGATGCGTTGGAGACGATGCGGTGGGTGCCGGGGTCATATGTGTCATCGTTGACGCCGAGGACGACGGTGAGGTCCTCACTCTTGGCAGGGGCGGAGATGATGACCTTCTTTGCGCCGCCCTCGAGATGCCCTGCGGCCTTGGTGGCGTCAGTGAAGATTCCGGTGGATTCGACCACGATATCCACGCCGTGATCGCCCCACGGAATGCGGGCGGGGTCGCGCTCGGCGACGACCTTGACCTGCTTGCCATCTATGGAAAGTCCGTCTTCAAGGGCTTCCACCGTGCCGGGGAAACGGCCATAGGTGCTGTCGTACTTGAGGAGATGGGCGTTGGTTTCAGGGTCGGTCAGGTCGTTGACTGCAACAACCTCGAGGTCGTCAGGGTGTCGTTCCAGCGTTGCCTTGAGAACCTGCCGACCGATGCGGCCAAAGCCGTTGATGCCGATGCGAGTGGTCATGTCTCCTCCGTGGTGAATCCCCTGATGTTCCCCTAGTCCCTGCCGTGATTCTACAGGATGAGCGTCAATGGGTCGCGGCTTAGGATGCGCCGCGGGGTAGATCCGTCGCGCCGTAGATGGCGCGGTCGCCGAGTTCGTCTTCGATGGCGAGCAGGCGGTTGTACTTAGCGGTGCGTTCACCTCGGGCGGGCGCGCCGGACTTTATCTGACCTGCGCCGGTAGCGACAACCAGATCGGCGATTGTGGTGTCCTCAGTTTCGCCGGAGCGATGGCTGATCATGGCGGCATAGCCGGCTTGGCGGGCAATCTCAATGACGTCCAGCGTTTCAGTGAGCGTGCCAATCTGATTGACCTTGATGAGGATGGCGTTGGCGACGTTCTCACTGATGCCGCGCTCTAGGAATTCCCGGTTGGTGACAAAGAGGTCATCGCCGACCAGCTGCATCTGGGAGCCGAGCGACTCGGTGAGCGTTGCCCAGCCGGGCCAGTCGCTTTCTCCGAGTCCGTCTTCGATGCTGACGAGCGGGTAGGCCCCGGCCCATTCACGATATGTCTCGCCAAGCTGCTGCGCCGTGACTACACGCCCCTCGCGCTCAAGGTTGTACGTGCCGTCGTCCTGATAGAGTTCCGTGGCGGCGACATCGAGGGCGAGATGGCAGTCCACGCCGGGTTTGAGTCCGGCATTCTCGATGGCCTGAATGATGAGATCGGGCGCGGCGCGATTGGAGGGGAGGGAGGGGGCAAAGCCGCCCTCGTCACCGATGTTGGTGTTGTGGCCCTCTGCCCGAAGGAGGGCGCGGAGCTGGTGGTAAACCTCGGAGCCCATCCGCAGGGCTTCTGCGAAGGTGGGCGCGCCGAGGGGGGCGACCATGAATTCCTGGAAATCGGTGGAGTCGGCGGCATGCGCGCCACCGTTCAGGATGTTGAAGAAGGGGACAGGCAGGCGGGCGGCATTGTCGCCGTCGAGGTAACGGTAGAGCGGCAGTCCTTCAGACGTAGAGGCGGCGTGGGCGACGGCGAGAGAGACGCCGAGGATGGCGTTTGCGCCGAGCCGTGCCTTGTTGGGCGTGCCATCAAGTTCGATCATAACGCGGTCGACTGCGGCCTGTTCGCGGGCGTCCATTCCGCGGACGGCGTCGGCGATGACGGTATTGGCGTTGTTGACTGCCTGTAGGACGCCGCGTCCGCCGTAGCGTGCTGCGTCGCCGTCGCGGAGTTCAACGGCCTCGAATGTTCCGGTGGAAGCGCCGGAGGGGACGGCGGCTGTGCCGCGTGAACCATCTGCGATCGTGACGGTGACGGAGAGGGTGGGGTTGCCGCGGGAGTCGAGGATTTCCCTTGCGTGGACGGTTTCGATGCCGCTCATGCGTCGCTTCTCTTTTCCGCTAGTGCGATTGCCAAATCGACGGCCTCTTGAGGTGATGTTGCACGATGAACCGCTGTGTCCGACGTGCCTCCGGTGGAGAACTCCCAACTGTCGAGCGCCACGACGGGTATCTGCTCCGCGAGGGCGAAAGACATTTCGTTGAGGGTGCCGTAGGAGCCGTCGATGGCGATGACAGCGCGGCCCGCTCGCACGACCATTGAGTTTCGGACGTAGCCGATGCCAGTGGGAATGGAGATCGTGACGTACTGGTTGGCGTCCGCCTCGCGGTAGGAGGGCAGGAGGCCGACCGTCAGACCTCCTGCTTCAGATGCGCCTTTGCAGACGGCTTCCATGACGCCCGAGAGACCGCCACAGACGACGCCCATACCTCGTTCCGCGAGCAGTCTGCCGACTTCCTCGGCGGTTGTGAGAGCGGAGGGCGGAGGGGCCGCGCCGCCTATGACGGCTATGAGTTTGGCTCTGTCCATTTAGAGATTGTTCCCTTTTTCACTAACGCTACCATTTTTTGCTGTGGTGGGCGGAGGGGGAGGGCCCTCCCTTCGACAGGCTCATGGCGAGCGGGAGTCCTAGCCGGAATCCGGCGCATCGCGGGTGGTCAGAGTGGCGTCGGCAGGTTGGCGGGTTTGGGGGGCGAAGGGCATGACCATGATGGCGGCGTCCGTGATGTTGCCTTGGGTGTTGTCGAATGTAAGGGTTCCGCGGCCAGTGTCGTCGATCTGTATTGGGGTGATTGTCGCTTCGCCTGTTGTGGAGGAGGTCATGAGGCGGACTGCGTAGTTTTGATGGGCGAGGTTGTTGCTAAAGAAGAATCCATCGGGGGTCCAGCCGCCGTCCGGCTGGTCGTTGTTTGTTGCGGAGGCAAGGGGAACAGGTATCGGGTGGTCGATAGCAACCCAGCCGTAGTGGGCGGCGGGGAGCCACGCTCCGGCGAGAGAGACGCCGTCCAGGCTGATGGATTGATCGGTTAGGTAGAGCAGCCGGAACAGGATTCGTTCACCGGCAAAGTCCGAGAGGTCCAGTTCTTCGAGGGTCCATTGGGGCAGCGCGCGGTTGCCGCTTGTTCCGGTGAATCCTGCGGGGAACATTGCGCTGCCGACGGCGATCTCCGACGTTTCCCGCATTGAGGGTGAATCGAGGACCTGCCACGATTGGCCGCCGTCTGTAGAAACCGTCGCGTAGAGGTAGTCCCAGTTTTCTTCGGTGTCATAGCGGAGTAGAAGGGTGAGGGTTGCTTCGTCGGCATCGGCAGAGCGCAAGTCAAATTCCCTTGTGAGAGAGTAGGCGGCTGAGTCTTCACTGCCCGCGTGCCAGAACGAACCTGTCGTGTCGTCAAGGCGGGGGAGCAAGGGAGTGGTTGTGTCGCCCTGGAACTCGATGGTGTACGCGCCGGGTTCGTTGGGGAGGAGGGCGTATTGGGCAGCGAATTGCGTGAAGAATTTCAACAGTCTGTCGTTCTGGTCAAGTTGCGACGTGAGAGACGGGCGGACATCCAAATCCCCATTGAAATCGATTCCGGAACGGCGGTCGAAGTAGTTGGCAACGCCCCAATCGGCCATCAGTTGGAGAACGTCTTTGTCTGTGCCTATTTCGGCGAGGTAGGAGTTGATGCCGCGGAGGCCGTTGGATGGTTGGGCGACAAGCTGCCTTAGGGTGCCGTCCGGGCCGGGATAGTTTTCATGGAGGTAGCGCATGAAGTGTCCGGAGCCGGCGTAGTTGCAGCCGGCGGCGCCAGGGACGGGGGGCCATGCAATGATCTGCGTTGGAGGGCAGGCGATCAGGAAGAAGCTGGTACGGGAATACGAGGTGACGATTTCTTCCGCAAGGACAGAGAGTCCTTCGTTCACCCACGTCGATTCATCAGGGTCAGAAAGATGGTGGAAGGCGTGCTGGAGTTCATGAGCGACAAGGGCGTCGTAGGATTCCTCTCGGGGGTTTCCTGATCTGCCCCTTGCCGCGTTTAGATAGAGGGTGGGGCGTCCACTCGCATAGGGGTTGATGTCCGTGGGGTAGAGGTCTGAGGCATCGAAGTAACCGCCGAAACCGGGTATGTCCGCGTGGACGATGGTGATCCTGAGCGCTTCGGCAGCGGACGGGTCGCCGGCAAAGTTGTTGATAACCGCCGGGCGGAGAGTGTCCTCAAATCGGCGCGTTACGTCGTTGTTGAAAGCCGAACAGGGCAGGCCGAGGCCTACCTGCACATAGAAGTCCGCGTGTTCCGTCGTAGCGCAAAGGCGGGCATCAACCTCAACGCGCGAGCTTCGGTGGAGGTTATAGACAGAGAAGGACCTTGTGTCACCGACTGCATCCTGCGGCGCGCTGGGCGGGGAGAGGTCGGCATCCGGGAAGAACTGCCTTGCAAGAGAGTAGACGTCCAGCGGGGTTGGTTCGGGCAGTGAGTCGAACGTCAGGGTTTGGCCCTCGGTTACGGGAGTAAGTCGCACAGTTGGGATGGTAATCGGGAGGGGGGTATGGATTGATCCGTCTCCGCTGTTTGGGAGAGGAGTTGCGGGTGGAGTGGGGGTAGCGCTGGCCATTGGCGTGGATTCGGTCTGTGGGTCACAGGCGGCTGCTACGAGGACTACGAGGAGGATCAGGAGGAGGGCGGCGCTGCGCGCTGCATATGCCCCCGCCTGCACGGGGGGTTCGGAGGAGACTAGCGTCACTCGTCCTGCCTGCCGTTGAATTCGTTCATGGCTTCATTGATGCCGCTTTGGATGAGGAGTTCCATACAGTCCGCTGCGCGGTCGAGGCCGGCGTCGAGCAGTTTCTGTTCATCGGGGCGGAAACGGGCGAGGACGTGTTGGATGGGGTCGATGCCACCGTTCTCCGGCCTGCCGACGCCGATGCGGAGGCGGGGAAACTCCTGCGTCCCTAAGGCGCTGATGATGGATTTCATGCCGTTGTGGCCGCCTGCGCTGCCGTAGGGCCTCAGCCTGACAATACCGAGCGGGAGGTCCATTTCATCAATCACTATAAGAATTCCATCTAAACGGCGGCCGAAACGTCGAACCAAAGGGCCGACAACATCCCCGCTGACGTTCATGTATGTGCCGGGGAGGATAAGGCGGACATCGCGTCCCCAGAGGTCGCCCCGGCCCACGACGGTGCCGTTGGAGCGCTGCTGGAATTCAATGTCGTGGCGTTTGGCGAGGCGCTGGACGGCCATTGCACCCGCATTGTGGCGAGTATTTGCGTAGCGCGCCGTGGGGTTACGCAGTCCGAAGATTAGGAGGGGGCCGGTGTTAGTGGGGCGTTCTTGCTCGGTCATTGAGGCAACTCGCGGCGCTCTTGCTACTGGAGATTGATGCCTGCCTGACGGTGCGCCTCATCCACGCGCCGCAGGAATTCGTCTTCGTCGATGATCGGGGTTTCGAGGCGCTGCGCCTTTTCGAGCTTGGAGCCGGCCTCCGGGCCTGCCACGACGAGCGTGGTGTTCTTTGTCACGCTTCGTCCGGCCTTGCCTCCCAAACTGCGCACGATTTCTTCTGCCTGAGGTCGCGACAACTCGGCGAGACGGCCGGTCAGCACGATCTCTTGCCCAGTCCATGGGAGGTCACCGGCGGGACGAACAATATCCTCACGCATCCGAACATCGGCATCACGGAGCTTTGCGATAAGTCGCAGGTTCTCTTCGTCACGGAACCACGTAAACACGCTGTCGGCGACGATACTGCCGATTGTGTAGATGTCCGAGAGTTGCTCCTGCGTGGCCGCGGCGAGGAGGTCCATATCGCCGTAGCGTTCTGCAAGGATGCGGGCGGTTTCCGCGCCGACATGGCGGATACCGAGCGCAAAGATGACATTAGCAAGCGGGCGTTCTTTCGATTGGGCGATGGCATCGATAGCGTTCTGCGCCGACTTCTCTGCCATGCGCTCAAGGTCAGCGAGTTGCTCGACGTTGAGTGTGTAGAGGTCGGCTGAATCGTGTATTAGCCCGACCTCCAGAAACTGTTTGACGAGGGATTCGCCGACGCCGTCGATGTCCATGGCGGGGCGGCTGACGTAGTGCCTGATGAGTTCATAGGCCTGGGCGGGGCAGGCGGGGTTGATACAGCGATGGATAGCCTCACCTTCGCGCCGCACGACGGGTTCGCCGCATTCGGGGCATGTGGGTGGCATGGTGAACTCTGTCTCAGAGCCGGTGCGGGCTTCGACGACGGGGCCAAGAATCTTCGGGATCACTTCTCCGGCGCGTTCAACAGTAACGACGTCGCCTATGCGGATATCACGCTCGCGAATGTAGTCCTCGTTGTGGAGAGTCGCCATCTTCACGGTGACGCCGCTGACCTGGACGGGTTCAAGCTCGGCGTAAGGATTGAGCGCGCCGGTTCGGCCAACGTTGATGCCGATTCGGACGAGACGGGTTGTGGCCTGTTCAGCGGGGTACTTGTAGGCGATGGCCCATCGCGGCTCCCGCCCCACGACGCCGAGCAAGCGCTGCAGGCGGAAAGAGTCGACCTTGATGACGACGCCGTCGGTGCCGTAGTTCAGGGATTCACGCTGCTCAAGGGCGTCTTGATAGAAGCGCATGGCCTCTGTGAGTGTTGCGGCTTTACGATTGCCGGCGTTGACCTTGAAACCCAGGCCGCCGAGCCATTCGAGGGTTGCGGATTGGGTTTCTGGCACATCGCCATCTGCCCATCCGAGTGAGTACACGAACAGTTCCAGCGGACGCGCCGCAGTGATCTGCGGGTCGAGTTGACGGACTGAGCCGGCGGCGGTGTTGCGGGGGTTGGCGTAGATGCGCTCGCCCCGCTCCTCACGCTCGCGATTGAGTTCCTCAAACTTGTCGATGGGGAAGAGTATCTCGCCGCGCACCTCAAAGTGCGCCGGGATATTGGGGCCAGAGACACTGAGCGGAATGCTGCGGACGGTGCGGAGATTGGCTGTGACGTCCTCGCCCTCGACGCCTGTGCCGCGAGTTGCGCCGCGGAGAAGCACGCCGTTCTCGTAGGTCAGGGCAACGGCAAGGCCGTCGTATTTCAGTTCGCAGTAGTAGTCGATGGCCTCGCCGGGAATGAGGTTCATGGCGCGGCGCTCCCATGCCTCAAGCTCCTCATCATTGAAAACGTTGCCGAGGCTGAGGAGAGGGACGGGGTGGCGGACGGTCTGGAATCGCTCAGACGGCTCGCCAGAGACGCGCTGTGTAGGGGAGTCCGGTGTTATGAGGGCGGGGTGGAGTTCTTCAAGGCGGCGGAGTTCGCGGAGGAGACCGTCATATTCACCATCGGAGATCTCGGGACTGTCGAGGACGTAGTAGAGATGGTCGTGGCGGCGGATGAGGTCACGCAGGCGCGCCACCTGTTGGCTTGCTTCTTCAAGTGATGTTGTCACTTCTACTCTCGCCTCGACCATCTCCGTATGAGAGGGGTCTTGGGGGACTTTCACCCCCACCCTAACCCTCCCCCATCAAGGGGGAGGGGACTTTGGGGTCCGTAATCCAGATTACAGGTTCACGATCCGGACGGCGTCTACGCCGTCAATGCCGAGGATGGCGTCGATGTGGCGTGGCTCCGGGGACTCATCCACATTGACGACAGTGAGGGCCGGGCCGCGCATTGACTCACGGCTGACGTGGAGAGAGGCGATGTTGATGTTGTTCTCGCCCGTGACGGTGCCGATCCTGCCCAACATACCGGGACGGTCCGTGTGGCGGATAATCATCCAGTGGCCGCCGGTGGGGATGATGCCCACCTGGTAGCCGTTGACCTGGACGATCTCCGTCTGGCCGCGCTCGGTGAGTGTTGCGCCGACTGTTGTTTCCCCCGCCGTTGTCTGCACATCCAGGTTGACGAGGTTGGTGTAGGGGGGAGTCTGAGTCGCGTCCTTGCTCTGCTGCACGTGGATGCCTCGCCTGTTCGCCTCTGTGCCAGCGTTGACGATATTGATGCGCGTTTCCGTGCCGGTCTGGAGGAAACCGCTGAGAACAGTGGCGGCGAGGATGTCCGTTGCCAATTCGCCAACAGCGCCTCGGAAAGATATTGAGAGGCGTTCCGGCTGGCCGTCCGCGAGTTGCGAGGCCAGGCGGCCAACGACGAGGGCGAGTGGGACGTATGGTGCGAGTTCGGCCGCGGTCTCCGGCGGGACGAGCGGGGCGTTGACGGCGTAGCGGGGCGTCCGGCCTTCAAAGACGTCGATCATCTGCTCCGCGACTTCACGGGCGACGTTGGATTGCGCCTCTTCGGTGGATGCGCCGAGATGCGGGGTGACGACGACATTGGGATGTTGAAAGAGGGGGCTGTCCTCCGGCGGCTCTGTAATGAAGACGTCAAGGGCTGCGCCGCCGATGTGACCGTCCTCAATGGCGCTGCGCAGGGCGTCCTCGTCAACGAGTCCGCCTCGGGCACAGTTTATGAGGATCGTGCCGTCTTTCATCTGGGAAAGTTCAGGCTCGCCGATCAGGCGGCGGGTGGAGTCGGTCATGGGCGTGTGGAGGGTGATGATGTCCGACTGTTCAAAGAGGGTAGGCAGGTTGACGATTTCCGCGCCGAGATGGCGTCCGTGCTCCTCGGCGACAAAGGGGTCGAAGCCGAGAATGCGCATCTCAAAGGCGGCGGCGCGCCGGGCGACTTCGGTCCCGATGCGGCCAAGCCCGACAATGCCAAGGGTCTTGCCGCGCAGTTCCGTGCCAAGGAACTTGCGGCGATTCCATTCGCCTCCCGCAAGCGAGGAATGGGCTTGCGGGACGTGACGGGCTACTGAAAGCATCATGGCAAGGGTGTGCTCGGCGGCGGAGATGGTGTTGGAGGAGGGGGCGTTGACGACTATGACCCCGTGGCCAGTTGCGGCTTCGACATCGATGTTGTCGTAGCCGACGCCGGCGCGGCCAACGACCTGCAGTTTCTTTGCCGCGGCAAGCACGCCGGGCGTGACTTTCGTTTCGCTGCGGACGATTAGGCCGTCGTAGTCGCCAATGACGGCGGTCAGCTCGTCTTCCTTGAGGCCAAGACGCGTGTCGGCATCGACGCCGCGTTGTTCGAGAATCTCTGCGCCGTCGGGCGCGATGGGATCTGCGATCAGAACTCGCATGGGCAACTACACGTTGGCCGTGGCGGGCGCAAAGCCGACCTGTTGGAGCGCCTTGCCGAGCACATCAAGCGCCTCATCGAGCTCCTCATCCGGCATGTGGCCCAGGTGGCCGATACGGAAGATTGAGTCGGAGAGCCGTGCCTGTCCGCCAGCGAGGACAACGTCCATGTCAGCGGCGGCCTTGCGGATGTCCGCGACAGCGATGCCGTCCGGGCACTTGATGGCGGTGACGGTGTTGGAGGCGTATGCCTCGTTCTCAGCAAAGAGAGAGAGGCCGAGGGATTTGACACCTGCGCGTACGTGGTCGCCTGCGGCCTGGTGGCGGGCATGGATTGCGGGCAGGCCCTCATCCAACAGCTGCGACAGAGAGGCATCAAGAGCGTAGAAGATGGGGATGGCCGGAGTCCACGGCGTCTGGCTGCGGGCTGCGTAGTCGCGCGCCTGCTTCAGGTCGAAATAGAACTTCGGCATGGTGGACTTTTCGACGGCCTCCCATGCGCGGTCGCTGAGGCTGACCATGGCGAGGCCGGGCGGCGCCATCCATCCCTTCTGGGAGCCGGTGATGACGACATCGATGCCCCATTCATCCACCGGGCAGGGGAGCGAGCCGAGGCTGGAGACAGCATCGACGATCAGGAGCTTGTCGCGCTGCTTGACGACTTGGGCAATCTCCCCGATGGGGTTGGTGATGCCGGTCGAGGTCTCGTTGTGGGTAATTAGGACAGTTGTGACGTCCGGGTTCGCATCGAGGGCCTCAGCGACGGATTCGGCGGTGGCGGCCTGTCCCCATTCGACGCGCAGCCATCGGACGTCCGCTCCGAATGTCTCAGCCATTCGTCCGAGCCGAACACCGAACGCGCCAATCTCAACGGCCAGAACCGGCTCGTTGGGTGAGAGGGTGTTGACGACGGCTGCCTCAAGTCCGCCGGAGCCGGAGGACGTAAGCATGAGGACATCGTTTTGTGTTTCGAATAGCTGCTTGAGGTTGGCGCTGACGCGGTTGTAGATATCGCGGAAGAAGGGGCCGCGGTGGTCGATCATGGGGCCGGACAAGGCATTGAGGATGTCCTGCGGGATGGGGGTAGGGCCGGGTGTGCGTAGGTTCACGTAAACGCTCCTGTGACGTTGAAATCGGTTGCGGTTTTGGGGCGCGCCGGCGGCATGCGCTAAGCCGTGGCGCGCCCGTGTTCTAAGTATAGGGGAATGGGTGGGTTCCCTGTCAGGGGTTTTGGGCAAAGTAGGCGCGGGTTTGCTGGACATCGATGCGCATCTGGTCAACGAGGGCATCAACGGTTGTGAATTCGACTTCGCCGCGCAGACGTTCGAGGAAATCGACGCCAATCGTCTGGCCGTAGATCTCTTCATCAAAGTCGAGGATGAAGGTCTCAATCATGCGCTCATCATCGTGAAATGTCGGGTTGTCTCCAATGTTTGTGACGGACTGCAGGACACGGTCTCCGAGGTGGGCGCGGGTGACGTAGATGCCGTCGGCCGGAACTGCGCGGCGGGCAGGGACGGAGATGTTGGCGGTGGGGAAACCGAGATCCTTACCGCGTTTGTGGCCTTCCTGCACGGTTCCTGAGAGACCGTAGGGACGGGCAAGCATGTCATTGGCAGCTGCGACGTTGCCGTCGTCGATCAGCAGGCTGCGAATGACGGAGCTGCCGATGCGCTGGCCGCCGTCCTGCAGCTCATCCATGGGCAAGACGGTGAAGCCGAGTTCCTGACCAATCGCGGTCAGGACGGGAATCGTGCCTTCCCGACGGCGGCCCATCGCAAAGTCGGGGCCGACGACAAGGCGGCGCATCGAGAGGACATCAACGAGCTGGCGGGCGAAGTCATGCGCACTGACGCCGGCCAGATCACGGTCAAAGGTAACTGGGACGACATAGTCCGCGCCGGCCTCTTTCAGCAACCTGATGCGCTCATCAAGGCTTGAGAGATTGGAGATAGGGGCGTCAGGCTGAAACACCTCACGCGGCGTGGTTGTGAATGTGAGGACGCCCGCCTGCAGGCCGTTGTCGCGGGCCTCCTGCGCCAAGTGCGAAATGATGTGTCGATGGCCGCGATGGACGCCGTCAAAAGTGCCGATTGTAAGAACGGAGCCGGAAGACGTCCGAGCTCGTTCAATTTCCTCAAAGGCTTTCATGAACGGGCGTCACGATTCGTCGGTGTGGATGCGGCCGCGGGCCCGGAGGTGAGTTGCACCGCGCATGTACACGAAGTTCATCTCATCCTGGCGCTTGTCGGTATTGATGTGGATGAGGACACGGATGCACCGCTCAGCGTCATTCTCAACGCTCATTTCATGGGCGCCGATGAGGGCAACGTTCTGCCAGCCCATTCCCACGCGAGCGGCAACCTGCGGGAATTCAGCGGTAATGTCACGGGTAGTTGTGAAGAAGATCGACGCGATGTCTGCAGGGTCAACCTCGTTGACGGCGCAGATCTCTTTGAGCAGCTCCTCCGCGGCCTCGAGAATGGCCTCTCGCGTATCAGAATCCGCCGTCGTCGCTCCCCTGATGCCCCGTACCGCAGTCATATTTCTCCTCCGAATTTGGCGAAAGTCATGAGTCTCAGCGGCGTCCGGCGTCCGCAAGGCTCCGCACATAGTTTTCCACAATTTGCGTCCGCTCCGCAGCGGGCGTGTCTCCCATCAGGTTCACCATGGCGCTGCCGATGACAACGCCGTCCACAATCAGCTTGACGGATTCGACGTGGTCAGGACGGGAGATTCCGAATCCGAGCGCGAGCGGAATATCCGTATGGGCGCGGACTCGTTGGATGAGGGCGGGGACGCCTGCGGAGACGGCGTCACGGGCTCCTGTGACGCCCGTGAGGCTGACGCAGTAGATAAAACCTCGAGCGCGCTGCGCGATAGCCTTGATGCGTTCATCGGGGCTAGTCGGGGCGATCATATAGATCAGGTCAAGGCCGTGATGGGCGACTACGTCATCGAGAGGGCCTGACTCCTCGGGTGGGAGGTCGGGCACGATGAGGCCGTCAATGCCTGCGGCGGCGGCCTCATCTGCCAGCTTTTCGATCCCGTACTGCAAGAAGGGGTTGTAGTAGCCCATCAGGAAGATGGCAGTTTCGGCAAACCGGGCGCGGATTTCCCGTGTTGCTTCCAGGCAGCTTTCTAGCGTGACGTCATTGTTGAGGGCGGCGGTTGAGCTTTTCTGGATTGTCGCGCCATCCGCCAATGGATCGCTGAACGGGACGCCGAGCTCTATAAGGTCTGCGCCGGCGCGGATGGCGGCGCTAACGCCCTCAACCGTGGCGGGAACGTCCGGGTAGCCGACGGTGAAGTAGGGGGCGATTACGGCGCGCTGCTCCTCACGGGCGCGCCGGAAGGCCTGATCTATCCGCCCCACGTTTGCACTGCCAGGGCGGTCACTGCAATTGCGTTATAGCCCGCGTGTGTGATGATGCTGCTCCAAAGATTGCCGGTCCAACGGTATATGCCCAACAGAATCATACCCACAAGCGCAATGGGGATGATGATGGCAGGGTCGATGTGAGCGATGCCAAAGACAAGCGAGGTCAGGATGACGGCGGGCCAGACGCGCATTGTTTTCCGGAAGGCCTGATACATGAATCCACGGAAGAAGATCTCTTCAAACAAGGGGGCGATGATAACGGCGGAAAGGGCGATGATGGCGAACGAAATTGGATCGATGTCCCAGGATTCGAACGGGTTACGTGGCACGAGAAAATCGATTTCAAGCCAGTCGACGAGTTGGACGTAGCCGACCACAAGCGCCTGGCAGGCGGTAATACCCGCAATGGCGATGAGTGTGGTCGAGATTGGCCTGATTTGACGGAATCCCAGCGATGCCCAACGTCCTCCCGAAGGCCGAACGGCAAAGATCCAAACGCTGAGAAGCATGACGCCCTGTAGGGCAAGCGTCGCAATTAGCAGTACGACGTGCTCACCCCATCCGCTTACGTCGACGACCTCTACGAGACCACTGATGCCTCCGATGACCACCAGAAAAGCCACGGCAATCACGGCCACTGAGATCAGGACTTGCCGAATGCTCCACGGCACGGGAGGAGCGGCGGGTCGCGCGCGCGGCACTGCGTACCGTGTTTCGAATTCCGACCCCCAGTCTTGCTGTCCTGGTTGGGTTGGTCGACTCACGAGCCGGGGAGGAGGTGGGGTTTCGGTCGGAGTGGGTGATGGGCGGCGCTGGGCCGCAAGCCGCTGTGCCACGTAAGGGACAACCACGGCGATTACTGCAAGAGGTAATAGCAGGATGATGAGCTGACGCGGGATGAGGCGCAGGAGAAACGAGAAGACCTTGAACAGCGGCACGGCGTTCACCGACCTTGACGGCTTGTGCCGGGTGTTAATCCTGCGGGCAGGTCGTTAATGGGTGCTTCGCAGCGGGTTGGCGTTTGCGCCATGCGGCTCAGCGTCCATCCGGGCCGGTGGGGTAGAGGCGGCGATACTCGTTGAGGAGTTTGGCTATCACTCCGGCGCGGTCGGCAAGAGCGAGAGCCTCTTGATAAAGAAGTTGGCGGCCTTGATCCGTGATCTGGTACGTACGGCGAGAGGGGCCGGGGCCGCTTTGGCGCACCCATTCAGAGGTGACTGCGCCGGATTTCTCAAGCCGCCTCAGGCCACGGTAGAGATTGCCCACGTCCGCCTTGCCCGGGAGGTATCCGCGAGCTTGCAGCGCCTCAAGGAGGGCATACCCGTGCTGGGGCCCCTCTGACAGGACGAGAAGAACGGCGGGCTGCACAAGCCCCCACATCGGGGACGTTCGGGACTCTGTTTCAGACGATGCCGTCATGACGCCTCGCTGTTCTTCTCTGGCAATCTTATGTAGCGTCTCGGCCTCTCGTCAAAGGCAGACATCTCAGTTGGCGCCCGACAGTTCGTTGAGAAGGCCGCGCGCTTCCTGAACGGCGTTCTCTATCGGGACGATTGTCGCCGAATCACGGTCGCGGCTACGGAGTTTAAGTTCGGCATTCCGGCCATCCCGCATAGATCGGCGGCTGACGGTGACACGTAAGGGCATCCCGAGCAGATCAGCGTCGCTGAACTTGATCCCGGCGGATTCGTCGCGGTCGTCAAACAGGACTTCCAGACCGGCCGACGTTAGTGCGCTGTAGACATCCTCGGCGGCGTTAGCGATTTCCTCATCACCGGGATTCAAGGAGACGAGATGGATGTCGTAAGGGGCAATGCTGGCGGGGAAGATGATGCCGTCGTCATCGTGGCGGCTCTCGATAGCCGCGCCGAGCAGGCGACCGACACCGATGCCGTAGCAACCCATGAACATGGGCTTTTCCTCGCCGTCCTGGGTGACGTAGTTCGCGCTGAATGCTTCGCTGAATTTCGTGCCGAGCTTGAAGACATGGCCGACCTCTATCCCGCGAGAAAAGTTGAGCGTGCCTTCGTCGCAGCGGGGGCACCCGTGCCCCTCCTCTGCTTTGGCGATGTCTATGACGTCATCAAGTTGAAAATCGCGGCCATGATTGACGTTCCGGAAATGTTTGTGGGTGTCGTTTGCGCCCGCGACATAGTTGGCTCCCTGCGTTGCGGAGAGGTCTCCGAGTTTGCGGACGTTGTCGATGCCGACAGGAGAAGCTGAACCTGCGACGATGCCCGCCTTTTTCACCTCTTCATCGGTGGCGAGGCGTAGTTCACCGCCGCCGAGGGCGTTGGCGAGTTTGACTTCGTTCACGTCGAGATCTCCGCGAATGGCGACGAATATGAACTCGCCATCGTGGACATAGAAGACTGCCTTGAGGGTCTGGCTCTCTTCGATGGACAGGAATTCAGCGAGTTCAGCGATGGTGGTCATGTTTGGGGTGTCGATGACTTCAATGTCGTTCGGCTCGCCTGTGTCGGGTGCGGGAGCGTAGCGGGAACGGGCGCGTTCAACATTGGCGGCGTAGCCACAGGCAGGGCAGTTGACCAACTCATCTTCGCCGGTGTCTGCAAGGAGCATGTATTCCTGCGAGTCGCTGCCGCCCATCGCGCCGCTGTCTGCCTCGACGGCAACGACATCAAGCCCTGAACGGCGGAAGATGTTCCAGTAGGCCTGCACCATCTTGTCGTATGCGCCATCGAGGCCATCCTGGTCAGTGTCAAAGGAGTATGCGTCTTTCATATGGAACTCGCGCACACGTATGAGACCGGCGCGTGGGCGGGCCTCGTCGCGGAGCTTGGTCTGAATCTGGTAGAGGTTGATGGGTAGATCACGGTAGCTGCGGACGTGGCGGCGAGCGAGATCAGTGACGGCTTCCTCATGTGTGGGGGCAAGAACCATTTGTCGCTCACGGCGGTCATTGAGGTGTAGCAGGGTGGGGCCGAAGGCTTCTTCGCGTCCGCTCTGTCGCCAGAGTTCAACGGGCTGGATGACGGGCATGAGGACTTCCTGCGCGCCCGCCGCGTTCATCTCATCGCGGATGATGTTCTCGATCTTGCGCATTGAGCGCAGCGCCATAGGGAGGTAGGAATAGACGCCGGCGGCGACCTGCGCGACGAATCCAGCGCGAATGAGGAGGCGATGTCCGGCGGTGTCCGCGTCGGACGGGTCATCCCGCAGGGTCTTGCCGAACATCTGGGACATGCGCATGGGTCAATGGTAGCGCGTGGCAGGCAGGTGGAGAAGAGCGAGGGCGTGTGTCCCGCTGTTGAGCGCGTCGATTCCGCCATGCTAAACTCGCGTCACATTCTCATCTTGGGCTGGAGGAGACCGGCAGCACTATGCGCCAACACCAGGTCATCATCATCGGCGGCGGTCTTGCGGGCATGAGGGCCGCACAGAAGGCACAGGAGATGGGCGCAGACGTCGCCATGATCTCCAAGATTTATCCGACGCGCAGCCATTCAGCCGCCGCTCAAGGCGGTGTGCAGGCGGCGGTCAGCGAGGGCGATTCCTGGGAAGCGCACGCTTACGACACTGTCAAGGGCAGCGACTACCTGGGCGACCAGGACGCCATCGAGATTCTCTGTTCAGAAGCGCCGGGCGACATCTACGCCCTTGAGCGCATGGGCGTCATCTTCAACAGGAACGATGACGGCACCATTGATGCTCGCGCCTTTGGCGGCACGTCCGTCAACCGCACGTGCTTTGTCGCGGACCAGACGGGGCAGGTTCTTCTGCATGTGATGTGGGAGCAGTTGCTCAAGAGCGGCCTGACGGTGTATTCCGAGTGGTTCGTTACGAAGCTGCTCGTTGAGGACAACAAGATCGCCGGGTGCGTCGCGCTGGAGATTCCGACGGGCCGCGTGGAGGTCTTCCGATCAAAGGCCATCGTTCTCGCGACGGGCGGGATCGGGCAGGTCTACAACCCGACGACAAACGGCCTCGTTGTAACGGCGGACGGGCAAGCACTGGCATACCAGGCGGGCGCGACGCTCATGGACATGGAGGCGGTGCAGCACCATCCGACAACGATGAAGGCGAATGGTGTGCTCATCACGGAGGGCGCGCGCGGCGAAGGGGCATATCTGCTGAATTCCAACGGCGAGCGCTTTATGGATAAGTACGCGCCGAATATGAAGGAGCTTGCTTCTCGCGATGTTGTTTCCCGGGCGGAGACGATGGAGATCCGCGAGGGGCGGGGCATTGACGGATGCGTCTTGCTCGATCTGCGACATCTTGGGCGCGACCTGATCATGACCAAGCTCGCGCAAATCTATGAATTGGCGCGCGACTACGCGAGCACGAACATCCTTGAAGCGCCAGTGCCGATCCAACCCGGCCATCACTACATCATGGGCGGCATCAAGACGGACGTTGACGGTCGGACGTGGGACATAACGGGGCAGGGGCGCTGGGCAGGGGTCGAAGGCCTGTTCGCTGCCGGAGAGTGCGCCAATGTAAGCGTTCATGGCGGCAACCGGCTTGGCGGCAATTCGCTGCTTGACACCATCGTGTTCGGCAAGCGGTCCGGCGCTGGGGCGACCGAGTACGCCAACGCCAACGACTGGGCGCCGATTAGCGAGGAAGCAGAGTTGGCGGACCAGGAGGGTTCCATACAGGGGATCTTCGGCCGCCCGGCAGACGGACTTCGCTCATCCACGCTTCGATTCGAAATGGGCAACGCGATGAATGACGGTATCGCGGTGTTCCGCACCGAAGAGGGGATGACGGCGGCGCTCAACTCCGTGCGGGACATCAAAGAGCGGTACCCGAGCGTGTCCGTGCATAACAAGGGGCGCGTGTTCAATACGGACCTGCTGTCTGTGCTGGAGCTGGGTTACATGCTGGACGTGGCGGAGGTCATCGCGGTCAGCGCGATCAATCGCAAGGAGAGCCGGGGAGCACATGCACGGGAGGACTATCCCGATCGCAACGACGAGGAATATCTGAAGCACACCATCGTTCACCGCGGCGGAGACGGCGACCCCGTCCTGGATTATCTGCCGGTGACGATGACGAAATGGGAACCACAGGTGAGGTCCTACTGATGGATGTAACTCTGAAGGTCAAGCGGTACGATCCGGAGACGGACGAGGCGGCACATTTCGAGGAATACCAGGTGAATTTGCCGGAGTACGGCGCGGTCCTCGACGGATTGCTGTCGATTCGTGACGAGCAGGACGGCTCGCTGTCCATGCGCTGCTCCTGCCGGAGCGCCATCTGCGGCTCCTGCGCGATGAAGATCAACGGCAAGTCGCGCCTCGCCTGCAAGACGATGGTCTCTCAGCTCAAGGAGCTTGAGGGTGACGTGATCTCCGTGGAGCCGATGGGCAATCAGCCGGTCATCAAGGATCTTGTCGTGAACATGGACATGTTCTGGGATAAGGTCAACGCGGTGCAGCCGTACCTACAGCCCGAGGGGCCGGTGCCGGATAAGGAATACCTCGTCTCGAACGACTCCATGATGGAACTCGCGGTCGCCATGAACTGCATCATGTGCGGCGCGTGCGTTTCCGACTGCACCGTGCTTGAGGTCGACAAGGGATTCCTGGGGCCAGCCGCGTTGGCCAAGGCGTTCCGCTTTGCGGGCGATCCGCGTGATGGTCACAAGCAGGAGCGGCTTCAATTGTACACCGAGCCGAACGGCGTGTGGGACTGCACGCGGTGCTTCATGTGCGTGTCGGCCTGCCCGAAGGACGTCGCGCCGATGGAGCGGATCATGGACGTGCGGGCGATGGCGATGGACGCCGGGCTGACAAACACGCGCGGGGCGCGGCACGTGGACGCATTCGCATCGAGCGTGAAGCATAGCGGCCGCCTCAATGAGCTTGGCCTCGCGATGAAGACATTTGGCATGTTCAGGGCAGGGATCGAGCTTGCGCCGATGGGTATCAGGCGACTGCTCAAGCGCCGACTACCGCCGCTGATGCACAAGAAGATTGCGACGGCGAAGAATATCGGCCGCCTATTTGACAAGTTGGGGGTATAGAGAACGATGCGCTACGCCTTTTGGCCCGGTTGCGTGTCCAAGGCAGGCACGCCCGAACTGTATCCTGCCGCGACGGCGGTTGCCGACAAGATTGGCATGGAGCTTATCGAGCTTGAGCAGGCGAGCTGCACGGGCGCGGGCGTACTAGGCGAGCGGAACGAGGAACTTGTCGATACGCTCAATGCTCGCAACTTCGCGCTTGCAGAGCAGATGGGGTTGGATACGCTGCTGACAATTTGCTCCACCTGCCAGGGCGTGATGAGCGGCGTGAACTACAAGCTGCGGGAAAAGCCGGACTACTTGGCGAAGATCAATGAGAGCCTCGCCGAGGAGGGCCTGGAGTACAAGGGCACAGTCCGCGTGACGCACATGATGTGGGCAGTCGTTGAGGAGCTCGGGCTGGACAATCTCAAAGACATGGTTGTGCGGCCACTGAACGGGCTCAAGATTGCGCCGTTCTATGGGTGCTATATTCTCCGGCCTCGCTATGTGCTCGGGATGAACGAGGAGCACGCACATCGGGATCAGTACCTGGAGTACATCATCGAGGCGCTTGGCGGAGAGCCTATCGATTACGAGGGCAAGCTGCGATGCTGCGGCTTCCCGATCATGACAATCAACGAGGATAACGGCCTGAAGATGGTGAGCAATCACACGCTTGAGGCGAAGGAGTTGGGCGCGCATGCGTTGGTGACTCCGTGCCCACTGTGCCACCTAAACCTGGACGAGTTCCAGCCGAAGGCCGCCAAGAGCGCAGGCAAGCCGATCAACATGCCGGTGCTGCACTTGCCGCAGATGATTGGGACGGCGCTCGGATTCAGCGTGCGGGACATGGGCCTGCAACGGCACATCGTCTCGACGGAGCCGTTCATCGAGTTGTCAGGGATGCCGCGGAAGTAGGGCAGCACCCCCTCACCCCAATCCTCTCCCTGAGGGAGAGTGGGCTACTTTGGCTCCAAGGGTAGGGCTACGCGGATAGATTCCAGACGCGGGCTTTGCCGTCGGCGGCAGTTACTGCGAGCAGGTTGCCGTCGGGGTTGAACGACGCCAAGTGCACACCTTTGATGGATAGCAGGTATTCGGCGACGGATTCCAGCGAGGGCAGGGCAAGTACGCGAACCCGCTTTTCTTCCATGACGGCCAGGCGAGATCCATCCGGCGATAGCCTGACGGAGCGGGGAGCCTTTGAGCCGATGTCATGGGACTCGATCAGGGACCAGTCGGCTGTCGACCACATGTGAATCCCGCCGCCGAAATCCTGCGTCATCACCCTGGAGGCGTCTGCGGTTAGCTGCATGGCTCGAGCGGATTTGTCGTGGCCGGGCATCTGGGCGATGACCTCACCGGATTCCAGTGACCATACCAGGGCCTCGTCGCCGCCACCTGCTGTGATCAACGTCTCGCCGTCCGGCATGTACTCAACCTGAGCGCCGATGCGGTAGGGGGCCTTAAGGGAGGTGGGCTTGTCTTCAGGGCTAGCCGGGTCCCAGATGCGGATCGTAGTGTCAGTGGCGGTGGAGGCGAGACAGCTGCCGTCCGGCGACCACGACAGGCCCATGACGGTATTGCGGTGGCCCTTGAGAATGGCAGACGGCTCAGTGCCGTCGGACTTCCAGACGCTGATGGTGCGGTCGGACGAGGATACCGCGAAGGTGTCGTTGTCAGGCGCGAACTCGATGTGATTGGTGCTCTTGCCGTGGTGAACGTATTGGGCAACTTCTTGCCATGAGGTTGTGTCGTACACGCGGATGAGGCCGCCAAAGCCGCCGACGAGCAGTCGCTTGCCGTCCGGCGAAAATGAAACGGCGTAGGCGTGTCCCTCGAAGGCGTCCAATTCAGCTATGAGTGAGTCAGTCATGTGTCCATCTCCTACCAGCGGGCCCGCAGGGGCGGGCGTATCTCTCAAGTCCAGAATAGCCAGTTGCGGGACAGAGGGAAAACAGAACAGGTTAGTTGCATCTACACTGAAACTATGACCAAGAAAGACGGTGATGATGGCAGCAAGCTTGTAAGGGTGAACAACCTCAGCGAGCAGTTCAACAAGGGCTATTCGTCAGGGCAGTTGGCCGGATACCGGAAGAACGGGCTTGGGCAACGCGCGTTGACATTGATTGAGTTCCTGCAGGCGCGGGGGCTCGAGGGGAAGTCGGTGTTGGACATCGGCAGTGGGATCGGCGCGCTGCACCTGGAGCTGCTTCTTGCGGGTGCGGAAAGCGCGACGGGCGTGGATGCCTCGCCAACCAACATTGCCGGGGCGCTGGAGCTGGCGGAAGAGATGGGGTTGGCGGACAGGGTGGAGGAGCGGCAGGGTGATTTCGTTGACCTTTCCGCCACAATTCCTGAAGCGGATATCGTGACGCTCGACCGCGCCATTTGATGCTACCCTTCTGTCCAGCAGTTGCTGGCCGCTTCCGGCGCTCACTCTCGCGAATACCTGGCGCTGACGATGCCGCGACGTACCATCTGGATGCGGGCCGGCATCCGCGTCATCAATCTCATGCTGGCCGTGGCGCGAAAGAAGTTCCGCGTCTATGATCATTCACCAACGGTCATCGACGAGACACTGCACAATGCAGGACTGCGCAAGGTTATGCAGCGTCCGGCAGGGCTGTGGGAGGCGCGGGTGTATGAGCGGGAGCCGTACGCGAGGCTCACCGACGTTGACGCCTGACTTTGTTGATGAAGTCCTGGTCTATCTCGTAACGCATGTCAGCGAGGTCAAGCAGGCTCCGTGCGACGGTGTTATCTCCGCTCTGTCGACCAGTTGGTCCGTGAACTAGCCAGACGACCACCCCTTCATTTCTTGCTACGTCTACTGCCGGAGCAAGATCGCTATCACCTGATATGAGCACCATATGGGTGACTTGATGCTTGGCACTCAGAAGAGCAATGTCGAGGCCCAAGAGCATGTCGACTTGCTTCTGCTGAAATGTTCGATTGCCCGATGCGTCCCACCGTGCGGCGAGCCAACCGAGTCGCACCTCAAACTTTGGTAGTCGCCTCAAATAGTCATGGAATTTCGACGCGTTAGAGAATCTTTGATTTTCGTCAGGTGTGGGTCGAGAACTCTTATAGGGCAGTGCGTTGAAATAGTAAGTTCGGAGTATGTCGAGCGGCTCTAGGGAATCTCTTGCCACTATCTCTCGGATTGTCTCGGGTAGTTTCGAATAGTCTACTCCTACGCCATACTCGGACTTCGCTAGCCGTTCCAAGTATGCTCCGTCGATTAGAATTGCAAGTCTAGCCAACTTCGGATCCTCTCACCCCGCCTAAGAAGCAAAGAACCGGGGATCTCCCCGGTTCGTCGCATAAATATTACCCTGTTACTTCCCTATCCACTCGGAGTGGGGGGAGGCCAGGGGGCATACTGTGCAAAAGTATATGCCGCTGACTATACGGCGTCAATCTTGTAAGTCAGCCCAGGTTGGCCATTGCTTCTACGAGTTCGTTGACGGCTTCGAGAGACTTCTGGAAACCGGCCTGCTCTTCGTCGGTTAGTTCGAGTTCTATGACCTTTTCAACGCCGTTCTCGCCAAGGATGACCGGAACGCCGATGAAGACTCCGCTGACGCCGTATTCGCCATCGAGGTAGGCGGCGGCGGGAACAATGCGGCGCTTGTCCAGCAGAATCGAATCAACCATCTGGAGGACAGCCGCAGAAGGGGCGTAGAACGCAGAACCCGTCTTGAGCAGGCTTACTATTTCACCGCCGCCGTCGCGCGTCCGCTGCACGATGGCCTCGACGCGATCCTTGGGCAGCCAATTCTCGAGCGGAATGCCGCCGACAGTGGTGTAGCGTACCAGCGGGACCATGGTATCGCCGTGCCCGCCGAGTACATAGGCTTGTACGTCCTCAACTGAGACGTTCAGTTCTTGCGCAATGAAGGTTCGCATCCGGGCGGTGTCGAGGACACCTGCCATTCCAACGACGCGCTCCTTCGGGAAGCCGGAGAGCTTGTGGGCGTGGTAGACCATTGCGTCCAGCGGATTGGAGACGATGAGGAGGATTGAATCCGGGGACTTTGCAACTACCTCGCTGACGACGCTGTCCATGATTCCCATGTTGGTGCGGAGGAGATCGTCGCGGGTCATGCCGGGTCGGCGGGCGATGCCGGCGGTGATGACGACGATATCGGAGTTTGCGGTCGTCTCATAGGAGTTCGCGCCGGTGACGGCGGAGTCATATCCAAGAACGGGGCCGCTCTGCGCGAGATCGAGGGCCTTACCTTGCGGCATACCTTCAACGACATCGACGAGCACGACATCAGCGTAGTCGCGTTCGGCGATTCGTTGTGCCGCCGTCGCGCCTACATTTCCACCACCGACTACGGTTACCTTCTTGCGCATGATTATCCTTTCCTTCGTTGCATTTTGGGGTTCAGTTTGCTCTGGCGTGAGTCTCAGGAGCGCTTGCCGGATTGCATTTTGGCGATGATGGCGTCTGCCATTTCCTGCGTGCCGACGGCGGTGGGGTCGTTTCGGTCCGGCTTGAAGTCGTAGGTAACGTCCTTGCCTTCGCGTATGACTTCGGCGACTGCGCCTTCAACACGCTCGGCGGCTTCCTGCTCACCGAGATGTCGAAGCATGAGCGCGCCGGTGAGGATTGTGGCCGTTGGATTTACGCGATTCTGGCCGGTATAGCGCGGGGCGGAGCCGTGGACGGGCTCAAACACAGCGCCGTTCTCACCGATGTTGCCGCCGGGCGCGAGGCCGAGGCCGCCGACGAGGCCGGCGCAGAGGTCTGAAATGATGTCTCCGTAGAGGTTCGGCAATACGAGAACGTCGTACTCCTCCGGGCGCGAGACCATCTGCATGCTGAGGTTGTCAACGATACGGTCGTTGAACTCGATATCCGGATAGTCTTTGGCGACGTTCTGGGCGACCTCAAGGAAGAGGCCGTCTGAGAACTTCATGATGTTGGCCTTGTGGACGGCGGTGACGAGTTTGCGGTTGTTCGCCTTTGCGTACTCAAAAGCGAACCTGACGATGCGCTCACTGCCCGTGACGGAGATGGGCTTGATGGAGATGGCAGAGTCGTCACGGATAGGCTGGCCGGAGGCATTGCGAAGGAAGTCAATGACTTCCGCCGTGCCTTCGGCGTCCTTTTCGAATTCAACGCCCGCGTAGAGGTCTTCGGTGTTTTCCCGAACGACAACGATATCGACATTCGTGTACCGAGAGCGAACGCCCGGGTAGCTCTTGGAGGGACGCAGATTGGCATAGAGATCCAGCGCCTTGCGGAGTGCAACGTTGGCGCTACGGAAGCCGGTGCCAACAGGAGTTGTGAGCGGGCCCTTGATGCCGACTCCGTTCTTGCGAATAGAGTCCAGGACTCGGTCAGGGATTAACTCCCCTTCGCGTTCAAGGACAGCCTCGCCGGCTTCCTGAACGTCCCAATTGAATTCGATGCCCGTCGCTTCGATAACGCGGCGCATCGCGCCTGAGACTTCAGGTCCAATTCCGTCGCCCGGAATAAATGTGACGTCATACGCCATCTGAGTTTCTCCCTCTCTTCCACTGCTCCAACATCTTTACACCTGTCAACAGAAATCATCGGGATCGGGAACATGCTCGACCAACCCGGCGGTTTCAAAGTTGACAATATAGGGGTTGGCGTCTGTCGGGATACTGTATTTCACCGTTTCACTGTCGGATAACTGGCCCACTACAATACCGGGATTGCTGGCAAGCAAATAGTCCTGTACCCGGAATTGATCCTCCCGCGGGACATATAGCCATGTCTCTTCTCGCGTGCGGCCGTCCGCTGCTGCGGTAACCGGCACGGAATGGCCCCCAGCACCTTCCGTGTAAATCCCGCCAACCCTTTCCATCGCGACTGCAATTCCCGACGTCAGGCAATGCACGTCCATCATCCATACGTTTTCAACTTCGTCCAGCCCAAATGCGACAAATCCATTAGAGCGCATGAGCCAAGCGTCTCTTTCAGCCACAGTATCGACTACCGGCGTCGCTGTTTCGATGGGTTGTGAGTCTCCACACCCAACAACCAGCATCATGAGTAGCAATGCTGCCGGAGCTGCCCACAGAAACTTCCCAACTCTCATAGGCAGTCCATTGACCATTAGACGATGGATCGGGGGACAGCATAGGCCATGTTGCGTCTTGCGCCTTATGAGTCCTGCGGCGGGCCGATGACGGCAAGGATATCGCCGCGAGCGACGCGGTCACCGGCGGCGCGGGGGAGTTCAACGATGACGCCGTCGACGGGTGACGGGAGCATGTTCTGCATCTTCATAGCCTCGATAACGATGATGGTGTCACCAGCCTTGACGGACTGACCGACTTCGACCTCGGCACGAATGACGAGACCGGGCATTGGCGACGTGAGGAGCGCGCCGCCCTCCGGGGCGTTCTGCGTGGATGGTGCAGGGGTGTCAGGGGCCGGGGGTGGGGGCTGGGGGGTTCGACCGCCTCCTGCGCGTGGGGCCATTGGCCTGACACGGCCGCTTGACTGGCCGTCCGCCGGGTCGACGATGACTTGGAATCGCTCCGTGCCGACATGCACGTTGAACGTGCGGGCGGCAGCGCTGAGGTCGGCCGGCGGCGTGCCGGTTGCGGGCGCGTCGACTGCCGGAGGCCTGAAGTCCGGGCTGACCTCCGGCGGCGGCTCTTCAAGACCGTACTTCCAACGGAGGAATCGGAGACCCGTGACGGGGTAGAGAGCATAGATGAGGACATCACCATCGTTCTTGGCCACGTCCTTAGTGGCCTCACGGGCAGCATCCATTTCGGGGTCGAGGATATCGGCGGGGCGTTTCTTTGTCGGGCGGGTGCCGCGCTCGTAGCCCTTGAGGGCAGTCTTCTGGACTTCCTTGTCCATCGGGAGCGGCGGCTGGCCGTAGAGGCCGAAGGCATAATCCTTGATTTGCTGGCTAACGAGTTCATAGCGGCCAAACAAAACGTTCTGGACGGCCTGGATACCCACGATCTGGCTTGTAGGAGTTACCAACGGCGGGTAGCCGAGATCCTTGCGGGTCCGCGGCAGCTCTTCCAAAACCTCCGGCAGGCGGTCGAGGGCATCGGCCTCGGCGAGCTGGGACATGAGGTTGGAGGTCATGCCGCCGGGCACCTGGTGCGTGAGGACGCTGGTGTCGATGATTGAGAACTTCTTGGTTTCGAGCAGGTGCATGTATTTCTCTTGCAGGATCTGCTCTAGGCGGTCACTTGCCTCAATGAGGCGGTTGAGGTCGATTCCCGGATCGCGCCGCGTGCCTTCGAGGGCAACGACCAACGGCTCGGTGGCGGGGTGGGCCGTGCGGAGGGCAAGAGGAGAGAGATCGGTATCAACGATATCAACGCCTGCCTCGATGGCCTTGAGCTGCGTCATCTGGCCCAGGCCGGATGTGTAGTGGGTGTGCAGGTGGATGGGGATGGAGACGGCATCCTTGAGGGCGCTGATCAGGTCATAAGCGTCATAGGGGGCGAGCAGGGCGGCCATGTCCTTGACGCACAATGAGTGGGCGCCCATCTTCTCGATCTCTTTTGCCTTGTCCACGAAGTAGTCGCGGGTAAAGACGGGGCCACCCATGTGTCGATCCGTGACGGAATAGCAAACGGTTCCCTGGATGTGCTTGCCGCTATCGGCGATTGCCTCAAAGGCGGTTTCAAAATTTCGGGTGTCGTTGAGAGCGTCAAAGACGCGGAAGATATCGATGCCGACTTCCGCGGCCTCGCGGACAAATGCGTGGACCACATCATCTGGGTAGTTACGGTAGCCAACGAGATTCTGGCCGCGCAGGAGCATCATGAAAGGTGTCTTTGGCGCGACGGACTTGAGGAGCCTGACGCGCTCCCACGGGTCCTCATTGAGGAACCGCGTCATGACGTCAAAGGTCGCGCCGCCCCACACCTCAAAGGCGTGGAAGCCGACGTCATCCAACATGCGGATGATCTCAAGGATGTCCGGCGTCCTCATGCGCGTGGCGAGGATGGACTGGTGGCCGTCACGGAGTGTGATGTCCGCGATGCGGACAGGCGCGGCGTCTGCCGCAAAGGGACTTGCGCCGTTTGTTGTCATCAGGATGTTCTCCCCGAGATTTGGGATGCCCCGCGCCGGCGGGATGGCAGGGCGGGCAAGGTGCGCCCTGTGGCGTAGCGCATGTTCATGATCATGCGGCGGCCACGGACACGCCACGCGTCGGTGGAAGAGGACGCGAGGTTGCGGATGGGCATTTCGTCCTGCTCATACGCTTCGATGGCCGCGAGGATTGCGGCGCGCAGGCTTTCGCTTATGCCATTCGTTGTCATGTGTTCCTTGTTTCGCTCCGCGCAGCTCTTATTTCAGAGAGGGATGTTCCCGTGCTTGCGCGGCGGCATAGTATCTCGTTTATTGCGCAGCATTTCAAGGGCGCGGATGATGAGCTTACGTGTGTCGGCAGGATCAATCACGTCTTCGATATAGCCTCGCGCTGCGGCGATATAGGGGTTGAGGAATTGCGTATTGTATTCCTCGATTGCTCGCTGGCGTTCCTCGTCGGGATTCTCCGCGCTTCGAATGCGGTCGCGGAAGATGATATCGGCCGCGCCCTCGGATCCCATAACGGCCATCTGTGCACCGGGCCAGGCGTAGCCGATGTCTCCGCGCAGCATCTGCGACGACATGACGAGAAATGCGCCTCCATAGGACTTGCGGGTGACGACGCTGACCTTGGGGACGGTCGCCTCTGCGTAGGCGTAGAGGAGCTTGGCGCCGTGGATGATGATGCCGCTGTGCTCCTGCTCAACGCCGGGAAGATAGCCAGGCACATCAGTCAGGGTGACGATGGGGATGTTGAAGGCGTCACAAAATCGGACGAATCGGGCCGCCTTGATGGCGGCGTTGATGTCCAGCGTTCCGGCAAGGACCATCGGCTGCTGGGAGACGATTCCTACGGAGCGGCCGTTGAATCGCGCCAATCCAACGACGATATTTGCGGCCCACCTGGAATGGACCTCAAGGAACTCGCCGTTGTCGACGATGCACTGGATAACTTCGCGGACATCATAGGGCTCGTTAGGGTTGACCGGCACCATCTCGCGCAGCTCCGGACAGAGGCGGTCGGCCGGGTCATCGGTGGAGAACTCCGGGGGATCGTCCTCGTTGTTGGAGGGCATGAAACTAAGGAGTTGGCGGGCAATTTCGAGGCATTCGTCCTCACCAGGGGCGGCGAAATGGGCGACGCCGCTCTGGGTGGTGTGGGGCCTAGCGCCGCCAAGTTGCTCATGGGTAACGACCTCACCTGTGACGGCGCGGATGACATCCGGCCCGGTGATGTACATCTGGCCGACGCCTTCCTCCATGATGATGAAGTCCGTGATTGCGGGGCTGTAGACTGCGCCACCTGCAGAGGGGCCCATGATGAGGCTTATCTGTGGCACGACTCCGGAGGCAAGGACGTTGCGAACGAAGACGTTGCCGTAGCCTGCGAGGCTGTCCACGCCCTCCTGGATGCGCGCGCCGCCGGAGTCCATGATGCCAATGATGGGCGCGCCGGTCTTTGTCGCCATGTCCTGAACTTTGTTGATCTTGCGTGCGGCGGTAAGCGAAAGAGTGCCGCCGAGGACGGTGAAATCAAAGGCGTAAATAAAGACGGTTCGACCATCCACAGTGCCGTATCCGGTGACGACGGAGTCGCCGGGGACGCGGCGGTCAGCGAGGCCAAATTCAAGGACGTTATGGGCGGTGAGGGCGTCAAGCTCAACAAATGAATCTGGATCAAAGAGGCGTTCGACGCGCTCATGCGCAGTGAGCTTGCCTCGTGCGTGCTGCCTCTCAACGGCTGCCTCGCCGCCACCGGCGCGTGACGCCTCGTGGCGTTGGGCAAGCTCTTCGAGCTTATCCTGCATTGTCATGGGCTGTTGGAATCCACCCCCGAATTTGCTTATTCAAGCGTGCGGTTATGCTAGCAGAGCTAGGCTATTCCGTACAACGTGCCGTTAGTTGGGGGTACTGTCGGGTGTTTGAGTGGGGTCGGCGGACGTTTGTGATGGGAATTGTGAACGTCTCACCGGAGTCGTTTTCAGGGGACGGCGTGGCGGACGTGAATGCGGCCGTTGAACAGGCGCTGCGCTTTGTGGAAGAGGGGGCGGACATCCTCGACGTTGGGGGACAGTCGACCCGGCCTCGGTATTCGGCAAGCGTGGAGGCGGGCGGGACAGCAAGCGGGTACGAAGAACTATCTGTCGATGAAGAGATTGATCGCGTCCTGCCGGTGATACGGGGGATTGTGGCGCGGACGGACGTGCCGGTGAGTGTTGATACCTATAAGCCGGCAGTTGCGGAGACAGCTATCGAGGCGGGGGCCCGGATCATCAATGACGTGTGGGGATTGAAGAAGGATGTGGCGCTTGCACGTGTGGCGGCAAAACATGGCACGCCGCTTATTCTGATGCACAACCAAGCGGAGCCGGGTTACACACGGCTGATTCCTGATATTGTGGCGAGCCTGCGGAGGAGTGTTGCGACCGCGATGGCGGCGGGGGTACAGCGGGATCGAATCATCGTCGATCCGGGGTTTGGGTTCGGCAAGACGGTGTCGCATAACCTGGAGGTCCTACGGCGACTTGGTGAGATAAAGTCGGCGCTGGAGTTGCCTCTGATGCTGGGGACGAGTCGCAAATCGACAATAGGGCGGGTGCTGAACCTGCCAGTGGAGGAACGGGTTGAAGGGACGGCGGCGACCGTGGCACTGGGAATCGCGCAGGGGGCGGACATTGTGCGGGTGCATGACGTCAAGGAGATGGTGCGGGTGGCGCGGATGAGCGATTCAGTAACTGCGTTACGGCTCTCGGTTCGCGATCAGGGCTGAATTGGCAATGACGTCTGAACTCCGCGTTCGGGCTTTGGCGTTGTAATGGCGACGGCGTACCTGGGACTTGGGGCGAACCTGGGTGATCGGGAGGCGACGCTGCGGGGAGCGGTTGCCGAGCTAGGCGGCATCGGGGACGTGCTGGCGGCTTCGGCGCTGTATGAAACAGAACCGGTTGGGTATGTAGATCAGCCCGCTTTCCTTAATGCGTGCGTGGCACTGCGGACAGAACTGTCACCTGACGAGTTGTTGGAATCTGTAAAAGGGATGGAGTCGCGGGCAGGACGGGTGGAGAGTTTCCGGAATGCGCCGCGGCCACTGGATATCGACATCCTCCTCTATGTGAATGATGGCGGCGAGCCAGTGGTGATGGAGTCGGAGCGGTTGACGATCCCTCATCCACGAATGCACGAGCGGGGTTTCGTGTTGGTTCCGCTAGGGGAGATTGCGGCGGACGTGCTGCATCCGGTGCTCGGGCAAACGGTGGGGGAGTTGAGGGACGTTGTGGGAGACGAGGGAGTGCACCGCTTACCGGGTGAGTAGTTTCGCCCAGCGGGTGAGGATTTCGGTGGCGATGGGTTCAAGGGCGGTGGCGCGGGAAGCAGTTTCTGATAGCAATTCCGATGGGTCGAGGCCGCCGCGCCGGATGTCTTCGGGGAAAAGCCTTGCCATGTCTATGATTTGAGGCTCGGTCATCTCGAGGTGGAACAGCAGGGCATACGTTGTCTCTCCATAAATGAAACCCTGGCATGGGGTCATCTCAGAGGAACCGATAGGTATTGCGCCCTCTGGCAAGTCATAGACGTCGCCGTGCCAGTGAAGTGGGGTGCAGGTGTCCGGGAGGGCGGAGAGTACGGGGTCTGCGGCGGCCTCGCCGGAGCGGGTTACGGTTTTCCAGCCGATCTCAACTCCTCCGCTCGGATGCACTTCTGATCCAAGTACATCGGCGATGATCTGTGAACCGAGGCAGACGCCGATGAGCGGGATGTTGTTGTCGATGGCCTGACGGACGAGACGTTTTTCGTCGCGGAGGTAGGGGAACCTGTCCTCTTCATAGACGGACTGTGGGCCTCCCATGATGATGAGGCCATCGTAGCCGTCGAGCGACTCCGGCACAGGCTGACCAAGGTCGCCACGTACGATTTCAAGCACGCCGCCAACTTCTTGTACGGCGTCGGCGATGAGGCCGGGGTGTTCAGGGTCGGCGTGTTGGAGGACCAGGACGTGGGGGTGTGTGGCGGTTGTCATGCTTGCTCCAATACTCAGGACGATTGAACCTTATAATACGGGGGATGGCTGGCACAAACCCTCAGTTGATTCGCAACTTTTCGATTATCGCCCATATCGATCATGGGAAGTCGACGCTTGCTGACCGTTTGCTTGAACGGACGCGGACGGTTTCTCAGCGGGAGATGCAGGATCAACTTCTCGATCAGCTTGATCTTGAGCGCGAGCGCGGCATCACGATAAAGTCGCAGGCCGTCCGGATGCTGTACGAGGCGAAAGATGGCAACACGTATCAGCTGAACCTCATCGACACACCTGGGCACGTGGACTTCAGCTATGAGGTATCGCGCAGCTTGTCCGCGTGTGAGGGCGCGCTGTTGGTGGTAGACGCGTCGCAAGGGATACAGGCGCAGACCCTGGCGCACGCGATGCTGTCCATGCAGTTGGGGCTGAGTCTCTCACCCGTCCTGAATAAGATCGACCTGCCGGGTGCGCGGCCTGATGAGGTGACGGCCGAGCTGGAGGATATGCTGGCGATTCCTGGCGAGGATGTTGTCTTGGCATCCGCGAAGGAGGGCATCGGCATGGAGGAGGTGCTGGAGTCCATCGTGCATGGGATTCCTGCGCCAAAGGGAGATTCGGATGCGCCGCTGAGGGCGCTTGTCTTTGACTCTAAGTACGACCCGTATCGAGGGGTCGTGGCATATGTGCGGGTGTTTGACGGCTCGGTGCCGCCTGGATCGCGGCTGCAGTTGATGTCGAACGACCGCGAGATTGAGCCGCTGGACGTGGGCGTCTTCACGCCGTGGCTGATTTCGGCGCGTGACGGGCTTGCGATGGGCGAGGTGGGGTATATCGCGACAGGACTCAAGGACGTGCGCGAGTGCCGCGTGGGCGACACGATCACGCTGGCCGAGCGGCCTGCATCTGAACCGCTGCCGGGGTATCGACCGCTCAAGCCGATGATCTTCGCGGGGCTGTATCCTTCGGGCGACTCCGAGTACGGTGATCTGCGGGACGCGCTCTCCAAGCTGCAACTGAATGACGCGGCGCTGACATATGAGCCGGAGAACAGCGTGGCGCTCGGATTCGGATTCCGCTGCGGGTTCCTTGGGTTGCTGCATATGGAGATCGTGCAGGAACGGCTTGAGCGCGAATACGATCTGGAGATCCTGATTACGGCGCCAAGTGTGGCGTACGACATTCTGCGCACCGACGGCTCAACACTGACTATTCATAACCCAGCCGAACTACCAAATCCGACCACCATCGACACGATGTATGAGCCGTGGATTCGCGCGACGATCCTGTGTCCGAACGAGGTTGTCGGCCCGGTGATGGAGCTGATGTCCGAGCGCCGGGCTGAGTACGAGGAGATGGAGTATATCCAGCACGGCGCGGGGGCTGTTGGAGGGCAAGCGCGCGTGGCTATGCGGTACAAGATGCCGCTGGCCGAGATGCTCATCGATTTCTTTGATCAATTAAAGTCGCGTACACAGGGGTATGCGTCGCTGGACTACGAGATTATCGATCCCCGCGAGGCGAACCTGGTGAAACTGGACATCCTCGTTAACGAGGAGCCGGTAGACGCGTTGAGCGCGATCTATCCTCGTGATGCGGCGTATCACAGGGGTCGGGCGCTGGTGTCACGGCTGCGGGCAACGATTCCGCGCCAGATGTTTGACGTACCTATTCAGGCGGCAATCGGCGGGCGGATCATCTCACGCGAGACGGTTCGGGCGCTTCGGAAGAACGTGCTGGCAAAGTGCTACGGCGGCGACGTGACCCGGAAACGGAAACTGCTCGAAAAGCAAGCAGAGGGGAAGCGTCGGATGAAGCGTGTTGGGCGCGTAGAGGTGCCGCAGGAGGCGTTCCTGGCGCTGCTGAAGTTGGGTGATGAGTAAGGGACATGGCGCGGAGTAACGAGCTCAAGGCGCGGTTGCTGGGTGGGGACGCCGTTGTTGGGTCGTTCTGCAATCTGCCGAGCCCGGACGTAGTTGAGCTGCTTGGGTGGGCGGGCTTTGACTTCGTGATTATCGATGCAGAGCATGGGCCTCAGGGTCTTGAGACTGTCGCCAATATGGTGCGAGCGGCGGAGGCATCAGGAACGACACCCCTCGTTCGTGTGGCAATCAACGAGCCGCAGAATATCTTGAGACACCTAGATACCGGCGCGCAGGGTCTGCAGATGCCGATGGTGAACACGCGGGAGGATGCGGAGCGGGCCGTGGCGGCGGCGCTGTATCCGCCTCAGGGCAGGCGAGGGTTGGCCGGCGTGCGGGCCGGTGGTTTCGGGATTCGGGAATCGGTGTCCGACTACGCGGCCACGGCGAACGACGAGATGCTCGTCATTGTGCAGATCGAGACTGTTGAGGCGCTGGGGAACCTTGATGCCATTATCAGCGTGTCGGGTATAGATATCGTGTTCTTTGGGGCGACGGATCTGTCGTCGTCGATGGGGATTCCGGGGCAGACGCGAGATGAGCGCGTGGTGAATGCGATCGCCGACGCGGGGAGCGCCGTGATGAACGCTGGGCTGGTGGCGGGGACGATTGTCGGCACGCCAGAGCAGGCGGTGGAGTGGCAGGGGCGGGGTTTCCGGTATATCGCGACGAATTTCGCAGGATTGGCGGGTCGGGCGGCGCGGGCGTTCGTTGAGGGGGCTCGGTAACTGCGTTACGGCTCTCGGTTCGCGATCCGGCGTCGAAAGAAGAAGGGGTATGATTACCGCGCTCCGGCGTTGAGGCAAGGATTAGAGGCTGAGTGTGATCCAGGACATCATCGGGGTGAATATCTTTACGACGCGGCTGGGTGAGATGGCGGCGTTCTATCGTGACGTGGTGGGTCTGGAGCAGCATTCGGACCACGGTGAGTTGATCACGTTCGACGTGCGACCGGGACTGCGGCTGAATATCGGGCGGCACAGCCAGATATGGACGGAGGAGGCGCTGGACCCGTTTCGGATCATGTTCAATCTTGGCGTGGATGATATTCATGCCGTCCATGCACGAATGGTCGATAATGGGGCTGAGTTCGTCCGTCCTCCGGAGCAAGAGGCGTGGGGCGGGTGGATTGCAACGTTCAAGGATCCAGACGGGAACGTGCTGCAGTTGATGCAACAACCGAAGGGGGCGTGATATGGCTCAAGCCGTTGAGTTGACGGGGCAGAAGTGCGTGGCATGCCGCGCGGATTCGCCGCGTGTGACAGAGGAGCAGATCGCGTCATTCCATCCGCAAGTGCCTGAATGGGAGCTTCTGGATGACGGCGGCGTTCTGAAGCTACGTCGTGTGTATCGATTCAAGGATTTCGCCGGAGCGCTCGCGTTCACCAATCGCATCGGTGAAATCGCAGAGGATGAGGGGCACCACCCGCTTATTTCAACAGAATGGGGCAGGGCGACGATCTGGTGGTGGTCGCACAAGATCAAGGGATTGCACGTCAATGATTTCATCATGGCGGCAAAGACGGACGGGTTATTTGATGAGGGGGCGACGAGATGACACAGGGACCGGCGCCAAAGCCGAATTCATGGCAGGTTACGGATGGGGTAGAGCGGGCGCCGCATCGCTCCATGTTCTATGCAATGGGGTTCACGCCGGAGGACCTGCGAAAGCCGCTCATCGGCGTGGCGAGCACCGCCAATGAGGTAACGCCGTGCAACCTCAACCTGGGCCGACTGGCCGACTATGTGAAGCAGGGGATACGCGCGGCGGGCGGGACTCCCATCGAGTTCACGGCGATCGCCGTTTCGGACGCCATCGCCATGGGGCACGAGGGGATGAAGGCGTCGCTGGTGAGCCGCGACGTTATTGCCGACTCATTCGAGCTGGTCGCGATGGCGGAGGCCCTGGACGGCATGGTTACGCTTGCGGGGTGCGACAAGTCGCTGCCCGGCTCCGTGATGGCCATGGCGCGCACGAATATCCCGTCGATCTTCCTGTACGGCGGCACGATTCTGCCCGGCAACTATGAGGGACAGGACGTGACGATTGTCGATGTCTTTGAAGCCGTCGGCGCGTATGCGGCGGGGACGATTCCCCTGGAGGCAGTGACGGCCCTGGAGGAGTGCGCGTGCCCCGGCGAAGGTTCGTGCGGCGGCCTGTTCACGGCCAATACGATGGCGTCAGTTTTCGAGGCGATGGGCGTGTGCCTTCCGGGATCGGCGTCCGTTCCTGCGGTCGATGCGCGGCGCGAGCAACTCGCGTTCCGCAGCGGCGAGCAGGTTGTGGACATGGTGCGCGAGAATCGCCGACCGCGCGACATTATCACGCGCGAAGCCATCGAGAACGGCATCACGACGGCGATGGCGATGGGCGGTTCGACAAATGTTGTGCTGCACCTTCTGGCCGTGGCGCATGAGGCGGGCGTGGAGCTGGATATCGAGGACTTCGGCACAATCAGCGACAAGACGCCGTACATCACGGATATGAAACCGGGCGGGCAGTATGTGATGTCAGACCTGGACAAGGCGGGCGGGGTGCCGGTCATCCTCAAGAGGCTGCTTGACGCGGGCTACCTGCACGGCGACTGCACGACGGTTACGGGCAAGACCCTGGCCGAGACGCTGGAGCCGGTGAAGCCCGGCGGCGGCTCTGGCATCCTGCATGAGCCTTCGGACCCCATTGGGCCGACGGGCGGAATTGCGATTCTCAAGGGCAATCTCGCGCCGGAGGGCGCGGTCATCAAGATTGCTGGCACGCCGATCCGACATCATCGCGGGCCGGCGCGCGTGTTCGACCGCGAGGAGGACGCATTCGACGCGGTGCAGGCGCGTGAGATTGTTGAAGGCGATGTTGTCGTTATCCGGTATGAAGGTCCGCAGGGTGGCCCGGGGATGCGCGAGATGCTGGCCGTTACGGCAGCTATCACGGGGCAGGGGCTCGGTGAGAAGGTCGCGCTGCTCACGGATGGCCGTTTCTCAGGCGGGACGCACGGGCTGGCCGTGGGACACGTTGCTCCGGAGGCAATGACCGGTGGGCCGATGGGGTTGCTGGAGGACGGCGACATCATCGTGCTGGACGTGGATAATCGCGTCATTGACGTTGAGCTGTCAGAGGCCGAGTTGGCCGAACGGCAGGCGCGTTGGACGCAGCCTGCTCCCAAGCATTCGACTGGGGCGCTGGCGAAGTACGCGCGGCTGGTGTCGTCTGCGTCACGAGGTGCGGTGACGTATTAGGTAGCTGCGCTACAGCTCTCGGCTCGCGATCACGTTTGGCAGTAGAAGGGGATTGATTGCCGCGTTCCGGCGTTGGCGGTCAGTTGAGGCTTTTGATTCCTCGGCTGCGCTCGGAATGACAGGTAAGGCGAGCTCACCCTCGACATGCTCAGGGTGAGCGGAGAGAGGGGGTATACGCGATGAGCGTGGATGCACAGGCCAGCGGCGGGTTCGATGTGATGGAAGCAACGATTGCGGATATTCACGATGCGCTGGAGAGGGGTAACATCACCTGCCGAGAGTTAGTCAAGACGTTCATCATGCGCATCAGCACGTATGACAAGTCGGGCCCAGCGTTCAATTCCATCATCTCCATCAACCCGGACGCGATGAGGCTGGCTGAGGAGATGGACAGCAGAAATCTGCCTCGCAGCCAGTGGGGGGCACTGCACGGCATTCCCGTCATCATCAAGGACCTGATGCATACGGCCGATCGCATGCCGACCACGGGAGGCAACCTGGCGCTGAACGGGATGCTGACACCGGATGACGCGACGATTGTTGCGCGGATGCGTGATGAGGGGGCCATCATCTTGGCGAAGGCGAACCTTGATGAGATGGCGCGGGGAATCAACGGGGCGAGCGGCCTGGGTGGTCAGACACGCAATGCGTACGACACAAGCGTGAATCCATCAGGGTCGAGCGCCGGTTCAGGTGTGAGCATAGCGGCCAATTTCGGCGTGGTCGGCATCGGCACCGATACTTGAGGCTCAATCAGGAACCCATCGGCGTATGGGTCACTTGTCGGTCTGCGGCCAACGTATGGGCTGAACAGCAACGCGGGAATTATTCCTGACGCACCGACTTCCGATACGGTTGGGCCAATGACACGCACCGTGCGGGATGCCGCCATTGTTCTTGGGGTGATTGCGGGGCCTGATGCGAAGGACCCGGTCACTACCAACGCAGAGGGTCATGTTCCCACGTCTTACACGGAAGGACTGAGTTCAACCAGTCTACAAGGCGCTCGACTCGGCGTGATCCGGTCGTTCTTCGGAACGGGACCGGAGGCCGACAAGGTCACGGCGGTGATGAATGCCGCGGTGGCGGACCTGGAAGGTCTTGGGGCGACGGTCTTGGACCCGGTTGAGATCCTGCATGCGGAGACGATCCTCTCGCAAGGGGACAATACATGGGGGCGCTGGCTCTATGAGAACGGCGATGCTCTCGATGCGTATCTGAAGGGTCTTGGCAATCTCGCGCCGGTGACGTATGAGGAGCTGCGGGAGATTGATTCGGGCGCGCCGCTCATCATGCCGTACACGCCGACCGGCGGGACGAATTCGCCGGAGTCCTTAAATGCGTTGGCTGAGAGCACGGAATTCACGCAGACCGCGGTTCAGTCTGCGATTGCAGAGCACAACCTGGATGCGCTGGTGTACCCGACGTTGAGTTTGCCGCCTACACCGATCGGCAAGGCCCAGACGGGGAGTAACTGTCATCTCTCTGCGTGGAGCGGCTATCCCGCCATCACCGTACCGGCCGGGTATACGGTGGACGGTCATCCCGTCGGCCTGGAGATGATCTCCACGCCGTGGACGGAGGCGACGCTTCTCAACTACGCATATGCCTTTGAGCAGGGGACGAAACACCGCAGGTCACCGTCGTTGGCGCCGGCGCTGACGTAAGCGCGAGTAGAGGGAACCTTACACGATCTGGACGCGGACTTCTGTGATGAGATCTGCCTCAGCAGTCTCGGCGGGGTCTGAGAAATAGACCTCCATGGGCGGGGCGGCAGGTTGGATCTGCTGTTGGGCGAGCCAGGTGAAGAGGAGGCCGTATGAGGCGGGGATGCCGTCGTATGGTCCCTTGTGGAGAACGCTGGCGTACCGGCCGGCGGGGACGCTAATGACGCCGATGCCATCGGAGTTCTTGTCCTGTTCGGGAGTTGTCGGGGCGATGGGCGCCCATGCGCCCCAAGTCAGTTGGTCGGGTGGGGTGGTTGAGGGGTCGTCCTTGTAGGTGCCGCCGGGAGGACCGATTATCTGCGCGCCCGTGGATTCTATCCACGCGAGGAGGCGGTGCATCGCCTCAGGGAATTGCTCGTAGGGACCACGCATGTTGATGTAGGCGATGCGCTGCTCCGGCAGTTCCGCGATGCTCGGCTCTCCTATTGGTCTGGCTGCTGCAGTCACCGTCTTTCCCTCCCCGTGCCCGTGTTGTTCGGGCCGCTCCTTCGATGCGTTCATTGTACGGCGTGACGTACACTGAGCGCATGACGACGCGACAGAATCCGGAGCGCGTTCCGGGCATTACGATCCTGCGGTTGGAGCCGGACGGCATCCACGCAGTGTGGGAGGACGGGCACGGAAGTCACTATCCGTATCGATTCCTGCGGGGGAATTGCCCGTGCGCGATGTGCGTGCTTGAGGGGACGAATCAGCGCGTGGTCTTTGAGGACGACGTGCCTGAGGATGTGATCGCCATCGACTGGATGCAGGTGGGGCGCTACGCGGTCCAGTTTCTATGGTCGGACGCGCACGAAACGGGCATCTTCACGTTCCAGTATCTGCGGCACCTCGACGGGGAGCTGCGCTCGGAATGACAGCCCGGGACTAGGTGGCCTCTTCGGAGAGGTCGACGTTGGCGCCGCCGTGGAGGCGCAGAAACAATTTGCGGAACTCATCGAACTTGTCATCCGGAGTGTTGGCCCGAAACGCGTTATAGATTCTCTGATCTGTGATGGGATCAAGCCAGCCTGAGTCACGGGCATCCACGTAGAGCTGTCGCATCGCGGCGGATGTGGCATCCCGACCCAATAGCAGGTACATCTCGACGAAGAAGATCTCACCGAGGGCATACGTACAGATATTTCTATCCCTGGCACGGAGAGGGTCGGTTCTCTGTAAACGGTAGAACACGGTAATGTTTGGGATTCCCTGATTCCAGCATTCCCTGCGCGTGTCTGAGAGGAGGTTCTGGCGGCGAATCTCGATGTCCTCCTGTCCGAGTTGATGACGAGTGTAGTCAGGCAGGAAACCGGCTGCGCCTTCGATCCACCAGCCCGGGGCTCCTGTGTGACTACCCCAGTAGAGGTGGGCCATTTCATGGAACACGGCAAGGTGGGCGTCGCGATTGTGACGTGGGGGCACCATGATGATATGCGAGCCGTATGATGCTGTGATGGCGTATCTTGGTGACCTTCCGTCCTCAACGCTGGGCTCGATCATCAGTATCAGCGCGATGTCCAATGGGAAGCTGACACCCATAAACTCTTCCAGGTAAATGCTCATCTGCTCCATCAAATCCAATATTGGATCGTCTTGGGGAAATTCGCTGTGTCGAACGACGTAGAGGTCAACTTGTCCCGACAGCGGGAGTTCGATAGTTCGGTCAGCAATGTGAATCTCTTGAAGGAGGTCCTGAAATTGATTGGGCGAACGGCCTCGGGCATCGTCATAGGCCATAAGGAGGATCAAGTCTTCGTCTGAAAAACCATCGAGGAACCAGTCCTGCCCCTCGATCTCGGGAGTTTGAAGAAGTCCGGTGCGGGCCAAACGGCCGATAAGGCTTGCATCGAAGTGGTCGATTGAGTCATGGAACCGGGCGTGGGAGGCAAGACGGAGAGCTATTTGTCGAGCGTCCGGCTGGCTTTGGTTGAGAAGACGGTGGTATTGATGGGTCCACTCTCGTTCCTCGCCGGAGATTCCATCTAGCACCCAGGGGCGTTGGAGGATGGACCTAGCAAAGTCCTGCTCTTCACCATTGAGTTCGGCCAATAGTGTTGCGTAGTCATGCAGCCACCACCCTTCGATCCGGGACACGCCGTCAAACAACAAGGGGAGACTAAGAATATTGTGAGTGAGATCACCGTCATACACCGAATCAGATACGGCAACGACCCACCTGAAGTACCCGAGTGCGACCATATCATCTTCAAGGGAATCAGGATCCAATCCTGAATTCTGGATGATGGCATTAGCAGTTTCGGGAGCGATTGGGGAGAACTCACGATGGAAGTTCATTGCAGAGTTTATAAACCTCAATTCAATGTCTGCTATACCATCATCCAACCACGGGTACGTTGCGAGGCGCGACGGTACGGTTGTGTCAGGAAGACGTTCATAAGACAGGTAGTCGTTGTATTCATCCAGAAGCCGATCTTCGTTCTCCTGAACGCCGTCGAGCAGCCAGGGTCGTGCGACTAAAGCGCCGATGAAGTCATCGGTATCGACACCGTAGTGTCCAATAACTCGCCCCAATGCACGGGTTGAGGAAACTTCGTCTCCCCGAACATCATCCTGCAGCCATTCATATGCGAGCAGGGAATCCAGGGCGTCCGGGCGGTCCGGCAAAAGGTATTCGACGGAATTGGACAGGAGCTGGAAGCCGGCGATTTCTTCGGTCGTGACTTCGTCCGAGAGCCAGTCAAAACCCAGTATGTCTTGACGATACTCCGCGCCTTCGGTTTCCTCCACGCGCAGAAGGTCGGTGAATTCATTGAGCAGGACATACTCAAGGGGATTGATCGAGCCCGCGAGCCAACGGTAGCTAACCATGGTCCGGATTTCGTCGGCATCATCCGCAGAACTGGCGTTGAGGAGGGATGCGAGTCTCCCAACATAGCGCGTTTCAGCAGAAAGCAGGTTATCCGCTACCCATTCGTATTCGAGGATGATCTGCAGTACATCGCCGTCCTCCTCGCCTGCCGCCTCGAATAGGGGCCCATAGCGCAACAGCGAATCAGGCTCGTCCGTTGCTATCCCGTCCTGGACCCAGTCATAGGACGCGATAGTGTCCACCGCGTCCGCATGGTGGCTGCCGACCGTTTCAGTGAATTCGCTGAGGTTAGCGATAAATTCACTTTCAGGCGATGTTACGTCGTCTTGCATCCAGGAGAATTGAGAGAGAGACAAGGCGAACTCAAGCCTTCCTGGAGAGATCGATGGCGGTGCTCCACCGTCGGAGCGGTCTAATCGCATCGCGCCGATGCCGGTAGCGGTCTGGTTGGTGAATCCGGGAGCAACGATTTCTCCGAGGGTTTCCAAGACATCGGCTTCATCTGTCGTAGCTCCATCCGGGAGCCAGCCGTAGGCGGCAAGCTCAGCGCCGAATTCGGCGTCCGCATCCGCTGCGGCGCGGATGGTGCGGATGGCGCGCCGGCCATCCGGGGTGATGACGCCGTTCGTCGCCATCCACGGCAGTTCCAGGACTGTATCAGCGATGTCAGGATTCTCTCGAAGAAGCCACGAAAGGTCGTCGAGGGCGCCGGCCTCTTCGGCGGTTATGCCGTCAACCACCCACTCGAGCGAGGCTATCTGCTGGCTCAGCGGCCCGTCGTCAATGGCCATTCGGCGAAGCGCGCTCCACGCGACCCAATGCGGGACGTCCGTCGGCGCATCGAACCAGGCCAGATGCTCTAACGCGGTTGGCTCGGGCGTCGGCTCAGGCGTTGGTGTTGGGGAAGGAGGTGGTGTCGTTGGGGTTGGGGTCGATCTTTCGCACGCGGTCAATACGAGAATCAGCGCCGCCAATGCAGCGGCGAGCGTAAAGGTTATCCGGGCCGTGGCGGGCATCTGAGCACGTCCTTTTGCGCGGGTACTGTAACGCAGATGGTTGAGGGAACCCAGTTAGCGGATGGCGCCGGAGTTTTGGCCTTCTGTGAAGTCTTCGTCGGTGAGGCCCAAGAGGGTCTTGAAGACGTAGTCGTTATGGACGCCTATCCAGGGCGGGGGGCCGTCACCGTGCGCCTCGGCGAGGGATGGGATGCCCGGGAGGCCCTGGTGAGAGAGGTCGCCCCACGGCGGCTCATGAACATCGACGATGTGTCCGCGCTGTCGGAAGTGGACATCCGAATAGAGGTCTTCGCCGGTGTACTTGGCGGCGGCCGGGACGCCGTTCTTCTGCAGGATTCGCATGGCCTGCCGCTTGGTGAAGGCGCGAGTCCATTCGCCAATCTGCGCGTCGAGATCGTCTTTTGCGGCAACACGGCCGGCGTGGGTGGAGTAGGCGGGGTCTTGCGCCCAGGTCGGTGAACCCATCGCCTGCACGAAACCCTGCCACTCCTCGTCTGTCTCTACGGCAACGACAATCCACTCATCGTCGCCCTTGCACGGATACGCCCCGTAGGGAGCGTAGTGGCTGCCGAGAATCTCGTTGTAGCCCATCGCCTCCCACTCGTTTCCGTTGACAGTGGAGTCCAGGATGGCGGGGCCCATGATCGCGCCCTGCGCCTCAACCTGGGCGAGTTCGATGAATTGCCCCTTGCCAGTGCGGTCGCGGTATTCGAGCGCTGAGATTGACGAGAGGGCGATGAGGCTCGCGCCAAGGTAATCCGGGATGACAAGCTTGCCGTGGGCGGCCATCTCCGATTCCTTGAATCCCCACATGGAGCAGAGGCCGGTGTAGGCGACAAGCTGATTGCCCCACGTGACCCATGAGGTGAGGGGGCCATCCAGGCCCATGCCGGGCGCGGTGATCTGGACCACGCCGGGGTTGACCTCACGGTTGTGCTCCCACCCAAAGCCAAGGCGGTCTATTACGCGCGGAGAAAAATTGTCGACGAAGACATCGCTCTCCTTGAGCAGGCTGTCCATGAGTTTCTTGCCGTCCTCATGGCGCAGATCGATGGTCGCGCTGAGCTTGTTGCGGTTCATATCAGGGTAGAGGGGGCCGTTGGCGTCACGATTGGCGACGAGCAGCTCAGACTCGACCTTGATGACCTCTGCGCCGTAGAAGCCGAGGAACATGGTGCCGATGGGGCCGGCAAAGAAGCGAGTGAGGTCGGCGACGCGGACTCCGGCGAGCATGGACTCATCCTGCGCGTGGCCGTTGCGAGAGGCGGAGGCGGCAATGGGCTCTCGTCCGTTTTGCGCTTCGGTCAGGATTTCTTGCTGGTGCTCACCAAGTCTGGGTGAGTGACGCCATGCGCGCATGGGCGTCTCATACATCTTGAAGAGGAAGCCGGGGGCGCGGTACTTGCCGATGACGGGATGCTCAAGCTCCTGGATCCATTTCCGGTCGGTGAGCTGCGGGCTTGTGAGGAAATCGCCGGGCGTGTTGACGGGTGCGCAGGGCAGGCCGCGGCGCTGACATTCCTCCACGAACTCATCGGCGTCGAACTGTTCAATAAACGATTGGAAGATGGCGTTGATGACATCATCGTTCGCGCCGCGGTATTCCTGGTCGTCCCACTCGGGCGCCGAGAGAACGGCGTCCTCCATCCACTCACGCGTTATGAGGTGCCAGTGGGGGAGGATGTAGATGGAGAGATAAACGTAGCGGCCATCCCGGCAGCGGAAGATGTTTGATGCGCCGCCCTGTGGCTTGGCCCCGTTGCGTTCCACAATCTCGCTGCGTTGCGTGTATCGGGCGATGGCGCTGGAGCCCATGTAGGTTGTGGCCTCTGCGATGGAGAGATCGATGCGCTGTCCTGCCCCGGTGAGGCGGGCGTGGCGGATGCCGGCCAACGTGAGATAGGCGGCATGAACGGCGGCGACCTGATAGGTCTGGTGGGCGGGTGTCGCGACCGGCGGCATTGTGTCATCGCCGTGGGCACTCATGAATCCGGAGATGGCCTCAATGACGGCGTGGCTGCCCTTGTAATCGGAATAGGGGCCCCACTGGCCAAACGGGGTCATTGATGTTGTGACGAGGTGGGGGTTGCGCCCAAGCAGGGACTCCTGCGTGAGACCGATGGACTCAAGGGTGCCCGGCGGCGTGGCCTCGATGAGGGCGTCTGCGCCCACCAGCAGGTCGACAAAGGTTTGGCGGTCGGCATCGGAGTTCATGATGTCGAGGACGATGGAACGCTTGTTGAGGTTGGCGTTGATGAAAGCGAGGCTGCGCTCCGGGTCCTGGACGTTACCGGCAAATGGGGGCAGATGACGGTTGGGGTCGCCGCCGGGCGGCTCAACTTTTATGATGTCCGCGCCGAGGTCGCCGAGCCATCGGGCGGCGTATGAGGCGGGAATGTCACCGTACTCGATGATTCGCAGGTGGTTGAGCGCGCCCTGTTGATCAGTATTGGAATTGCCGTTATCGTTCGTACCCGTCATTGTTTCCGTCCCCCCAAGTTTCCTGTAAGTGATTGTAGCGGGGTTTGGGGGGCGGGGGTGCGCTCATATCCTTCGACAGGCTCAGGGCGAGCGGCGAGGGGTTAGCTAGAGCGGGGTGGTCTGGATGAGGAAGCGAGGGAGGGAAGTCTCTAGAGCGGGGTGGTTTGGATGAGGAGGCGGGGGCGGCGGCGGGTGTCTTTGTAGATGACGTTGTTGAGTTCTTCGCGGACGGCGGATTCAATCGCGCTGAGGCCGGCGGCAGGCTTGGAAACGGCGGCGTCCTGGGCCTTGGCGACAGCATCCTCCACGACTTCCACGAGGCGGATGCAAAGGTCATCGGCGCGCTCCTGATCAAGGAAGCCGACCATAGAGATCACCGGATCGCCCACGAGATCATAGGTCTCAGAATCGATCGGCACAGAGACGGTGACGATGCCGTTGCGGGAGAGGGCAGCTCGCTCCCGCAGAACCTCGTTGTCAACACTGCCGACGTGGATGCCGGAAACAAACCTGTCTCGCAGGTCAAGACTCTCAGCGATCCGTGCATCGCCCACATCATCGATCTCAAGCACATCGCCATCGTTCATGAGGAATATGTTGTCTTCCGGGATGCCGACGGATTCTGCGAGGCGGGTGTGGTGGACAAGGTGGCGGAAGTCGCCGTGGACGGGCACGAAATAGCGGGGCTTGGTGAGGCGCATCATGAGCTTGAGGTCTTCCTGGCTGGCGTGGCCGCGGACGTGGACCTGCTCCGTACGGCTGTAGAGGACGTCAGCGCCGAGTCGGAAGAGGCCGTCAATGGTCTGACCGACGACAGCCTCGTTGCCGGGGATGGGGTTTGAGGAGAGGATAACCGTGTCTCCGGGCTCGATGTGAACCTGCTGATGAGTGCCGCGAGCCATGCGGACGAGGGCGGACGTTGGCTCACCCTGCGCGCCGGTGGTCATGATGACGGTTTCCTCAGGCACGCTGGAGTCAAGCTGATTGGCAGGGATGAGCAGGCCGTCCGGGATACGGAGATAACCGAGCTCCGTTGCAAGGCGGACGTTATCAACCATGCTGCGCCCGATGATGCCGAGCCGGCGCCCATGGACGGCGGCGGCATCCGCTACCTGCTGGATGCGTGAGATAAGTGATGCAAAGCTGGCGACGATGACGCGGCCCTCTGCCTCGCCGATGTAGCGGGCCAGGGCCGTGCCGACCACGGCTTCTGAGGGCGTGTGGCCGGAGACATCAGCATAGGTGGAATCGGAGAGGAGCAGGAGCACGCCGTCCTCTCCCGCTTGGGCGAGACGTTGAAAGTCCGTCGGCTTGCCGTCCACGGGAGTGTGGTCGAGCTTGAAATCACCGGTGTGGACGACCGTTCCGACAGGAGTGTCAATGATGACTCCGGTTGCGTCAGGGATGGAGTGGTTGACGCGGAAAAGGGTGACGTCAAATACGCCAAGGCCGAACGTGTCCCCCGGTTCAACGGTTTCGAGGGTGATTCCACGCAGGCGTCTGGACTCGCGGAGCTTGACGGAGACAAGCCCGATGGTGAGGGCGGTGCCATAGACAGACACGCCAAGCTCGGGAAGGATATGGGACAGGCCGCCGATGTGATCCTCATGGCCGTGGGTGATGACGACACCGACAACATTCTCGGCGCGGTCGATGACATATTGAGCGTCCGGCAGGACGATATCGACGCCGTGGTGCGCCTCATCCGGGAACATAAGACCGCAATCAATGATCAGGATGTCGTCGCCGTACTCAATGGCCATCATGTTCTTGCCGATTTCGCCAAGGCCGCCGAGCGGAATGATGCGGAGTGGGGGGCTTGCAGTAGACATGGTGACTACGGGCCTAGAGGAGGCTCAGCTGCTCCCCGGAACTCTCGTTGTTGTCTGTTTCGTCTGAGCCATAGCCGGCCTGTTGGTCCGCCACTGCGCCAGTCAAGCGACGGCGGGCGGTCTCAAGGACGGTGGGGATGTTACGAAAGTCGTCAATGATGACATCTCGCAGTCGCTGTTGGTGCAAAGCGGCGGCGGGGTGATAGACGGGATAAACGGCAAGGCCGTCCTTGTAGAGGAGTTGGCCGCGGGCACGTGAAATGGCCTGCCCCGGGAAGAGGCGGGTGAGTGAAAATCGCCCGAGTGTCACGAGCAGGGTAGGGTTCACGAGTTGGAGTTGCCTGCTGAGGTAGAGAGACTCGCAGGTGTCCAGCTCGTCGTCTCTGGGGTCACGATTGTCGGGCGGGCGGCACTTGACGGTGTTTGTGATGTAGACGTCCTTGCGCTCCCAGCCGATGGTGGCGAGGAGTTCATCCAGGAACTTGCCGGCGGCGCCGACGAAGGGGCGTCCCTGTTGATCCTCATAGAAACCGGGCCCCTCGCCGATGAACATGACATCAGCGTCCGGCGCGCCCTCGCCGGGGACGGCGTTCGTGCGGCCTTCAGAGAGTCGGCACTCCGTGCAGGTCGAGATTTCAAGGGCAATGGCGCGGAGGGCCTCCGCGGCATCAGCAGCAGGGGAGGCCATAGCCACAACGGATTGGGATGGGTTCGACGCTAGTCATGAACCCAGTCCCAAAGCCCCTGCACTGAAGTCCGGGTCTACTCGTCAGCGATTCCAACCTCATCCTTGAAGTAGTTGATCGCGTCCTGCACCGTGAGAATCTTCTCGGCGTCTTCATCAGATATGGAGAATTCGGCGCTCTTCTCAAATTCCTCTTCGAACGCCATCACGAGTTCAACCATATCGAGCGAATCGACGTTGAGATCCTCAGTGAAAGACGCTCCGAGGGTGACGTTCTCCGCTTCGACGCCAAGCTGCGCAACGATGACCTCTTTGACTCTCTCTTCAACGGTAGCCACGTGATATTTCCTCCCTGCGCTGAGTAATTGCTTCCTAGACTTACATTAGGGGTCAATCGAGAGTTCCGCAAGCACGCCCCCCAATACGCCGTGAACGAAGCGAGCGGAGGATTCCGCACCGTATGTCCGCGCGAGTTCGACGGCCTCATCGATGGCAATCGCCACCGGCACACGCTCATTCGTAATCTCGGAAAGCGCGAGGCGGATGGCGTTGCGGTCGACTGTAGCAAGTTGGCTAACGGGGTAGGCGGTCGCGTGTTCCTGGATCAGGCGGTCAAGGCGGGCCTCATCCTGCTGCACGTCATCCACGAGGGCGGCGGCGTACGACAGGATGGAATCCCGGCCCGAGTCCTCAAGAAAATCGTCGGCGATTCGGCCTACCGAGTCGGCGGGCGGATGCCTGACGGCATCCCACTCATAAAGCGCCTGAAGCGCAATGGCGCGGGCGCTGCGGCGCGACTCGGCGAATCGTTCGACGGCTCCGCCGTCCGCAGGCGCTTGGGACACGAGCGACGATTGCCTAGGCTCGGAGAGCCTCAAGCTCCTCCAGGTTGCCGATGTTGACAGTCTCCGCTCCATCGAAGGTGCGTTTGACGAGGCCGGTGAGAACCTTGCCGGGGCCGATCTCAATGAACGTGGTGACGCCGTTGTCACGCAGGTACTCCACGGTGCGGAACCATTGGACGGAGCTGCGGATCTGGCGGGCAAGCTCATCGACGACCTCATCGGCCGTTTCGAGCGGTTGGGCGGTGACGTTGCCAACGACAGGGTAGGTGGGGGCGGAAATTGATGCGCCTTCCAAGGCAGTGCGCATGCCGGGGACGGCGGGGTCCATGAGCGAGGAATGGAACGCCGCGCTGACTGGCAAAGGCACCACGCGACGCGCGCCGCCTTCCTCAGCGGCTTTCTGTGCCGCCTCGACACCTGTCTTTGAGCCGCTGATGACAATCTGCTCAGCGGAGTTCAGATTGGCCATGTCCACGCCGTTGGCCTCACAGATGGCCTGCAGCTGGTCTTCAGGCATTCCCATGACGGCTGCCATCGCGCCCTCTGCCGCATCTCCCGCGGCCTGCATGAGGCGGCCGCGCTCACGGACGAGCTTGACCGCGTCGGAGAAGGTCATCGAGCCGGAGGCAACAAGCGCGGAGTATTCGCCAAGACTGTGACCGGCAGCGAATGACGGGGTGAGGCCCTTATTACCAAGTACTTCCCGCGCGGCTTCAAGCGCGGCGACGGACGCGGTGAGGATGGCGGGCTGGGTGTTGATGGTCTGCGTCAGATCCTCCATGGGGCCTTCAAAGCACAGCTGGGAGAGTGAGAACCCGAGGGCCTCGTCCGCCTCATCAAATATGGCTTTGGCGGCGGGAACGGCATCATAGAGGTCCTTGCCCATGCCGACTGCCTGGGCGCCCTGGCCGGGAAAGAGATATGCGATTGTCATTTTCAACTGCTCCCTTCTTGTTCACGGTTATTCGGCGGCGGCGCGGCGGGGCGTGACGACCTGCCTGCCGTTGTAGGTGCCGCAGGAAGGGCAAGCGCGATGCGCAACCCTGGCGTTGCCGCAGTTGGGGCACTGCGATGTGAGAATGGGCGACCTGGCAGTGTGCGCCATGCGCTTGTTCTGGCGGGCGCGGGAGCGTCGCCGTTTAGGCAAAGGAGGCATGTGTACCTATTCCTTTCGTGCAAATATTAGTTTTCAGATTTCTCGGCCCAAAGCTCTTGCAGCTTGGCCCACTCACTACGAGCGGGAATGGGCGGACATTTGCAGGATACCGTATTGCGGTCGACTCCGCACTGCGGACAGAGGCCGAGGCAGTCGGTTTTGCAGATCGGGTTCTGCGGCTCATGCATGATGAGGTACTGGCGGACGGCATCGCCGACATCAAGGTGATGCTGTTCGTTGATCTGCAGGTCTTCCGATGTGTCGCGGTCCGGCATCTTGCGGCCAGTGGCGATGTCGATGATCGGGAAGTACTCCTCGTCGAACGAGAAGCTGAGCTTTTGCCGGTAGGGCTCGAGACACAGAGAGCAGGTCAATTGTTGTTCGCAGTCGCATGTGGCGGAGACGAGGATGCCGACGTCAGTGCGCATAAGCTCGACCTCACAGTTGACGAGGGCGCTCCCAACGTCTTCCCCGATGAAGCCGTAGGATCGGCGCGCGCCGATAGGTTCTTGCATGAGGCCGCTGACATTGACCAGCATTTTCTTGAAGTTCGCAATCTATGTTGGTTGGTCTATGAAGTTTGGTGGCCGCGTTCCAGCTTAAGTGGATACGCTCCATTTCTGGGTTCCCGCCTACGCGGGAATGACGGAGCCGGACCGGGGGGGCGGGCTTAGTCTTCTTCGGGGGAGGGTGTGCCCGTCACTTCTCGGGTGAAGTCGACTATGTCCTTGAGGCTGGTTCCCGGGCCGAAGATGGCCGTGATGCCCATTTCCTTTAGGGCTTCGTAGTCTTCCTTGGGGATGATGCCGCCGGAGAAGACGGGGATATCAAGGCCGTTCTCGCGCAGGCCGTTGACAATGGCAGGGAGGAGATCAAGGTGCGCGCCGGAGAGGATGCTGAGGCCGATGGCGTCCACATCCTCCTGCACGGCGGCCTGCACGATCATCTCAGGCGTTTGGCGGATGCCGGTGTAGATGACTTCAAATCCGGCGTCACGCAGGGCGCGGGCGACGACCTTTGCGCCGCGATCGTGTCCGTCAAGGCCGGGCTTGGCGATCAGGACTCGGGCCGGGGCTGTTGCTGTTGTCATTGTTGTCACTCCTCTCCGTGGGGCGGGCGTTTAGTGACGCTCGCCCTTAGTGCGCCGCGTCGTCCGCGGGCTGTGTGCGGTTCATCCCCGCATGGGCCGCGTCACGCTGCGCTATCAATACCAGAGTACCGAGAAAATCAAGGGGATGGACGGCGCGGAGAACATTGGTCGGCTCGCCGTCGTCCACAATCATGCGGACTCCGGCAGCGCGAACGCGCTCCTCGACGGCCTCGGGGTCGTCAGATTCAAGCACGACGGCATGCAGTCCCTCACCCATGAGCTTGAGGGCGCGGGAAACGGGGCCGTTTTCATTGAGGTCCTGGGCGAATTCGACTTCGGCATCGCCGGCGTCGAGCCACGCGGTGTCCATGCCGAAGCCCTCGGAGACGGCACGCCGCTTGAGGGGCATTCGGAACAGGTGCTGCCATGTCGCCGAGGCCGTGCCCACGTCATAGGTGCGGATGGTGACGTGGTGGAGGCCGATATCCCGTGACGTGCCGGGAGTGAACAGTGTTGTTTCCTTGATCTCCACGGGGACGCCGCCGGTGATGGCGGGGCTGATGATGGTGTTCTTGCCCGTGATGCCCTGTTGAGGGGCGTGGACGATGAACTCTCCGCCGCGGCTCTGGATCTCTTCTGTTGCTTGCTCGATGTCATCAACGTGGAAGCTGACGTGGTGCATGCCCTCGCCGCGTTCCTCAAGCTGTTTGGCCAGGGGGCTGTCGTCGGTTGTGGGTTGGAGCAGCAGGAGGCGGCCGACACGCAGCGGGATGATTGCGGCGCGATAACCCTCGTCGTAGGCGTCACGTTTGACGGTGGCGCTGAGTCCGAGGACATCCTCCACTTTTTGTGCGGCTTCATCGATGTCCCGAACAAGGAGACCGACCTGGTCAAATCGCTGTAGCAGAAGATCTTGCTGGTCTGTCATTGTTGTTGCCTTTCAGAGCGGCCTATCAGCGTTGGTTGATCATGATGAGGGTGCCGAAGAAGTCCTGGGGATGGACGACGCGGATGACGTTGTCGCCCTCGGGGTCTTCTATGACGCGCAGGCCCTGACTGCGGACGTGTTCGGTCAGTCCCTCAGCATCGTCAGTCTCGAGGACGATGCCGAAGACGCCGGCGCCCCGTTCCTCAATAAACCTGGCCAGCGGGCCTTCATCTGAGGTCTGTTGGGCAAATTCAACCTCTGCGTCGCCCGCGTCAAGCCAGCCGGCGATGATCCCAGCGCCCTCTCGCTCCGACATACGGTTCAGCTTGAGGTCAAAGCTCTTTGTCCAGTTTTCGACTGCGGCGTCGCGGTCCGTGGCGGCGATGGTGACGTGGTGGACACGGAGATCATGCTCCGTTGGGGTGTGGCGGGTGACCTGCGCGATCTCCGTGAGGACACCGTTGGCGGCGCGGGGGTGGATGAACTCCACCTCGCCGACAAATCCGCCCTCCGGCTCACCCTGGATGAGCTGGACTTCGCGCTCCTTGAGGGTCGCGATGGTGGCGCGGATGTCCTCGACCTCAAAGCAGATGTGCTGGATGCCCTCGCCACGGCGCTCGATGAACCGTCCGACGGCGCTCTCTGGGTTGATGGGCTGCATGATCTCAAAGCGCACGTTGGAGGTTGGGACGAGGGCGGCGATAAGGCCGCGTTCCTCAATGGTCTCCTGGGCGGCAACTTTCAGGCCGAACAGCCTTTCGTAGGCGTCCGTGGCCTCTTTAATGTCGCGGACGACGACGCCGATGTGGTCGATTCTCTTAAACATCCGTTGGCTAGCCTCCCTGCTTTTCCCTCACCCAACCCTCTCCTTTAGGCAGAGGGTGTTGTTGATATGTGTAGCTAGACGACGAGGAGTTCCTTGTGCATGCCGAAGACGCCACGAAGGACGTCACAGATCTCGCCGGTGGTGGCTCCGGCTTCCACGCAGTCGATGATGGCGGGCATGGTGTTGTCGGAACTCTTGGCGACAGCTTCAAGGTGCTCAAGAGTTGCCTGCGCCTTGTGGCTGTCGCGCTCACGGCGGACGCGCTCAAGTCGGTCGACCTGGCGCTTCGTTTCCTCCGGGTTGATGCGGAGAATCTCCATGGGGGTCTCGTCGCCCGATGTGAAGGAGTTTACGCCGACGACGGTGCGCTCTCGGCTTTCGACCTGCGTCTGGTACTTGTATGACGCGTCGCCGATCTCCTGCTGCGGGAACCCGTTCTCGATAGCTCGGACTGCGCCGCCCATCTTGTCGATGCGTTCGATGTAGGCGCGCGCCTCTTCCTCCAACTTGTCCGTCATGGCCTCCACAAAGTAGGAGCCAGCAAGCGGGTCGACGGTGTCCGTGACGCCGGACTCGTAGGCAAGCACCTGCTGGGTGCGGAGCGAAAGCGTTACGGCGTCCTCCGAAGGCAGGGCAAGGGCCTCATCCTTGGAGTTGACGTGGAGTGACTGCGTTCCGCCGAGCACGGCGGCGAGCGCCTGCAAAGTTGATCGGACGACGTTGTTGTCAGGCTGCTGTGCCGTGAGTGTGACGCCGGCGGTTTGCGTGTGGAATCGCAGCATCTGGGATCGGGGGTTCTCTGAACCGAACCGCTCAACCATGATCTTCGCCCACAGTCGCCGGGCGGCACGGTACTTGGCGACCTCTTCAAGCAGGTTGGATTGCGCGACGAAAAAGAATGAGAGCTGCGGACCGAAGTCGTCTACCTTGAGGCCTGCGGCGATGGCGGCATCAACATAGGCGATGGCGTCAGCGATGGTGAAGGCGATTTCCTGCGCCGCCGTGCTGCCCGCCTCCCGCATGTGGTAGCCGCTGATGGAGATGGTATTCCACGCTGGGGTCTCAGTGGCGCAGTACTCAAAGAGGTCCGTGATGAGACGCATGGACGGGGCAGGGGGATAGATGTACGTGCCGCGCGCAATGTACTCCTTGAGGATGTCGTTCTGGACAGTGCCCCTGAGTTCCTTGGTGGGAACGCCCTCGCGGCGGGCGACGGCGATGTAGTAGGCGAGGAGGATGCTAGCCGTGGCGTTGATCGTCATGGACGTTGAGACCTTGGCGAGGTCGATGCCGTCAAAGACGATGGCCATGTCCTCAACGTGTGCGACCGGAACGCCGACCTTGCCGACCTCACCGAGGGCGAGGGGCGCATCGGAGTCGTAGCCCGTCTGCGTGGGGAGGTCGAATGCCATGGAGAGGCCGGTCTGGCCCTGTTCAAGCAGGTACTGGTAGCGGCGGTTGGTCTCCTCGGCTGAGGCGAATCCGGCGTACTGGCGCATGGTCCACAGGCGGCCACGATACATAGTGGGCTGGACGCCGCGGGTGAAGGGGAAGCGGGCGGGGTAGCCAACCTTGCTGGCGAACTCAGATTCAGCAACGTCGCTGGGGTCGTACAGCGGATCGATCTCGATTTCAGAGGTGGTCTCGAATCTCTCCTGCCGCTCCTTATTGCGGGCAACAGCGGGGCCGTAGACGCTCTCCAGCCACTCTTGCTTGGACATGTTTGAACCGTTAGTCACGGGCTGATCCTCCCATTAGGCGTGCGCAGACGTCGCGGCCTACGCGCGAATCTATTGCGAATAGGATACAGCGGCAACGGCGCCGTTGTCAGTTGGGGCGTGGGAGGGGACTCTAGGTTGCGGCGAGCTCGGGATCGACTTCGATCTTCTCGATCTCCTCCATTAGGGCAGAGACGAACTCGTCCTCAGGAACGACGCGGACCTTCTCGCCCTTGCGGAAGATGATGCCGCGGCCATTGCCTGCCGCGATCCCCACGTCGGCGTCCTTGGCCTCACCGGGGCCGTTCACTTCACAGCCCATGACGGCGACGCGGACGGGCTTGTCCACCTGCTTGAGCGCTTCGTCCACCATCTGCGAGTACTTGATGATGTCAACGTCGGCGCGACCGCAGGAGGGGCAGGCGATGAGCGTGACGCCCTTGTTGCGGAGGTTCAGCGACTTGAGGATCTCCCAACCGGCCTCGACCTCTTTCACCGGGTCGCCGGCGAGCGAGACGCGGATGGTATCACCGATGCCCTCGTGGAGCAGGTGTCCGATGCCGATGGCGCTGCGGATGGAGCCGCCGAACGGCGTGCCCGCCTCAGTGATTCCCAAGTGCAGGGGATAGTCGACCTGCTCTGCGACTCGCTGGTAGGCCTGGACTGTCATGGGGACATCGAATCCCTTGACTGAAATCTTGATCTGGTCGAACCCCAACTCTTCGAGGATTCCGACTTCCCACAGGGCCGTTGCCACCATGTGGTCGACGACGGTGTAGTCGCCCTCGCCCTCCTGGCTGGCCTTGGCGAGCTTGTTGACGCCATCAGCGAGGCGGTGGAAATCGCCGGTCTTGCCGATGCCGCCGATGGGCGGCAGGGAGCCGAAGTTGACGCCGATGCGGATGGGAATGTCGTATTCCTTGGCGAGGGTCGTGACCTCACGAACCTTATCGGCGTCACGGATATTGCCGGGGTTCAGGCGTATGCCGCTGACGCCGTTCTTGATAGCCTCAAGCGCCAGCAGGTGATGGAAGTGGATGTCTGCGACAACGGGGATGGGAGCGCGGCTGCAGATCTCCTTGAGGGCCGCTGCGGCGTCCATGTTGGGGACTGCAAGGCGGATGATGTCACATCCGGCTGCGGCAACCTCATATATCTGGGAGATTGTTGCTTCGGCGTCCCGCGTGTCCGTCTTTGTCATGGACTGGATGGCAATGGGTGCATCGCCACCGACGGGGACATCACCTACCTGGATCTGCCGGGAAAGACGTCTCTGATTCATCGGACCTACTCCTGTCCGCGCGCGTCGATTTCTTCCTAATGCTTACTTCCACCATACCATAGGGGGCATGAGATTCAGTGGAGGTGAGACTGGATGTCAGGGGGTGGAGGATAACCGTTCATTCGACGTCATAGTCCACGAAAGGGATTTTACGACGGCTTCCCCGATCTCTCGGAATTTCGAGGTTCGTACCGCGCGAAGTGTTCTCAACCAACCACTTGCCCAAGGGCATCCGGGGCTCTGCCTTCGCATCCCACACTTCCGCGGGCACGACAACGAAGGGCTTTCGGACGCCGATGCGCTGCGGCCCCTCTTCCTCCGCCAGTCGCAGAATCTCAGACAGCCGCGCCTTCGCCTCGGCAATGGTCCAGACACGTTCGGAACCGGACTGGGGAACGGTCACAATAACGCCTCCTTAGACGAGATACGAGACTGGCATGGATTAGGGTTCAGGTTAGGTACGGAAGTTGCGCAACCACAAGATGTGCTTTCTTACGGTGGCGATTCCAATTGTCCCGCAAGACTGATCCCCTCACCGAATCGTCCGAGAACCCTTTCCCCGTGCTTCCGCGATTTCGGCGAGCCACTTTCCACCATTTCGAGCAAAGAGGAATCGAGTAGCCTCGGTCGCGGTGCGACGATTGATTTGTTCGACGATCTCTGGAGCAACATCAGATGTTTGCATGATGGGCCCTTGCGGCAAGTGAACCATTAGGAGGGCAACACTAGAAGACAATGGCAAAGTTATCTCAGCCGACTTTCCTGCCATCCCAATCGATCGTAACCAAGAAACAGGGTTATCACTACAAATGAATGGGTGGTTTTGGTCTGTGAACAAAACAACCCAAGCCATGCCAGCAATCAACACGGAGATTCTCTCGCTCACCAAAATCTTATGAGTGAGCGCGACCGTTAGGTCCTCGGGAAGACCCTCGTAGCCTGCATCCTTATAATCATCGATTAGCGACAGGTATTGGGACATCGCGCTCGAACTAAGCCGTGTTCCTCTCTCTCCCTTCAGGACCCGTTCACGCAACTCATTGAGAAAGCCGGACAAGTTGCTTCTGAGTGTGTCCTCTCGCTGTCGTCTCATGGCGGGTACCCTATTGATTAGACAGTTGACATATGTAGCCACCCTGACTCGCTCAGGCAGATCAATTGCGGATCTCCGTCGCAATTTCTCCATAGGTTCTTGGGCGGGCCATTCAATCTGATTTGCCATTGCGATTTCATCATCAGTGGAGTAGTAACCATTCTCGTTGGCGGCATTGGTGATTGACGTTCGTACTGACTTGGATGAATCCAAGTCGTACATCCAAATCTGCTTTCGCTTCTCATCGGCCGCGAATTGACGTAGATAGTGCTGGGGAATGTAGTGATGACCCATCGATGTCCCTTTACGGCAGCACGGACTCTCCGCCCAGGAGGCGGGGGAGGTCGATGCCGACGGTGACGAAGAGGACCATTGAGAGCAGGAAGACGAAGCCGATGAGGTGGACCACGTTCTCGCGCTCGGGCGAGAGCCGTCGTCCACGTCGGACCACTTCGAGAATGAGGAACGGGATGCGCCCGCCGTCGAGGGCAGGGATGGGCAGCAGGTTCAGGATGCCCAGGTTGAGGCTCAGCAGGGCGACGATGATCAGCAGGGAAATCGGGCCATCCTGCGCCGCCTCGCCCGTTGCCTGTGCAATACCCACCGGACCCGCAATGCCGGGGTTGCTAGAGGAGCCGACGGCGCGTTGTATCTCCGTCGCAGTGCTCGTGATGACGTTGCCCATGAGGACGATGCCGTTCCACGGGGCCTGCCACACGGGCGCGGCGCGGCGTTCAAAGACGGGATTCAGTAGGCGTATCGACACTCCCATGGGCCCCTCGCCGGGCGGGGGATTTGCGCGGGGAGCAAGGTAGACGGCGAGCGGGACTGTTCCACGCAGGACGCGCAACACAACTTCATCGCCGTTCGCGCGGTTGATTTGGTCGGAGAGCTGCCCCAGTGTCAATATGTCCTGACCGTCCACGCCGCGGATGACATCGCCGACACGCAGGCCGGCATCGTCCGCGGGGGAGCCGGGCACGACTTCTTCAATCACGATCTCACTGTCAACGAGCCGATCGACGGGTAGGGAAGCGAGGGCGCTGAAGATGAACCACGCGAGCAGGATGTTCATGGCGGAGCCCGCCACGAGAACGGTGGCGCGCGCCCAGACCGGCTTGCCCGCATAGCCGTCCGGCACGGTTGGGTCGCTTTCACCCTCAAGCCGCACAAACCCACCGACGGGCAACCAATTCAGGGAATAGACGATGCCGTTACGCCAGAAACCCTTGGCGCGGGGCGGAAATCCGATGCCGAGCTCCCGGACGCGAATGCCGAGCAGACGAGCCGCCCAGAAATGGCCTAGCTCATGGATGAGCACGAGGAAGCTGAGCACGACCGCAAAGGCGGCGATGGTGATGAGAATCGACACGTCAGCGGTCTCTCGCCGCGCTCCGGACGTGGTCGCGCGCCCATGTGTCAGCCGCAAGCAGGTCGTCAAGGGTTGGCTGAGTTACCGGCGTGTGGGAGTCAAGCGCGTCCCTTATCAGAGTTGGTATGGAGTTGAAGGGGATGGCGCCGGAGAGGAAGATCTCGACGGCGATTTCGTCGGCGGCGTTGAGTACGGCGGGGTACGTCTTACCGCTTCGGGCAGCATCAATTGCAAGCCAAAAGCATGGGAAACGGTCGCGATCCAAAGCCTCGAAAGTCTGCTCAATCGAATAGTCCATCTCCCGCCAATCGGAGGGGCGCTCGATGCGCTCCGGGTAGGCGAGCGCGTACTGGATGGGGAGGCGCATGTCCGGCATGGAGAGCTGCGCCTTGAGCGTGCCGTTGGTGAACTCAACCATCGAGTGGACGATGCTCTGTCGATGAATCATGACGTCGATGTGGTCGTAATCGATGTCATAGAGCCAACGCGCTTCCATGACCTCGAACGCCTTGTTCATCAGGGTGGCGGAATCAGTGGTGACCTTGGGACCCATCCGCCACGTGGGATGAGCGAGGGCCTCTTCAGGCGTGACCGATTCAAGTTCCTCATTGCTGCGCCTAAAGAACGGGCCGCCGGAGGCCGTGAGGATCAGGCGGCTAACGGCATCGCTCGGCTCTCCCGCTAAACATTGCCAGAGGGCGCTGTGCTCGCTGTCAACAGGGAGTAGCGCCGCGCCGGTTCTCGCCACTTCGCTCATTACGAGTTCACCCGCTACAACGAGGACTTCCTTGCTCGCAAGGGCGACTGTCTTGCCCTCCTTGATAGCGGCAAGGGCAGGTGCAAGGGCGGCGAGGCCGGGTATGGCGAGGACAACGGCGTCCACGTTCTGGCTGCCCGCGATGTGTGAAAGTCCCTCCGGCGTTGCAGCGTCGCCTGTCGCTGACAGGGTGGGTAGAAACTCCGCCACCTGCGCCTTAAAGGCATCACTGTTGTGTCCCGCTGCTAGGCCGACAACGCGGAATCGGTCAGGATGACGGCGGACTATGTCCAGCGTCTGCGTGCCGATAGAGCCCGTTGATCCAAGGACTGCGATACGTTTCTGAGAGTGGTTCATGTCATTCCATAGTAGTGACGATGGTCACATAGACAAATACGGCGGGGAGAATCGGCAGCAGGGAATCGAGTCGATCAAGGATGCCGCCATGGCCGGGGAGCAGGTTTCCGGAGTCCTTGACGCCCGCCTTTCGCTTGAGCCAGGACTCGGTCAGGTCTCCCAGTTGGCCAAGCACGGAGAGCCCCGCGCCAAGTAGTGTGGCTGCTATCAGCGGCAGGGAATCCAGTTCGATGAACAACGCAAAGACGGCGCTCACTGCCGCCGCGCCGATGATTCCACCGACGGCGCCCTCCCACGTCTTGCCGGGGCTGATAGTGGGGGCGAGTCGATGGCGACCCACGAGTCTGCCAACGGCATAAGCGGCAGTGTCTGATGCGAACGTGATGAGGATGGCATAGGACAGCCAAGCGAGGCCGTCATCCGCTTCTCGAAGCGCGATTCCGGAAGCGAGGAACGTGGCGACGGCGAGAGATGAAAGCAGCCACGGCATGAGGCCAAAGCGCCGGAGCAGGGCACGTAGTTCCCAGATCGCCACTACCGCCGCCGCCCCGGTAACGAGCAATAGGGGTATGCCACCCAGCCAGATGGCGAGAGCCAGTACCGGGATGCCAGCGGCCGCCGTGCCCAGCCGCAGAGGCAGAGAATCCCGCTTACTCGTCGCGTCCTCTTGATTCATACCCATAAGAAGATTATGGGGGAGGGGGTAGGGAACGTCGCCTATTTTCCATCTACGCCGCCGAAGCGGCGTTTGCGGGCGGCGTAAGAGTCGAGGGCTTTGGTCACCTCTTGAGGGCCGAAATCAGGCCAGAGCGTCGGCGTGAAATAGAGCTCCGCGTAGGCAGCCTGCCACAGTAGGAAGTTGCTGATACGCAGTTCTCCGCCCGTACGAATGATCAGGTCGGGGTCCGGCAGACCGTTGGTAAACAGGCGGCTCTCGAATGCAGATTCGTCTATGTTGTTGGCTGCGACGCCGTCGCGCATGAGTGATCTTGCCGCCTCGAGGATCTCCTCGCGGCCTCCATAATCGAACGCGACGCTGAGCGTGATGCCGGTGTTGTCCTTCGTCGTGTCAACGACGCGGTCGATGGCTGCGGCGATGTCGGGGTCGAGGCGATCCTTGCGCCCTAGATGAAGCAGACGCGCGCCCTCCTGGTGCAGGCGTGGGGCGTCCTGCTTGATGGCCTCGGCGGCGAGTGTCATCAGCCCCTGGACTTCTTCGGACGGACGCCGCCAATTCTCCGTGGAAAATGCGTAGAGCGTCAGATAGCGGACGCCTCGTTCAGAGAACGCTCGGACGACATCATGCAGCTTTATGCGGCCATGCTGGTGACCCTGTTCGCGTGGGAGTTCTCGTTCGCGCGCCCACCGTCCGTTGCCATCCATAACGATGGCAACGTGCCGTGGAGTTGAGGCGGAGTCCAGTTCGTTGTTGGGCGGTGTCATGCGGGGCGCGGGCCAGTCGGGCGCTAGACTTCCATGACCGCGGCTTCCTTGGCCGCCCCCATCTCATCGACCCGTCCTGTGTAGCGGTCGGTGATCTTCTGGAGTTGGTCCGCCGCGCGGTGTTCCTCGTCCTCGGATATATCCTTGTCGCGCTGCAGGCGGCGCAGGTGGTCCATGGCGTCGCGACGGACGTTGCGAATGGCCACACGCTCATCCTCGGACTTGGAGCGCACCAACCGGCTCATCTCCTTGCGGCGTTCCTCCGTCATCTGCGGGATGGGGATGCGGAGCAGTTGGCCGTCCGCGACGGGTGAAAGTCCCAGATCCGTCCGAAGGATGGCACGCTCAATAGCTGTCGTTGCGGAGCGGTCATAGGGCTGTACGACGAGGAGGCGCGGCTCAGGCGCGGTGATGGTCGCTAGTTGCTTGAGCGGGGTGGGCGTTCCGTAGTAGTCGACCCGCAATTCTTCTATCAGGGTAGGGGAGGCGCGGCCGGTGCGGATTCCTGCCAACTCACGGTCAAGAACCTCACAAGTGACCTGCATTCGATGCTCGGCATCGTCGAGAATCTGCTGCGTCATGGCTTGTCCTCCCTCCGGTGGGCGCGCTCAGCGGGAACCGTTCGCGTTGACGAGCGTCCCGACCGTCTCACCACTCAGTATTCTGCCAAGACTTCCTGTGTCAAAGATGTCAAAGACGACGATGGGCAGGCTGTTGTCCATGCAAAGGGTCAACGCCGTGCTGTCCATAACGCCGAGGCGAAGATTGAGCGCTTCCATATAGCTGATGGCGGAATAGCGTTTCGCGTCCGGATGCTCGTTGGGGTCGGCGTCGTAGATTCCGTCCACCTTGTTCTTGGACATGAGGAGGATGTCCGCGCCGACTTCAACGGCGCGCAGGGAGGCCGCCGTGTCCGTCGTCATGTACGGGTTGCCGGTCCCTGCGGCGAAGATGACGATACGCCCCTTCTCCATGTGCCGGATGGAGCGGCGGCGGATATACGGCTCTGCGACGGCCTGGATGGCGATTGCGGAGAGGGTGCGGACGTCCGCGCCGAGACTCTCAAGGGTGCTCTGGAGCGCAAGGGCGTTGATGACGGTGGCCAACATGCCGGAATAGTCGGCCGTGGCGCGATCCATGCCGGATTCCTCGGCGATTCTGCCGCGCCAGATGTTGCCGCCGCCCACGACTATGCCCATCTGGACGCCGGTCTTTAGAACGTCAACGATCTCTGATGCGACGACACGGACGGTATCGACGTCAATGCCGGACGCGCGAGGACCCATCAGCGCCTCGCCACTGAGTTTTAGGAGGACTCGCCGCGGTTTGTCGCCGTCCAGCGTGGCAGCCTCTTTTCTCTGCGTCTCCGTGTCTGCGTTCTATTCCTCGCCGATGCCGTAGCGGGCGAAGCGCTTGATGACGATGTTTTCGCCTACCTTGGCGACGGCATCAGTCAGAAGGTTGCTGATCGTTTGGCTTCCGTCCTTGACGAATGGCTGGTGGAGCAGGCGGGGCTCTCCCTCCGACGTGTCGAGATCATCGAGGGGTATTTCATCGTCGATGGCCTGCGGATTCATTGCAGCGACCTGAAGTGCGATGTTGTGGGCAAGTTCTCTGAAATCGTCCGTGCGGGCGACGAAATCGGTCTCGCAGTTGAGCTCAACGATGACGCCGATGCGACCGCCCGCGTGAACGTAGGTCTCGATGAGTCCCTCATTTGCCGCTCGGGAGGCCTTCTTGGCGACGGTGGCAATGCCGCGCTCCTTGAGCAAGTCGCTTGCCTTGTCCATGTCGCCCTGCGCGTCCTCAAGGGCGCGTTTGCAGTCCATGATGCCGGCGCCGGTGCGCTCCCGCAGTTCCTTGATGGCGTCAGCCGAGATTGTCGTCACTCCACACTCCTGTCGTTATCGTTCACGCGCCGTCCATCCCGGGCGGCGCGGTCAGTGCTGCTGTTTCTTGTTGGAGCCCGCGCGATTGCAGGCCTGGATTTGCTTGAAGTCTCGTTCTATCAGGGCAGGGGGGCTCAGGCGGTCGCTGCTGCGGCCTCGCCCTCCTGTCGCATGTTCTGTCCCTCGGTGGCGCCCTCAATGATGGCGTCGGCCAAGTGGCCGGTCATCAGGCGGAGGGCGCGGATGGCGTCATCATTGCCGGGAATCGGGTAGTCAATTAGATCAACGTTGCAGTCTGTGTCAGCGATAGCGACGATGGGAATCCCCATCTTGCGCCCCTCGGCGATGGCGATCTTTTCGCGGGCGGCGTCAATGATGAAGATTGCGCCGGGCATCTCCGTCATCTCTTTGATGCCGCCGAGATAACGATTCAACTTGGCGATGCGGTCCTCAAGGCGTCCTGCCTCCTTCTTGGGCAGGAAGGCAAACTCTCCCTTGGAGCGGCGATCCTCCTGCCGCACCAGGTAGTCAATCCGTGACTGGATGGTGCGGAAGTTGGTGAGGGTGCCGCCCAGCCAACGCTGGTTGACCCAGGGCTGGTCGGCTCGTGTTGCCTCGGAGGAAACTGCGTCCTGCGCCTGCTTCTTCGTACCCACGAAAAGCACCTTCTTGCCGGACAACGCGACTTCACGAACGAACTCAGCTGCGGCCTCAAGCCGGTTGAGAGTTTTCTGAAGATCGATGATGTGGATGCCGTTCCGCTGCGTGAACACGAACGGCTTCATCTTGGGGTGCCAGCGGCGGGTGGGGTGTCCGAAATGGACTCCGGCCTCCAACAGCGTCTTCATGGTGATTTCAGGCTTATCGCCGTTTTCCGGAGTTGGCGGCGTTTCCGCCGCCGCCTGAATCGTCGCCGTTTCCTCGCCGGCCGTTGTTGTCGCACCGTCAGTCGTCAAGAGCCACCCCTTTGAATCCGCAATCTGTATCTGGCTCAGTATAGCACGCGAGCCATGAGATGCTTAGGTTGACCGCAGATACGGCCACACATACAATCTAATGTGCTGCCAGGCACACATTGGAATAAGGAATAGGCTTGCATAGCCGGTGGCGGCCGACACATTTCTACGTTGTCGCGGCCCTGTAAGCATGGGGAAGAAATGACGCCGCCACGATACGATTACGATTGCCCGAGCTGCGAACAACGCTTTGAGCTTCGACAGAGCTTCGATGCGGAGCCAGTTGCGCTGTGTCCAATAGACCAGACGGAGAGCAAGCGCGTCATCCACGTCCCGCAAGTTGTGTACAACGCGGATGGATTCTATACGAGCGAACAGAAGAAGACCGGATTCGGCAGCTATTGGAATCGCAAGGGAGAAGCCGAAGACCAGGGCAAGATGGATCCGGACACGGGAGTCGGCGCCTACTAGGTTGTGAGGGCCATCTCTCTCTACGGAGACTTTTCGGTTCAATCACGAGTCAACGGGAATACCAGTCATGCCGATGTACGACTATCTGTGCCAATCATGCTCACACCGCTTCGCCGTGCGGCAGGGGTATCACGACGCTCGCGAGGCGACTTGCCCTGAGTGCGGCGGTGAAGGGAAGCAGCGCATCTCCATGCCCGCCGTTGTGTTCAAGGGAAGTGGCTTCTATGTGAATGACTACGGCGGGAGAAAGACTGGGCAGCCGCCTGTGAAGGACTCTGACGACGGCGGTGATTCCGGCGGGGACTCTTCCGGTGGCGACGATCACGACCATGCCTCCGCCGGCGCATCTGATCACACCCATCCGCACCCACATCCTCACTAACGCAGCGTGCGCCTCGTCGTCCAGCGGGTTTCACGCGCGAGCGTGCGCGTTGACGGCGAGATTGTCGGGGAAATTGGTCACGGCGCGCTGATCCTTGCTGGAGTGAGGGACGGCGACACTGAGGATGACGTCCGTTACCTCGCAGGGAAGATTCCTAACCTTCGCATCTTTGCCGACGGTGACAAGCATTTCGAAAGCTCCGTGATCGAGGCGGGCGGCTCGTTGCTCGTCGTCAGCCAGTTCACGCTGTACGCGGATACCCGCAAGGGGCGCAGACCCAGTTTCATAGGAGCGGCGCAGCCAGTGGAGGCAGAGCGTCTCTATGAATTGCTAGTTACCGAATTGCGAAGTCAGGTGTTGACCGTTGAGACGGGACGATTCGGGGCAATGATGGACGTGGAGCTGGTCAACGATGGACCCGTGACGATCATCATCGACAGCGAGGACAGGCAGCGGGCGAGACGCGCCTAACCTCCCCAATCCGGCGGTCGTATGGTCAATTCGGCTGAGATCAGAGCCAAAACGAGGGCCACGATCACGACCAACGAGATTCCAACGAACCACGGAATGTACTTCTGGAACGGCAGCGGCTCCTCCGGCCGCCTCAACGGCGGCCACGTCGCGCCACGATAGGCCACAACCAGGTTCTCCAATGATTGGCCGGCGATGACCGTGACACCTGCCTCCTCTACGCGCTCTCGCGCAGCGTCCGAAAGTTCTCCGTCAGTGATCAGAAAGGCGGCAGTCGCCTGTAACGATTCCTTTTGGTTGCTGAACTCCTCCACAGCGGATGGTTCGAGTTTTTCGGGTGACACGCCGAACTCGAATCGCGCGACAGCACGGTGGCCGCGCCCATGCAGGATAACGAGGTCGCCGATGGGCGGTTCCTCGCCGGATTCATTGGTGGGCAGCATGTAGCCACCACGCCCAAGGTAGCCGAGAACGATGTCCTTGACGGTCTCCGGTTCGTAACGCCTCATGGCAGGCGGGCGGCTTCTAGCGCCTGCGGCGGCGGCGGTTGGCCTTGGGCCTCATGCTTGGCGGAAGGCGCTTGCCACCACCGGGGCCGCGGTAAGTCGGCTCGCCGGGCTCCGGGTTCTCAATTGGCGCGGGGGCTTCTCGCTTAGGAGTTTGCCCGGCGCTGCGCCTCCGACGCCACAGCCAGATGTAGACAGGGATCATTACCGCCGTGAAGTACACGGTTGCGCCGACGATGATCTGCGACTCGTACGTGGCGACGAAATCGCCCAGAGCCGTACCGGCTTGATTTTCAATGAACCATTGCATCGACCAAGGGAGATGCAGCGGGTTCAAAACGATGAATCCGACGGCCACTAGGCCAATGATGTAGTTTCGGTAGACTTTGTTCATGACGATGTCCGAGCGGAACTGTACGTGTACGGGTCGCTCTGAAGATTATCGTGGGGTCACGAGTTAGAGGATGTCAACGGCTCGTATTTCTTCAGGCCCTTCGACAGGCTCAGGGCGAACGGTAGGCTCTGGCCAACTTGGCTCTCGCTTGCCCATAGCTATTTGAAAACAACATAATATCTATTGTGCGAAGTAAGATGTGCCGCAAGGAAAATGGGCCATTAGTCCACTGCCCGACAGTTTTCGGCCTTGAATGCTGCGAAAGGCGTTAGACGTGAAGCGTTCTGTCTCGGTGGCGATTCGCTCCGTGCAGCCCGGCGGTGCTGAGCGCGTGGTCGCCGTGTTGCGGCCAAAGGTCCCGGATGATCCGCTCGGCGGGTTGTGGGGCTTGCCTGCAGCCACTTCACGGGACGGCGAATCGGAAGACGAAGCCGTGTCACGCGTCCTGCGGGACAAGTTGAGGCTACAGGTGCCTGCGGGAGGACTTACGCGGATCAATGAGGGGCAGCGCGACGACGACACGAATTCACAGTCAATGACGGTCTACGGGATGCTGTGGGACGAAGACTCTCCCCTACCCATCTCACTGCCTGCGCGACCGGTTGATTCGGGGGAGCAGCTCACGCTCTACGAAGACTGGCGTTGGGTCGCGCCGGAGGATCTGCAGGAGGCGGCAATGCTTGGGTCGCTTTGTACGCGTCTGTACCTGGAATGGCTGGGCGGCTAGGCGCGGACGGCGGAGGCGAGGTTGAATTCAATCGCGCTGCGGAGGTCGTCAAGGCCGCGGCCTGAAAGTGCCGACACGGGGATGATGGCGAGGTCGGGCGTCCTGTTCAGAGCCTGATCCACGAGGGCGCGGTATTCGGGCGACGATTCGGCATCAACAAGGTCCATCTTGTTCATGACCAGGATGCGCGGCTTGTCAGCCACCTCAAGCTCGTCCAGCAATGAGAGCACCGATTTGTAGTGCATGGACGCAGCAGGCGCGTTGGCGTCCGCCACGTGAAGGAGCAAGTCGGCGTCCTCCAATTCCTCAAGCGTTGCGCGGAAAGCCGCAACGAGGCTGTGTGGGAGCTTTTGGATGAATCCCACCGTGTCTGTGAGCAGTCCCTCGCCTCCGGCCGGGAGCCGCATCATGCGCGTCACGGGGTCCAGTGTTGCGAACGGCTTATCTTCAGCAAGCACGTCGGCACGGGTCAGAGCATTCATCAGAGTGCTCTTGCCAGCGTTTGTGTAGCCGATAAGGGATACGGTGGGCAGGCCCTTATTCTTACGGGACTCACGGTGTTGAGCACGACGGCGGCGCACGTCCTCCAGCTGCCCCTTGAGTCGGTGGATGCGGTTGCGGACAAGGCGGCGGTCAGTTTCCAACTGCGATTCGCCGGGGCCTCGTGTCCCGATGCCGCCGCCAAGTCGCTCAAGGTGGCTCCATTGGCCACGAATGCGCGGCAAGAGGTATTCATGCTGCGCCAATTCAACCTGCAACCGCCCCTCCATGGACTGGGCGCGCTGCGCGAAGATGTCCAGGATCAGCGCCGTTCTATCCAGCACCTTGACCTTGAATGACTCTTCGAGATTGCGCTGCTGGGTTGGCGTCAACTCGTCATCGAGGATGATGGTGGAGATCTCCTCGTCACGGGCGAGACTAAGCATTTCTTCAAGTTTGCCGCTGCCCATGTAGTGAGGGGTGAATCGATCGAGTCGTTGGCGCTCAACGGCCACTACTGTTGCGCCAGCGCTCTGCGCAAGCGCATTGAGTTCTTCAAGGGACTCATCGAGTGACCAGGACGCTCCCCTGCTCTTGACCGCCGCGCCGATGAGCAGCGCACGCTCGCCGGGCCGGGCCGTTGCGTGACCGTTTGATCCCGGACTGCTGCCGTTGCGTCGCTTGCTCATCTGCCTCCGCTTAAATCGCTCGAGACGGGAAACCGTTAAGGGTCGTTATGCGTTCAAGTATACGATGCAACGGCGGCAAGCCCACCTAGTGGGTGTGGCTTGCCGCGCGTAGAATGAGGACACGCAATGAACCTATACGAACCTGAGTCCGAACTTCCCCCCGAGACTCGACAGAACCCGGGCCGTGCGGTGTCGTTCACCGTTGGACTGTCCTTGCTGTTAATGTTCATCGTTCTGGTTGCCGGTGTACGTGAGACGTTCGTTGCGCCAAGCGATGACCGGATATCGTTCGGTGGTCCGGGAAACTTCGGCATTCTCACTGAAGCGATACGTGTCTTTGAAGAGACCTCAGGCATTCCACTACGTCCCGACCAGGACGACATCGACCGCACCATCTACTTTATGACTATTGCGGCTACCGGCGAGCGGGGCTTCAATACGGCCGACCGCATCCTGTCCGAAGTGGAAAGTTCGAGCCGGGAAGTACCGTCCACTGTGCCGCCCGGCCTCGAGGACATCTGGCGGGCGATGCAGATCCTCCAGCGAGATTATCCTGACGCGCCGCTAGAAGCGGTCACGGAGGCTGCGCGGCGGGGGCTGTTTGTGCGCGGAGAGGACCCTGCCCTCACGTTCCTGGATGCGGGACAGTATGAGGAGGCCCGGGAGTTCTTCGCGGAGAGCTCGTATGAGGGCATTGGGGCCCGTGTTGGAACCACAAGCGACATTAACGTGATCTCAGACGTGTTCATTGGCGGCCCTGCGGAGGCGGCAGGCCTGGAGGCGGGTGACGGCATCATCTCCGTGAACGGCATAGATGTAACTGAGATGGACGTCGATGAGCTGGTGGAGATCGTCAAGGGAGAGAGCGGCACGGAAGTCGTGCTTGAGATAAGGCGGCCGTGGGACGACCCGAGCGCCCGGATGAGCGTCACGGTCGTGCGTGGAGTGGTGCCGACATCCCTTGAGACGCGAATCTTTGGCGAGGACTCAGATCGACCGCTGATCGGCTACATCCGTGTAGAACGCTTCCACCGGGAAACGGGTGATGATTTCAATGAAGCGCTCAGCACGCTGCTCGAGCGAGACATCGAGGCGCTGATTCTGGACGTTCGCTCCAACCCAGGCGGCTCACTGTCGGGCGCAGTCAGCATCATCGGCGAATTCGTGCCGGAGGGGCTCGCGATGTACGAGGTGACGCGGGAGGGCCGCCGCATCGAATGGGAGGTAGACAAGGATGGGCAGGCCTATGAACTGCCCCTTTCCGTGCTCGTCAACGGGTTCTCAGCCAGCGCGTCTGAGGTAGTGGCCGGGGCGTTACAGGATCATGAGCGCGCCACTGTGTACGGCACCCGAACATTCGGCAAGGGCAGCGTGCAGGCGTTCCAGGAACTCAGTGACGGCTCCGCGTTGTACGTGACCGTCTCAAACTGGCACACGCCGTCAGGACGTCAAATCCAGGAGACGGGAATCGCGCCGAACGTCGTGATAGTCCCTACCCTGGGCGATTACCTAAATGATCGGGATCCGTCGCTGTCGACCGCTTACTGGGACCTTGTTGATGAACTTGAGCCCGCGACCGCAGCGTGAGCGGGCTTAGTCGTTGCTGTCAGAATCCTCGCCGCCGCCGAGGAACGCCTCGGGGTTGCCGATGAACTTCTGCCGCTCAGACAGGCTCCTGAAGTAGTACCACTTGCTATCGTGCCGGAACTTGGTGCCGACGCGGTTGTTGCCGTTGTCGATCTCCGTAACCTCGCTGTCGGAAAACTCGTAACCGGTAACAGGATCTGTTTCAGGCATCTCCCACTCCCCCACTTTCTGCGTGTTCAAGGCAATAATTCATGCCGACTGTACGCCGCCCTCCAATTGCGTGTCAAGGAGCGAGGCGTGCCCCGGGCTGACCACGTTAGTATTGATGAGCAGTCATGGAACACGGAATGGCACGAGGCGAATGTCAAGACATCTGCTGATTCGCTACCACGAGGTGGCGCTGAAGGGGAAGAACCGCGGCGTGTTTGTCGGCGCGTTGGCCACCAACGTGCGCAAGGCGCTGGCGCGGGCGGGGCTGGATCATCCTGTTCGGCAGGAACGCAGCCAGATTCGTGTTGACCTGCCCGACGGGTCCGATGCCTCCCCTGCCCTGAACGTCATATCGCGTGTTTACGGTATCGCCCGCATCGCACCGGCGCTACGAACCGGCCTGGCGTTTGATGAGATTGTTGAAGGCGTCAGAGACACCATTCGCGCCGAGTGGAACGGCGCAGAGACCTTTCGGGTATCCGCCTCGCGAGCCGACAAGCGCTACCCGATGACCTCCGCTGACCTGAACACGCAGATCGGCTCTCTCGTAGAAGAGGAAACGGGTGCGGCGGTCAAGCTCCGAGGGGCAGACATCGATCTGCGCGTTGACGTGCGGGAGAGAGACGCATTCGTCTATGTTGAGTCCGTTCCTGGCGCGGGCGGGCTGCCGGTTGGCAGTTCCGGCCACGTCATGGCCCTGCTGTCAGGCGGCATCGATTCGCCGGTCGCGGCGGCGCGCATGTTCCGACGTGGATGCACGGTGGACTTTGTTCACTTTCACAGTTTCCCGCTCGTGGACGGTTCCTCGCGGGACAAGGCGCGAGATCTCGTGCGTGTGCTGGACGAATCACAGTTCGGATCACGTCTGCACCTCGTGCCATTCGCGGACGCGCAGCGGCAGATCGTCGCGGCGGTCAACCCGGCGTACCGGGTGGTCGCCTACAGACGATTCATGGTGCGCGTAGCGGAGGAGTTGGCGCGGCGAGTAAACGCGCTGGCCCTCGTGACCGGAGAGAGCATCGGACAGGTGGCCAGCCAGACCGTGGAGAACATTTCCACGATTGATTCGGTGGCGAGGATGCCCGTGCTTCGGCCGCTTATCGGCATGGACAAGCAAGAGATCATCACTGAGGCGCGGCGATTGGGGACTTTTGATATTTCGATCTTGCCGGACGAGGACTGCTGCTCCCTCTTCGTGCCGAAACATCCCGTTCTGCGGTCATCCATTGTTGAGGCGGAACGCATGGAAACCGCGCTCGATGTTGACGAGTTGGTCAGGATGAGCGCGGATGAGGCGCAGATGGTGACGTTCGGGCAGTAAGGCCAAAGGAAATGGCGGCGTTAGTGAGAGTCGAAATGTGACACAATCTCATGACGCATTGGGGCGGCGGCGGCTATACTGACTCCTCTAGGCTCGTAACGCCTGTGGGGAGGTGTTAGTGGTTTCATCTGATTATCCCGAATACGGCTACACCGTCACCATACGCCTTGAGTATCCGAACAAGGTCGGCATGCTCGGCATGATTACGACCACAGTCGGAGACAACGAGGCCGACATCACTGCCGTCGATCTCGTCCGCACGCGCGGCAAACGTATCGTCCGTGATCTCACCATCGGTGTGATGAACATGGAGCACGGACAGCGCGTGGCCCGGGCGCTGCGCAAAGCCGGCGCAAAGATCATCGCGTTCACAGATCCTTCGTTCCTCGTCCATACAGGCGGCAAGATTGAGATGCACACCCGCACGCCCGTTGAGAATCACCGTGATCTCTCTCAGGTGTATACACCCGGCGTGGGACGTGTTGCCTCGTTCATCGGCGAAAACCCTGAGTCCGTTTGGTCGCTTACATCCAAGGCCAATACGGTGGCTGTTGTCTCGGACGGGACGGCAGTGCTGGGCCTCGGCAACATTGGGCCGGAGGCCGCCCTGCCCGTCATGGAGGGCAAAGCCATCCTCTTCAAGGAACTCGCTGACGTGGATGCTTGGCCGATCTGCCTGGATACCAGCGACCCGGATCAGATTGTGGAAACAGTTAAGGCGTTGGCTGTCGGCTTCGGCGGCATCAACCTGGAGGACATCTCTGCGCCGCGCTGCTTCGAGATTGAGGAGCGGCTGAAGGAGGAGCTGGATATCCCCGTGTTCCATGACGATCAGCACGGGACGGCGGTTGTCGTGACGGCGGCCCTGCTCAACGCGCTCAAGATCGTGGGCAAGGATATCGGCGAGCTTCGCGCCGTCATGACTGGCGCCGGCGCGAGCGGCGTGGCGACCACGCGGATGCTCGTCGCTGCGGGCCTGCGTGACATCATCGTTTTCGACCGGCAAGGAGCGATTCACCGCGATCGCGGCGATATTGAAGGCAACTCGGGCAAGATGTGGCTTGCGGAGAACACCAATCCGCGCAACTTCGCCGGCGATATTCGCGCAGGACTGAATGACTCAGACCTTTTCATTGGATTGTCCGGGCCGGGAGTTATCGAGGCCAAAGACCTGGCGCGCATGAACAGCGACGGCATCGTCTTTGCGTTGGCCAACCCCGACCCTGAAGTGTCGCCAGAAGAGGCGCATCAATACGTGCGCGTGGTGGCGACGGGGCGTTCGGATTACCCGAATCAGATCAACAACGCCCTCTGCTTCCCCGGTATGTTCCGCGGCGTGCTGGACGTTCGCGCGCGGACCATCAATGAGGAGATGAAGATGGCTGCCGCGCAGGCACTCGCCGCAGTGGTCTCTAACCGTGAACTGAGCGAGGAGAACATCATCCCGAGCCTCTTCAATTCACGAGTTGTAACTGCGGTATCACGTGCCGTGAGCAAGGCGGCGCTACGCACAGGCGTTGCACGCCGCTCGCGAAGCCACACCGGGGAGCACATGCCTGATCTCTCGCCGTTGGCTCACTGAACCGGAGCACGTTGCTACGAGAACGTGAGACAGGACTCCTTCGTTGAGATTAATGAAGGTGACCGGCAGTATTCTCACTCGTTGCTCTCCGGTCGATTGATGACGATCCGCACCATGCCCCTCGCGTTGAACTGGATGAGAGGGCTGCGGTTCTTTGGCCACATCGACGACGCCAAAACGATGCCGATGAGTATGCCGAATATCAGGATGAGCGTTCGCTTAATCACTCCTGTTCCTTCTCCACTTGTAAGCGCGCCAGCCGAAGAAACCCACGACACCCGCTGCCATCAGTATCAGCGTAGCGTTTTGATAGGGACCAGTAATCTCCGTGATCCTCTCCCAGTTCTCGCCCAGCACCCAGCCGATATAGACCTGTAACAGGCTCCAGAGAAATGTTCCCAGGGTAGTAAAGAGGAGAAACTTTAGAAGGTTCATGCGGGTATAGCCCGCCGGAATTGAAATCACGCTGCGAATGATGGGGATCAGCCGTCCAAAGACGATTGCTGCCTCCCCGTAGCGTTCGAACCACGCGGTGGCGCGGTCCAGGTCGTTCTCGGAGATAAACGCGTACTTTCCATACGTGACAACGATGCGGCGCACGCCGGCTTCCCGTGCGAAGTATCCGACTGCATAGAGAACCAGTGCGCCAATGACGGAGCCTGCCGTGCCCGCCGCGACTACCCCCCAGAAGTTCATCTCGTCATTTGCGGACAGCGCACCGGCGAATGGAAGAACGAATTCAGACGGCACAGGCGGAAAAATATTTTCGGCAGCCATGAGAAAGACTATGCCGGGGTAGCCGATGGCGAGGATGACTTCCTGGATCCACTCGCCAAGAGTTTCGAGAAGGCCGGTCATGTCCCAGCCGTCACGCCGAGAGTGTCTTCACCAGCCAGTTGACGGCGATGTCCACGGCTTCCACGTTGCTGCGGAATCGATGCCCCGCCCCCGGCAGCATCATCAGCTCCGTCACGGATTGATCGGAGGCCTCCAGGAGCGCGTGAGCGTCGTCCGGCGACACGACGTCATCTGCGTCCCCGTGCATGAGCAACAACGGACGCGGAGCAACACGGCCAACCGACTGTGTCACGTCCATCTCCTGGTACTCGTCGGCCCAACGTTGTGCAGATGACGGAAAGTCGGGGTCACGGATGATTCCGACGTCCCGCGCGTTCTGCACCATCTCCTCCGGCGAGCGGCTCCACCGAGAGCGGGCCGGTGACGCGAATGAGAGCACTGCCGCTACTTCCGGCCTGCGCGCGGCCGCGTGGATCGCCACGCGAGCACCCATGCTCGAGCCAAGCACTCCAATGCGGTCGATGTCCACCTCGGGACGTTCCCACACCCATGACAGCACAGCCTCCAGGTCCTGTGCCCATCCCAGTGGGTGGAAATTGCCGCCGCTCTCGCCCGTCCCCCGGAAATTGAAAATCACGGCGGCGAGGCCGCGGTGCGCGCACAGTTCCGCAATCTCGGCGTATGTGAGGCCGTCATCTGTTGGGGCAGAGAGCGTGATGTCTGCCGTTGGCGTCGGGCGTGCGGCGGGCATTCCATGGCAGAGAACCACTGCCGGATGCGGCCCCTGCCCGTCCGGTATGGAGATTGCGCCGACCAGCTCAATGCCGTCGCTGTCTATGGTGATGCGTTCAGTCGTGACGGGCATGGTTTTGCCTCCGTGAACGCCCTGCCTTCTCTATCGTCCCCGCATCAGGAGGCGCTAGGCGACGTGGCCGCTGAGGACGTCGAGCCGCCGCGCCCACCACCGATGAACGGCAGGTTGCCCAAGCTCCGTGTCTCCCACGAGACGATTACCTGCGAGGCGGTGAAGATTGAGCTGTAGGTTCCGGACACGACTCCAATAATCATCACGAACAGGAAATCACGGATCGTGGTCGGACCGAGCAGGAACAACGCCAGCAAGACGACGAGTGTCGTAAAGCTCGTGTTGATGGAACGTCCCATGCTTTCCATGATCGAGTAGTTGGTGGTGGCGACGATATCCCGGTTGGTATCCCGCAGGATGTTTTCGCGGATGCGGTCAAAGATGACGATGGTGTCGTTAATGCTGTAGCCGAGCAGGGTTAGCACTCCGACGAGGAACATGCTGCTGATTTCCAGGTGGAGCCACTGAGAGCCGATCAGCATAAACAGGCCGGCCATAGCAAAGGCAATGGCGATGTCATGCACAAGGGCGATGATGGCCGCGATGCCGTAGCGGAACGGGTGACGGATGCTGCGGAAGGCATAGACGATGTAGCCGAGAATGCCGACGACGGCTATCAGGACGGCGAACAAACCGTTCCTCACCGTCTCGCGGGCGACGGCGGGAGAGACGAGGTCAAAGCTGTAGCCCTGCAACGGTCCGGCGTATTCCTCCAACGCATTGCGCACGTCCAGCTGTTGCCGCTCGGATTGTTCCGCCAACGGCAGTCGCAGGAAGAATTCACGGTCGCCGATCCCCTGCACTAGTGCCCCTTCATACCCCAGCGAATCGATGGCATCCTCTACGGCCTCCTGCTCAGTAGGGGCGACAAATGTGGCATCAACGGCCGCGCCGCTGCTGAATTCGATGCTGAAGCTCAGGCCGGGCCCGAGGAATAGGGCTGACAACCCCCCCACAATAAGCACGAGGGAAAAGAGGAAGTACGTGGCCCGGTATTTCGCAAAGTTAATCATTCTCGGCTTCCCCTTACGGAATATAGAACCTCGTCTTGCGGAGCGGCTCAAAGTTGGTCACGAGGCGCAGCAGGCGGCGCGTGATGACCAGCGCGCTGAACATGCTGAGCACGATGCCGATGGCCAGCGTCAATGCAAAGCCCTGCACGAGGCTTGCGCCCAGCCGTTCGCCGAACCAGAAGAGGATGGCTGCGATGATTAGCGTCGTGAAATTGCCGTCCCTGATAGCAGGCCAGGCACGATTGAATCCGATGTCGATCGCTGAGCCCATGCTGCGGCCTGCCCGCAGCTCCTCCTTCATCCGCTCGAATATCAGAACATTGGCGTCGACGGCAAACCCAAACGAGAGGACGAATGCTGCGAGGCCGGAGAGGGTTAGCACGACGGGAATCGACTTGAACGTGCCGAGAACCAGGATGGCGTAGATGATGAGCGCGACGGCCGCCACGACGCCGTTCATACGGTAGTAGAGCACCATGAACAGCGCGACAAGCAGGATGCCAACCATGCCGGCGCGCAGGCCCCGCTCAAGAGCGTCGGCCCCAAGGAATGCATCCACGTCTCGCTCCAGGATCGGCTCCTTCTCCAACGGGATGGGGAAAGCGCCCGCGTTGAGCTGAATAGCGAGGATCTGCGCCTCTGCAAGATCAAGTCCGGTGATACGGGGGCTCGTTGGAATCTCGGACTGTATGCGGGGCGTCAGGATGGCTTCATCGTCAAGAAAGATTCCCATCAGTTGACCGACCAGGCGTCGTGAAACGAGGCGGAACGCCTCCCTGCCCTGGCTGTCCATCTGGAAATAGACTTCCGGCGCGCCCGTTGTCGGATTGAATCCCACCTGCGCGGAGCCCGGCTCCAGCCGGTCTCCCGTCAGTTCAACCTCTTCGCCATCAACAACCGCCCTCGCAATTTCCCACTCAAGGCGGAACTCCGCATCAGGCTCAGGCGTCGGTGTTTCTACTACGGGTCCGGTTGGCTCTTCCGTAGCAGTCGTTTCCGGGGTCGCAGTGGCGGATGGCAAAGGGGTTGTCACTGTAGTTGGCTCCGGGGTCGTCTGAGCCGCTATGGATGGCGAGACATTTGCCAACTTGGGCGCGGACGTTGTTCCGTCCGACGGTCCGGCCGTTGACTCTGCAGCGCTGGACGGCGTTGGATCAGCCGGAACAGGTGTTGATTCTGCGTCATCAGATGCCGAGTCGGATGTGGCTCCGGTATCTTCCCCGGGCTCGATTGGGATCGGGATAAGCTCACGAAAATCGAGCACGGCGGGAGCGCCGATGAGGTCCTTGGCCGCCTGCACATCTTGCACGCCCGGCAGCTGAACAACGATGCGGTTTGCGCCAAGCGTCTGAATGAGGGGCTCTGCCACTCCAAATTGGTCGACGCGCGTGCGGATGATCTGCACTACACCGTTCAGTTGTTCCGGAGTGGGATTCGGATCGACAGTTTCATAGACGAGGTGGACGCCGCCCTGCAGATCGAGGCCGAGCGTCAGGCCAAGCGGGGTATCCTGCTGGCCGCGCTCGATGTCCGTCAGTGGAATGCGCCATTCATCACGCATGAGGCTGAGCGCCGCAAAAAGGACAAATAGAACGATGAAACCAGGAATGATCCATCTCTGCAGCCGACTAGCGACTGCACCGAGTAAGCCGCTCACTCGCTCCAACTCAGTTTCCTCTCCTCACTGCATCATCTTCCCCGCGCTCACCTGCCAGGGGGCCGAACCGTGCCTCCCATTCCCGGCGGGCAAACGTTAAAGCCTCCTCAGAAGTCGACACCTCGTCGGCGGCCAACGCCTCCCTGACAGCCTCAAGTATCTGCCCCACCTGCGGGCCGGGGCCAACGTCAAGCGCTTCCATGAGCATGTGGCCATTCACCAACTGCGGCGCGGCCATGTCATCAGCAGGCTCGTCGAGTATCGACTCCATTACTAGGCTACAGTGGCTGACCCGCCTTCGCCACTCATTAGGATCGAGCATAGGGCCCTTGGCGGCCAAAAAGTCTGCCATGGCAAGCCACACTGCTCCAATTGCCGCATCACTCAAATCACGTTTGAAGCGATAGAGGGCGCGGCGCGTTGGCGTTTCAAGATTGTTGCTGAGCTGCATGGGTCGGAGGTGCTGCCGTACGACCAGCGTGACGTAGGCATTGGCACGGCGGCTGAAATGCAGCCGCTCCATCACCGCCTCCGTTGTTTCCGCTCCCTGCTCCGGGTGGCCGAGAAAGCGCGTCTTGCCGGACTCTTCTACGGTCTTCGTCTGCGGCTTGGCGATGTCATGCAGCAGGCAGGCGAGTTTGGTCAGCGTGGCGCGGTCAGCGCCGCCGGACACCTCTTCTGCGAAATAGTTGGCGACGTTCTCACTCCACGGCATCTGCGAGAGGGTTGTGTCGGCCATTCGCCTGTCTGCATCAAGCAGGCCGTCCATAAATCCGACGGTCTCGATGAGATGGTTGAATACGTCCCAATAGTGCTCAACGGGCTGTGTAACGCCGCGCGCGGCATCGAGCTCCGACATGATGAGGCTGAGCACGCCGATATCATCGAGCAGGCGCAGGGCTGATTTCGCATCGCGAAGCCCAAACACCTTGCAGAGTTCGTCGCGCAGCCGATCCGGTGAAACGTCCGCGATGTGGGCGACGTCGTGTTTGGCCAATGCTGCCGTTTCGTCCTCGATAGTGAACCCCAACTGCCCTGCCAGCCTTGCCAAACGCATGAGGCGGATACCGTCATCGGTGTAGATGGTGGGTGTGACGGCGCGGAGGACGCGCTGCCTGAGATCAGCGCAGCCGTCGAGTGGATCGATGAGATTATCCGGCGTCTGCCACTGCTCCAGCGGCAGCGCCATTGCGTTGACTGTGAAATCACGCCGCGACAGTTCAGTAGCAATATCTTGATCGCCAAGCGGCGTGATATCCAGACGCGCTCGCTCCCCTTCTGTATCCGGTTCGGAAAGCACGCGGACATAGTTCCGTTCCTGGTCAAGCTGATAGAACGCGCCACCGATCTCGTCGGCGAACCGTCTGCCCAGCTCCGGAACGTTCGCCGCATCCACCACCAGATCGGCGTCAGCAGTTTGGACGCCGAGGAGCATATCCCGGACGGATCCGCCGACTACCCACGCGGCAACCTGTTGATTGGCAAGAAAGACGCGAGCGCGCTCGAGCATCTCGCCGATAGATGTCCCGTGAACGTCGGTGGGGGGCACGTTAACGCTCACCGTCGGCGCGCGACCGGCGCGACGGGCCGGCGAAGTCGCCACACAAGGTTGGGATCGGGCGGCGGCCCGGATTCCCCGTTTTCGGACGCTTGCCGTTCAGCATTTTCATCGGCCCGCAAATCAAGTGGACACAACTCTTCGATGTTCTCCATGCGGTCGATGTACACAATGCCGTTGAGGTGGTCAGTCTCATGCTCAAGCGCCTGCGCCAAGAGTCCGTCCGCCTTGATCCTGATCTCCCGCCCGTCAAGGTCAAGCGCCTTGGCAGTGACGCGCTCGGAGCGAATCAGCTTTCCACGCCAACCCGGAATGCTTAAGCAGCCTTCCTCGACCTCTCGTTCACCGACGCGGCGGATGATCTCCGGGTTAATCAGGATGTGCGATGAGTACTCCTGCACGACGTTGCCGTCCTCATCACGCTCCTCGGGAATCTCGATGTACGTGATACGCAGGCTGCGCCCTACTTGGTTGGCAGCGATGCCGACGCCATGTTCCTTGTACATGGTCTCGATCATGTCATCGACAAGCGAACGCAGCGCGGATGTGATGCTTGGCACGCGCTTCGTCTTTTCGCGCAGGACAGGGTCAGGTATGTGACGAACCGGAATGACAGTCATAGGCGGCAACTCAAATTATAAGCCAGGCGGGAGTCAGAGTGTAAATGCAGGGCTCATGCCCTCATTGGGCGGCCATCTACAACAACTGCGGGCGGTTTGGGTCGGGCCCGCCGTTCTGCGGGGGTGGTTCGACGCCGAGGTGCTCATAGGCGCGGCGAGTGGCTCGGCGGCCCCGCGGCGTTCTGTCCAGGAAGCCCAGCTGCAGTAGATACGGCTCATACACGTCCATGACGGTGTCCGGCTCCTCCGCGATTGACGATGCCAGAGTTTCCAGTCCCACCGGCCCACCGCCAAACGAATTGATCAGGCTGTCCAGCACCCGGTGGTCCGTGTCGTCCAGGCCGAGCGAGTCGATGCCGAGACTGTCCAGAGCCTCACGCGCCGCCTCGCCCGTCACGATGCCGTCGCCCTTCACTTGTGCGTAGTCACGAACGCGACGCAGCAGCCGATTTGCCACGCGCGGCGTCCCGCGCGACCGCCCGGCGATCTCACCCAACCCATCGTCCGTCGCATCAACATTCAGCACTTTGGCTGAGCGAACCAGGATATTCCCAATCTCCTCAGGCGTATAGAAATCCAACCGGTATGTCGCGCCGAAACGGTCGCGCAGCGGGTTGCTGAGTAGCGCATAGCGGGTGGTTGCGCCGACGAGCGTGAACGGCGGCAGGCTGACCCGAACGGAATGCGCGCCGGGCCCCTTGCCAATCATGATGTCCAGCACGTGGTCCTCCATCACGGGATAGAGGACTTCTTCTACTGACCGTGGTAGGCGGTGAAACTCATCGACAAACAGGACATCATGCGGTCGTAGTTGGGTGAGCATCTGAGCGAGGTCGCCGGCGCGTGTGAATGACGGTCCGGCGGTGACACGCACACTGACGCCCATCTCCGCCGCGATGATGAAGGCGAGCGTGGTCTTGCCAAGGCCGGGCGGGCCATGTAGTAGCACGTGGTCGAGCGGCTCACTGCGCTGTAGCGCGGCCTGGATGGAGACCTTGAGGTTGTCGATGACGCGGCTTTGGCCGACATAGTCCGGCAGGCGGCGAGGGCGCAGGCCGTTCTCAAGCGCGCCCTCCTCGTTCTGCGTTTCAGGTGCGACTAATCGGTCTTCGGTTGGCTCCGTCATGCCGGTATTGTGTCACGGGCGGGCGGGCCCCTGCATCCGCCGTTGCATCGCCTCCGACGGTCTGGCCATCTTGTGGCCGGTGGTGAGCTTGTTCCGAACCTCGCGGACGATGCGGGGCGCGAGGTTGACCTCGTTCATCTCGATGAACGCCAACACGGACGCCGGGTCGCGCTGACCGAGTTCACGCAGTGCCCAGCTTAGCGCCTTGATATGCAGGTCTGCCTTGTCGTCAATGAACAACTCGCAGATCGCCAGCGTACGTGCCGCATCTCCCCTGCCGAGGTGTCGCTCATTCAGCGCGATCGTCGAGACCAGCCCTGCCCTACACCACCAGAAGTTTTTTGAGTGGGCCCACGCCATCACGGCGGAATCCGAGATCTGGCCTCGTTGCCACGCCGGGCCGCTCAGTTTGCGGGCAAAGTGATCGACCGACGCCCAGCCGTCCAGCGTCCGGCCCAATTGCTCCAGCTTGCTGCGGTCAAGGGCGTCCCTGAGTCCGCGGTGCCGATAGGCAATCTCGAAAGAGACGGTTCGCGCTCCTTCCGTCCGGGAATCAGCATCAATCAACGCGTCACACAGGGCGAAGACTGATTCAACGTCGACACGCTCACGCGTTAGTTGTCGGACAGCGTTTCTCGCAATCGCTCTCATTGCAGGGGTACGCACCGGACGCTCTGCCCGTTCCAACTCCTGCACGACTGCCTCAACAGAGACGCTCATCAAACTCACTTACTCTCCTTGCTTTCCCATTTTCGAGGGAAAGGCTCAGTGATAAGTGGGACGATGTCAACAAGCCGATATGCGGCAACCTAACTGAGAGGCCGCCCAACCCCATCGCGTACCGAGAGCCGTAACGCAGTTACTCGTTCAGGGCCTGGTAGAGCTTCTCCGCGGTGAAGGGGACGCTGTCCACCCTGATACCGACAGCATCATCGATGGCGTTGGCGATCGCCGGAAGCGTTGTGAGGTTGGAGTGCTCGCCGACGGCCTTGACACGGTAGGCTCCCCTGCCCTCGCTCGTCTCGACAAGTCCGATGCGAAGTTCCGGGATGTCCGGCTCGGTCGGCATCTTGAAATCGGCGAATGACGGATTCGTCACGCGGCCGCCCTCATCGACGGACAGCTCCTCCATCATGGCGAAACCGTAAGCGTTGATCATGCCGCCTTCAATCTGCCCGTAGAACCCGATGGGGTTGATGATGCGGGACGTGTCGTGGACAGCGGTGATGACCTTGACGTGAGGCTCACCCGTTTCGCGGTCAACCTCCACCTCCGCCACTTGCGCCACGAAAGACGTGTACGGGCTCTGCGCGGCCTCTTCCAGCCGCCCCAGCCCCAACACCGGCTCCCCGGACCTCTCGGCGATGCGCTCCATCGGAACGGACTCGCCGGTTCGCGAGTTGACCAGCGCGCCCGATTCAAACTCCACGATTTCTTCGTCCCAACCGTTGAACTCCGCTGCGAGCCTCTTGAGTTTGCCGCGGACATCATCTGCGGCCATGAATGCTGACTCGGTGATGATGAAGCTGCCGCGGCTGCCGCCTACACCTGTGTCAAAGTCGGCTTGATCCGTGTTGAGCGGAACAACCGACACGCGTGAGATGTCGATGCCCAGTTCATCTGCCGTCACCTGCTGCATCATGGTGTGATTCCCCATGCCGGGGTCGTAGATGGAGCTGGCGGCGAGGACGCTTCCGTCCGCATTGACGCTGATGTTGATGGTTGTCTGGCCGCCGCCCTGCGTCCGATGTCCGAATGCGATGCCCCTTCCGACATTGTCGCCTTTAGGCGTGTCCCAGCGGGACAGCCGACCAGCTTCACGCAGGACCTCTTCCGCCTTCACGTCGAGGAAAACGCGGCCTACGGGAGTCTCATCGCCGTCATGCAGAACGTTCCTGATGCGGAGCTCCAACGGATCCATACCGAGTTCCTGCGCGATGAGATCCATGTGCGACTCACCCGCGAAGATTCCCTGCACCTCGCCTGGGGAGCGGTGGAATCCGCAGGGAACGGTGTTTGTGTAGACCTGGTAGGCATCGATCTGAACGTGCGGGATGACGTACGGCCCCGCGATCTCCGCAATGCCGGGTAGGTTGGAGCCGGGAACGGGCTTGTAGCCGCCGTACGCGCCGGAGTTGAAATAGACCTCAGCCTCCCATGCCGTGAGAGTGCCGTCGCGCTTGACACCTGCCTTGACGCGCATGGTGCTCTCATGCCGTGGATTCATTGCCGAGAACTCTTCTGAGTAGTCGAATGCCAGCTTGACTGGCCTGCCGGTCTTCCTGGCGAGGAAATAGCAGACAGGAACGCCTGTGATGTCACCCTTTCCGCCAAAGTCGCCGCCCACGTACGCATAGTTGACGGTGATGTTGTCGGGATCCTCGTCGATAACAAGAGCGATGGCGCGACGGTTCGCAAAAGGCGACTTTGAACCAAGCCAAACCTGCACGTGGCCGGTCTCATCGATCCAGACAATGGTGTTGTGGACCTCAAGATAACCCTGGTGCGTGCGTGGGGTCGTGTACTCGTGCTCGACGATAAGGTCGGCCTCTGCAAACCCCTCGGCGACATCGCCCTTACCCCACGTGCCCTTCGCGAAGATATTGGAGGGTGATTCCTGCTCAGCAGGAATGCCGAAGTAGGTATTGAATTCAGGATGAAGTATCGGGGCACCGTCGGCCAACGCCTCGTCCATCGTGACGGCGCTGGGCAACTCCTCATAGTCAACGTCAATGAGGGCCAGCGCCTGCTCCGCAATGTCCTCGTCCTCCGCAGCAACGGCAGCGATTGTATCCCCGATGTAGCGTGCGGAATCATACGCCAACACATGCTCATCCATGATCCGCTTCCCGAAGCGCAGTCCTTGCACTTCCTCGGGCGTGAGAACCGCATGAACGCCCGGCAGCGCCAGCGCCGCCGACGTGTCAATGGACTTGACCCGCGCGTGGGGATACGGGGAGCGCAGAATCTTGCACCACAAAGTCCCCGGGAGTGTCACGTCAAGTGCGTACTGCCCCAAACCGGTGACCTTGTCAGGGCCGTCATTACGACCGATCGGCGCTCCAACGGCAGGCTGCTGCGCTGTTGTCATTGTGTGTTTCTCCCCTACCCGTTTACGTCATCAAAAAGGAGGCCAGGCGACCTCCCGCGAAGCGTGTGATTCTTGTAACAAAGTATAGGTTATTCCGCCATTGCCGCGAAAGCAGAGCTTGCTCTTCCCTTCCTCACGCATGGAAGGGTCGAGTAGAGAGCTTCGCCTGCTATCACGTAGATATCGGTCCCGCAAAGTCGGGCGGATCATTGCCTTCATCACCGGCAAGGACGGGCCGTTGAACAGAGGTCAGCGTCTCAAGCGCCCCATCGGTCCCGTCCGCCAGTTGCCGGACGGCAATAGTGACAAGTGTTTCAATGTGGACGTGGGCGCGGGCGCCAAGTTCAAGGGAAAGGCGGGCGGCATCCTCATGCGTGCGGGCCTCGACCATGGCAACGTAATCATATTGTCCGAGAACGGCGTAGCGAGCGAGCAACTGGGTGCCGTCCACATTAACGTCGTCGGCGACATGTGAAAACATCTCCGGGTCGCGCAACATTGCCTGCTGGCCCTCTTCCGTGACAGTACACAGGAATATGTAGAGCATCGCGCCCTCCGCTTGTATTCATTGTCATAGTAACGCAACGCGAGTGGGCGTTGGAGGGGAGACGAGGCACTCTTAAGTGAGCCCGCCCTCCATGTAGAGATAGCGCAGCAGGCCGGCGATGGACTTGGCGTCACGGATTTCGCCGCTTCGGATAAGTTCCGGCACAGCGTTAGGAGGAGTGGGTACGATGGTAATCTCCTCGTCCGCATCCGGCTCAACCCCCTCCACAGGCCTCAGGTTCGTGGCGAGAAAGAGGTGCAGGAACTCATCGCAGAAGCCAGGGGCGCTGTAGAAGCCGCCGAGCGGTGTTATCGTTCCGGAATCATGGGCTATCTCTTCCTGTAGCTCACGTCGCGCGGTCACGACAGGCTCTTCTCCTTCCTCACGTGTTCCGGCCGGGAGTTCCAGCAGGACATCACGGGCCGATGGACGGGGCTGGCGGACCAGGAGAATATTTCCGTCAGGATCGACGGGCACCATGACGACTGCGCCCGGATGCTGAATTGTGGTCCACATCTGCTCCCGCCCGCCGTCCAGTTGCATATGGTCTTCATAGACGGTGACAATGCGGCCCTCATAGACAGCGCGGCGTGAAAGGCGTTCCATTGCGTTCTCCTCTTGTTCTGTGGTTAGGCCGGCTGAAGGGCCGCCCCGTATCAGAGTACGGGACATGCTTTCCCGGGATTGACAGAAAGGAGTCTAGGCGCGGTTCGGAATAGGATCCAACAGATCGTCATCGTCCGGCAGGTCAGCCGTGAACTCCCGCGCTACCGGCCTGCTCATAGCAATCTCGTTGCAGTTTGAGAACTTGGGGCAGCGGATGCACTCCGACCAGACCTTGCGCGGAAATGCGAGAACGTCTGCCCGCTCGAATTGCAGCTTTTCGTAGAAGCCGGGCTTGTGTGTCAGGACGAAGACGGTCGGCAACTCCATTCGCGCCGCTTCCTCAACGCACTTCTCCACGAGGTACGCACCGATGCCCTGCCCGTGCAACGCCTCACTAACCGCCACGGACTTAATCTCGGCCAGGTCGTCCCAGAGGATATGGAGGGCGGCGGTGGCGGCGACCTCATCGTTTGCGTCGGCGATGATGAGAAAGTCGCGGATATTCTCATAGAGTTCGGACGCGCTGCGCGGCAGCATTTCACCTTGGCTGGCAAAGTTGTTGATCATCTCCGCCATGCGCGGCACATCGCTCAGGCGTGCATCGCGCACCCGAAATCCCCGCTCACCAAGCGCGGCCTCCCTTGCGGCAAGAGTTTTGGCAAGTGTGGTCATGACACAGTGACTCCTTGCGGCGCGGCAACCTCATCATTAGTGCCGTCCACATCCGGCAGATCCGGGTGGCGGCGGCGACGATTGAGAAGATCACTAAGATTGCGATAGAAGTAGCCGGGATCGCTGAACCGCAACAGGAGCGCGTGATAGGGGCTACGGCGGACGGTGATAACAGCCTCGTCATGGACATCGAAATCGTCCTGTCCGTCCAGGCTGAGAACCGCTCCATGATCCGTCCTGATTCGAATGACAATCTCTGCGTCCGGCTCCACAAGGACGGGAGCTTCAGACGCGGGGTGCGCGGAGACGGGATTGATGATCAACTCTGCCGTCGTGGGCGGAAGCACCGGGCCGCCGGCGGCAAGGCTGTAGGCCGTGCTGCCTGTTGCTGTGGCGACAACGACGCCGTCACCGCGGAAGGCAAGCAATTCAGCGCCATTCACGGCGATGCCGACCTGAACAGTGCGAGCAGGGCCACCGCGGCTGATTATTGCGTCATTGAGGGCGTAGGACGATGCGCCGTCATGCTCGACGGACAGCATTGTCCGTTCTTCGATTCGGCCTTCTCCATTGAGCGCACGCGGAAGCAAGTCACTCGCGTCGGATGCATCGATCTCCGTGAGGAAACCGAGTCTGCCGGCGTTGACTCCGAGGATGGGGATACCCGAAGGTGCGACGAGGCGGGCGACCCGCAGGAGTGTTCCGTCACCCCCCACACTGATGATTAAATCAGTATCGCCATTGATCTGGTCGACGCCGTCATCCCATGACGATTGCAGCCAGACATCGCGCCCCAACGCCCGCGCCTGGTCAGCCAACCCCACCGCGACCGTTTCCGGTTCCGGTGTTCGTGTCTGGTAGAGGATGCCGACTCGTTTCATGGGAACGCCATTATGCCGAGCTTGCGCGGCGGCGTCAGACGGTCGGCGCGGTCTCCAGGATCAGGTGGAAACCGTCCCGCGTCCCTGCCGCGCTGCTATGCCTCGTCCTTCACTATCTGGATAAGCACTCCACCCGCGCTCTTGGGGTGGATCCACGCGAATTCATCGTTCGGTTGGCCAATGATCTTCAAACCGTTGCCCTGGACGAAATCGGCGGCGGCCTTGACGTCCTTGGTCGCGAAGGCCACATGGTGCATGGTGCCGTTCGCGCCACCGCCATACTTCTCAAGGAAACGCGCCGTGCCGCTCGTCCCGTCGTCAGGCGAGACCGCGAGGATTCCTCCCCCGCCATCGCCTACGGGAATGCTCAGCACGCGCACGTTGTCCGACTCAATCTTGCGGCCACCCTTGAGCACGTTGGTCTTGAGCATGTCGGCTCGCATTCCGATGACGTTGCACCAGAAATGCCGGGCCTTCTCCATGTCCCCGGCGACGACGCCGATGTGGTTCATCCTCGTGAACACGCCCTTGCCCTGGTAGCGCTGACCAACGTGATGGTCGTCCGTGAACCAGATCTCCAACAGGATGCCCATGCAGTCACGCGGGTGGAAGAACGCCACGCTGTCAAAAGGCTCGTTCTTTGCGAGTTCTTCAGGGGAGGCCGCGATCTGCTGGATGCCCGATGCGCGCAGGTGCGCCACGTCATCGGGGACATTCGTGGAATGCAGGCAGACGTGGTGCAGAGCGCCCACGCCACCGCGCCGCTCAATGAACGTGTGGGTGCCGCCGGGCGGTGTGCCGTCTGCCGGCGGAGCGTTCATCTCAAGCTCGGCGTTCCCGATGGGGATGTCGAGAATATCCGTCGGGTCCGGGCCACGCTGCTTGCTGCCCTCCGGCAGCGGTGAGCGGGTCTGGTCTACAACCAGGCCAAGCTTATCTGCAAAGACGGTCTTGGCCGTCGGGATGTCGGCGATTGCAATTCCTGCGTGATGAATTCTGTCAAACAATTCTAAAATTCCTTACTCTGTCTGTTGTCTGTATCGGTAATGGATTCTAATTCGATTTCAGCTTTGGCTCTGTCTGCCGACGCTAGTCCTGGGTCCCTTGCGCGCTCAGAATCGCCTCAACCTCGGCTTCACTCACTCCGTATTCGCTTGCAAGCTCCCGGTTCGTCCGACCTACCACCTTGCCCTGGCGGATTGCACGAGCTCGCTCTGAGCGGCTGAGCGGCCTGGGTTTGCCCAAGTCGTCCTTGACGATCTCTATCAGGACGCCCGCGGCGCTCTTCGGGTGAATCCATGCGCTGTCATCCGTCGCCGGGCCTATGAGCTGAAGCCCTCGCGACTGAACGACGTCAGCGGCGGTTTTGACATCGGCAGTGGCAAGCGCGATGTGGTGCATCGTGCCCCCTGCCCGCGCGCCGTACTTCTCAAGGAAACGCGCCGTGCCGCTCTCGCTGTCGTTGGGATGGACGCACGTGATGCCGGAATCTCCCATTGGAAGATCAAGGACGGTCACGTTGTCGGAGTCCACATGCCGCCCGCCCTTGAGGACATTTGACTTGAACATGTCGACACGGAAGCCAATGACATTCGTCCAGAAGTGGCGGGATTTCTCAATATCCGACGCGACGACACCGATGTGCGCCATGCGAGTGAATAGGCCCTCGCCCTGGTAGCGCATATCGACGCGGTGAACCTCCGTGGTCCATATCTCAAGCAGGATGCCCATGCAGTCGCGCGGATGGAAGAATGCGACGTCAGTCCATGGCTCGTTCTCGGCAAGGACATCCGGCGGCGCGGCTACTTGCTGGAGGCCGGAGGCACGCAGGTGGCCAACGTCATCAGCCATGTTGGTGGTGTGCAGGCAGACATGGTGGAGCGCGCCGAGTCCGCCGCGTGATTCCACAAACCGGTGGACGCCCGTGCCCTCTGCGGCGGCGGCGTTCAGTTCAAGTTCTGAGTGCCCAATCGGAATATCGATGATGTCTGTGGGGTCCGCCCCTCGCTGCGCTCGCCCCTCGGGTCGCGGAGAGCGGATCCCATCTACACGAAGCCCAAGCGCGTCTGCAAAGATGTCCGTTGCTCCCTGGAGATCGCCTACGGCGATTCCGGCGTGGTGGACACGGTCAAACATAGTTGCTTACCTCCAACAGGTTGTTTAATCAGGCCCCAGCCGCTGTCGCGCTGTTGCCGTCACTCGTTAGGAAATCATAACGTATCGAGCCATAAGCCGTGATTGGGAAACCCGCTCAAGGCGTGAAGGACGCTGCGGCCTCCGTGGCACGGGAAATGAGCCAGAACGGAACGATACCCAGGATGATGACGCCGATGAGGCTAACCACCATGGAGGCCCGCAATGAGAAGGAACGCGCGGTATCGCTAGCAACGTCAGCCGGCCCGCCGGACTGCCAAAGTCGGCGCACAGGCCGCAGGTAGTAGTAGGCGGATACAAAGCTGTTGAGGGCGCCCGCCAGAGCCAGCCACCACAGATCGCCCTGCACTGCCCCGTAAAAGAGGTAGATCTTGCCGACAAAGAGGCCGGTCGGCGGCAGTCCGACAAGTGAAATGAGCGCCACCGTCAGAACAATGGCGGCAAGTGGCGACCGCGAGTAGCCGCCCGTCAACTCTTCAATGGAGTCGTTGCCATTGGGACGGCTGAGGGCGATGAGCGCGCCGAACGCCGCCAGATTGGAGAACGTGTAGGCGGCGAGGTAGAAGATGACACCACTCGTCGCCAACTCGTAAACGTTTGCCCCTCCGTTGCCCATCACCGCTACTCCGATGAGGATGTATCCAGCCTGGGCTATCGTGCTGTACGCGAGCAGACGCTTGATGTTCGTCTGAATGATAGCTACAACGTTGCCGATGGTCATGGAGGCAATGGCCAGCACGCCGATAAGCAGCGGCCAGTCCAGCAGATCCAGCCCTGCCTGTTCTAACACGACGATGAACAGCCGCATGAGCACAGCGAATCCGGCGGCCTTGGATGCAACGGAAAGGTAGCCGACGATGGGCGTCGGAGCGCCCTCATACACCGGCGGCACCCACATCTGGAACGGCACGCTGGAAATCTTGAATCCGAATCCCACGATGAGGAGAACGGCGGCCAGGATTAGCGCGAGGTTGTTGGCCAAGCCGCCCTCAGCCACACGCTCCGCCACCACGCCCGGCATGTCCGCGATGAACGTGGTGCCGGTCAGGCCAAACAGGATGGCCATTCCGTACAACATGACAGCCGTCGCGACCGCACTGAGAAGCAGGAACTTGAGCGCGGATTCAGTGGATTTCGCATCCTTGAGCAAGGCGATCAGCGCCACCAGCGCGAAGGTCTGAATCTCCAGTGCAAGCACGATTGAAATCAGCTCGCCCATCGAGACGAGCAGCATCATGCCGACGGTTGCCAGCAACAGGAGGCCGTAGTATTCGCCGTGGAAGCGCGCAAGGCGGCGCTCAACATACGCAGGTGAAAAGAGGATGGCCAGCAGCGTGCCGCCAAGCACGATGAGTTTGAACATCGTGCCAAACAGGTCGGTAATGACAATGCCGGAGTAACTTGTTCCGGAGGCGTCGGACGTCCAAAGCCAGACTGCGGCGCCGCCCGCCATGGCGACTCCCAGGGCGCTCAGCCATGCCAGAACTCGCTTGTCTCGTGCGACGAGGTCTACGAGGACTACGGTGATGGCGGCCAGAGTGAGAATGATCTCCGGCGTGAGATGGCCGAAGTCGATCCCCAATGAGGCGGCGTCAATCTGTGTTGGCATCGCCGCCTACCCTCCGCCCACCAGCAGCGTCACGGCGTCGCGGAACACGTCTGCCACCAACGCCGGATAGACACCGACGATGATGATCGGCAGCACGAGCAGCGCCATGGCGACGAAATCGGCGGGTGACGCGTCCTTGACGGACTGCCACCTTTCCTTCAGCGGGCCAAGCAGCACTCGCTCCACAGTCCACAGAATGTAGCCCGCCGTCAGGACGATGCCCAACACAGCGAACGCCGTCTGCCATGGGTATACGTCGAAGCTGCCGAGGAAGACCATTAGCTCGGCAGCAAAGCCGCTCAGCAGCGGCAGGCCAAGGCTCGCGAGTCCTGCAAAGACGAAAACTGCGCCAACCACAGGCATCCGCGAGAAAAGGCCGCCAAGGTCCGGGATGTGCCGGGTGTGAGCGTTCTCATAGATGATCCCAACGACGAGGAACAGCAGGCCTGTTATTGTGCCGTGCGCGAACATCTGCAGCGCCGCGCCGGTGACACTCACAGCGCCCAGCGAGGCCACCCCCAATAAGACGAGTCCCATGTGGCTGACGCTCGAATACGCGACAAGCCGTTTGAGATCTGTTTGTCTAAACACCACCGCCGCGCCATAGAGGATGCTAACGACGGAGAAGATAACAAGCAGCGGGGCCCATTGTTCCATCTCGCTCGGGAACATTCCGACGTTGATGCGAATCAGGCCGTAGCCGCCCATCTTTAGCAGCACGCCCGCAAGCAGCACGCTGACGGCGGTCGGCGCGTCCGTATGCGCGTCCGGCAGCCACGTATGCAGCGGCCAGACGGGGAGCTTGATGGCGAATGCTGCCAGGAACATCAGGAAGATGACGTCCATGCTCAGGAATGCGGCACGCAGTGTGCCCTCCTGCCCTGCAAGCGTCATTGCGCCCATGTCAAACGACCCGATTGCGAAGCGCAGAGCGAGCACGCCCACCAACATGAACGCGCTTCCGAAGAGCGTGTAGAGAACGAATTTCATCGCGGAGTATTCGCGGTGACCGGTGCCCCACATCGCGATGAGGAAATACATCGGCACCAACTCCACCTCCCAGAACAGGAAGAAGAGGAGCAGGTCGCCAGCCACGAATACGCCCTGCACACCGGTCAGGAGCATCAGCAGCCAGACGTGATATTCGCGGACGCGCTCCTTGACGTGCCATGACCCAAGCACAGCTACAACACCAAGTAAGGCCGTGAGGAAGACCAACGGCATCGAGAGGCCGTCGATGGTCAACAGATAGGAAGCGTTGACGCCCGGAATCCACGGATTTGATCCATATTGCCCAAGCTGTTCGATGATCGGGCCGTTGGCGCTGTACGAGAGCCAGGCGTAGGTGGCGAGGATGAGATTGAGGATCATGGCGCCGAGCGCGATGCGCCGCACCAGCATCTGCTCGCGCCCCGCCACTGCAATGACTGCCGCGCCGGCAACCGGCAGGAAGACGATGAGCGTTATGAGGCCGTCGAAGGGTTGCATGACCTAGCCCACGCCTCCCCACACGACATATGCGGCAACAATAATCACCGCGCCAATCGATAACACCGTGAGCGACATCTGCAGCTGGCCGTTCTCGACGACGCGGATGCCCTTGCCAAGGTTGCGCCCAAACAGTCCAAGCGTGTTGACTGCCCTGTCCACAACGCCCTTGTCGCTGTCGAACCACGCGAGGAATCGCCACAGGCGCTCGTAAAGTACGGAGCGCACAATCACACCCTCATAAAGCTCATCCATGTAGTACTTGCGGGTAAGCAGATTAGTGATGGGAGCGAGTGGGCCGCTGATGGACGGGGCGCTAACCGCGCCGCCCCGGTACAGCGCCGTCGCTATTCCGATGCCGAGCAGCCCCGCCACAAGTCCAATGGCAACGGGGACGATCTGGATTTCCTCAACGTGCGCGCCAAGCGGCTTCAGTAGATCGGTGAACCAGTGCGTCGCCGGGAAATTGATGAACCAGGAGCCGATTGCCAGCACGGCGAGAATCGCCATTGGAATAACCATGACCCGCGGCGATTCGTGCGGGGTCGCTCCGTGCCCCTCGTCGTGTGTCTCATGCGCGTCCGCTGTGCCATGCGCCTCCTGCGCCTCGCCGCCCCGGTACTGGCCGTGGAACGTCATAAACAAGGCACGGAAGATATAGGCGGCCGTCATAAACGCTCCGACCACCGCGAGTACGAAGAGAATCGTGCCGAGCGTGCCGCCATACGACCACGCAATGCCGAGTATCTCGTCCTTGCTCCAGAAACCGGAGAACGGTGGGATGCCGGCGAGGCTCAGCGACCCGATGAAGAAGACACCGTACGTCCACGGCATGACGCGTCGCAGCCCGCCCATCAAGCGCATGTCGAACGTGCCTGTGGCGTGGTTGACGGAACCGGAGCCAAGGAACAGCAACGCCTTGAAGAATGCGTGGTTGAACAAATGGAACAATGCCGGGCCGAGCGCGCCCAAACCGAGGGCAAGGAACATATAACCCAACTGGCTCACGGTAGAATAGGCGAGGACGCGCTTGATGTCGTTCATCACAAGGCCCATCGACGCCGCAAAGACGACCGTGAACCCACCGATAAGCGCCACAATGGTCCGTGCCGTCTCCGCCTCCTCAAACAGCGGCAGAAATCGCGCTACAAGGAATACGCCCGCAGCGACCATCGTGGCGGCGTGGATGAGCGCGCTGACCGGTGTGGGGCCCTCCATCGCGTCCGGCAGCCACGTGTGGAGCGGGAATTGCGCGCTCTTGCCTGCCGCGCCTGCCATGATGCCCAGGCAGATAAGTGTCAGCCCGGTACCTGTCAGCGCCGCTCCGCCTGCGCTGAGCAGATCCATGGAGGCGTTCGGGTCGCTGAGGGCAAACGTGACCGGTGTATCGTCAGGCCACAGCAGGAAGATGCCGAGGATTGCGAGCAGGAAAAAGAGGTCGCCGAAACGGGTGATGATAAAGGCCTTCTTGGCAGCCGCCGCCGCGCTCGGCCGCGTGAACCAGAACCCGATCAGCAGGTACGAACACAGTCCGACAAGCTCCCACCCAACAAACAGCAGGATCAGGTTGTTGGCCAGCACCAGCGTCAGCATCGCCGACGTGAACAGGGCCATGAATGTGTAGTATCGGACGTAGCTCCGGTCCTCTTTCATGTAGCCGTGTGAGTAGATCTGCACAAGGAGACTCACGGACGTCACGACGACAAGCATGATGGCCGTCAGCCCGTCCAGCAGTAGTCCTATTCGAAGCGAAAATTCATCGACGCGGATAATCTCGTGTAAGGGAAGGACAACCTCCTGGTCTGTCCAGACAACGGACAACGCCCAGAGTGAAAGCAGGAACGATATGCCGATTGCGCCAACGGTGGCATCGAATCCAATCCGCGACACCGGCCCAAACAGGGGACGGATGATCAGGCCGTTGAAAACGGCCGCCGCGAGCGGCGCGACAATGATCAACCAGACTGCTGCTTCAGGCATCTTTTAGGCTTTGGCCTCTTGCTCTATTTTCAGTGTTCTGCGGTGAAGATTTCGCTGCGTGTTCAGCTTGGTCTCTCGCATTGGTTTCAGTGTTTGGGGGTGAATGTTCCGCTGTGTGTTGAGCATGGGTCGTGCTAAACCTTCCGCTCGATTTCTTCGGCGACGTGTTCTCGGGCGCGGGGGATGCAGACCTTGAACTCGGCGAATTCGTCGCCCCACTGCTCCACGCGGTCGGGCATGATGCGGGTCGGCAGGCCCTCTCCCTCGTAGAGGGTCTTCCACATCTCCGCCGCCTTCAGCCCCTTCACCCGTTTGAATTCAACCCACATTACCGTTCCCGTCCTATCCGTCCGTCATTCCCGCGCAGGCGGGAATCTGAATCTCCATTTGCTACCAAACCTCGTCACTTCAGTAAATTGATTTCCGCCGCATCCACCGTGTTCCGCCTCGCAAAGAGAGTCAGCAATATCGCCAAGCCGATGGCTACCTCCGCCGCCGCCACCGTGATGATGAAGATCGCAAAGATATGCCCCGCCAGCTCGTCTACCGGTGAATAGCGCGAGAACGCTACCAGGGCCACGTTCACGCCGTTCAGCATCAGCTCAATGGACATGAGGATTACGATGACGTTTCGCTTGGCGAGCACTCCGACCAGCCCGACGGCGAACAACCCGGCGGAAAGCAGAAGATAGTGTTCGAGCGCGAGAGTGTCCATGTCTCTGCCCGCCTCACCGCTCCCGCGCGATCACGAGCGCGCCAATCGTCGCCACCAACAGCAGCAGCCCCGCCAACTCGAACGGCAGGAGATACGTGCTGAACAACAGGTCCGGCAGATGGACGCCCGGCGACGACGCATCGCCGACCATGGGTGAGATCGTCTCGCCCCTGCCGTCGCTGCGCCATTCCGTGTTGATCATGATGTAGGCCAGCCCGGCCAGCGTCGCCGCGCCGGTCAGAAGTCCCAGCGGCCAGAGACGATGAGAACTGCTCGCGCGGTTTATCTGCGCCGTCATCATCACGGCGAACACGATCAGCACGGCGATGCCGCCCACATAGATGAGGAACTGCGCCAGCGCGAGGAAATCAGCGTCAAGTGTGATGTAGATTCCCGCCACGGCGGCAAGGCTGACCAGCAAACCGAGCGCCGCGTAGAACAGATTGCGCGCAGTTACGACGGCGAGCGCGCCGATCATCGCTGCGGTGGCGAGAAAGAAGAACGCTAGAGTGACCACCGCCCCGCCTCATGCTCCTCAAGCTCGTCCTTGCCCGTGTGGCCAATCATCTCCATCTGCGGTCGGAATTGCGTGCGCGGCTTCTTGGGCATCGCCTTGAGATCTTCAACGCTGATGACCATCTCCTCACGTCCATATGACGCCTGCTCGAAATCACCGCCCATGTGCAGCGCGTCGTAGGGGCAGACCTCAACACACAGGGCGCAGAACATGCAGCGGCCCGTGTCGATGTCGAAAACGTCGACGTGGTAGTCGCTGCCTACCTGCGAGTGCGGCTCAGGGTGCGTGACGATACGGATGATGCCGAGCGGGCATCCCTTGGCGCACGTAGCGCAGCCGGTGCATCGCTCCTCGTACCAGACGAAGGTGTTGCCTCGGAATCGCGGCGACTGCTCCAGTTTGTCTTCCGGATACTGGGTGGTGAACGGCTTGCGGCGGATATACCCGAGCGTCACCATCAGCCCCTTGATCGCTCCCGTGCCAAATAGAGCCATAGCTGCCTCCTACACCTTCGCCCCGGCCGGGGCCGCCAGCTGTTGATCGAATTTCGCAAGGCCCGGCACTCGCGCAAGCAGCGCCAGCACCGCGACGGTCAGGCCGATGTTGATAACGGCGATGATGGCCAACGCGGCGACCGGCAGGGCCTCGCCCGGCTCGAGCGAGAACAACGCCTGCATCGCGAGCACCTCGCCCGCCGTGACAAGGATGTTGATTGTCGCGAGCGGGAAAAGCAGCTTCCACGCAAGCGCCAGCATCTGGTCGATGCGAACACGCGGCCACGTGCCGCGGAACCAGAAGAACAGGAATACAATCGCCGACGTCTTGATGCCGAACCAGATGATGCCGCCAAGGTCCGGCTTCCAGCCCGCGAAGAACAGGGTCACGATAACCGCCGACCAACCCAGTGCTGCCACATACTCTGCGCCGTAGATAAGCGCGAACTTGGTGCCTGTGTACTCCGTGTGGAAACCGGCCACAATCTCCGATTCCGCCTCGTTGATGTCGAACGGCGTTCGGTTCAGTTCCGCCGTGACGGCAATCAGCATGATGAGGAATCCAAGCGGCTGCACCAGCACGAACGGGATGCCCTGCGCCTCAACGATCTCCTGCAGGTTCAACGAACCGGAAAGGAGAATCACGGATGTGACCGCAAGGATCAGCGGCACTTCATAGCTGACAAGCTGCGCCACGCCGCGCACCGCGCCGTACAGCGAGTACTTGTTGTTCGAAGCCCACCCCGCCGCAAACGCCGCCAGCGACGATATGGACGTCACGGCAATCACATAGACGATGCCCGCGTCCAGATCGGCTACCGTCCACCCGTCAAAGAACGGGACGACGGCAAATAGCGCGATGGCTGGTGCAAAGAAGAGGATCGGCGCGATGAGAAAGACGAGTCGGTCCGCCGCTCGTGGCGTCAGGTCTTCCTTGAGCACCAGCTTCATGAGATCGGCCACGCCCTGCAGCAGGCCGAACGGACCAACGCGGTTCGGGCCGATGCGATTCTGCATTCGGGCGACGAGACGGCGCTCGGCGTAGGTCAACATGACCGCGCTGCCGAGCAAGATATTGACGACAATAAACAGGCCCAAAAGCGGCATCAGGATGTCGACAATGTCGGTCGACAAATAGTTTTCCAGGAAATCACGGGTGAGGTCGGCAATCATCGGTCAACCTCACCCACGTTGATGTCGAGTGTGCCGAAATTAACAATGAGATCGGCAAGTTTCCAGCCGATGCAGAGTTCGCGCAACACAGTGAGGTTGATGAACGACGGGGCGCGGATGCCACAGCGGTACGGCGCAATGGTGCCGTCACTGACTAAATAGAAGCCGAGTTCGCCCTTAGTGGCCTCGATGCCGCTGTAGACCTCACCGACGGGCGGGCGGATGAAAAAATCAGCCTCCGTACGCGTGATGCCGTCCGGCAGCTCGGCCATGCACTGCCGCACCATCTTGGCCGACTCTTTCATCTCCTGCAGCCGAACCCACATGCGGTCCCAGTTGTCCCCGTTCTGCGTCACGGGAACGTCAAAGTTCATGCGGTCATAGACTTCATACGGGGCCTGCTTGCGGAGATCGAAATTGACGCCTGAGGCCCGCAGGTTGGGGCCCGTAACAGAGCACTCGATGGCGCGTTCGCCGGTCAGCGACGCGATCCCTTTCATGCGGGAGACGAGAATCTCGTTCTCAAGCAGCAGCTTCTCGTACTCGGCCACGCGGTCCTCGAAATCGTCCAGGAATCCGTTGACGGCGGTGTCGAATCCGGGCGGCAGGTCATGGGACACGCCGCCGATCCTCATATAGCTGAACGTGATACGAGCGCCGCAGATCATCTCAAAGAGATCGAGCACCTTTTCGCGTTCGCGGAACATGTGCATGAGTGGCGTGACCCATGCGCCGAGGTCGTTGATGAGAAAGCCGAGCGCCATCAAATGGCTGGCGATTCGCATCAACTCGGCGGTCATCACGCGGAGATACTGTGCTCGCTCAGGCACCTCTACGCCTGCCAACGCCTCTACCGCGCGAACATAGGCCAGATTGTTGGTCATGCCAGAGAGATAATCGAGGCGATCCGTCAGCGTGATGACCTGCGTGTAGCTGCGCTCCTCCGCGAGCTTGGAACTGCCGCGATGCAGGTAGCCGAACACCGGCTCAACGTCCACAACCTCCTCGCCGTCCAGCAGCGCGCGGATGCGGAAGACACCGTGTGTGGACGGGTGCTGCGGCCCGAGGTTGAGCAGTACCGGCTCGATATCGTAGTTGGCGTTATCGCTGTTCATCTCAGAGGTCACTGCCATGCCGCCCTATGAAAAATCCTTCCTCAAAGGATGGCCCGGAAAACCCTCCCAGAGCAGGATCCGCTTCATGTTCGGATGGCCTTCAAATTCGATCCCAAATAGGTCATAGATCTCGCGTTCCTGGAGGTTTGCCCCCTCCCACACCGGCGTTACGGACGGCACGCTGAGTTCATCTCTACCCCACACGCGGACCTTCAGCGTCGCTTCCTGGTTTCGGCGGATCGACAAGAGGCCGTAGCGCAGCTCAAAACGGTCGATGAAATCGACGGCATCGATGGAACGCAGCATCCGGAAATCGGTCTCATCGTTGTCGCGCAGGATCCGACAAACCTCGGCAATGGAATCAGGGGAAACGACGACCCACTCCTCGCGCTCCTCTTCAACTGCATCCGGCAGGACGGCGCGGAGTTTCTCGGCTATGTCGTGACCTGAAAGGGCGATTGTCATGCGGCCTCAGGAGATGAGCTTTCTCAGGCGCGGCTCTCGCTCGCGGACGAGCGACTCGCGCTTGATCTTTTCCTGGAGCTTGAGCAAGCCGTGGAGAAGCGCGTCGGGCCGTGGCGGGCAGCCGGGCACATACACGTCAACGGGCACAAGCCGATTGACGCCCGGGACGACGCTATAGCCCTGGAAATACGGCCCACCGCTCGTGGCGCAAACGCCCATGGAGATAACCCACTTGGGGTTCGGCATCTGCTCATAGATGCGGCGGACGACGGGCGCCATCTTCCACGTCACGGTGCCGGAGACGATCATCAAGTCGGCCTGCCGCGGCGATGCCCGGAAGATCTCCATGCCAAATCTCGCCTGGTCGAACCGCGGCATCACCGCGGCAATCATCTCAAAGGCACAGCAGGCGAGACCGAGCGTCACCGGCCATACGGAGTTGGAGCGCCCCCAATCCAGCAGCGCATCCAACGACGTGACGAGCACGGATCGTTTGAGTGACTCCGGGACCTCGATAGGCTCATCGACATGCTGCTCCGTCGCGAGGGCGCGCAGCCTCTCGATGACCTCCCCCTCCTCGTTGTCCATCTGGTTGGTTGTGACGGTGAGGGGGATGCCGTAGGGCGACGGCAGCTGCTCAGGCCCGGGCGGCGTCGGAATCATTTCTGCCACTCAAGCGCCTCCTTCTTCCATTCATAGAGAAATCCAACAAGCACAAGTAGTAAGAATATCGCCATGCCGATGAACGCCACCCACCCCAATGAGAGGAATCGCGCCGCCCATGGCAGCAAGAAGATCACTTCAACGTCAAAGATGACGAAGAGAAGAGCAAAAAGATAGAAGCGGAAGTTGAACTGGACATTCGCATCGCCTGTTGGAACCATGCCGGACTCATACGTCATTCGCATGAAACGGGGTTCCTGGTCGGCGGGAGTTGAAGGGCGAATTCGGATGCGTTGAAGCATCCCGGAGAAAATCATGAGGCTCAGAGGAACGAGAACGGCGGCAACTGCCATAGCCGCGATAATCCAATACTTGCCACTCTCAACCACGCTGGTGGCTCCTTCAGGCAGGTTGGGTTCCGCTTGCCGCCATAGCCCACTCTATGTACGCGCGCGCGCTCATGTCAATGGCGCGCCTTGCCCCCGTGCCGTAACCTTAGCGCATGTCTGCGTCAATTGAACCGCTGCTTAGCGTCGAGAATCTCCGCACGTCCTTTTTCACCCAGGCCGGCACGGTCAAGGCAGTACAGGATACGAGCTTTGTCGTGCGGCCAGGGGAAATCCTGGGCATCGTCGGCGAGAGCGGCTGCGGCAAAACGACAGCCGGCCTCTCCGTCATGGGACTCGTGCCCTACCCCGGCAGTGTCGTGGGTGGCCGCATCCTCTTTAGGGGAACCAACCTTGATGAGATGGACGAAGACGAACGCCGCATCATGCGCGGCGAGGCCATGGCAATGATCTTCCAGGACCCGCAGGCCGCCCTCAATCCGCTCATCACCATCGGCGACCAAATCGCTGAGATATTCAACGCCCACGGGCGTGTTGACGCGGATGAGGTTCGAGAACAAACGCTGGTTGCGCTTTCCTCGCTTGGCCTGCCGGATCCCGAGCACGTCATGCAGAGCTATCCATGGGAGTTGAGCGGCGGCATGTGCCAGCGGGTGATGCTGGCAATGATGCTTGTACTGGAGCCTGAGCTCCTCATCGCCGATGAACCCACCTCGGCGCTTGACGTGACATTGCAGTCCGAGATTCTGGACCGAATCATGGGACTGGCCAAAGACTCGGGAACCGCCGTGATTCTCATCACTCACGACATGGGCGTCCTCGCTCGTGCGGCGGACAACGTGATCGTCATGTACGGCGGCCGCATTGTGGAGTCCGCCGATACGGTCACGCTGTTCCACAACCCCAAGCATCCCTATACGGCGGCGCTGCTGAACGCCATACCCCGTCTGGACAGGGATATGAGGCCGTTGCGCGGCATCCCGGGCGCGCCACCGGACCTGCTCGACGCGCCGGATGAGTGCCCGTTCCTGCCCCGCTGCAACAAGGCAACCGTGGTCTGCCGCACAAATCCGATGCCGCCGCTGGTGAAAATAGACGAAGGTCACACGCTCGCCTGCTATAACCCGCTCACAGAGGAGCGAACGAGCTAGCGCACGACGTTAACGGCGTCCGGTCGCTCCCACACCACAGAGATCTGCAATGAGCAGCTCCATTGCCGTGTCCTCGTTGAGTTGGCCTGTCTTGAGCGCGATATCGTAGTCCAGGATGGCGCGGTGCATCTCACGCAAGCGGGGCATCGTGAAACTCCGGCTCTGGTTCACAGTCTTGCGGATTGCGAAATCCGAGCGCGAGCCAATAGCCTCCTGCAATTCGGCCTGCGAAACCCGGCGCTCAGTCGCGTCCTTGGCGGCAAGAAGTCGCCTGACTTGTGTTCCGAGCATGGCCATTATCTGCGGCACGGCCGCTCCGGTGTCCGTCCGCAGCCTTTCGATTCGCTCCCGGGCGCGAGGATATCGGCGCTCAATTACGTCATCGACCATCGCGAAGATGTTTTCCTCACGCGTTGCGCCGGTCATGGTGCTGACGTCCTCAACGGTTATCGGCCTGTCAAATCCCGCGTAGAGCATGAGCTTGTCGATCTCATTGGAGAGCGCCCAAAGATTGCTGCCGTGCGCGTCGCCCAAAGCCCGTTGAGCCGCGCCGTCCATTTGGCCTCCCCGTTCCTGCACGCTCCGACCAATCCAGTTGGTCAGGTCATTGCCTCGCAGGGGCGCAAAGACGCGGACGTTGGCCACGGGCGTGAGATGTTTGAGGAGCGGATTGGAGTCCGTGGCATTTGCATCTGAGAGGACGAGGATATTCGACTCCGGCAGACTGGGAGCGACCTCCTTCAGTTGCCCCCATCCTCTGAACGCGTCCGGTGATTGCTGCTGAGAATCGTCGAGAGCCGCCTGCCGCGAACGCGAAGCCCGCCCGCCTCCTCTGTTACCCCCGCCACCCTGCGAGCGAGCGAACACGGCCAGCAGCCCTTCAACAACAACGAGGCGACCGCTTGCCAGGAAAGGCACGGCTCCGGCCTGGGCTATGACTTCAGCGGGGGTTGTGTCGGTGGCGCTGAGCGTCACAGTATTGAGGGATGCCATCTCCGGGTCGCCAAGCTGTTCCCGGAGCGCATCGATGGCGCGCTTGCGGGAATAGTCGTCCTCACCGTAGTAGATTTCCAGCACCGTGATCCCCAATCCCAACATTGCCGCGCGACGCGCAGCCACGTAGAATATGCCGCAACACCTATGACATCATCGCCCTCGTCGCTGCAAGAGCGATACGATATTATTGCCGCCCTGCCCGGGACATCCCTGTATTCAGTCTATTCCGCCATCGAACGTGAAAGTGGCGATGCTGTAGAAATCCGCGAGCCGCGGGTTCGCGCCCTTGAAAACGCCGCCACGCTTGGGCCTTTTCGATCGCTCATGGAGCAGCATCTAGATGTCCATCATGCACATCTCGCCAGGTTGTTGGAAATCCACCCGGATGGCGAGACTTTCTGGATGGTCCATGAGCCGGCGCGTGGCGAGCAACTCCGCGGATGGCTCACACGAGGACTGCAACTAGATGAGGCGCTGCAGCTCATAGCCCAGGCAGCGTCGGGATTACAGGCGCTACATGATGCGGGCCTCATTCACGGCGACGTTAATTCTCGCGATGTGTTCGTTACGCCAGTGGCCGGCGCGCAGCTCCGGAACGCCGGGCTATCAGAGTTGTCTATCAGTATGAGTGGCCTGCAGTCGTCTCTGCAGATCCCCCTGCCGGCGTTCATGGCGCCGGAGGTCCTCCGTGGTTCCGAGCCAGGGCCAAAGTCGGATATCTTCTCACTCGGGATGGTGCTGTATGAGACGTTGACAGGCCACCTGCCCTTCACCGGCAACAATCGTGACACTGTTCGCGTGAAGCAGCAGGAGGGGCGCATCGCACCGCTCACTGCGCTGAATCCTGCACTGCCCGCCGCGCTGGACGAGATTGCCGGCAAGGCGCTTGCGTGGGATCCGAATGAGCGCTTCGCATCGGCCCAGGAGATGCGGGAAACGCTCCTCGAGTTTCGGAACAATCTCTCCATGCCGGATGCGCAGATTGTGGTGCCCGACGAGACCGCGCGGCAGGAGATCCTGGACGACATCGCTCAATTCGAACCGTCGCGCGTGAGCGCGGACGTGGACGGAACGGGTGAGTTCCGCGTTTGCGGCGAGTGCCTGACTATCAATCTTGCAAGCGTGACCCGCTGCGCCGTGTGCTGGCGGGATATCCGAGAGACCCCGGTACGGAATCGCATTGAGGGAGAGGCGTTTGCTCAACAAACTCAGCGCAGACGGACCAGAAGGAAATGGATACGTCGCGGGGCAATCACTTTTGCCGTACTTGCTCTCCTCGCACTGTTCGTCTACGACCGCGGCGCGCCTCCCGGCCTGTTGACCGGGCCGCCAACGACCACGCTGACAGCACAAGCGGGCAACGGGTTGTGGACGACCCCGCGTGGCGGAGCAGCTAATAGCGGAAGTGTTAGCGCCGTGGAAATAGTGCCGCAAGGAGTTGAGCGGTGGCGTCTGGAAATCGGTTCAGAGGTGTCGTCGTCGCCGACAATCGACAACGGCCGAATCTTCGTGTCGACGCTCGACTCACGTATCCTGGCCTATTCGACTGAGGACAATTCACTGCTCTGGGAACAGCAGGGGCCGGGACCAATCGACTCGGCGCCGGTCGTTGCCGATGATCGCCTCTACATCGCCTTCAGGAATTCCACCTTGGCCGCATTTGAGGCGGACACCGGGGAATTGATCTGGGAATCGTTGATTGCCAATCCACTATTCTCGTGGGTCGGCGTGGCCGACGGCAGCGCATACGTGGCCTCCCAGAACGGCGTGATCCAATCATTTGATGCTGGGAATGGCGAGAAGCGGTGGGAGATAGACACGGAGGTCGGCATGGCCTCTCCGCCGTCCATCAGCGAAGGGATGGTAATCATCCCGACGCGAGGCAGGCAGGTCCTCGTTCTCGTCGGCGCGACGGGACAGACGCGGCTCAGCTACGTTGTCCCCGGTCCCGTTGAGGGAGCTGCCGCAATCAGTCACGGCACCGCCGCGCTTGGGGACGCGCGGGGATTCGTCCGCGCAATCGATATCCGTTCGCAGAATCTCCCGCTTGAAAAGACAGTGCTCGGATTCTGGTCGCAGTTCTATATCTGGGGTCTCGCGCCCTTCCCGCCCGCGCAAAGCGGCACGGTGTGGACTCAGAGCATCCGGGAAGAGGTTTGGGCGGACGCCGCAATCTCCGGCAACCGCGCCTTCTTCGCAACCAGGGAGGGCAACATCCTCGCATTCACCCTCGCGGGGGGAGAACGATTATGGGAGACGGCTCTGAGCGATGTTCCTACGAGGACAGGCGCCCCCACAGTCGTGAATGACGTTCTGTATATCGGGTCGGAGTCCGGCATCCTCTACGCCCTGGACGTCGTGACTGGCGAACTCCTGTGGAATATCGATCTTGGAGACGAAATTTCCTCAGCGCCCGCCTACGCAGACGGCGCACTCTTCGTGCTCACCGACAACGGCACCCTGTACGCTTTCGACTAGCCACACGATGGACGTCGGTATTATCGGCCTGCCCTCAAGCGGAAAAACCACTCTGCTCAACGCCCTTACGCATGCTCATGCAGAGACGGGGGCGTTCAGCGCCGCCACGCAACCCAACCTTGGCGTCGTCCGCATCCCTGATCCACGGCTGGACCGTCTCTCTGAGCTTGTTGAGCCGAAGCGCATCGTGCAGGCAGAGCTCTCATTCGTCGATATTCCCGGGCAGCCACCGGAGATGGGCAAGTCCCGCGGCATCCAGGGTCAATACCTGCTGGAGGTGAGCCAGGCTGACGCGCTGCTTCTCGTCGTTCGCGCCTTCCGCTCCCCGGCACTGCCCGACCCCACGCCCGACACCGACATCGAGACGATGCTTATGGAGATGGTGTTCGCGGATATGGCAATCGTCACGCGGCGTCTTGAACGCATTGAGGATTCCCTGAAGAGCGCGCGCGCAACGGAACGGGATATGTTTATGGCCGAGGCCGATCTATTGCGTCGCCTCCACACTGCCCTCGAAAACGGTGAGGCTATCCGAAGCGTAGACATGACGCCGGACGAAGCCCGCATGATTTCGGGGTTCACCTTCCTGACCACCAAGCCGCTGATCATCGTGCTCAACATCGCGGAGGACGACCTGTCCCGGAGTGTAGCCCTGTCTGCGGAGTGGAACGAGAAGCTCGGCAGTCCGACAACCGGTTGCATCGCGCTCTCTGCCCGTCTTGAGGAAGAGTTGTCGCAGCTGGAGCCGGACGAGGGCGCGGCGTTTCGCGAGGAAATGGGCGCACCGCCCGACTCCACCGGCGAGTTGTCCCGTCTGGCGCAGTCGGTTGCGGGCTTGATCACTTTCTACACGGTCGGGCCAAATGAGACGCGCGCGTGGCAGCTTGAGACGGACACGCCTGCGCCCCAGGCGGCGGGCAAGAAGATTCACACAGATATGGAACGTGGATTCATCCGTGCCGAAGTCACATCCTATGACGACTTCATCGACGCGGAAGGAAAATTCCCGGAGACACGGCGAAGGGGCACGCTGCGCCAGGAAGGCAAGACCTACATCATCCAGGACGGTGACGTTGTGACCTTCCTGTTCAACGTGTCAGGGCGATAGCGGACTTCCTTACCCCTGCGCGTCCTGGATTGCGCGCCACACGCGTTCAGGCGTTAGCGGCATCTCTATGTGGCTCACTCCCATAGGAGAGAGCGCGTCGACGACAGCGTTCACAACGGCGGACGGCGCGCCCGTCGTGGGGCCCTCGCCCATTCCCTTGACACCCAGCGAATTCAGCGGCGAAGGAGTCTCCGAAAAGGCCACAACAAATTCCGGAGTCATCTCTGCCGTTGGAATCGCATAGTCCATCAGCGAGGCGTTCAACAACTGTCCGGCCTGATCGTATTCGGAAATCTCGTAGAGCGCCTGACCGATGCCCTGCGTCGCTCCGCCATGCACCTGCCCCACCACTGTCATGGGGTTCACGATAGTGCCCTGATCATCAACGGTGAATAGACGCTGGAGATCGACGTCTCCGGTCTCGGTGTCTACTTCCACAACGGCGATGTACGTGCCGAAATTGTAGGTCAGGCCGCTGGGCTGGAAGAATGAATCCTCATCCAGACCGAACTCCATATCGTCCGGGCGCGCGAGCACCTGGAAAGAAGCGTCCGCCACCTCGGCAAACCGGAGTTGACGCTCCTTGTCCGTCGCACAGATGAAAACGCCGCCTTCCAGCGTCACCTGGTCGGGCTGGCAGCCCATCATGTGTGAGGCCAGCTTCAGCATCTTGTCGCGCACCTTCTCGGCGGCAATCTTCGCGGACATGCCGCCCGTTACAAGGGCGCGACTGCCGTATGTCCCTACGCCGTGCGCGATGACAGCCGTGTCGCCATGGAGGACAGCAACGTCATCATCGGAAATGCCGAAAACGTCGGCGACGATCTGGGCGAAGACGGTTTCGCCTCCTTGCCCGTGTGGGGACGAACCGGTGAACAGCGTCACCTTGCCGCCCCGGTCAACACGCACCCTACCCCATTCGTAGCGACTGCTGCTGGGATCAACCGGGCTGGGGCCGGAACCGCCCGTCTTGACCCATGAGGCGACGCCGATTCCCATGTGTCGCCCTTCGGTGCGCGCCTGCTGCTGTTGTTCCCGCAGGTTTTGATAGTCGCTCAGCTCAAGTACCTGGTCGAGCGACGCCTCATAGTTGCCGCTGTCGAACATATCTCCGCCGCCGGAGCGCATCGGTTGATCGAACGGGGGCAGATAGTTGCGGCGTCGAATCTCCGTAGGATCGAGCCCAAGCTCGGAGGCAAGGCGGTCCAGTCCGCGCTCGATAAGATGGATACCCTCCGGCCTACCCGCGCCGCGGTATGGCCCCTGCGGTGTCGTGTTCGTGTAGGCGTTCTCAACCTCGAATTCCACGTTGGGTATGTCGTACACGCCGGTTGAGATCATGGCGGATGAGGCAGACAGAGACGGCTCAGGTCCTTTGGCATACGCGCCGAGATCATGCAGATGGCGTACCCGTAGGCCGGTCACCTTGCCGTCTGCATCCGCGGAAACCTCCAGGTAGGATGTCTTACCGCGCGCCTGGTGCATCGCCAAAAAATCCTCGGTCCGCGTGGCAACCCACTTTATGGGAACGCCAAGGTGCATCGACGCGATGCAGATGAGCGCATACTCAGGATCCTCGTGCTTCACGCCGAAACCGCCGCCAACGTCCGGCGCAACGACGCGAACGTTGTCCGCCGACAGGTGCAGAATCTCGGCAAGGTGATCGCGCAGCGCATGCGGTGTCTGCACCGTCGCCCACAGGCTCATCGTTTCCTGCACGGCATCCCAGTGCGCGAGGCCGGCGCGAGGCTCCATCGGCACGCCATGAATCTTCTGGTTGACGATCCGCTCACGAACGATAACCGCGGCCTCCTCGAAGGCCTGGGAGACATTCCCGAGTTGATAGCGCCAGTGGATGACTCCGTTTGGCCGGTCGTCATGGACGCGAGGGGCATCATCTCTCAGCGCCTTCTCCACCTCGATCGCGGGCGCAAGCGGCTCGTAATCAACAAAGATGAGATCCGCCGCGTCTCGCGCTCCGTAGCGCGTATCAGCAACCACAACAGCCACAACCTCACCAACGTGCCGTGCCTTGTCGACTGCGATCAGATCATATGGCGCCGATTCCGCGTCGTAGAACTTCAGAGAGACGGTCGGATTGGTCCCGAAGCGAGGGTGAATGTCCTTGCCGGTGAGAACGGCAGTGACGCCGGGCGTCTGCACGGCAGCTGAGGTGTCGATCCTGCGGATGCGCGCATGGGCATGTGGGCTGCGGACAAGGCTCGCCCACTGGATGCCGGGAACCTTGATGTCCTCGACAAATGCACCGCGACCAAGCAGGAGTTTCTCATCCTCACGACGGGCGACTGATTGCCCGACAAGCCTCGTGTCTGTGGCCATGTCTCCGTCCTTCCTCGCGGCTATTCCCGCGCCCGCTCTACCGCCCTGGTAAGAGCGCGCTTGGTCAGCACACGGCACAGATTCTGCCGGTACTCCGGCGAACCATGCAGGTCCGCAATGCACTCAAGGCCATCCGCCGCCATAGCGGATGCCGTTGCGATGGCGTCCAGTGTTGGCACGTGCCCCCTCAGGGCATCTTCAACGGCCGTTGCACGGGCCGCGCGTGACGCCGCGCCGGTGATGCCAACGGCGACGCGGGACAAATACCCGCTGTCATCCAGCGAAACGGCTGCAGCCGCGCCGACGATGGCAAAGTGTGACGCCTTGTTAGCAAATTTGAGATAGGCCGCGCCCGTCTGACCGTCAGAGATGGGGATGATGATCTCCGTGATGATTTCATCCTCAGCCAGCGTCGTAATGAACGCGTCCATGATGAGTTCGTCAACGGAGACGACACGAACGCCGTTCGGGCCCGCAATTTGCGCCCGCGCATCAAGCGCAAGCAGCGTGGCGGGGTAGTCGGCAACCGGGTCAGCGTGAGCGATGCTGCCGCCGATCGTGCCGAGGTTCCGCACCTGGACGTCCGCGATCTCCGCAGCCGTTTCAGCCAGCACCGGCAGCGTATCAAGCACGACGTCGGACCCGGCGATATGGGCATGGCTCGTCATCGCGCCGATTCGCAGATTGTTTCCGTCCGTGCTGATGTGGGACAACTCGCCGCGCGTCTTGCGCAAATCAACCACGAGGCCGGGCATGGCGACTCTGAGTTTCATCATCGGCAAGAGGCTCTGACCGCCGGCGATTATCTTGCCCTCCCCGGGGCGCTGTTGGAGGAGAGTGATCGCCTCCGCGACAGAATCTGGGGCGGCGTAGTCGAATGCTCCGGGAATCATGACTGATCTCCATTCTGCGCGTCCTGTATGGCGCGCCACACGCGCTCCGGTGTTAGCGGCATCGCTATGTCACGAACATTGAACGGGGCGAGCGCGTCAACAACTGCGTTGACCACGGCTGGAGGCGCGCCCGTCGTCGGTCCCTCTCCCATGCCCTTGACGCCAAGCGGGTTGGTGGGCGACGGGGTCTCGATGAATTCAGAGATGAACTCCGGCATCATCTCCGCCGTCGGCAGCGCGTAGTCCATCAGGGAACCACTGAGCAGCTGGCCGTTCTCGTCGTAGACGATGTCTTCATAGAGCGCCTGGCCGATTCCCTGCGCTGCGCCGCCGTGAACCTGCCCCTCCACGATGACCGGATGGACAACGACGCCCTGATCATCCACGCAGAACAGCTGCTGCAGATCAACGTCGCCCGTTTCCGGGTCAACCTCAACCACGGCGACATACGTTCCGTAATTGAAGGTGAGGTGAGTCGGCTGGTAGAACGATGACTCGTCCAGGCCCATTTCCATGCCCGGGGGTCGTTCAAGGACCTGGTTGATTCGCGCAGCAACCTCACGGAAAGCTATTGACGAGCCGTTGGCGGCAAACACGCCGTCCGTGAATTCCACGCCGTCCGGGTCACTGCCAAGAGCGTGAGCAGCGAATCGGGTCATCTTGTCGAGAATCTTCTGGGAGGCCTGGAGCACCGCCATTCCGCCCACGACCATGTTGCGGCTGGCAAACGTGCCCATGCCATACGTGACCGTTGCCGTATCACCGTGAGTCACTGAGATATCGTCTATCGGGACGTGAAGAGTGTCCGCCGCCACCTGCGCGTAGGTCGTGTAGTTGCCCTGCCCGTGCGGTGACGAACCGGTGTAGATGGTTACTGCTCCGGCGGGAGAGACTTTCACGCGCGCCCACTCCGGCATAGACGAGGAGGGGTCCAGCGACGACGGTCCAAACCCGCCGGTCTTGACCCATGACGCGAGTCCGATCCCCAGGTACTTCCCGTCCGCACGCATCTCGCGTTGCCTTGCCCGCAATCCCTCGTAGTCACTCACCTCAAGGGCGCGTTCCAGAGCCTCGGGGTAATTCCCGCTGTCGTAGATATCCCCGCCGGGCGTGCGATAGTACGGGAACTCCTCCGGCTGGATCATGTTGCGCCTGCGGATTTCCGCAGGGTCGATATCCAGGTCACGCGCTAGCATGTCCATGACGCGTTCAATCAGGTAGATGCCTTCGGGTCGACCGTACCCGCGGTACGCGCCCTCCGGTGTGTGGTTCGTATAGACGGAATGGACTTCAAACGAGGCCTCTCGAATGCCGTAGACGCCGGTAGCGATGATGGCGGACGTTTGCGCGACGATTGGCGTTGCGCCTTTGGGAAACGCGCCCAGGTCCGTGGTGTGCCGGAGTCGCAGCGCCTTGACTCGGCCGTCACGATCGGCGGCTACCTCAAATTCCGAGGTCTTTCCGCGCGCGTGGCTGAGCGAAAGAAACTCTTCCGTGCGCGAAGCAGCCCACTTGACAGGTAGTCCGAGTTCCATCGACGCGATGGCCAGCAGAAAATACTCTACCTCTCCTCCGTGTTTCGCGCCGAATCCTCCTCCGACATCCGGCGCGACGGAGCGGATCTGATCAGGAGAAATGCCAAGCACCTCTGCCATCTGCGTTCGCAGTTCATGTGCGCCCTGGATAGATGCCCAGATTGTGAGGAATTGTGTGGCGGGGTCCCAGTGGGCGATGCCGGCGCGGGGCTCCATGGGGACGGCGTGAATTCGCTGGTTCACGAAATCATGCCGCAGGATGATCTCCGAGTCCTCAAAGGTGCTGGATACGTTCTCCGTGCTCTTGAGCCATCGAACCTGCTCATTGGAGCGTTCGTCATGTACTCTCGGCGCGCCGGGCTCCATCGCCTGCTCCGGCGAATTTGCCACCGGAAGCGGCTCGTACCTGACCATCAGCAGATCAGCAGCGTCACGTGCCGCCTCTCGAGTCTCCGCGACTACGATGGCGACGATTTCCCCGGCGTACTTGGCCTTGTCCCTGGCGATGAGAGTGAACGCGGGCGCGCCGGCCTCATTGTCGCGATTCTCCGCGTCCCGCACGGCAAGAACCGGCGGAATGGGGTGATAGGGAGGGTGAATATCCGCTCCCGTGAGAATGCGTAGCACTCCCGGATGAGCCGTTGCGGCCGAAGAGTCGATGTTGAGAATACGGGCGTGGGCGTGCGGGCTGCGGACGAAGTGCGCCCACACGGTCCCGGGGATGTTGATGTCGTCGGAGAACGCGCCCTGCCCTCGCAGCAAGCGGTCATCCTCCTTGCGACGGGGCGATTGGCCGATCTGGCGAGGCGGGCTGCTCGTGGTCATGGCGGTCACCTCACCGGGAAAGTTGACCCGCCGCGAATTCGATAGCCAGGACGATGTTCTGATAACCGGTGCACCGGCACATGTTCCCGGCCAACGCGTGCTTAATCTCGTCCTTCGACGGATTCGGGTTCTCGTTGAGAAGCGCCTTGGAGAGCATCAACATGCCGGGCGTGCAGAAACCGCATTGGAGTCCGTGCTTCTCCGCAAACGCCTGTTGAATGGGATGCAATGTGCCATCGGCTGCGGCGAGGCCTTCCACGGTCTCAATCTCCTGCCCGTCCGCCTGCGCGGCGAGCATCGAGCATGACTTGACCGCTTCCCCATTCAGCAGAACGGTGCACGAGCCACACTGGGACGTATCACAGCCAACGTGCGTGCCGGTCAGGCCGATGACGTCACGGATGGCGTGAACCAGCAGTAAGCGCGGCTCAACGTCTATGTTGTATTCCGTGTCGTTGATGGTCAGTGTTACAGGAATCGAATCAGCCATAGTCGCACCCGCCCCCGTTGCTCTCTAGTGCCCTGAGGCGATGCTATTCCCACGTGGGGCAAAGGGTCAACCGCGGCTCCTGCTTTAATTGACGCGATCTGCGCCCCATCGCTACGTCGACGGCCCCAAAAGCGTGCCCTTGGCGACATTATCAGAGCGCATCTGTCCCCCACAACCTGTTGGAAGCAGCGCGTATGCCAATGTCCGTATCATTTGACAATGCCATTCTCGATTAGTCCCAGCCCCACATTGAATGAACGTCAGCTGCAGAGCAGTTTGCGGCTCATGGTCTGGGAGGGCGCTGCCTCGGGAGCCATGTTCAGTCTGGGCAGCGGCGGCCTCATGGCCGCATTCGCATTGGCTCTTGGCGCGAACAATCTACAAGTCGGGATACTTGCGGCTCTTCCATTTATCACACAAGTTGCACAACTTCCGTCGATTCTTGCCGTCGAGAAGTTCCGCGCAAGGAAGGCCCTCGGGGTTCCATTTATCATTGCCGCTCAACTGCTTTGGATTCCGATTGCGGCGGTTCCATTCCTTATGGAGACCCCCGGCTCGACGGCCATCTTCGCTGTCATTATTCTCCTTGGGCTTCGGGGCATCCTTGCCTCGATGTGGAACACTGCATGGGCAAGCTGGATGCGAGACCTTGTGCCTCGTGATCTCCTCGGACGCTACTACGGCCGGCGGCTTGCAATTATCACCATCGTTGTGGCAGTTGTCGGATTGAGCGCCAGTTTCTTCGTTGACTGGTGGGAAGGCCAGTCTGAGCCAAACGACGCGATTTACGCCTACTCCATTCTTCTCGTTGCAGGGTCGTTGACGTTCGGTCTAATCGGTTCGGCCTTCGCTCTCAGGGCAAGCGAGCCGCTCATGCCGGCTGCGATACGATCCGAGACATCGTCATTATCAATACTCTTGGAGCCACTGAAAGACAAGAATTTTCAACAGCTGCTCAAGTTCCTGTTCACGTGGAGTTTCGCGTCGAATCTTGCGATCCCCTTCTTTGCTGTCTATATGCTCGCGCAACTTGAGATGCCGTTGCCCCTCGTTGTCGGACTTGGTGTGCTAAGCCAGTTGTCAGGCGTGCTGTTTCTCCGCGTCTGGGGACCGATGGCGGATCGTGTGGGCCTCAAGGCTGTCCTGTCCTTGTCCGCATCCCTATACCTGTTGATCATATTGGGCTGGGCGTTTACGGCATTCTCTCAGCAGATCGACTATACGCTCGGACTGATCATCTTGCTTCACTTCTTTGCGGGCGTGGCAGCAGCGGGCGTAACACTTACCGTTGGGGCGTTAAGCGTCAAGCTTGCGCCGGAGGAAAAGGCAACCGCCTTCATTGGAGTCGCAGGTATTGTCACCAATCTTGGTGTGGGTGTCGGCGCAGTGATAGGCGGACTATTATCCGACTTCTTTATCGCAAGGTCCCTGCAGCTGGAGATGAATTGGATTGGCCCGGCTGAGGCCTTTTCCTGGGCCGCTCCAACAATCGCCGGTTTCGACTTTCTCTTTATCATTTCGTTCGTCATCGGCCTGCTTGCCCTAAATCTTCTGGTTGCTATGAGAGAAGAGGGGGAGCGTTCACGGGATGAAGCCCTGACCGAGCTCACGTCCCGTTTCAGCCCAACAATGCGCGTCGTCTCATCCGTCCCGGGTGTGGGCACGGCATCAGCGATTTCCTACGGATACTTGAAGCGCGTTCCGGGGATTGATGTCGCACTTGGTGTCACCGCATACCAGGTTGCCGCCTCAACACAGGCTGCAGTGGAATCTGTGGCGCGGGGAAGAACGATTGCCGGCGGCGTGGCCGAAAGGGTTGGCGGAGCGCTGGAATCAAGTATTGCGAACGTGGATGATGCTCGCGCAGTTGGGCTTGAACTGACGCGCCAGGCAACACGCGGTGCAATGCACGCGGGCAGCCAGACCGCCAGCCGATTTGGGAACGTGGCCAAGGCTTCCGTACTCGGCAGCATTAGGGCCGCCATTGGAAATCGCATCACTCCCGATGATGCCCTGCGAGGAGCAGCCTATGGAATCGTGGAGGGCGCTATAGAGGCGGGCAGCGATGCCGGGATTGTTGCTGAATTGGCGGTCGAAGCGGCGCGTGAAGTGGCATCAGAATTGAGCCTGAGTGAGCAAGAGGCTGTCCAACTTGCCACGGACGCCATGCTTGATGCTGCAAGTTCGGGAAGCGTCGAGGCAGCTGACATCGTCAACAGAGTACTTCGCCAGGATTCCGACTAAACGCCAGCCTCTCGCGATAGCGCGTCAAAGAACTGCCCCATCAGCATCCGCACGGCGGTCTGTACCATGCGTGAACCGATCTGCGCCAGGGTCCCCCCGACCTGCGCGTCCGCCTCAACCTCCACGAGCGTTCCCTCGCCGTCCTCGCTCAGGTTGATCATCCCCGCGCCGGTCACAAACCCCGTCGGCCCCTGTCCGTTCAGGGTCATCTTGTACGACTCCGGCACTGCTATGTCCTCGATTTCAACTGCCCCACTGAACCGGCCACGGATTGGCCCGACCCCAACGGACAATGTCGCGGAAAACTTGGTGGGCGTCTCCGCGTCGAGGGTTTGGCATCCCGGAACCATCCGCTGCAGGGCATCGGGATCATGCAGAAGCTCCCATACACGCTCGCGCGACGCGGGGACGGTGTGACTGCCAGTGATATTCATAGATTGATGTTACCTGCCAGGCCCCGCGACGGGGGTGGCCGGACGCGGCGGCTCAATGGCCACGCGCATTCCTTCTTCAAGCTGCCCGCGCACATCATCGATGCTGCTCAGGTGGTGTGTTTCCACATACGTCTTCAATCCCTCAATGACGTCCAGCATAGTCGTGGGGCGTGTGAAATTTGCGGTGCCGACGGCGACGGCCGTCGCGCCGGCCAGGATGAACTCCAGGGCGTCTTTCGCGGACGTAATGCCGCCGATCCCGACAACCGGCAACGACACGGCGCTGCAGACCTGCCAGACCATGCGCACCGCGATGGGACGAATTGCGGGGCCGGAGACGCCCCCCGTCATCGTGCCGGTGACCGTGCGTTGATTGTCCACGTCGATGACCATGCCAGAAAGCGTATTGATCGCGGAGATGGCCGTCGCGCCGCCCTGCTCTGATGCCCTCGCAATGTCCGCGATGTTGGTGATGTTCGGCGTCAGTTTGGCGATGACAGGACCCTCGAATTTGTCCGAAACGCCCCGCACAACACGTTCAACATTGGCCGGGCTCGCGCCAATCTCCATGCCGCCAGCCTCAAGGTTTGGACAGGAGATATTGACCTCAAGACCCGCCACGCCCGGCTCACCGTTCAGTCGCTCAGCAAGGCGGTCATATTCCTCGATACCCAACCCGCCGATGCTGACAATGACGGGGGAATCATACTTCGTGTACTCGGGCAGGAGCTCAGTCAGAAAATGCTCGACGCCGCGCGACGGTATGCCGATGGAGTTGAGCATTCCGGCGGGGGATTCTGCGGTGCGGGGGGCGGGATTGCCCGCTCGCTCACCGTAGAAAATCGTCTTGGGCACGAGCGCGCCGAGTTGGCCAAGGTCGAAAAGAGTTCCCATCTCCGGCCCGAAACAGCCGGATGCGGGCATGACCGGGTTCTTGAGGGTCAGCCCGACGCCGAGGTCAACCCCTAGCCTGCTGTCAGTCTCAGTGTCCTGTACGGCCATCGCCTATACAGTAACCCCTGCCGGGTGACAGCGAAAGACGGGGCCGTCGCGGCATACCAGCGGTGACTCAGCCGACTCCCCAAACGCGCCCGTTGCACAGGAATGGCAGTAGCCCAGGCCGCAGGCCATGTGGGCCTCGAGGGAGACGTATGTCTCAACGTCCGCGGGCGCAGCGAGCCGGGTTGTCAGCTCAATCAGGCGGTTGGAGCCGCAGACATAGGCCTGCTGCGCGCGCCCGGATTCTATGATCTCGCTGATCCACGGCTCCACGTTACTAACGTCGCTGCTCCCATCAGAATCGTCGACATAGAGTGCGTGCCCACGAGCCTTCTTGATCATGTCTCTGCCGAGCACAACATCCTTGTTTCGCGCGCTGAACACAGCATAGATCTCAATGTTGCGGCGGTTCGCCTCGTCGATAAGCGTCGTCAGCGAGCACACGCCAATGCCGCGGCCAACAATAAGGATGCCGTTGGTCGTATCGGAAATGGGGAACGGACGCCCGACGGGGCCGACAATCTCCACGATGTCCCCCGCCCTGCGCTGTGCCATGGCGGCCGTTCCATATCCCACCACGCGGTAGACGAAATCGGCAGTGCCCGCAGCCTTGTCATACTGATAGACCGCCATGGGGCGCGGCAGGATGGGGTGGACATCTGTTGCAGAACCGGGGCGGATAACGCCGAACTGACCCGGCTCGCCGTTCGCCAGTGCCTCGGAGCGAACGCGCATCAGATAGTGCTCCGGCGCAATCTCCTCGTTGGAAATGATCTCCGTTTCGACGAACGTTGCGGCGGGCGCTTGATGGCCGTTCGTCTGCATCACCTCAAGCCGCACGCTGGACGGCAGGCGCAGTTGCGGGACATGCGTGCCCGCGAAGACGGGAATCGTCCCGTTGGCGTCTAGAAGCTCGGATGTCATTCGGCAACCTCTTTCGTCAGGAATGTGTCGATGTCACGGATACTCTCCGCGAGCGCCTGCGCGCCGATGGCGATGTCCTCCATGCTCGTCCACTCCTCGGGGCAGTGGCTGAGGCCGTCGCGGCTCGGCACGAAGAGCATGGCGGCAGGGATGCCGCGGGAGAGGATGCCGGCGTCGTGCCCCGCCCCGCTTGTGGTGACGCGGTGCGGAACGTCAAGGCGCTCGGCGGCAGCGGTTGTCAGATCGCGCAGCCACTTGGGCAGCACGACGGGCGACGTATCGGAGACTACTTCCCAGTCGCAGCGCAAGCCACGCCGGGCGGCAGTTTCCTCCGCCCGTGTAACGATGTCCTGAGTCGTCAGGCGCTGCCGATCGCTGTCCACGTCGCGCACGTCAAGATAGAATTCCACTTCGCCAGGGATGGTCGTGATGCTGTTCGGAAATACATGTAGCCGTCCGACCGTGGCAACGGTAGCGCGGCGGCGAGGCTCGTTGGCGATAGATTCAGCTGCAACGATGACCTCCGCGGCGGCAACCAGCGCGTCCTGCCGTTGCGACATCGGCGTCCCGCCGGAGTGATCCTGCCGCCCGCGAATCGCGATGCGTATTCGCGTGTTGCCGGCAATGGCGTCCACCAGGCCGATTCGCTCATCCTCCTCATCCAGCGACCGCGACTGCTCGATATGAAGCTCAAGAAATGCGGCCAGAGTATTGGGCGCCCAACGAGCCTGCGGCATAGCGTATGGATCAAAACTTAAGGCGCGCATAGCCTGCGCGAGCGTGGTGCCGTTCGCGTCACGCAGCCGCTCAAGGTCGGCCTCTTGCAGCACACCCGCGACCGCCTTGCTGCCAAGGCACGGCTCGCCGAATCGCGCGCCCTCTTCTGATGCAAACGCAACCACCATGAGTGGATGGGCCGTCTGTACGCCCGTCTCGTTGAACAAGCGAATCACTTCCAGTGCGCCAAGCACCCCGACCGCGCCGTCGAATCGTCCACCGTGCGGGACTGAATCAAGATGCGAGCCGAAGCCGATTGCCGGACGTGTGGGTTCGGTTCCAGGAAGGGTTCCAAAGGTGTTGCCGAAGCTGTCGGTGCGGACGGTCAGACCGAGATCACGCATCCAGCCTGCAACAAGGTCATGCGCGTCACGCTCCTCACGAGAGAACGGAATGCGCGACACGCCGCCCCCCGGTTCACCGCCTATGGCGGAGAGGAGTTCGAAGTCGGCGGCAATGCGGCCGGGATCGGCGCGCATTTCGGCGACTACAGCCTCGGATTCCTCCGCCGCGTCCGCTGTCGCAGCCGCGACTTCCTGCTCAGTCGTTGCCATCAACCCCCACCTCAACCGTCACAAGAGATAGTTCCTCTGCCACCTGCCCCACCCCAACCAGTGAAGCTGAGACGGCCAGCTTGCCGCCCTTGTTTTCGACAAATGCGCGCGCGAGATTGGCGTCGCGCTCGCTCAGTGTCACCCCAACGAGAGCGACTCGCTCATTCGCCTCAACGTTGCCGGACGCCGTCACAAGTCCTTCTGCATCTGACAGAAGTACAACGGGTTTGTCCATCTGCACGCCGACCGCAAACGCAAGCACGATGTTATCCAGTCCCGGCCACGCTGCGATGAGATCCGGCGCAGGGGACGGCAGTGCCTCAGAGAGGCATCCGGCCAGTTCAGAGACGGCTGTGGGATTCGCAAGCGGCTCCATCGCGCCGGCAACCCAGCCGCCTTGCTCGTCAGTGCCCTCAACCTGCCCCTCAACAAGGCAGCCCGTGGACTTCAAAAGGTCGACAATATGCGATTCGTTCATTGCACTACTGTAGCGCGCCGGGCGCGGAACCTAGATACCGAGGTCGCGCCGCCTGAACAGCGCGCGGAGTTGGTAGCCTGCGGCGGCGAGCATCTGCTGCGCCCCCTCTTCGCGATCGATGACAACAAGGACATCGGAAACCGTGGCACCGGCGGCGCGCAGGGCGATGCCCGCCTCGATGGCCTGGCTGCCCGTCGTTACAACATCCTCCACAAGAAGAACCCGCTCGCCCGCGAAGAGTTCCCCCTCCACAACGTTGCCCGTGGCGTATGACTTCTGCTCCTTCTTGACGATGACGAACGGCAGGCCCATCTCAAGGGAAAGGGCTGTTGCGAGGGCCACAGCGCCAAGCTCCGGCCCCGCGATGCGATCTGTCCCAGGAGGTACAAGCTCCGCCATGAACGCAGCCAGGCGGCGCAGGATGCTGGGCTTGGTCTCAAAGAGGTACTTGTCGAAATAATAATTGCTGGTGCGGCCGGAGCGGAGAACAAAGCTGCCGCGCAGGTAGGCAGCGCTGAGCAGATCACGCCCAAGCTCCGTAATGCGCTGCTCACGCGACAGGCCAATCGACCGGCTCAAAGTCGCCACGTGCGGGTCTCCTTTCCGCGCTGCTCATCCGGATCGCGCTATCCGCGCGTCCTTAATGGTACTAGATTCGCCAACCCGCGCCCGTTCAGCGTGGGCGCTACAATAACGACGGATCAACCGGCCGCAATTGGGGGAGTCTGGAGTTTCCGCTTATGCACATCGATACACACAATCATTTCGCCGTTCCCGAGTACATTGACCTGCTGCTGAATCGCAGCACGTTTCCATATATGGAACGCAGTGGCGACGACATCATCTTCCACGTCAGCGACATGGACTCCTATACGATGCCCGCCGGCATGTTCAGGCTGGAGACGCGCGTCAACGACATGGATGAAGCAGGCGTGGACATGCACGTGATGAGTTGCATCGTTCCCGCGGGCGAGGTTGCTGACGACCCCGTACTGAATGTAGAGCTTGCCGCCGCCGCGAATGAGGGCATCGCGAAGATCCAGAAGGACAACCCTGATCGTTTCCTGGGAATGGGCACGCTGCCGCTGTTGAACCCCGACGCGGCTGTGAAAGAGCTGGATCGCGCTGTCAATGACCTTGGCCTTCGCAGCATGATGCTGACCTCCAACGTGGCGGGCAAGCAGCTGCATGAGCCGGACTTGTGGCCGATCTATGAGCGGGCGGAGGAGCTGGGCGTCGTGATGATGATCCACCCAAGCTGGCCAGTGATGGCAAAGCATCTTGAGGGTTGGACGATGGCCGTCAATATGGGATTCCTGTTCGATTCATCCGCCGCCATGATGCGCATCATCCTCAGCGGCGTCATGGAAAAGTACCCGAACCTGGAGTTCGTCCTTTGCCACCTCGGCAGCACCCTGCCCTTCCTGATGGGGCGACTGAATCGCACGGGCGGTCCGCGCGCCGGTCACTGGGGCGAGAACGACAAGGGCCCCTGGGAATATTTCAAGCGCGTCCACATTGACACCGTTTCGCGACTCAGGCCGGCGATAATGTTCGCCCGCGAGCTGATGGGCAACGACATGATCATGTTCGGGACGGACTACCCCTATACGACGATTCCACCGATGAAGGCCGACGTGACCGAGCTTGATCTGCCCGAGGACGATCGTGCTGCCATTCTCGGCGGCAACGCGGCGCGGCTGTTCGGGATCGAGGGCGGATAACACGATGATGGCAGACAAGCCGACAATCGCCATCGTCCCGACGGGCGGTACAATCCAGAACGGCCTGCCGTTCGTCACGTCAAGCAAGACGGGCGGGCCTCTCAACGTGCTGCGTGCCCAGCGCCTCCATGAACCCGTCACGGTGCGGATTCGCCGTGAAGATCGGGACGGCAACCCCGTGGACGACGGCGGCGATGAGTTCCACGAGGTCACTCTGACGCCCGAGGACGGCCTCTATCTCCTGCCCTACATGGAGCCTGGGCATGAGCCGCCACAAACGTATTCTCAATTCCATCTCGCCGCCAAGCGGGTGATCGAGGAGATCGACCGTTTCAGCGTCGACACGAACGGCCGCAACGGGCTGCTGTCTGACGTCGCAGATCTGCGGGTGGAGATGGTCATTGATCCGGACACCGGCGGCGAGTTGCGTCGCGGAGGCGAAACGTTCTCAATGCGAGAACTCGTCCTCATCGCTAACACGGTCAACGAGGCGCTTGCGCAGCCGGATGTGGACGCCTGCATCGTCACACACGGAACCTTCACGACAGAGGAAACCGCCGCTTTCCTTAACTACACCGTGAACTCTCATAAGCCGGTTGTCGTGGCGGCCTCTCAGCGCAGACACGGCAGCATCGGCAATGACGGCGACTGGAATCTGTGGGACGCCGTGCGGGTTGCAGCATCACCGGAGGCCGTCGGCAAGGGCGTGCTGGTCATCCTTGATGAGCAAATCTTTCCTGCCAGAGAAGTGACCAAGACGAACCAAAGGCCCGGCGGTTTCGCGTCGCTCGGCGGCTCAGCATCTGCCATCGGCTCAATCGAGGCCGACCAGGTCTCGTTCTACTTCGCGCCGACGCGGCTGCACACTGCGGAGTCGCTGGTACTAAGCGATGACCCCCTGCCCTTGGCCCTTCCAACGGTGGACATCGTCAAGACATACGCAGGCGCCGACGACACGCAGGTACGGGCGCTGGTAGACCGTGCGGTTTCTGAACGCGGGGCGGACGCGTCTCATCCCGGCCACGGCATCGTGGTTGAGGGCTTCGCATACAGCGGCGTCCCACATCGATTCCAGCGCCCTGCGCTCGAAGAAGCCGTCCGAAAACACGGCATTCCTGTCGTACTGACCAGCCGCGGGCTGCGCGGGCGCATTCCCAAGGAGACGACGCAGGACACGTTCATCACGGGAGATAACCTTTCGGCGGTCAAGGCCCGGCTTCTGCTGACCCTGGCGATTCGGACACTGGGGTCGTTGACTCCGTTCGCGGATGCGGACAACCCCACACCGCAGGAGCGTGCGCGGCTGCTGGCCGAGATCGGACGCTACCAGGAGATCTTTGACACCCACTAGACCCATACGTGTTATGAGGGAACAATGACGAACGAAGCAGGAATTCCCGAACGCATCGAGGCGCGGCTGCGACAGTGGGAAGCGGACGAGTTCCTCCAAAGATTGCTGGAGCGCGACCCAACGCTCTGGGCGCCGCGCGGCACACCCGAAATTGAGAATCGGCTCGGCTGGCTCGACCTGCCCACAACGATGGCGCCCAAGGTCGCGGACTTGACGCAATTTGGTCGCGACGTTGCGAGCGAAGGATTCACCGACGTTGTCGTTCTTGGCATGGGCGGCTCAAGCCTCGCGCCCGAAGTCTTCCAGACCACATTTGGCAACGCAGAGGGACATCCCCGCCTGAGTGTGCTCGACAGCACCCATCCCGCCGCCGTAACCGCCCTCGCGGATTCGCTTGATATTTCACGAACCATTTTCGTCGTGTCCAGCAAGTCGGGCACCACGACCGAGATGCTCTCCTTCTTCTACTACTTCTGGGCAAAGCTGACTGAGATGGGCGCTGATCCCGGACCCCACTTTGTTGCCGTCACCGACCCCGGCACGCCGCTGGAGCGATTGGCAGGCGAGCGCGGATTCCGTCGTGTGTTCTCAGCGCCGACAGACGTTGGAGGCCGCTACTCCGCCCTCTGTGAGTTCGGGCTCGTTCCCGCTGCCCTCATCGGCGTCGATATCGGCAGTTTGCTCGCGACAGTTCAGTCGGCGCGTGACGCATCAGACAAGGAACTGGAGCAAGCGCTGAGGCTGGGCGCGACAATCGGAGAATGCGCCCTGGCGGGGCGTGACAAGTTGACCTTTGTAACATCCCCGAGCCTGCGCAGCCTGCCAACGTGGATTGAGCAACTGATTGCGGAGAGCACCGGCAAGCTCGACGTTGGCATTGTTCCCATCGATCAGGAACCCGTCTGGGACTACCCGGACTATGGCCACGATCGAGTGATGGTCTACATCGGCCTGCACACCGAGCCGGAACAGGAGAAGCGGGAAGCTGTGCGTGCGCTGGTGCCAGAGTGGGCGCACGTGGATCAAATCATCGAGAACACGCACGAGATCAGCAGACTCATGATGCGGTGGGAGATCGCCACTGCCGCCGCCGGAGCCGTGCTCGGCATCAACCCGTTCGACCAACCGGACGTCCAGCTTGCCAAGGACCTTGCTCGTGAGGCAATGGCAGGCGGAGGCTCATCCGCAAACGCAGGGCGCATCATCTCCATTGACGACGCCGACCTGGAACCTATAGCGGCAGAGTGGCTGTTATCGGCGGCGTCCGGCGACTACATCGGCATTCATGCCTACCTTGCCCCAAGCGATGGCGTTTGGGAGTCGATTGGCCAACTGCGGTCAGTGCTTGGTCGGAGTGCAAAGGTGGCCACAACCGGTGGCTACGGTCCGCGATTCCTCCATTCCACCGGACAACTCCACAAGGGCGGCGCGAACAACGGCCTCTTCCTGCAGATCGTGGATGACGCGGCGGAGAACGACGTCGCCGTGCCTGAAACCGACTACACATTTGGACAATTGCTAACCGCACAGGCGGCGGGCGATGCCGGCGCGCTGATCCAACGTGGACGACGCCTCCTGCGCGTAAGAGTTGGGGCGGACCCGCAGGCTGGGCTGGAGCGGCTGGCTTCGCTGTTCCAGTAGCAGCCGGATAGCGTTCCGGTCTGGCCTCAGATTGAGGGTCTCATTCCCCATGTGGCGGCGCGCCGTGCCATAATGGATATCGCACTACGGACAGTCTAGTCGGCAACTTCGTGCCGAGGTGGCGGAACGGCAGACGCGCTGCGTTCAGGGCGCAGTGCCCCTAGCGGGCGTGAGAGTTCAAATCTCTCCCTCGGCACCACGACAGGCTGGACGAACTGAGGCCGAAATCGGCCGTGAGTGACACGCGCTTGTAGCTCAGTCTGGATAGAGCGCAGCCCTGCGGAGGCTGAGGCCGTGGGTTCGAGTCCCGCCAAGCGCGCCACTTTGCCACCCCGTGGGCGGCTAGCTCAGCTGGTTAGAGCGTCTGCTTTACACGCAGAAGGCCGGGGGTTCGAGCCCCTCGCCGCCCACCAGGCTCTTCCGTTCTTCAGCATTCCCCATGGCTCCACCACACGTCTATGTGAGATCCCCTTCTTCCACCCCCACACTCAACACAAACGCGCTCTCGGACAAGTCCGGTCTTTGCGCGAGCTTTGCTACTTGGACTACCATCTGAAATAAACACATACGGAGGGGGCGATATGACTGCGAACTCGACGGCCGGTTGGGCACTCATTGTTGCTGTGGCAATTGGTTTCGTTGCGGGGATATTCACCCCGGGCGGGCTGTTGATTGATCCTGTGGATTCTTCCAGCTTTGAAGATGCGGTTGGAGCCCTGGCCGACAACGCCGTATTGGCCCAGATCGTGACCTCTTTATTTGTCGTCAGCGTCGTGCTTTATTGGTTCGGTTTGCATAGCTTGCACCGGGCTTTCAGCGGCGGTTCAGCGATGGACATTGTGTCCCGCTTTGCGCTGAATATCTTCCTGGTTGGGTACGCTCTGCTCATCCTTGAGTTGAGCCTCCGGCATGTCCTGATCCACGTGCTTGAGCACGGTGTCGGAAGCGCTCCCGCCGAAGAACAGGCAATGGCGACCACGCTCTTTGCGGCGGCTGCGGGCACTCACTTTGCGTTCCTGTACGTCACATCAATCGGCTCAACCATATTCGGATACGCTTTGGCACGCCGTTCCAAGGGCACCAACATCTTCAAGCTCGCATCATTGGGGTTGGCGCTCACAGGCCTGCTTAGTTTCGCCGTCCTGATGATTGCAGAGCACGTTCCGGCCATAGACCTGCACGGGGTCTCCATTGCGAGCATTATCGTGCTGTTCTTCGGCTCATTCTGCATCGCGGCCATTGGCGTAGGGATCATCCAGGGCCGGCAGGAATTCGTAGGCGAGGAAGCTGCGTCCTAGGCGACTACCTCTCCAGGAACATGGTCACGTAGTCGGCGCCGACGTTTGGCATCGTAAGGCCGATTCCTGACAGCGCCTCGTTGAATCTGCTGATGTCGTAGACGCTTGTATCCGTCAGGTACGGTTCTACCGAATCAAGCGAACGGACAAGCATCTTCAACTCCAGGTCATCGTCATGGTCGGCTTTCGCCTGCAGTCTCGACTTCCACTCCGTCAACGAAACACGTTCAGTGATGTGGCCGTTGCGCAGCATGAGGTTAAAGACCTGGTCTGCCGGAGTTGGGTCCTGCTGGATCACGTTATAAACTCTGCCCAGATGACCTGGATCATCGGCGATCTTGCTGATTGCAGAAACCAGGAAGTCTACGGGGGTCATTTCGAAGTACCAGTCCGGAGCTTCCGGGGCGCTGCCCAGCCGGGCGCAGGCCTTGAGGATGATCGCGAGGTAGTCATTCGGGTTGGCGGTGCCCGTCTGGCTGTGATGGCCGATGTTGCCGGGACGATAAAGGCAGACCGGCAGTCCTCGCGATACGGCATGCCAGACCAGCCGCTCCGCGACCCACTTGGACTGGTTATAGCCCCCCTCCATCCGATCCACCCAGCCGTCAATCTCCTTGTTCTCCAGGTACGGAGTAGTGTCGCCGCCAGGAAAGACGCCGCTGGATGAGATGTACTGCACTGCCTTTGTCCTGCCGGCGCTAGCGAATTTGAGTATCTCCGTCGTGCCGCCGACGGTGTGGGGCTTGGAGGCTGAGTACGGGTAGACGTAGTTGACGGAGGCGGCGCAGTGGAATACCAGGTCAATCTCCTGCGTCAACTCGTCATACTTGTCGCCGCCCAGTCCCATCAGGGGCTGAGTGAGGTCTCCCGAGACTGTGACAATCCGATCAGCCTCCGACTGGCTGGGCAAACCGTAGAATTTCTGTGCGTCCAGTACCCGATTGGACGACGCACCGTCCACGGCATCGCCATCGCGTGCGAGGCAGTAGAACGTGGTATCCGGCCCCGTGGACTGCACCAGCTGATCCAGAAGGAATGCGCCAAGGAATCCGGTTGTTCCGGTGACAAAGATGGAGGATGCCTCGCTCAATCGCGTCACCTGAGCCTCGCCGCGCGGCGCAATCTCCGGGTCGAGCTGCGCGTCTTGAGCCAGAGTGGCGCCGGATGCTTCGCCCCCTGCCCCGTCATTCTCCAGATATCTCGCAAGTTGGCCTATGGTGGGATACTCGTATACCTCGACCCCGCTCAGTTCAGTCCCGAACGTCTCCTCGATGGCGATTGTGAGAGCCATGCCCGCCAGCGAGTGGCCGCCAAGATCGAAGAAGTTCCAGTCGTCCTCCAGATCGTCGAGGTTGAGCTCCAGCGTGTCAGCCCACAGCTCGCGCAAGACCGCCAGTCTCTCTGCCGCCGTGGAATGCTCGGTCAGTCTTGTTCGCCTCTTGCCCGGCGATGCCCCATTGCGCAGCGAGGGCAAAGCCTTTCGCTGCAGCTTGCCGGTCTGTTGATTGATCGGCAGCGCGTCCATCTCAATGAAATGAGATGGGACGGAGTTAAGAGGCAGGTATCGTTCCAGCACGTTTCGCAAGTCCCTGCTCGCGCCGCTCCGGGCGTCCAGCTTCCAGGCGGCATTCGGGCCGCGAACAACATAGGCAACCAACCGCTTGCTGGTCTCGTCCAGGGTCTCAACGACAACGGCCGCATCCGCGGCGTCACAGTGTCTGCGCAACATCTCTTCAATCGCGCCGAGATACACGGTGTATCCTCTGATCTTGACCATGGAATCGGTCCGACCCACGATCGTGGTCATTCCGTCGGGAGCAACTTCTGCAAGATCACCGGTTGCGTAGTAGAGTTCTCCATCCAGCGTGATGAATCTCTCGGCGTCCAGGTCAGGCCTCTTGAGGTAGCCGCGTGCCACACCCTTGCCGCCGATGAGAAGCTCCCCTACACCGCTCATCTCCACAGCGGAGCTATTTTCAGGACGCACGCGAAGCTCGACGCCGTCCATTCGAAAGCCGACCGGGCACGTGTCCATCCCATCCAACGACAGTTCGGTTAAGTCGATGGTGCAGACGTCATGCGTTTCACTGATGCTGTAGGTATTGAACAGGCGGGCTTCTGGCGGCAAAACGTCCCGCGCTTGCCTGAGTAGGCTGGCAGGGACCACCTCTCCGTTCAGCCAGACGACTCGCAAAGACGCCATCTGTTCCCGGAGATGCCCGTGGTCTGATGAGTTCAGGACGCTCTGCAGCAGTGACGGCGTGAAGAGGATCTCGGACAGTCGGTGTTCTGAGATAAACCTGGCGAGCGCCCGCGGCACAAATATCACTTCATCGGGAATCACATACACTGTCCCGCCCTTCAGCAGCGGCCGCAGAAACTCCCAGGGGAAGAAGATGTTGCAACCGACCCTGTCACCGAGTTTGTAGGAACTGTACGTGTACCTGGCATCGTAGGAGGACATCATCGCCCCCACGCTCAGCATCACCCCTTTGGGGTCGCCGGTGGTACCGGAGGTATAGGGGATGAATGCCAGATCGCCGCTGTCGACGCGTGCCGTATGATTTTCTCTCTCGTGCCCGCGCCAGGAGTGGTCGCTATCGATGGGGAGAATCAGGGTTCCGCTGAACTCAGCCAGTTTGGGCAGGAATCGCTCCTTGGTGAGCACGACCTTTGGCTGAGCCTCGAACACGATGCCCCGCAGCAGCGGCTTGGGAGAGTCAACGTCCATTGGCATGAATGCCCCGCCGGCCTTTAGTGTTGCAAGGGCTCCCACGATGTACTCGGAGCACGTATCCATGAAGATGCCCACGGGCTCATCGGTTCCCACACCGCAGCTTCGAAGCCAGGCACCCAGCGCGTCCGCCGAACGATTCAATTCTGCATACGTCATTCGCCCATCGCTGAATACGATAGCTTCAGCATCCGGGGTACTGGCAGCTTGTATTTCAAGTAATTGATGGACGCTGTGTTCCACTAAAACCATCTTATCTTCACCCACCACCCCGGACCTGGCCCCACCGGAACAGGTATTCAATAGCGCATCTGTAAGGTTGAGGAGCGATTTTACAATAATGTTAAGTCAATGTAAAATCTAGCGGTGGCCTTACGCCGTTGGGCCGGTCGGATAATCTCTTGAAGGGATGGTTTTATATGCAGTTTGAGTCACTAGAGTTCTACAGAGAGCATGGTAAAAGATACTCCCAAATGTCTCATGAATTCTCGCATTCGAAATACGACGATGTGTCTCATCCGCGGCTGAATGGCGATATGGATCTACTCAATCGCGCACGTAATTTGGCGCCGGGCAAACGCAGCCTGGACGCCGGATGCGGCGCCGGCGCCCGTGATGTTGCCCTCTTCCATTCATGGGGATTTGATGCACACGGAATTGACGCGGTCGAAGAGAACATCAAACTGGGGAAGGCAGAACACCCGGAAATTGCCGACAAGATCGGCGTCGCCGACTTGAGAGAGCCTCTGCCATACAAGTCTGAATTCTTCGACCTCATCCTGTGCAATGCCGTCATCCAGCATCTGTCGCCGCAGGACGTAGAAGAAACAACGATTCCGGAGTTTGCCCGGGTCCTGGCTCCCGGAGGTGTCCTCCAGCTGATGTTCAAGGTCGGATCAGGCATCGCAGAAGTGAGCGACCCGGCGTTCGGAAATGATGGTGTGGCGAGGCTATTCCAGCTCTATGACGAGCATCGCCTGCTGAGCATGCTTGACGAGTCCGGCTGCTCCCTGATTGAGGATGAAGGCGGCGACAAGCTTGGTGGCCTGTTGTACTTCACCGACCACAAGCCGATGCGCTATTGCGTCTTCTGGGTGAGGAAGAACTAGAACCGCTACCGTCAAAGCTGCAGTAGTTGCGCCTCGACGGACGCGGCGGTCTCCTGGATATCGCTGACCGGCACTTCCGCCAGACCGGATATCCCGCACTTGAGCCCGGCATAGGCGGCGGCGAATCGTCCGATATTCTCCAGTGACCAGCCAGCCCACAGCCCGTACATGATGCCGGCTGAGAAGGCTGCGCCTGCTCCACTGCAGTCCACCACGTCCACTTGAGGAGGCCTAACGAGATATGCCTCCTCACCCTGGGCAACCACGCACCCGTCAGCGCCCAGCGTCACGACTGCCAACTTCACCCCGCGGTCTATCAAGCTGCGAGCGATGTCCGTCGGATCACCGGATGCTTCGGGCACATCCAGCGAAACCTGGCAGATGCTGGATTTTCCAATCAGGTCCGTGATCCACGATTCACCGTCGTATTGGGATTCCAGGTTGAGATAGACGGGCACGTCCTGAGAAACGGCGTCCCGCACGGCATGAACAACGCTGGGGCCGTCATACCAATCGACATAGAGTAGTCCCGCGTTGTTGAGCTGGGAAGAATCTGGCGGCCTTAGTTCGGCCATAGATTCCGGATCTCTTCTCTGGAAATACGTTCGGCCACCGTCAGGATCTATGATCGACACCTCGAACGGAGTCGGCCATCCGTCCTTGATGTCCTGGCGGACATTCACGCCCCAAGCGTCGAGATGTTCTCGCACCCTCTCGCCACGGCTGTCATTTCCGGTCGGCGAGGTGATGAGCCGCGTTGGAACGTCCCACCGAGTCAAGATGCTCGCAGCGATGGCGGCATCATCGCCCAGGGATTCCATTGAGTCTAAAATTGGCACTCCGCCATTGTGCTCGGGCAGTTCGTCTACCCTGAGTAGCAGACAATGAGTCAGTAAACCAAAGCAGACCACATCCCCACCGGGAACAAACGTGGCTGGCCGGCTGCCATTCGTGTGCATTCCGTTGCTTGTCATAGATATGTCGTCTCCCCCAATCGCTCCTCGTCCGAAGACTGACGTTGTTGTGTCGCGAATCGGAAATGAGGAGGCAAACGTTTGCCGATGTTAACGCACTTGGCACGGATTGTCCATGCAGGCAGGTGTCAGACAACGTCAGATGCACCTGGGTTCTGCACTTCTCTTCGTGACGCCTCCCATCGCAACCCTAACATCACATGGAAATGAGACGTCGCAGACGAAAGAGCATGCCGAGGGCGGTAAGACAGAAGCGAAGGGGCCGCTCCCAGTTGATGGGAGCGGCCCCTTTCAAGTCTTCAAGGTGGCTTCATCGAATCAATCGATTAAGCATCCTCCTCTTTACGGTTGTTTTTTCTGTCGGCTAGCCGGTTTACCCTGCTACCTTGGCGCAAACTGCGTAGACGGTGAGTGTCCAGTTGCCAGTGACATCATTCATCTCTGTGGCGCTTGCCTGCCACCCTGTGGGAACTCCGCCAACCACTCCAACCGGGCGGGATTCTACTACGGCTACGCCATCACCGGAGGAGTCAACGACCGCGCCACCGGAAATCGCAGAGAAGCCTGAGCCAACTGTCGAGCAGAGCACGGATTCAGTCTTATCGGAATCACTGTTCGAAGAGCTTTGAGACCTTGCGATTCGCAGGTCGGATACTCCGGGCTCGCCTTGCTCGCCCTGAGGACCATGAGGACCTGGCGCCCCCGTAGCTCCCGTCGCTCCGCGTTGTCCTGCCTCACCCTGCGGCCCTCGCTGACCTTCTGAACCCTGAGGTCCTATGGGTCCTTCCGGCCCCTGAGGTCCTTCGGGGCCCACTTGCCCTTGCTCGCCCTGCTGACCCCGTGGTCCCTCAGGCCCGGTTGGGCCTGCCGGGCCTTGCCCGCCTGCAGGTCCCTCAGGTCCGGTTGCTCCAGGCAGTCCTTGTGGACCTCGATCACCTTGTATGCCCTGTGGACCTTGTGGGCCTGCCTCGCCTTGTGCGCCACGAGGCCCGACCTGTCCCTGAGATCCGGCCGGTCCCGGGTCTCCCTGGGGACCTTCAGGTCCGCCTGCGGGTCCCGCAGGTCCTTGAAGGCCCTGCGGTCCGGTCACGCCCTGAGGTCCGGTGGGTCCTGCCGGCCCTGTGGGCCCGACTGGCCCTGAAGGTCCAGTCTCACCCTGCGGTCCTTCCGGTCCTTCCGGTCCTACCGGCCCTGTCGGACCGGTCGCACCCCGTGGTCCCTGAGGTCCACCCGGGTCTCCCTGAGGCCCTTGAGGCCCAGTCGCTCCTGGCGGTCCTGCCACGCCCTGCGGCCCTGCCGGTCCTGCCTCGCCCTGCGGGCCTGCCACACCCTGCGGTCCTTGAGCCCCTGCTGGTCCGGCATCGCCCTGCGGTCCTTGAGCCCCTGGAGCTCCTGCAGCTCCTTCGCACGCAGATGCTGCGAGGACCATGACTATCGCTATGGCCGAGATAGCCGCAATCACACCCCAGCTTCGTGCGGGCTCAATCGATTTCAGATACTTAGACAAGGCTGGCATCATACCCATTCCTTTCACCTCACCCCAACGCTCTCTTTCAATCCTCAAGCGAAATACCACGAATGTCAAGGACTTCGCCCGACCATCTATCACCTCACAGAAACCGAGACGGTCTCACGCTGCGCGCGCGCTCGCGGCCTTGTCGATTAGCGTCGAATCATTGACCGCGTGACCTGCTTGTGGAGGCGCTCTCAATCAGAATAACAGCAGTCGTACGTCGTGGACACCCCCATCGGCCTTCGCTCGCGAGGCATCATCCAAAGAGGAACGGGCGAACACTCCTTAACGAGGGGATTCGCTGAACGCGTCCACCCCGGTACGTTGTGGACGGAAGACGGTTTCACACGGCCGAGCCCTGCTCCGTCAGTAGATTCCGGGCATGATGCGCCATTTGACGCGGGATCTGTATTCGGCCCATTTATCGGCGCCGTACTTCTCTTCGCAATGTGCTTCATCGCTGCGTTGACGCCACGTGAAGAACGACACAACAAAGACGAAGTATGCCCACGCCCAGGGGTTTGTGAAGTGGCCGAATGACAGACCAACGGCAAAGGACAGGAACCCCTCGCCCATGTAATTGAAGTGGCGGGCAACGCCCCAGAGGCCTGTGTAGAGTATCTTGCGATCTCCGGCCTCAATGTACTTCGGTTCGATGATCCCAAGGAACTTGCGATCCGGCCATCGCTTGAATGTGTATTTCTGGAGATTCGCGCCACGGCCGATGCTCCAGCCTAAGAGGAAGAGCGCCGTAGCGCCGATGAGCCAGAAGTATGTCCAGAAGGTCGAGAAGCCGGGGTGCGGGTGCGCGGCCATGCCCCACAACGGCAGGATGAAGACCCACCCGTAGATGACGATGCCGCCCCAGAACATCTTGAATCCCATGCGCTCGTAGATCAGATCGTAGGTGTAAAGCTGCACACGCTCGAAGATGAAGTAGTCGAACACGTAGAACGTGAAGAACGCTGCGTAGAGGAAGACGCCGGGGTTGAAGTCGCTCCCAAATTGGTCGTAGTGCCACGCCGCGCCGGACATGGCGTTGAGCGACAACATGGTGCCGCCAACGACGTAGAAATACATCTTGATATCGACGCGCTCACCGAAGAGGGATATCTCTCGCGCCCGCCCTTCCCACAACGCGAGGAGCGGGTTGTTGATGTCCCCTTTCGGCTGGCTGTAGACCGCCGCGATGGACATGATCAATGTGAAGACCGTGCCGCCGGCGATGGCGTACAGGGATGACCGATAGAACCAGTCACGCGGCATTCCTGTGATCTCAGTCGCCCAGATGGCGACTGCCAGCAGGAAGACGAGGATGCCGTTCAGTCGGTAGTTGCGCGGCTGTCCCGTCTCAGGATCCGTGACGTACCCGGGGACTTTCCTGCCCGGCAGGATGAACTGCGCCACAAAGAACGCGGCGAAGATAGCGAGTGGCGTGAAGAATCCCGCCACGGCCTCAGCGCCGGTAAGTTCGAAGAGGTGCTCGATACCAAGCCATTCAATCATGACGGAATACCCCTCTCTCCGATGACGAAGCCATTATGGGTTCGAGAATCCAACAAATTCAAGAACAAGGTTTTGAAAATCGCGCAACCCGCTGTATTCTTGACTGTAGAACAGTTCAACTTGCCCACAGATTGGAGAACGCTATGGAAGCACGAGCATCTGCAACTGGCGCTCAGCGAGGCGGCCTTGTCGGTGAGGGCAAATATCAGGTTTATTCCTACACAATCGAAATCCAGTCAAGCCAGGCGCCTGAATTTGTGGATGTGACTGATTGGGTTCAAGACATCGTTGAAGAAACAGGTATCGAATTCGGGACCGTCGTGGTCTATTCCACGCACAGCACGGCCGCCGTCGTCATCAATGAGATGGAACCGTTGCTTCTTGAAGATGTCAGCCACATCCTTGAGCATTTCGCTCCTCGCGAAGGTGGCTATCTGCACAACGATTTCGAGATTCGCACCGTCAACATGAACGACGATGAACCCCCCAACGGTCATGCCCATTGCCAGCAGATCATCATGGGAACCAGCGAGACGATTCCCATCCTCGACAAGCGACTTAGATTCGGCATGTACCAGCGGATCTTCTTCATTGAGTTGGATCGACCTCGGCCCCGCCGCCTGGTCGTCCAGGTCATGGGAGTTCAGGGAGAGAAATAATGCGGACGCGCGAGGCGGCCCAGGTTCCCGCCTCACTTGAGTCCGCCTACCGCGAGTGCATCGCCATCGCGCGGTCGCACTACGAGAATTTCTCCGTCGCGTCCCGCCTCATGCCGGACGACATGCTGCCCCATGTCGCCGCCATCTACACGTACTGCCGCGGCGTCGATGACCTCGGCGACGAGGCCGAGGGAGACCGCCTTGCCCTGCTGGACGAATGGGCGGCGCAGTTGGAGCAGTGCTATTCCGGCTCCCCGACCGAGCCCCGGTTTCTCGCCCTCCGGCACACCATTTCAGCCTTTGACATAGAGCGGCAGCCGTTCCTTGATCTAATCGAGGCCAACCGGATGGACCAAATCAACACGCGTTATGAAACCTACGAAGACGTGCTGCAGTACTGCCGTCATTCGGCAAACCCCGTTGGCCAGCTGTATCTGACCCTGATCGGCCTGAACGACCCGGAGCGCCGCGCGCTGTCAGATGCCACCTGCACCGCCCTCCAACTCGCCAACTTCTGGCAGGATGTCAAACGCGACTATGCCATGGGGCGGATTTACCTTCCTCAGGAGGACATGCGCCGGTTCGGGTACACGGAGGAGGAACTTGCCCGGGGCGAGTACACCTCTGCATTTCGTAATCTCATGGCATTCCAGGTGGATCGGACACGCCGGCTCTTTGACGACGGCTTGCCGCTTGTCGAAACACTGAACGGCATCTTCAAATTTCATGTGAAGTTATTCACACTGGGCGGCCTCCGCGTCCTGGACGCCATCGAAAAACAGAACTACGACGTGCTTTCCCGGCGTCCAACGGTGACAAAGGCGCGCAAGACGTGGCTGTTCGCAAAGACATGGCTCCGGATGAAGCTCTCGAGGCAGATCTAAGAGCGGAACACCATGTCAGTGCTAACCATCCCACCCCTTGAGGCATACGAACACTGCCGCACAATAACGCGTGAGGCGGCGGGCAATTTCTACTATGCGTTTGTCACCCTGCCCCGCCAACGCCGACGCGCCATGTATGCCGCCTACGCCTACTGCCGCCTCTGCGATGATCTGTCCGACGATGACCTGCCCATCGACGAAAAGACGAGGCGGATCCAGGGCATCGATACGTTGCTGGAGGAAGCGCGTGCCGGGAACCCCGACGGGCCCGTCTTCGAGGCGCTGGCCCATGCCGCCGCGGAGTATGGCATCCCCTACGAAGATCTCATTGAGGTGGCGCGCGGCGTTGAGATGGACCTCACCATCTCCCGGTACGAGACCTTTGAGGACCTCGCCACGTATTGCTATCGCGTAGCATCCGTCGTTGGCCTTATCTGCATCCAGATCATGGGCTACACGGATCAGCGAGCCCGTGAATACGCTATCGACCTCGGTCTCGCAATGCAGCTCACAAATATCCTGCGTGACGTGCGTGAGGATGCCGAGCGAGGTCGCATCTACATCCCACAAGAGGACCTGCGGCAATTCGGTTACAGCGAGGAAGACTTGCTGGCGGGCACGGTGAATGATCAGTTTCGCAGCCTGATGGAGTTTGAGGTGGCTCGCGCCAGGGAGTATTTCGAGCGCGGAAAGCGGCTGCTCAAGCTCCTGCCAGTCCGTACGCGCGCCTTCCCTGCCGTCCTCGGCGGACTCTATGGCCGCGTCCTCGATAGAATCGAAGCAAGGAACTACAACGTCTTTGAAGGTCGGGTTGGCCTGTCAACCCGCGAGAAAGTCGGGTTGGCGGTACGACTGTGGATTCAGAGTTACATCCCGATGGAGCGCGTAGCCACTGCGTGGTGATTGGCGGCGGGCTTGCGGGCCTCTCCGCCGCATGTGCCCTCGTCGAACGCGGCATAACCGTCACCCTGATTGAGCGCCGCAATTACCTCGGCGGTCGGGCCTTTTCTTTTATTGATCCGCGGACGGGCATGGAGTTGGACAACGGCCAGCATGTCTTCCTCCGCTGCTGCACTGAATACATCGACTTTCTCAAGAAGATCGAAGCGTTCGCGCAGACAACGCTTCAACAGCGGCTCCATGTGACGGTGGCCGACAGGGACGGAAAGCGGGGCGTCTTGTCTTCGACACGGTTTCTCCCTGCGCCGCTCGATGTGCTCCCTTCCCTCCTGCTCTACCGGCATCTCGGACCGATGGACAGGTTTCGGGTCATCCGCGGCATGATGAGCATCCGCCGCACCAATAGGGAACGCGAGCGCGAACGGTTGGAGTCGATGTCCTTTCGCGACTGGCTCCTGCAACACGGGCAAAATGACAGGACAATAGCAGCTCTCTGGGAGCTCATCACGCTGCCAATCCTCAACGACACCATTGCCGCCGTCAGTGCCAACATGGGCATCATGGCATTCCAGGATTCACTGTTGGCCGGTAAAGGTATGGCTGATCTAGGCTATTCGCGCGTCGGGCTTTCAACCCTGGTCAGCGACGGCGCGCGCCGTTTCATCGAGTCGCGTGGCGGCCGACTCATCATGGGGCGTCGGGTAAGCGACCTGCAGATCGAGAATAGCCGCGTCACGGGAGTCAGGGTTGGCGAGGAAACCATTAGTGCGGACGCACTTATATGCGCTGTGCCGTGGGACGGCCTTGAGAGGCTGCTAACTCGTGAGGACACCGACACTCCCCTAAACAGCATCAATCCGCCGCAGCTGGAATGGGCACCCATCGTGGGGCTGCACATCGGTTTTGACCGTCCTGTGATGGATGAACCGTTCCTGACTGTGGTTGACAGCCCGATTCAATGGATATTCAACCGCTCACTCATGCAGGAATCAGCCGATGCTAACTCGCACCTGTTGGTGTCAATAAGCGCGGCATGGCGTGAGGCCAGCATGACAGAGGACGAGTTGCGGGACATGGCTGAGGCCGAACTTCGCGCCGTGCTCCCGGAGACCGCCACTAGCTCTATGACATACTTCCGGGTCGTTAAGCAGCCGCAGGCAACTTTCCGGTGCTTGCCCGGAATTCAGGATCTCCGACCGGCGCAATCGACTGCGGTACCCGGCCTCTTCCTCGCGGGAGATTGGACCCAGACAGGGTGGCCGGCCACTATGGAATCCGCCGTCCGCAGCGGAAATCTCGCCGCCACGGCCGTCGCCGCCTCACTCAACTAACGGCCACTTACCACTCGCTGGAGCGTTCAGCATGCACGTGGTCGGGCAGCCAATATGTCAGCCCGGCGTCAGTGTACGCCGATGCCGCGAGAAGGGTGGCAAAATTCGCGCCTCTCGCGCTCTTCAGGAACCGCCCTTTCAGCGCCTCTATTCGCTGATTCAGCCGATACCAGAACAGAGGGAAGGGTAGTCTCCCCCTTGGAAAGTTCAATTTGTCGGCCAGTTCGTTTCCGACGAGCGCCCGGGAAACGGGGTAGATAACACCCTCTACCAGCTTCGCTCGCTCCTCCCTGTCCGTAATACCCGCGACCAGCGGAGCAGAGTTGATCAACGCATTCGTCATGACGATCGCATCCATCGTAGGTGGAGGTTCGATAATTGAGCCCATCCGATACAGCCGCAGTGCTTCACTCTCATTGGTGAAGAGGATGGATTCAGGGATGCCCATGAGATAGCCGGAATAGCGCCAGACATCGTGGAAACTGGCCCGTTCTTCTGTGGTGTATCGAGCTCCCAGCGACTCCGAGTGTTTGACCGCGCGAGCGGCGAAACAGGAGACGGAATAGCCCAGGTGCGCTGCGCTTAGCGGCACGCCCCAGGCGTCCTCCTCCCACTCCGCGGACTCTGCAAGCAACCGCCGAATCTGGGCATGCACAAACCGAATGCGGACTGACAGTTTCCACCCGTCGCCGTACCTCTCCAGCCCGCCGGGAAGAAATATCTCCACCTGATGCCGGTTGTTCTGCTTGAGCCGCCAGACGCCGTTGTCGAATATGCGCCCGGTCTGAACGAAGGACTTACTGATGAGCGTCGAGAAGCCGTCTATGAGCACGCCCGCCACGAAAGCCGAGAGGATAGCAACGGCATTCCTCTGAAAGGAACGGATTCCCGGGCCAAAAGCGTCGAAATCCAGCCAATCAGGGTCAGGCTCCGGCGCATCAGCGAAGAAGTCCCGCAACAATCGCGGCGCTTCCCGTAGTTCCTCGTAGTTTTCATCCATACCGGCCTTGATGAACCGGTGGGCCTGGGACCGCGACAGCGACGCCAATTCTTCCACCACCGCGTCCATGACCGGGTCGCCGATATGAGTGTGGGCGATATAGTTGTCCGCGGTCTCTTTATCGACAAGGCGGGCCTTCTCGTAACCCGCCCTGTAGTCAGTTGGGATTATCAACTCAGGCGCCATTGCCGAACCGGTTTGGCGCTCCTCAGGTCGAGACTGCATGCAATCGCTCACTAACTCTGTCGGGGGATTAGAACTCTGCGGGGATTAGCATCAATTGTACACCCCTACGAACAGCGAGCTCCGACAGAGCTTCAGCAGCGCAAGTGTTCAGATCTGCTCGACCAGGTGTATCCATGTAGCCTGCGGACAAGGTGGTTCGCCTCGGCGTAGTGCTTTTATGGCCTTCGATGTACTCGGTGGAAACCGGTACATCAGGCGGTGATCCGGCAGAGTCATCCTCTCGCGAGAGTTCGGAAGTCATATTCTTTGACGAACAGTCATCTTGCTCGATTGATGTATCCATTATAGAGGCCAGTCTTGTCGCGGTCATTGGAGTACGCTGAAGACTGAAATGTAGGTCTGCGAGATTGAGGAAGGAGCAAACGATGGCACAGATACTCAGCCGCCTCTTTGGAGCGTATCTCCTGCTGACGGCAATAGCCGTAGTCCTGCTGTTCATGATCACACCGCTCATCCACGACGGCTCGCCCGACTATCCAATCTGGACGATTCTCAACTACTTCATGGCCCTCGGCGCCATCCTCATGGTCGTGCTGACCTTCCTCTACCGGTGGCAGCTCGACCCTCAGAACACCGACAACTACACCTGTGCCATCGCCAACGGCCTCTTCTACGGCTCCGTCGTACTGTTGATGCTGTTTTTCTGGCAGTACTTCTGGCTGTTGGACACGAGTAGTGAGACAGGCGACGCCGCCCTGTCGCACACCATCTACTTTCCGTTGGTGGACGCCATCTACGTGGTACTTGGCCTGATCATCGGAGAGCGCCTGCTGCGGAGCGGCGGCCGGCAATAACGCGCCACACTACAGACGTCCTGTCACCGCGGTTTTCAACAGCTGCACAAGCGGCGGCCGGTGTCCGTAGACAAGCAGGTAGCTTCGGAAGAGACGCTGCGCGAGCTTCACTGCCACGAATACTGAAAACGTCAGTGCGATCAGGCTCGCGGCAATCTCCAGCGGCCCCATGGCATCAAGTGCCAACCGCGCCAATGACATGGTGGGCGCAGTGAATGGGATGTACGTCATGATCTGCGGCAGCAACCCGCCCGCGTCGTCGATGATCGAAAACGAGAACCAGAACGGGGCGACGGCGGGCAGAATGACGATGACCGTCAGCTGCTGCGACTCCCGTTGCGATGTAGTCACTGCGCCCAGCGCTGCCATCAGCGCCGCGAAGAACGCATAGCCAAGCAGGAAGTAGGCAAACGCCACAAGGATGAGCGGCAGCGAGGGAAGCCCCAGCACGGGAATATCGTCCACGAAGATCGACGCCCCAAACAGGAGGCCAACTGCTGAACCCATCCACACGCCTATTTGAATCATGCCCGCCACGCCCAGCCCCAGCAGCTTGCCCAGCATCAGCTGGTCCGGACTGACCGTAGAGAGCAGTATCTCCATCACGCGGTTTTCCTTCTCCTCGTTCAAACCCTGGAGAAGGTAGCCCGTTATCGCGAGTATGGAAAAGATGATGGCAAACGCCATCGCCATGAAGAAGATGAGCGTTGCGGGATCGAACGAGTCTTCGGTCGTCTGACCACCGGCGTCAATCTCTACGGTCACGAAGAACGCCGGAGCAATCACGCGCCCTGCGCGATTATCGTCCCCCAGGTCCGCTACAAGATTTGCGCGAAGAAAATCACGAAAGGCGGACCTGCTGCCTCCGGCCTGCAGCCCCAGTCCGCCTCCGCTCTGTGTTATCTCACGCACTGTGCCAGTCTGCAGATAGGTTGGCAGGATGACATAGGCCGTATCCACGTCACCCGCGGCCACCGCCGCCCGAGCAACAGTCTCATTCACGTAAGGCGTAAATGTCGTTATCCCCAATTGCTCATAGCCGGTAATGACGTCCGCAGTATCGACATACCCAACCGTCCGCGACTCTGGCGCGTCGTCCTCGCCGGACGTGAAGAAGACATATGCTCCGATGCTGCCCACGAGCAGGAGCATGGCGATGGGCACAAGCGCTGTCATGACCAGAAAACCTGTCCGCGACAGCATTGTCGTCAGCTCATGCCGAGCAACAATGAGCGCCTTATTCACGCGCCGTCCCTCCGCCCCTGCACTTCGCCACCTCCGTCATTCCCGCCCTAGCACTTCCCGTATGAAAATCTCCTCCAACGTCGGCAGTGCCACCTCAAACCGCTCAATCCGCATCCCCGCGTCGAGCAACTCTCTGAGAACCTGTTCCGCCGTCGCTCCCTCCGCGAGCCGCATCGTGACGGCATCCGCGGAGCGTTCGATGTCCCCCACCCCGCCAATGTGTTCCGGCAATTCGTCAGGCGATCCGACGCGGATTGTGTCGCCTCGATACCGCCGTCGGAGCTCGGATGGCGCGCCCTCCAGCGCCACCTCTCCGCCATCAATCATCAACACTCGGTCCGAAAGTTCCTCTACGTCCGTCATCTGGTGGGTGGAGAAGATGATAGCCGCGCCGCGTTCCTTTTCTTCCAGCACAAGCTCCTTCATACGCCGTGAATTGACGGGATCGAGCCCGGAAAACGGTTCATCCAGAACGAGAATGTCCGGCCTGTGCAGCAGAGTCGCCCCGAACTGAACAAGCTGCGTCATCCCGCGACTCAACTCACGCACCTTCTTGTGAGCGTGTTCTGACATGCCTACGGCTGCCATCATCTCGTCCGCGCGTATCGCGGATTCACGTCGACTCAATCCTTTGAGTTGCCCCAGGTACGACAGGACGACAGTCAGCTTGAGGCCTTCATACAGACCCCGTTCTTCCGGCAGGTAGCCGATGCGTTCCTGGGTTTCCGCGGTGAGCGGCCCGCCCAAGGCTCGCGCCTCGCCCTCATCGGGCGCAAGAATGCCGAGCATCATGCGAATTGTGGTCGTCTTGCCAGCGCCGTTGGGCCCAACCAGGCCAACGACCTCGCCACTGTTGACGTGCAGTGAGACACCATTCACGACGTCTCTCCCGCCGAACTGCTTTCGCAGTCGGCGCGCCTCCAACGCCGGCGCGCCGGCACTAACAGAACCGAACCGGGAATCCCCAAATCCAACCATCACGGCAAGTATATGCGCCGCGCCCAAGAGTTTCTGAAAATTTCCCCCTCTTTAGAGGAGAGGGTTAGAGTTTGCCCCGTACTCGATACGGGGATGACAGGGTCGTCTCTACGTAGCCGCCGAAACCAGCGGAAGCGTCAATTGCCTTGGCATCATCACCCAGCGCGGGTCATCCAGTGTCAGCGTCCGGCAGCCAAGAGCAACCAGCTCCTGGGCCCCCAACGGTGACCTGATTCCGTATGCGCGAACGTCGATCCCCAGCGACCCCGCCTGCGCCACCAACTCCGCGCTCACCTCGGACGCTTGCACCGCTAGCTCCGACACTCCTGCAACGGATGCCTCAACCACCGCTGCAGGCGTCAATGTTTCGTGACGCGCTCCGATGGTCCAGCTCAGCCGCAGCCCCTCGGCAAGCGCCTGCGCCCGCCGCAGCAGATTGAGGTCTGATCCTGTCACGAAACACCGGGCGGCTCGGCCGGACATCGCTACTGCCCGACCCACGGATTCCGCGAGCCTGGTGCTCTTTTCCTTGAGGTCGATAATCACATCGAAGTCAGCGGCGAAGATGTCCAGCATCGTGGAGAGGGACGGCACGCCCAGCGATTGCAATTCCGCCATCGTCGCACCGGCAACGTGAGCCTTATGCCCGTGCGTCCGCGCCAATGTTGGATCGTGGATGATGGCGGGCAGCCCGTCCGCGCTCAGGCGGACATCGGTCTCAATGGCGGCAACGCCAAGTTCGGCGGCTGTTGTGAAAGCAAGAATAGAATTCTCGGGCGCGAGTGCCTTCGCGCCACGATGAGCGACCGTCCTTATCGCCCTTGGATTGTCCACGGTAGAAGTACGATATTCATATTCCACATAACCACTTTGCCAGAGTATCAGACTATCAGCGTTAAATCACCGTTAAGGTCATGTATGACGACGGTAAAGATTCCCCGACTCCACCCTGCCTCAATCGCCCACCCGTGCTACATTTGAGTGGCGGGGCTGCGAGCCCCAAATCGGGGGAGGGACAGGCACATGCACGGCGTTGAGCCGCACGTTTTTCTGGTCGGAGAAACCAGGATTATTCCCGAGGGGCTGAGCGCCTACCTCGAGCACATCGGCGCACCAAATTGGTCGACGGACGCGGCCACAGACGTCGAAGGCCTCGCCGAGTTCATGGGACGCCTCTGCTACCGCTCATTTGAACCCGGCCTCAATCCTAACGTCACACGCGTCCGCCCCAACAACGCCGCCCACCTCAAGAACATCATCGCCACCGGTCACGGCTCCGTTCTGGAACACAGCGTCCTGAATTTCGCCATCACCGGTGTCAGCCGCGTCTTCACGCATGAACTTGTCCGACACCGCGCCGGCACCGCCATCTCGCAGGAGAGCCTACGATTCGTCCGTCTGGATGACCTTGGCATGTGGGCGCCCTCCGCCGTCCGCGAGGATGAGCGCATCATGGAGGTCTTCGTTGATACCTTCCAGAAGCTGGAAGAACTGCAGAAGATGATGGCGGAGCACTACAAGCTGGATGAGGACGGCGCGCAGTTCTCGCGCAAGAAGGAGATCACCTCCGCCATGCGTCGAATCGCGCCCATCGGAGTCTCAACGAGCATCGGCTGGAGCACCAATATCCGCGCCCTGCGTCACATCCTCGAGGCGCGCACGGACCCCAGCTCCGAAGAGGAGATCCGTGTTGTCTTCGCCAAGATCGGCGAACTTGTCCAGGATCGGTATCCAGTTCTCTTTTCCGACTACAGGATCGAAATGGTCAACGGCCTGCCCTGGTACACGACGCAGCACCAAAAGGTCTGAGCCGAAAAGGCCGGAATTCAGGAGACACGGAGAAGCGGATGAATATCGGAGATATGGCAATCGACCACTTTGGACGGGTGCGTGGATTGCTCGCAAGGTGCATCGAAGGGCTGACGGTCGAGCAGCTGATGAAGCAACCTGACGAGAATTCGAACCCCCTCGGGTGGAACGCATGGCACTTGACCCGCGTACAGGATCACCAGATATGTGGCCTCTCCGGACGCGAACAGGCCTGGATAGAAGAGGGATGGCATGAGCGCTTCAACATGCCTCCGGACCCGGAGAATAACGGTGTCGGTCACTCCATGGACGAGGTGCGAGCCTTTCAGTCGCCTGAGGCGTCCGTCATCATCGACTACTACGACGCCGTCTACGCCCGAACGCAGGAATATCTGAAGACCATCACGCCGGAGGCGCTCGACCGCGTCCTGAACGAGCCCCGGTGGGATCCAATGCCGACCGTTGGTGTCCGACTCGTTAGCGTCATGCACGACTGCTCGATGCACGCAGGCGAGATGGCCTATCTCAAAGGGATGCTGGAAAGTCGTCAGTGGTACCCCGCCTGATCCCCTGCCCTGATCCAAGACACGCAAACCAAATCTGGAGGTCCTGTGGCTGACGTCATCACCCGCGAACAATCCGAAGGTCGCACAAGCCTGTTCGTCAACGTCGACGGCGTGACATTTCACGCGCTCGATTGGGGCGGCGACAAGACGCCGCTGCTGCTCGTCCACGGCGGGCGGCGCACCGGCCGCAGTTGGAACGCAGTCGCACGGCGGCTGCGAAACGATTTCCGAGTCATCGCGTTAGACACTCGCGGCCACGGAGAATCAGACGCGCCGACAACCGGCTACCGCGCCGCCGAGGGCGCTCAGGACCTGGCCGGCATCGTTGAGGAACTCGACCTGCCGCCCCACTACATCATGTCCCACTCCTACGGCGGCGCAATCAGCGGGCTCTATGCCACGAATCACCCGGACCGCGTTCTCGGCATGGTGATGGTGGAGCCGGTGCCGGAAGGTCCTGCCCACTGGGTGCGGGTCAATATCCTCAATGAAGACCTGACAGAAAAGCCCGGCCCGGGCCGGCGCAACAGCTGGGTTTCTCTCGATGATCTCAAGCGCCGACTTGAATCCAACAGCATGACAAGCGTGTGGACGCAGGAGGCGCTGGACGATGTGCTCAACGAGGAGACAATCGTCCATCCTGACGGGCGCGCCGAGGCGGCATGGAGCGTCAACTCCTACAACGTGGATGAAATGGCGACCGACGAATTCATGCTCATTGACGGCGTCGATCGCCTAACCATGCCCATCCTCATCGTCGTGGCAGAGGAGAACAACCTGCTGGAGTCACATCAAAGGCCTCTCGCTGAGGCGCTGCCCCACGGCGAATTCCTCGTCATGCCGGACGTCGGTCACGCAATCTACATGCAGGTCCCGGACGAGACAGCCAACATTGCCCGCCGCTTCCTCCTCGGCAGCCAGGATTAGCGCATCCGTCATTCCCGCGAAAGCGAGAATCCGGAAGTGTTGCAGCGACAAAAGGTCTGACCAACACCTTTATCGCTGCATCATTCCTTCCAGCCGCTCTTTCACGCCTGTCCACTCAGCGTCTATGACACTGTAGAAGACTGAATGCCGATCCACGCCGTCACGCGCTATGCGGTGATTACGCAAGGTACCCTCTTCCACCGCGCCCAGCCTCAATATTGCCCGCCTTGCTCGCTCGTTTCGGCTATCAGTCTTTAGGCTCACGCGCCGTGCTCCCAAATCTTCAAACGCGTGCTTCATCATGAGGTACTTACATTCGGTATTCACCCCAGTCCGCTGCCACGCAAGACCATACCACGTCATGCCTATTTCTATTGTCCGGTGTGTCCGGTCGATATCCAGGTAACCCGTCGAACCGACCGCCTTACCTGTTTCTCTGTGGAGCACCGCGAAGTGAATTCTCTTGCCTAAATCCAGCTGCGCCACACAACTAGAAATCCATCGCTCCGCATCCTCGACACTGTCAAAGGGTCCGCGAGGTAGGTAGGTCCAAATCGATTGTTCCGCACCTATGGCAAGTAAATCCTCGGCATGTTCCAGCCCAATTGGGTCAAGGCGAACCAATTGTCCGGTCAAAGTCACCGGTTGCGGATCAAACAGAATCTCGGGTTGGGACAAAACAGATCTTTCTCTCTTTGTTGCTGACTGACCAGTTAGTTAATCCGCGAAGGGTTCCTACTCCTCTAGTCGCAGATCCCCGCTCTGGCCGCCGGACTTGGATACCAGCCGCACGGCCTCAACTTGCATAGTGCGGTCGATGGCCTTGCACATGTCATAGACGGTTAGACCCGCAACACTGACCGCCGTCAACGCCTCCATCTCGGCCCCCGTCTGGCCCGTCGTCCGCACGGTGGCTTCGATCTCGACGCTTGTCCCGTCCTCTCCCGGCGTCAGCTCAACGCCGATGAATGACAGCGGCAGCGGATGACACAACGGAATCAATTCAGACGTGCGCTTGGCGGCCATCACACCGGCCAACTGCGCAACGGAGAGCACGTCACCCTTTGGCGTGGCTTGTTCGCGGATGGCAGTTAACGTTTCGGGTGACATCACCACCCTGCCCCGCGCGACTGCTTCACGCCGCGTCACGTCCTTATCGCCAACATCGACCATGCGCGGCCCCACCGTCGGATCGACGTGAGACAGTCTCCCGGGGTTCTCCTGGTCAGCCATCGGATTTGTCGGCTGCGGCCTCGTCTACCCGCCGATGTGATACATCTCCACCCGCTCCGGCTTCTTGCTGCCCAGCGCGGTGGTCTCGCTCGTGCGCTCCTCCGAGTACCGGTCCGTCCGCTGTTCCCAGACTCCGGTAATCAGCTCCCGGATCTCATCATCGGTCGCGCCTGAGCGCAGCCCCTCTCGCAGATCGTGTCCGTCCCCCGTGAACAGGCAGGTATAAAGCTTGCCGTCCGTTGAGAGGCGAGCACGGGTGCAGTCGTCACAGAACGGCTCAGATACGGATGAGATAAACCCGATCTCACCGGTGCCGTCGGCATAGGAATAGCGCGAGGATGTCTCGCTCTTGTAGTTGCGGTCGATCGGAATGATGGGGCTCTCGGCGTTGATGCGCGCCGCAAGTTCCCTGCTCGGCACCACCTCTTCCAGTTTCCATCCATTGATGGTGCCGACGTCCATGTATTCAATGAACCGCACAATCTTGTCGGTGCCCTTGAAATACTTGGCGAGGTCCGTCACGAAGTCGTCATTGACGCCCCTCTGCACTACGCTGTTGATCTTGATCGGCCCAAGGCCGGCATCCTCCGCCGCCTCGATGGCCTCCAGCACCCGGTCAACCCCGAATCCCCGCCCGTTCATCTGCTTGAACGTTTCATCGTCCAGGCTGTCCAGGCTGATGGTGACGCGTCGCAGTCCCGCCTCTCGCAGTTCCTTGGCCATGGGCGGCAATAGGTACCCATTCGTCGTCAGCGAGAGGTCTTCAATGCCGTCGACCGCCGCGAGCATCCGAATCAGCTCCGGCAAATCCTTGCGAAGAAGTGGCTCCCCGCCCGTCACACGAATCTTGGTCACGCCGAGACCTGCAAAGATGCGTGTCAGGCGCTCAATCTCTTCAAAAGTCAGGATCTGATCGCGCGGCAGGAACTCGTATCGCTCGCCGAAAATCTCAGCCGGCATGCAGTACGAGCAACGGAAATTGCACCGGTCCGTTACTGAGATGCGGAGGTCTTGCAGAAGGCGACCGAACACGTCCTTGACGCTTATTGGAGCGGCGACGGTCATGCTAGGGTGTTTCCTTCCGCCGCAGCCGCCATATCGGCGATGATCTCCCGAGCGGCGCGGGCCGCCCGGCCACGGTGACTGAGTGCGTTCTTTATATCTGAATCCAATTCGGCTACCGTCTTCCCATACTCCGGCACGACGAATATCGGATCATATCCGAACCCGTTCGTCCCCCTCGGAGATTTTCCAATTATACCCCGCAGCTCTCCCTTCGCCATGCGAACGGTATCCACGCCGGGTTCGGCGATGACGATGACGCACCGAAACGCGGCATTACGCTCACCCTCCGGCACGTCCGACAGGTTGCGCAGCAAGAGATTCACGCGGTCCTCGTCTGTCCTGGCATCAGGAGCGCCGTATCGTGCGCTGATTACACCGGGCGCGCCGCCCAGAGCCTCCACAAACAGTCCGGAATCGTCGGCGAGCGTCAGCAGACCGCCCGCAATGGCGTACGCCTGCGCCTTGATCAGCGCGTTCTCTTCCAGCGTGTCGCCGGTCTCCTCCACGTCAATATCGATGCCGATATCCACAGGCGTCACAAGGTCAACGGGCAATCCGTCCAGCAACTCACGGAACTCCCGCACCTTCCCGGGATTCCCCGTGCCAACAAGAAGTTTCATAGACAACCTAAGTCCTCATCACCGCGAAAGCGGCAAACTGCGGATGTGCAAGCGCCTGCGGCGCCGAAACGCGGAAGCCGAACTACTCAGGCCCGCCAACGCTAATCGCGAACCGAGAAAACTACTCGGCCTTGTAAGCGAAGCGCTCCTCGAGGCCGGTCACGATGTCGCGGAAACCGCCGTACTCCAGCTCGGTGTACGGCAGCATCGCCGGACCGGACCAGCCCTGGTCGCGCATGTACAGCGCCTTTTCCTGAGCCTTGTTCCGAACCAGGTCCCACGCAGGGTTGTCGAAGAAATCGACGTAGTTGGCCGAGAACTTTCCCGCAGCGTTCATGGAGAAGCCAAGCGACTCCACAATCGGCAAGCAGTACGGCCCGGTCACCGGCGTGTTCATTGGCACCGGCATCAGCGGCATGTTGTGGGAGCCGCGGGCGTCGCCGCCGATGTAGTGCGCCTTGGTGAATGTCGAAAGGACCTCCTCCGGCGCGGGGAATATGCCCTGGTTCCGCACGATGGCAATGGGATCATCTTTACCGGTGTACGTGCCGGCGATGTTATGTAGCCGTTGCGCGGAGACTGACACCGCGTCCTGCCCCTCATACCGCCGCGACGAGATGCTCTCAATGCCGAAACGCTCGTTGTCGCGCAGCAGCACCGTGAGCTGGTAGTAGTCCTCCGGCGCATGAAGCGTCAGGATGCTGTCGCCGCCGGTGTTGTTCATATCGATGATGTTGAAGTCAAAGCCCTGGATCATGCGTGGAAGCATCAACCCGGCGCAGTACATCGGGTCGGCAAACCCGAGGAACAGCGGCAGGTTGTACGCGCCCGGCCCGCACTTGTCTGCCGCGAAGATCATGAACGACTCCGCGGAGCGCGCGTTGTTGGTCGTCACAGGATCGTGGTCGAACTCTACCTCGGCCACGCCCGGCCCTGCCCCACGCACGTTTCCGGATGGCGCGTCCACCAGCAGATCTTGCCCTGCGCCATACAGCCCATACTCCTGCGCAATGGCCGTCGCCGCCAGGAAGCTGTCCCACGCAAATTGGTGAATCTCTGTGTCGTCCTTGCCCCGCGTGTGGGACATGATGATGGCGATATCATCGCCAACGTGGAACACGTAGCCATCGATGAGCAGGCCTCGCTCGATAGCGGCCTGCACGTCTGAACGCACCCTGTCCAACATCTCCTCGGTCGGCCTTGTGTGGCCGCCAATTGAGCCTACGTCTGCCTTGATGGCTGAAAGTGTCATGCGCATGGTTTTATTCCCCCCTGTTTTCGTGACTGTTCCCTGCGCAAGGTGCTGCTTCTCTTACAAGCAGTACCCGCCGCGGAACGATGTAATAGCCCCACTTAAATGGCTTAGCCAAGCCCGATTCACCCTACCAGTGACGCGCGAATCATGTCAAAGCCACTCTATCCCGCCCCCACGCCGTCAACTTGACATCAAACCTGCCAAAAACGTAGTCTTAGTCCGCCTTAAGCAGCATTATCCACATGGTGGGAGGGGAAGCAAATGCCTGAACTGTTGTATGAGAAGAATGACGCGGAACACTACGCCACATTCACCATGAATCGCCCTGACCGGCTGAACGCCATGGGCGGAAGCATGAACGAGGAGCTGCAGATTGCGCTCCATGATTTCAATAACGACCGCAACATGTGGGTCGGTATCGTGACCGGAAACGGCCGCGCATTCTCCGCAGGCGCGGACCTGCGCGAAATGTCCGATCGCAACACTCGAACCGCTGAGGTCAATGAGGCCTACGACAAGGGTGAGATCGACGCAGAAGAGCGGGCACGCCGCCTGTTCCAGATCTCCGGCGGCGGCGGAGTCGGCCCCACGGGCTCCCTCTTCCAGTTCGCCCGCTCGCCCAAGCCCTTCATCGCGGCCATCAACGGCCTCGCGGTTGGCGGCGGCACTGAGCGCGCAATTGACTGTGACATTCGCATCATCTCCACGGAAGCCTACATGGGCCTGTTCGAGGTGAAGCGCGGAATCATGCCCGGCTCCGGCATGCACCTTATGCCGCGACTCGTTCCTGTCGGTGAGGCCATGTACATCGGCCTGACGGCGGATCGCATCTCGCCGGCAGAGTGCCTGCGCATCGGCCTCGTGCACGAGGTTGTCGAGCCTGACCAGCTCCTGCCCCGCGCCGTTGAGATTGCCAAGATGATTGCAGAGAACGCGCCGATCGCCGTACAGGGCGTCAAGGCCACCGCGCAGTTCTGGCGCAACCTGTTCATCGACGAGCACTACCAGTTCAGCGGCTGGGTCAACCGCATCGTCGGCGGCTCCGAGGACTCCAAGGAGGGCCCGCTCGCCTTCGCAGAGAAACGAGCGCCCAACTGGCAGAATCGGTAGTTTCGCCACAACGAAACGAAGCTCAAAAAGGGGAGGCCTGTTGCACGGGCCTCCCCTTTTTCTTTTGACATGGTGATTAGCAACATGGCACGTCTAAATCGACTGGCTCTTACAGCGTTGGTCATCGGTGTACTTACTCTCATTGCGGTCGCTGCCGCGGCCTGCGAGGGGCAAGACGAAACCGTCCTAATGGGAACCGAAGGCGCTTATCCTCCCTTCAGTTTTGTCAACGATGCGGGTGAAGTCGACGGGTTCGAGCGAGAACTTGGCGACGAGCTATGTCGCCGCGCTGACCTACAATGCACTTGGGTCACCAACGATTGGGAGACGATCATTCCGAATCTCCTGGACGACCAGTACGACACCATCCTGGCCGGAATGAGTATCACGGACGAGCGCGACGAGATCATCGATTTCACACAGCCGTACTTCCCGCCTGCCCCGTCGCTCTACGTTGCCTTGAGCGGCGCGACTGATGAGGTGGTAAACGGCACTGTCGCCGCCTTCGTGCAGACGGTCCACTCTGACTACCTGTCGGGAGCCGGTGTTGAACTGGTCGAGTTCGATTCCGTAGAGGAGATCATTGAAGCCGTCTTGGATGGCGAGGTTGATGCCGCGATGTTCGACGAAGAATTCGCCCATGAGATCGTTAGGCAGAACGGCGGGGCGCTGGAAACCGTGGGGCCGTCCGTGTTCCTCGACATGGGCATCGGCATCGGGCTACGAGAAGACGACAACGAACTTCGTGACAAGCTGGACAACGCAATCGGAGAAATGAAAGACGACGGTTCGCTAAACACTCTGCTCATGAAGTGGTTCGACGACGACGTCAGAACATTCTGAGTCGCATTGATGTGAGCGGCGTACTCGCCTCACCACCGGGCTAGCGACACCCCACCCTACCTTCCCCTTGCTACAATAGTTCAGTTGGGCCGTCTCTAATTCGCAGGACGGCGTGTCCAAACGGACTTGAGGGAAAACTGAATGCCCTACACGACATCGCTCCGATGCAAGGAGTGCTCGCGAGAATCCGAGCTCCTGCCCATCAACGTCTGTGACTTCTGTTTCGGACCGCTCGAGGTTCAGTACGACTACGACGCTATCGCCCGCGTCATGTCCCGTGAGTCCATCAAGAACGGCCCCTCCTCCATGTGGCGGTACGCTGAACTCCTGCCGGCTGATCCTGAGAATCGCGTCGACATCAACGCCGGCCTCACGCCTCTAATCAAGGCGGATCGGCTCGGCAAGGCGCTTGGCCTGAACGAACTCTATCTCAAGAACGACTGCGTCAACCCGACCTACTCCTTCAAGGACCGCGTCGTTTCAGTTGCCGCCACCGCCGCTCGTGATTTTGGCTTCGACACTCTTGCCTGCGCCTCCACCGGCAACCTCGCCGGCTCCGTTGCTGCTCACGCCGCGCGCGCCGGCATCAGGTGCTACGTCTTCATCCCTGCCGATCTCGAACTCGGCAAGGTTGTAGGTGCGGCCATCTACGGCCCTACCCTTGTCGCCGTCAACGGCAGCTACGACGATGTGAACCGACTTTGCTCGGAGATCGCGGATCGTTACGGCTGGGCATTCGTCAACATCAACGTGCGCCCCTACTATTCCGAGGGCTCCAAGACGCTGGGTTATGAGGCTGCGGAGCAACTCGGCTGGCGGGCGCCTGATCATGCAATCGTTCCTGCCGCTTCCGGCTCCATGTTCACCAAGATCTGGAAGGGCCTCAACGAGCTTCACGACATCGGCATAATCGGCAAGCCGAACACGAAGATGCACATCGCCCAGGCAGAAGGGTCATCGCCCATCGTGTCCGCCTACGATGCCGGCATCAAGGACATTCGTCCCGTCCGGCCCGATACTGTTGCCAAGTCTCTCGCTATCGGCAACCCCGCCGACGGCTATTACGCCCTCAAGGTTATCGAGGACAGCGACGGCACCGGTCACGCCGTCAACGACGAGGAGATCGTCGATTCCATGAAGCTCCTCGCCCAGACGGAGGGCATCTTTGCCGAGACCGCCGGTGGTGTCACGATTGGCGTCCTCCGCAAGCTGGCTGCCAAAGGCCTCATCGGGAAGGATGAGGTGACCGTCGCCTATATCACCGGCAACGGCCTCAAGACGCAGGAGGCGGTTCAGGACGTGGCGCAAACCGTCAATATCAATGCCTCGTTGCGCGACTTCGAAGACGCCATCAAGGCCGAGGATGCCTGACCTCATCCCGCCTGATTCGACGTCAAACCGGAATAACAGGGGTTTATGGGGGTAATCATGGCCAAGGTTCGGGTTCGGTTCACGTTTGCATCGGAGCTCATCCAGGAGCCCATCATCTGGTCTCTGGGACGCGAATTTGAACTGGTCACAAACATCCGCCGCGCCAACGTGGAGGAGGACCAGGGCTGGGTTGTCCTGGAACTCGAAGGCGCTCAGGATGAAGTCGACCGCGGCATAAGTTGGGTCACGTCAAAGGGCGTCCGCGTCGACCCTGTCCCCGGGGACGTCATCGAGGGCTGACTGCCAACGCCTCAGCCGTTCCGCTATAGTTATAGAAACGCCACGCGTACGTGGCAGGTTCACTCTCGCAAAGAGAACACACAAACGAAACTAAAGGAGCCAATTGTCTATGTCGGTCACAGTCAAAATTCCCACGCCCCTGAGGCGCGTGACGGACGGCGTCGATGAGATTGAAGCCAGCAGTGATCGGCTTGATGGCGCGCTCGCGATCCTCAATGAGCGTTTCCCCGGAATCAAGGAGCGCCTTTTCAACGACGAGGGCGAACTCCACCGGTTCGTCAATATCTACGTGAATGGCGAGGATGTCCGGTTCCTCAGCGGCCTCGAGACTCCCCTCAAGGAGGGCGACGAGGTTAGCATTGTCCCCGCCGTCGCCGGCGGCTAACCTCCACTACCCCGCCGAATCTAATCCAGCCCTGGATCCGACTCCCATTCGTCAGGCAGATTCGCCTGTTCGCGCGCCTGTTGTGAACGCAGCCACAGGCCGCGCTGCTCCTCCCGCGCCGCCGCGTCACTTGGCGTGTATGCGGCATGAAAATCTCGCCTGAACTGCTCATATATCCCTGCAGTGATGGCAGATCGCGCGTCATCAAACAGACGGTGAATAAAGCGCAAATTGTGGATGCTCGCCAGCCGATACGCGAGTAACTCCTTTGCCTTGAACAGGTGCTGAAGATATGCGGCGGAGTGTGTCCCGCAGGTTTCGCAGTCACAGCCCTCCATCACCGGCTCCAAATCCTGCGTGTACCGCGCGTTGAGAATGTCCACCCGACCCTGTGGGGTGTACAGCGCCCCATTCCTCGCCACTCGTGTCGGCAGCGCGCAGTCGAACGTGTCGATGCCCCGAGCAACGCCTTCAACGATGTCCTCCGGGGAACCCACGCCCAACAGGTGTCGTGGCTTGTGCATCGGCAGCAGCGGCATGGAAACGTCCACCATTTCCCACATCACTTCCTTCGGCTCACCGAGGCTCAAACCGCCGATCGCTATTCCCTGCGTCCCGTCAAGCGCGGCGATGAACCGTGACGACTCTTCGCGCAGATCCGCCTCCGTCCCACCCTGCGCGATGCCGTACAGTAGTCCCATTTCCGGGCGGTGCGCGCGTGCAGAGCGCTCCGCCCACAGATGCGTGCGAACCAATGCCCGCTCCACCCCGTCCCTATCAACGCCGTAATTCAGCGGCTGATCGAGACACATGATCATATCCGCGCCCAACCGTTCCTGCAGCGCCACTGCGGATTCCGGCGACAAGTGGAATTGAGTCCCGTCGATATGGGAAAGAAACGTAACCGCCTCGTCTGAGATTCGAAGTCGGTGGGCCAGCGAAGTCATCTGGAAGCCGCCGGAATCGGTCGCGATCGGTCGATCCCATCCCATGAACCCGTGCAGCCCGCCCGCCTGTTCAATCAAGTCCACGCCCGGCCTGAGAGCAAGGTGATAGGCGTTGCAGATCACCACCTGTCCGCCCAGCGACACCACGTCAGACGGAGACAATGCCTTCACACTGCCCTGCGTGGCCACGGGTAGGAACGCAGGTGTCTGAATCTCCCCGTGCGGCGTGATGAGGACACCGGTTCGCGGCCCCGGCACGACGGATTCAACCGGGCTCGTCACACGGAAATACGGAGTGGACGTTGTCATGCGATTCCGAAGATCGGCTAAGAGGCGAGGCTCACTGTACTGCGGTCAACACAGTCGTGACCAACAAGGCCGTGAACACACCGCACAATAGACTGTAGGATGCCGTCTTGAAGCGGCGACGTTGAACGGCGGGACTAAGGGAGACTTTCTCCAACTGCATCGTCCCCCAGATGTTGTAGAGTGCGAATCCGCCCGCCATCACCCAGTACACGATCCCCTGTTCCGCCACAAAGCCCATCACCGCCACCAAAACGACCAGCAATACAGCCAAAGATAGGAACAGCGGCCGTGCGCTGCGCCATGCTGACCGAAGCGGAAAGATATCTACCCCTGCCTGCAGATAATCCGACCGATAGAACAACATGATCGCCCACACGTGATGGATCACCCACACCCCGACGAACGCGCCCAACAGTCCGATCGTCGGGCTTAACGAGGGGTCCATCGCCAACCAACCGGCCGCCACCGGCGCAGCGCTCGAGACGCCGCCCAGAAAATGCGTCGCCTCCGTCTTGCGGAACGATATTGCCGCGAGCGTGCCGGTCGCCCCCGCCAGCGCTGCCAGTGGATGCACCAGAAACGCTAGCGTGACTCCTGCCAGAACCAAGCCTGCCGACCAGTACAGACCGCGTTCCGCCGAAACGATGCGGCCACTCGGGATGCTCCGTCCGCGCGTCCGGTACATGCGCGCGTCAAGCGCCCTATCAAGATAATTCGTAAGCCCGTTCGACCCGCCACTACCCAGGAACACTGCCAGCGTAATCAACGCCACCCTGCCCGACTGCGCCGGATCTGCGCCTGAAGCGATGACGGCGGCGGCAGCACCCAGGAACGTCAGGAGTATCGTTACGCGCGGCTTGAGCAGTTCCCAATACGCGAGTCCGCTGGCCCGCAGCGCCGACCCTGAGACAGACTGATTGATCAGCATCAACTCATCCTACGCCATGCCCGTCCCTCGATAAAGCAGCCTGAACGCCTTCCTCACATGCCCTGTCCGTATTCAAATGTGATACATTTAACAAGCTGACAATACACACTAAAGCACGTATCAAAAGGGGGATTCCTAAAGACATGCGCAGGTCTCTTGTTTATCTTGTTGGTCTTCTGTTTATCGTTGGCTCACTTGGAGTGATTGCCTGTGGAGGCAACGGCGGCAATGGCGATGACGGGGGCGGATCAAGCGGCAGCAGCAATACCGTCGCAATTTCAATGGATGACCAGGGCGGCACGTACACCATGGTTGCCTCCCCAGGGTCGATCGCCGCAGGCTCGGTGACGTTCGATGTCTCGAACGTGGGCCTGATCGCGCATGAGTTCAAGGTCGTCAAGCTCAATGAGGCCGGCATGGCCGCAGACCTCACAGACCTGCCCACAGAGGCCGGTCTAATCTCTGAGAGCGGCAACATGGTCGACGGAGTCGGCACGGTTCTCGGCAGCCTTCTTGAGGCCGACCTACCCGCAGACGGCTCGGACGAGCTTACCGTGAACCTCGACGCAGGTGAGTACATGCTCCTCTGCAACGTGGCCACCCACTACCAGCTCGGCATGTGGAGCGAGTTCACCGTCACGTAGCCAATCCCGCACTAAGTTCGGCAGCACAGAAGCCCCGGGAGAGCAATGCTCTCCCGGGGCTTCTTCTTTCCAATCGCCGGCATCGTCACGGCACATTACCGTGAGGCTGCGCCACAGTAGTGAACAATTGCATAATGCATGCTATAATGCACACACTAGGCATACGAAACGCACACATTGTGCTACATTAGGCGCATGGCCAACGAGTTTGAGTGGAACACGGAGAAGAATAGACAATTGATTGAACAACGAGGAGTATCCTTCGAGAATGCGGTGTCCGCTATCGAACAGGGAGGCTTGGTAGACGTCGTGGAGCATCCGAATCAGGAACGGTATCCACACCAGATGATCTACGTCGTAGATATTGACGACTATCTGCACCTGGTGCCGTTTGTACTTCAAGAGGACGGCAGCAGATTCCTCAAGACAATCATCCCCAGCCAGAAAGCAATGCGAGACTACGGCAAGAGGTAACACCATGATCTCCAGGATGGATCAGGAAGAGCGGGACATTCTAGAGCGATTCGAACGCGATGAGCTTCGCTCCGTAGACAACGTTGAGGGGGAAATTGAGGCTGCTACTCAGGCCGCCCGCAATACCTTCAACAAGACCAAGCGGGTGAATCTTCGTTTCACGGAGCGGGACTACAAACTTGCCCACTTGCGGGCCAGTGAGGAAGGCATCCCCTACCAGACTCTCCTCTCCAGCGTTATCCATAAGTACCTTGCCGGTCGCCTCGTCGAGAAGAGTTAGCAAGGGGCATGAGTTTTCCCCTACCTCGCCTCCGCTAACTGCTCCAAGTCCGCCGGGCTCTTGATCTCACGGACCGTCCTCAGAAATTCGGCCACAGACTCGGTCTGATTCCGCACCTCAATCAGCTGCCCATAAATCGGGCTGACTGTTCCTCCCGCCGGCGAGTCCGCGTAGCTCCCATGAAACGCGAAATACGCCTGGTTGATCTTCCGAATCGCATAACCGTGCGTCTCATTCAAGTGGACGCGCCGCTCCTCCATGTACGCCTCCGCCTCATCGACTAAACCGTCCGCAAGCAGTCGCTCAGCCTCCACGCGCGTCTCCCTCATGTACGCCCCGAACTCAAACACACCCGGATCGCGATGCGTCTCCGTGGGCGGCTCCGGGACACGAAACACGGGCGGCGGCTGATCCAGGGCCAACGCCCCCGTCTCCGCCGCCACCATGTTTGCAACCGTCTCATTGATTGTTGTCATACCGCCGCCCGCTCCATACCGTTGCCCCAGCGGGTGGAAGAATAGGTAATGATGGACCCATTCATGCAGAATCGTCCGAACGGTGAATTCACGAGTGGACGTTGCCTTGACCAGCGCCGGATACGTTCCCATCCCACCGATGTTCACGACAAGCGCCGAGAGCCCCCTATCTGACAACGCTTGTTCCAGTCGGCGAATCTCTTCCGTCGAGATGTCCGGCCGCAGCGGCAACGATTCCATTAGCTCGATTCGATCACGCGGTGACACCACGAGCGCTTTTGGAAGCTCCTCCATCACAAACGAAACCGGAGGAAAGACAATGTCGCCCAACACGGGCGGATCCGAAACCAGACCTGCTTCGCGCATCGTGTTCATCGTCAGCCCGCGCAGCGCCAGCGTCGCACGCGCCCGAATATCCTCAAGGTCGCGTTCGATAGTTTCCTCTCGTTCCAACGCCTCAAGCAATTCGGGATCATCGGCAGGCCGGTTTGCCAACAGCCACTCTGCCCTGCCTGTCGCCTCACGCAGCAGAGCGGTCGTCTCGAAATACTCGTCGATGGCGTCGGGATTCTCGGGAGGTGTGTTGAGCGCCGCAACGATGTCTGAGGCATGACGCAGCTCCCACACCGCGATGTTGAAGCTGTCGTGTGCCGCGGACGCCCGGACTCCGGCAATGATGTCCCCCGCAGGCGCGACGCACCCTGGCAGGGCCATCAACGCCCCAAGAATCGCCGCAGCGAGAATCGCTATTCGGAGGGGCAACGCGCGAACGGGACCCATGTGGCCAGTATAGGCGCGACGCATTGAGACACTGCGCGCCCTGCCGTAGAATGGTTCGATAAATCACCCGGTCGCCGCCAGGCAGACCGGCAGTTGGGGGGAGGAGAATGCAGAACTACTCGACATCCGACATTCGCAATATCGTGCTCCTGGGACACAACGGGGACGGCAAGACAACGCTCGCAGAGCGCTTGCTGTTTCGGTCGGGCGCGCTGAGTCGAATGGGGAAGATCGAGGACGGCACCACGGCCTCCGACTTCGAACCCGAAGAAGAGCGCCGCGGAGGATCCGTCAACCTCTCCGTCCTGCCCGTTGAATGGGCCGGCAAGAAACTCAACATCCTCGACACGCCCGGCTACATGGACTTTCTTGGCGAGATGCTCAGCGGCCTGCTTGTCGCCGATTCAGCCCTCATCGCGATCGATGCCTCCACCGGCCCACAGGTCGGCACGGACGCCGCATGGAGGAGAGCATCAGAGCGTGGCCTCGCCCGCCTGATCGTCCTCGGCAAGATGGACCGCGAAAACGCTGACTATGACGCCATGTTCTCGACGATTCGCGATCGTTACGGCAACGGCTGCGCTCCCGTCATCGTCTCCATCGGCGCGGGTGATTCGTTCCGCGGCGTGGTCGATGTGCTGAGCAAGAAGGCGTATCTGGAGGACGGCACGGAATCGGACGTGACGGACGACATGGGCGTGGACATCGACTCCTACCGAGAACAGGTCATCGAGGCCGCGGCGGAAGCGGATGATGACCTCGCCACGAAGTACCTTGAGGGTGAGGACATCACGGACGAGGAATTGCTTGCCGCCCTTCGGGCAGGTGTCACGTCAGGCGACGTCTTCCCTGTGCTCGCAGCGTCAGGCCAGGCAGGCGCGGGCACGGATGCCCTGCTCAATGTTTTGGCAAACCTGGCGCCGAGCCCCGCAGATGTGGTCGCCCCGTCCGCTCAGACTGCTTCCGGCGAAGAGGCGACCATCACGCCGGACTCGGATGGCGCGCTCGCGGCCCTCATCTTCAAGACCACGGCGGACCCGTTCGTTGGTAAGCTGTCCTACTTCCGCGTGCAATCCGGCGCCATGCAAACCAACAGCCACGCCTGGAACACCGCCCACAAAGAGCAGGAGCGCATCGCGCAGATCATCATTCCTATCGGCAAGGAACACGCCAACGCGGACAGCCTCGCCCCGGGAGACATCGGCGCGGTCGCCAAGCTCGGTGTAACACGAACCGGCGACACACTGTCGACGCGTGAGGCGGGCATCGTTCTCCCAGCCATCCAGTTCCCGGAGCCGATCTTCAGCGTGGCCGTCGAGGCCAAGACCAAGGCGGACCAGGACAAGATGGGCCCTGCCCTCGCGCGGCTACTCGAGGAGGATCCGAGCCTCACGATGACCCGCGAGAGCGACACGCATGAGATCATCGTCTCCGGCCTCGGCGATTCCCACATCGACGTTTCCGTTCAGAAGTTGGCCCGAAAGTTCGGCGTGGAAGTGGAGACCGGTACTCCCAAGGTGCCTTACCGTGAGACGATCCGTGTCTCAACGCGTGCCGAATACAAGCATAAGAAGCAAACCGGCGGCCATGGTCAATACGGCCACGTCGTCCTGCAGCTTGAACCGCTTAGTCGCGGCGTCGGCTTTGAGTTCGGCGAGAAGGTCGTTGGCGGCTCCGTGCCCAAGAATTTCATCCCGGCCGTCGAGAAGGGCATCCGTGAAACGCTGCCGGAGGGGGCGGTCGCTCATTTCCCCATCGTCGATGTGCGCGCCGTGCTCGTGGACGGCAGTTTCCATGCTGTAGATTCATCGGAAATGGCGTTCAAGATCGCCGCCTCCACTGCCCTCAAACAAGGCATCCAACAGGCGCAGCCCGTTCTCCTTGAACCTGTCATGACGCTTGAAGTCATCACTCCTGACGACTTCACCGGTGATGTGATTGGCAACCTCAACTCCAAGCGAGCCCACGTGCAGGGCATGACGACAGAGAACGAGGTCACCACTGTGCAGGCTGAGGCGCCGATGTCGGAAGTGCTCCGCTACTCAACCGAGCTCCGCTCCATGACGCAGGGCCGCGCCTCATACACCATGCGCTTCTCTCACTACGAGGAGGTGCCGCAGCACCTCGCCCAAAAGATCATCGACGGCAGCGCAGAGAGCTAGAACGAAACATCTGCAACCAAAACGAAAATCGGGGCGGCTCTAGAGCCGCCCCGACGTTTTTCGTCGTAACGAAACGATGGGCCGTCTAGCCCTGCATCAGCTTCTGAACCTCTTCGATGAGCGCTGGCAGAACCTGCTTGTAGTCCCCAACGACGCCGAAGCGAGACTCACTGAAGATATTCGCCTCAGGATCGCGGTTGATCGCCACGATGTTCTTGGAGCCGGAGCAGCCCGCCATGTGCTGGCTCGCACCCGACAATGCAATCGCAATGTAGACATCCGGGGAGACAACGCGCCCCGTGATGCCAATCATCAGATCTTGCTCACAGAAACCGGAGTCCGTCGCCGCGCGTGTCGCGCCAACCGCGGCCTGCGGCAGCAACGCCTGGAGCTTATAGAGCTCGTTGAAACCCGCCTCATCACCCATGCCGCGCCCGCCGGTCACAACGATCGTCGCGTCCTCAAGACGGATGCCCTCAACTTGTGCGTCCTCATGCTTGACGAACCGGGAGCGCACGGATGAGGCGTCCAGGCCTACGTCAACGTTGACCACGTTGCCGGAGCGACCGCTCTGTGCCTCCGCGCCGTCATACGCCTTCATGTGAACCGTCGCGATGGCCGGCATCTTCGGGAACGAAACAACCTGCCGGAACAGGCCGCCCGCTACAGATCGCGCTGCTTGCAATTGACCGTCCGCGATGCTAAGCCCGGACGTGTCCGACGCGATACCTGTCTGCAGGCGTACCGCGAGATATGGCCCGAGGTCGCGCCCGTTCGGCGTGTGGCCAATCAGGATGATGCGCGGGTTTGCCTGCTGTGCGATGGCAATGACTGCCGGGGTGTAGGTCTCGTTCAGGTAGCTGGCGAATTGGTCGCCGTCCACCTGGTAAACGGTGTCCGCGCCCAGATTGATGATGTCCTGCGCCCGGTCTCCCACGCCGTTCCCGATGAGCGCAGCCGAAATCGGCTCGCCCAGATCCGCCGCCAGACCTTGCGCCGCCGACATCAACTCGTTCGTGATTGAGCTCAATGAGCCGTCCGCGCCCGTCTCCGCAACTATCAGAATGCCGTTCTCACCGGCCATTTGTTGTTCTCCTTCTCGTTCCGTGATTCGGAATTATCTCTGCCTTGGGCCGGTCTAAATGAGGCGCTCTTCACGCAATCGCAGCGCCAACGCCTTGGCCGCCTCAGCCGGTGACTCGCCTTCAATCATCTCGACGTTGGATGACTTTTCTGGAGCGAACAGATCAACGACCTGCGTGAACGGATCGGCCGCGTCCATCGCCTCAAGGTCTCCCTTGCCCCACACTGTCGGGTCCACGCGGCGAGCCGCCATGATGCCGCGCATCGTCGCGTATCGGGGCTGACCGAGCTCGTTGGACACCGTTACCAGTGCGGGCAGTCGCGCCGCCACCGTGTCGATGCCGTCATCAACGATGCGGGCAATCTGCACCTCATCACCACTGGCCTCAATCGCGATCGCGTTTGTGAGAACGGGAATATCGAGGATCGCTGCCAGAGCAGTCGCCACAATTCCCTGGTCAAGGTCGGAAGACTGCCTGCCGGAGAGAATCAAATCGAAATCACCAATCTTGCGAATTGCCGCCGCAAGCGCCGCAGCAACAGTTACCGGATCGCCGTTTGGCAGATCAGGGTCCTGCACCAGGAAGAGATCATCAGCGCCCATCGCAAGCGGTCGCTTGATCACGTCCAGCACGTGGCTCTCTCCGAGGCTCACGACGCTGACTGTTGAATCGGTGTCGGTGTCCTTGATGCGAAGCGCCGCCTCTGTCGCATAGTTGTCATAGTCGCTCACGGCCGCCGGCACGCTCGACGCAACGGCCACTCTTTTGGCCGCCCGATCCGCCGTGAATGAGCTTTGAGGCGCCTCTGGATCAGGCACCTGTTTAACGGTAACGATGATGCGCATTCATACCCCCAAAAACCCGTCTTACATGGGAACGCCCCCAGCATCTGGAGGCAATAAATGTATAGCATTCTGCGTTGAATAGTGTCAAATTGCACAAACGTGGCGGGCGCCACGTGAACGGCGGTTTCTAACCCGGAATTCCCCTACCCCGTGCTATACTTCCCCGAACGGCGACCGGAACAGCCGAAACTGGGCGGGAGGGGCGACACAGTGACTCCTGAAAAGGAATTTCTCTGGACGATAGGCGACCTCAAGTGGATCCTCTTCGCGCTTGCCGGTCTCACGGTCGCCTACATCTTCTACAAGCTCTATGAGCGTGCTCAGCTCTGGAAGTTAGGCCAGCCGGCAGACCGACTCGGCAACCCCATCACACGCGGCTTCGCGTTCGCCCGTCTCCTTGTTACTCAGGGGTACGGCCATGAGAAATTCCTGCGAGACCGCTACGGCGGGTTTATGCACCTGCTCATCTTCTGGGGTGCGTCCATGCTCTTCCTTGGGACCGCTGTTGGCACCATCGAAGAAGAGTTCCTCTACCCACTCGAACACCAGGGAGTGTTGGAGTGGCCAATCGGCAATTGGTATCTTTACTCCTCGCTCGCGTGGGACATCGGCGGACTCATGGCCCTTGCCGGACTCACAATGGCGATCTTCCGCCGCTCTGCTATTGGAAAACCACACTCTCCCGGACTCCTTGATGACAAGATCATCCTCACACTCGCCATCATCCTTATCTTCCAGGGCTTCGGACTTGAGGGGCTCAGACAGCTTGGCGAGACCTCATTTGGCGTCGAGTATCTTGACCATCCGGACTGGGCTATCTGGTCGCCCGGCGGCTTTGCATTCGCCGCATTCTTCTACGAATTCGTCGGCATCCGTGCAGACACTGCGGAGACGATCTACCGGGGCCTCTGGTGGGCACACTCGGCTACCGTCCTGGGTTCCCTCCTGTACGCCGCATTCACGCTGTCCAAGTTCAGCCACACGTGGATATCTCCCGCCAACTGGTTCTTCCGCAACCTTGAGCCACGCGGCAAGCTGCAGGCCATCCCCAACCTTGAAACCCGGGAGACCTTCGGCGCGGCAACGCTGACCGATTTCACATGGAAACAGCTCATGGACGGCGACGCCTGCACGCGATGCAGCCGCTGCACGGACAACTGCCCTGCCAATATCACAGGCAAAACACTCTCGCCGATGATGGTCATCCAGAACCTTAAGGGGTACGTCGGCTCCTACGGCAATGCCCTGTACAAGGCGGGTGGCGATGAGTCCAAAGTGGATCAGGAGCTCATCATGGCTCCTGCCGGTGAGGTCGTCGACGAAGAAGACCTCTGGTCATGCGTCACGTGCGGCGCCTGTATGGAGGCGTGCCCGGTCTTTATCGAACACGTCCCGACAATCGTTGAGATGCGCCGCGCCCTTGTCATGAACGAGGGACGCCTGCCGGAGACGGCAGAGGCGGCGCTTCGCAGTCTCGAAACGCGGGGACACCCGTGGAGCGGCATGAGCCGCACCCGCACGGAATGGGCCGAGGGGCTCGATGTCCCGCTCATATCCGAGGTCGAAAAACCGGAAGAGTTGGAAGTCCTGTATTGGGTCGGCTGCGCCGCTTCCATGGAAGACCGCTCGATGCGTATCGCCCGAGCCACAGGTCGCATTCTCATCAACGCCGGCATCAAGTTCGCCATCCTCGGCGACGAAGAGTCCTGCACCGGCGACCCCGCTCGCCGCATCGGCATGGAGTACCTCTTCCAGCTGCAGGCCATGCAGAACGTGGAGACGCTGGACCGTTACGGCGTCAAGACAATCGTCACCACCTGCCCCCACTGCTTCAACACCATCTCGAACGAATACCCGGAGTTCGGCGGCAATTACCAGGTCATGCACCACACGCAGTATCTACAGAGTCTCGTCGCGGATGGCAGGCTAACGCTTGATCAGACCAGACAGGGGCCAACGTTTGGCACCGTCACGTACCACGATCCTTGCTACCTCGGCAGGCACAACGGCGTCTACGATGCACCGCGTGAAGTCGCGGACGCCATCCCCGGCGTCGACAAGGTCACTGAGATGGCGATGCACCGCAACCGCGCATTCTGCTGCGGCGCGGGTGGCGGTCACATGTGGATGGAGGACGGTCCCGGAAACGAAAAGATCAACCACCGACGCACGCGCCACGCCATTGAGGCGGGCGCCGATGTCATCGCCGTCGCCTGCCCGTTCTGCGCCCAGATGTTTGAGGACGGTGTGCGCGTAACCGGCCAGGACGAGACCATGCGTGTTCTTGATCTCTCAGAGATGATCGTTCAGACCATCGACGAACCGGCGTCCGCCGCAGCCACCCCGGAAGACTCCGAGTCCGGCTAGCCTTCAAATCCGTCAAGAAGCAGGATCTTCAAAGCGTGCAATCTCCCCTACCACGCTCCCAATCTGCTTATAATGGGAGCGTGAAAGTGTTCACTTTGTTTTTCTCGGCAAGCGCGGGACGCACCCTCTAGTGCGGTTACCACGCGTCATGGGCTATCAGCGACAACCCCGCAGAGAGGGTGACAGCGAGCTCGATGAGCTTTTGCGCCCGGTTCGTGACCTGATCAACCGACTGAGGGGTGGCGGCTCAGGCGACAGCCAGGGTCCCCCAAGACGCCCTGCTGCCGATGGAGACGGTCAACGCCCTGCTATGCCTATCGGCCGCATCGGCGGAATCCTTCTTGGAGTCATCGTTCTCGTGTGGCTTGGCTCCGGCATCTACATCGTCAACCCTGGTGAAGTCGCCATCGTCCGCACATTCGGAAACTGGAACGGCGACCAACAGACAGAGGGGCTGCACTGGCATATTCCCTGGCCTGTGGAGCGCCAGGACGTATTGAGCATTCAGCGCGTCCAGAGCATGGAGCTTGGATTCCGAAGCGTCGGAGAGATTGGCTCCGGTGAGGGCGCCGTTCAGAGATCTGCCGAGTCACGCATGATCACCGGCGACGAGAACCTCGTCGATGCTCAGTTGGTTGTTCAATACCGTATCCGTGACGCCGGCGCATTCCTCTTCAACGTCAAGGATCCGTCAGAGGGTGGACACCCCGACGGGGAAACACTCCGAGACGCCACGGCCTCGGCACTCAGGCAGGTCGTGGGGCAGCGACCCATTGATGATGTGCTGACGACCGGCAAGGAAGTCGTTCAGGTTGAAACGCAACAGCTCTTGCAGCGGCTGCTGGATGACTACGGCACCGGAATCATGGTCATAAACGTGCAGTTGCAGGACGTCCAGCCGCCTGACGAAGTACAGGAGGCTTTCAAGGACGTCATCAGCGCCCGCGAGGACCGCGCTCGATTCATCAACGAAGGCGAGGCGTATCGGGAAGACATCGTCCCCCGTGCCCGCGGTGAGGCCGCACGCGTTGTCCAGGCAGCCGAGGCGTTCAAGGTAGAGCGCGTGCGTGAGGCGACGGGTAATGCCAGCCGGTTCCTTGAGCGACTGCGTGAGTACCGCAGCCACCCCGAAGCAACACGTCGCCGCCTCTATATCGAAATGATGGAGCGTATCCTCCCGAGGGTCGACGTTATCGTCGTCGACGATGAAATCGGCGGCAACGTTCTGCCGTTCCTGCCGCTGACTGACCAGGAATCGACGGGGGCCTAGTCATGCAGCAGCCCGCCGCACGCCCGAACATACAGCGACTGATCACGATTGCCGTCGTCTTGGTTGGAGGCGCCCTCCTAATTCTTCTCAGTCAGAGCGTCTACGTCGTCGATGAGACTGAGCAGGTCATCATTACCCGCCTCGGAGAGTATCGGCGTGAAGCTACCGAACCCGGCCTCCGCTTCAAGACGCCGTTCATTGAGTCAGTACACCGTATAGAAAAGCGCCTACTGCGGTTTGACTCGGAGCCGTCCGAATTCCTCACCGCCGAGAAGAAGGCTCTCATCATCGACTCCTACGCCCGTTACCGCATTATCAATGCCCGGCAGTTCTTCGAGGTCGTCCGCACTGAGTTGGGCGCTCGCGGCAGGTTGGAGGCCATCATTTCCTCAGAAATCCGCGAGGAGGTCGCCACGCACGATCAGATCGAAGTCATCCGCGATAACCGTGAGTCTCTCATGCGCAACGTCACAGAGCGCAGTGACATCAAAGCACAGGAATTCGGCATGTCTGTTGTTGACGTCCGCATCGTCGGAGCAGACTTCCCGCCTGAGGTTGCCAGCAGTGTCTACGACCGGATGCGCTCGGAGCGAATCCGTATCGCCAACCGCTTCCGCGCCGAAGGTGAAGAGGAAAGAGCCAAGATCGAGGCTGAAGCCGATCTGCAGCGCGCCCAGATTCTCGCAGAGGCCAACGAGCGAGCGCGGACCATTCGTGGTGAAGGTGAAGCGGAGGCCATCGGAATCCAGGGTCGAGCCATTGACACCGACCGCGATTTCTACCACTTCGTCAGAACCCTTGAAGCGTATGAGGTTTCCTTGACGGACGGCACAACCCTTGTTGTTCCGCTCGATTCAGACTTCTATCAGTTCCTGACGGACGTTTACCCAATCGGTGACGAACGCCGCACTGACTAGTCCCTTCCGTCATTCCCGCCGTCGCGGGAATACGTAACCCTCGAAACGCAAACCTAAGCTGTAATGCTGCTACCTACCGGGCAGTACGCTACCAGCATACATTCGGAACAAAGAGGCTTTCGAGACTTGCACACGTCCTTGCCATGCGCCACGAACAGCGCATGGTACTCATTGAACAGCTGCACATCCGTTGGGAGAGATTCCTGGAACAGGGCGCGTACGTCTTCATATTTTGGCCTACTATCCAAGTCGATGATGCCCAGCCGACCCAGCACGCGGATGGTGTAGGCGTCGATAACGAAGGACGGCAGGTTTCCGGCGTAGAGCAGCATTGAATCCGCAGTCTCCGGGCCAATGCCGTGGAGGGCCAAGAGCTCCTCTCGCAGTTCGTCGAGAGGTTTGGAGGCGAACACTTTCTCGATGTCATCGCCATAGTCGGCAAGATAAACTCCGAGCGCACGGAGTTTGCGAGCCTTGGCATTGAAATACCCGGACGGGCGAATCAATGCAGCAATGTCTTCAAGTAGCCGAGTCCGCAGTGCCTCCGGGCTCAGTGCATCGGCCTCCCGCAGCGCAGAGATCGCCTTCTCCACGTTCGTCCATGCCGTGTTCTGCGTCAGGATCGCGCCCACCATCACTTCGAACGGCGTCTCGCCCGGCCACCAATGCTGTTCGCCATATTCGGCAAAGAGGCGGTCATAGAGTTCAGGCAGACTGAGCGACTTCTTCCGACGCCCGCGCCGCGACTTGCTAGTCGCCACGGACCAACCTCACGCCGAGTTCAAATGCTTCCGCCAAGGAGTCCGGCTTGTCCTGCACGTCGTTGGGGCGGACCACGCCGGCAACCAGCAGACGCTCCGCTTCAAGGAAGTGCATACTCACAAGCCACGAGCGCGTGGCCTGCACCGCGCCGTCAAACTCCGTGGGATCATCGCGGTCGGCGGTGGCGATGATGAGCGCTCTGCCCGCCTCCTCGCTTCCCCGCAATTGCTGCCCCATCACGTACTTACGGATCCACAGCGGCTGCGTTCGGTCGTAGAGCGCCTTCGTCTGAGCGGGCACACCGCGAAACGTCACAGGAAATGCGATGTAGATCAGGTCGACAGCCCGTAGTTTGGCGTAAAGACCCTGCATGTCATCCAGCACGGTGCAAACGCCTGTGAGCATACAGTCTTCGGACTGCGGGCAGATGCAGGGGTTGATGGAAAGATCGAGGAGGCTAATGAGTTCCGTGTCCGCGCCGGCGTCGCGCGCCCCCGCAAGCGCCCGTTCCAACAACGTCTCGCTGTTGCCGCCGCGCCGCGTCCCACCCGCGATTCCAAGCACTGAAATAGTCACACAGGAATTATAGGCGCGCCAGTCCGTGAGGTACGATGGAATCTGGGGGCTGCGAGAAAAGGAAAGGGGCAGCGATGACAACGGCTACGATGACGTTCCGGCAGCGGCTGAGCGAGGCGAGCGAGCGCAACAGCTCCCTCCTCTGCGTCGGCCTTGACCCCGACCCTGCCGAGATGAACGACCGCGACATTGCGGATTTCTGCATCGCAATCATCGACGCCACGATTGATCTTGTTTCTGCCTACAAGCCGAATCTCTCGTTCTATGAAGCGCATGGCTCGGCAGGATACGCAGCGCTTGAGAGAATCGTCGACCACGTCAACGGGCGCGTGCCTGTGCTCGGCGACGCCAAGCGCAACGACATCGGCAACTCCGCTCGCTTCTACGCCAAGGGCCTCTTCGAGACGATGGGCTTCGACGCCATCACCGTCAATCCATTCCTCGGGCGGGATAGCCTCCAACCGTTCCTTGATTATGAGGACAAGGGAGTGTTCATCTTGTGCCGTACCTCCAACCCGGGCGGCGCAGACCTGCAGGGCCTCAATGCAACGTATGACGGCGTTCCGATGCCGTTGTATGAAGCCGTCGCCCACCTTAGTAATTCGTGGGACACGAACGGCAACATTGGCCTCGTGACGGGCGCGACGTACCCGTCCGAAGCTCAAAAGATCCGTGAGATTTGTCCCGACATGCCATTCCTCGTTCCCGGCGTCGGAACGCAGGGTGGCGAGCTTGAGTCGGCCCTGTCGGCAACTCTCGACGCAGACGGCGGCGGCGTGCTGGTCAATTCGTCCCGGGGAATCCTGTACGCATCCAACGGCCCGGACTTCGCGGACGCCGCCCGCGCCGCCGCGGAAAGTCTTCGCACACAGATAGAGAACGCCCGCACGTCCGCCTAACGTCGTCCTGTCAAGCCGCTCCCACCAGCGAAAGCACAACCGTCACGGAGACGAGGCTGCCAAGCGTCCCTGCCACCACGATCCCGCTCGCAAGCTCCGGCCTGCCCTTGTACTGCGTCGCCAGGATGATGGTCAGCACCGCCGTCGGCATTCCGGCAACGACAATGAGCACCTTCGCAGTCAGATCGTCGAACTGCAACAGTTGAACGAGCCCATACGCCACGAGAGATGACAGAACCAGCCTGATCGCAACGACACCCGCGATGGCTCGCGCCCCCGCCATCTCACGCGTTGACGCAAGCTGAATCCCGAGCACGATCAGCATGGCCGGTATGGCAGCGTCGCCCATGATTTGCGCAGGCTGCTGTATATAGTCCGGCAGGTCGATGGCCAACATGCTGACGGCGAGACCGCCAACCGCAGCGTAACTGGTGGGCAGCTTGGCCACAGAAATGAGGGAGCCAACCAGGTTCGACTGCGCGCGGGAGGCGATAAACGCCCCCACTGTCCACGCGAGGATGGCCTGCGTCACGAAGAAGACGACGGCTATAGCCAACCCTTCATCCCCGAACGCGAACAACGCCACCGGCAGGCCGTAGTTGCCCGCGTTCATGAACAGCGCCGCAATCACGAATGTCGTCTGGGCATCCTTTGGCACCCTCATCGCGCGGGCAACCAGGCTGGCAATGATGTAGAGGGACGAGAGGAGGAGCAGGCTGAACGCGGCGATGCGGGCCAGATCCTCAAGCGCAACCTGCGTGGTGGCGAGGCCGTTGAAAACGAGCGCCGGACTGAAGATAAAGAGGATTGCCTGGCTCAGCGGCTCCGGTGAGATTGGCCTGAGCCGGTGAACAAGCGCGCCGACCGCCGCCATCAGGAAGACGGGGAAGACAACGCTTATAAATATATTTAGGAAGTCCATTCAGCGTTGAGACGGTCCAGGAGGTCCGGCAGCTCCTCCAGTGAGTTGATCACGCGGGCATCCTTGTAGCCCTCGAAAACGCCGTCCCTATCCAGAAGAATGGGTAAAATACCAACCGCCGCCGGGCCCTGCACGTCCGCAAGCGGCTGATCGCCCACATGGACAACCTCATCGGCGCTCGCCCCTGCCCGCTTCAGCGCCTCCTCAAATATCGGAGCGTTGGGCTTGGCTACACCGATCTCCTCTGACGTAACCGCAAAGGACATGTACTCAGCGATGCCAAGATCCAGGAGCGTCTGGGCAAGCCCTCCTTCAAAGTTGGTGATGACACCAATGGAGTAACCTTTCTCCCGGAGTGCCTGCAGCGACGGCACAACATCCGGGAACATCGCGAAGCCCTGCCGAGCCTCCCACACCCGCTCAAAGATGCGGCTCGCCAATTCAAGGTCCACCGTTACTCCGGCGCCGGCGAGCAGCAGCATCTCGTACCGCCCCCACAATTCCCTTACGTCCTCCGGCGTGCGGCGGCTCAGGGGAAGTTTCCCATTCTCCTCGGAGAGAAATTGGTCGGCAGCGGGGTAAGCGCGGAGGACGGCGTTTGTGTCCAATGTGATGCCGAATTCGGCGCAGGAAGCAGCCTGAATCTGCTCGCGTCGTGGCTCGAACCTGACGATGGTGTTGTAGAAATCCAGAGAGATTGCCCGAATGCGCGCCATAGCAGTTCTCATCCTAACATCGGCGAGTTCCGCCCTACGCGGGCGTGGCCATGAGATTTGGCGTCTCTACCCTTGACCCAAGACCCCTCAGAACGTAGCATGACCCAATCCGATGGCAGCGCGGGACAACAAAATCCGGTCTTTCACCCATCGACAAAATGGGATTAGGGTAGCTTGACTCCTGAATCGACCGAGGCTCAAGGGGGTTTCTGCAGATGAATTCCAGCTTGATCAGCAAGATCGAGAAGGCGCGGAAGTACGCCGAGGAACGGGACGACCGAATTAGGTTCGAGTCGTTTCGCGTCCGAATTTCCGGCGACAACAGCGAGCACGTCGTTGAACTCACGGACGGCGTCTTTACGTGCGACTGCGACTTCTTCGAGGGCTGGAGCTCCTGCAGTCACGTGATGGCGATTGAGCGCGTCCTGGGCGGAACCATCCCGGAGCCGCCCGTCCCCGAGCACCGATAGCCCGCCGCCATTCCGTCATTCCCGCGAAAGCGGGGATCCAGGATTCCCTCTTAGCCCGCCTCAAACAGCGGCCTTAGCCGCGCATACGTCTGGTCAAGGCTCTCCGGGACTAATTTCGTCTCGCCAACCACCGCCATGAAATTCGTGTCGCCGCCCCAGCGTGGCACGACATGTAGATGCAGATGCCCCGGCACGCCCGCGCCCGCCAAACGGCCGATGTTCATACCGACGTTGAATCCGTCCGGACCGTACTCCCCTTTGATGATGTCCACGCTCCGCTGAGCGAGCGCCCACATCTCCGCGCCGGTCTCCACAGGCAACTCTTCCAATGCGCCAATATGCTCGTACGGCGCGATCATCAGGTGGCCGGTGTTGTAGGGGTAGAGATTCAGGATGATAAACGAACGCACGGCGCGATGGAGGATGTACAGTTCATCGTCCTTGTCGAGAGTTGGATTCTCACAGAGAAAGCAGGCAGGCGTGCCCTGTTCCCCGGTCTGACCTGTCACGAATTCCGCCCTCCACGGGGTAAACAGTCGCTCCATACCGCCACTACCCTACGGCGCGAGGAACTGGACCGTTGGCGGCGGCGCATCAAGCTGCTCTAGGAAACCCTCAACCGTTGTGACGGGCAGCATGCAGATAAAATTCTCGCAGACGTAGGCTGTCGCCTTGTCATTGATCATGGAGCGGCCGTCCAGCACGGGCAGATCGCCCCACTCAAACGCCTCATCCGGCGTGGCGGCAACCACAATCTTGTTCGGCATGAACCGCGTATACAGGGCGTCCAGCAGCTCGCCCATGTCGTCCGCCGCCCTGTCGCCGATGAGCGCGATCTCCTTCGTGGAGCCGATAGCGAAATCGAGCGCGGCGAGCCAATGGCCGACCGCCGTGGGGTAGCGTGACAGATACATGTGGACGCTGCGCAGCGCCCGTTCTGCAATGTCGTGGTAGTTGCCGTTACCAGTTAGCGCATGAAGGCGCAGCAGGAGTTCCGCTGCCGCCGCGCCGCCGGATGGGGTCGCGTTGTCCAACACTGTGCGGGGACGGACAACGAGCGCCTCCGCGTCACTGCCGATGTCGTAGAAGAGTGATGCCGAGTCGTCCCAGAAGAGTTCAATAACGTTGTCCGCCAGCGAGACCGCCTCATCAAGCCAGCGCCGATCAAAGGTGACTTCAAAGAGCGAGAGCAGGCCGTTGGCGAGGTTGGCGTGGTCTTCAAGATAGGCAGAGATGCGCGCCTCGCCGTCCTTGTACGTTCGCAGCAGGCGTCCCTCCGGCGTCCGCATTGTGTCAACCAGGAACCCTGCCTGCCTCTCGGCGGCGGCGCGGTAGTCCTCCCTGCCGAGCGCCCCTGCCGTCTCGGCAATCGCCCGTAGCATCAGACCGTTCCAGCCGGTCAGAACCTTCTCGTCGCGGAAGGGCCGCACCCTGCCCTCTCGCGCCTCAAGCAGAGTCTGCCGCGAGCGGGAGAGAGACGCCCCCACGTCCTCAACAGACAGGTTGTGTCGTGCGGCCAGATCATCGTCGGACGCGACGCGGCTTAGGACGGTCGAGCCACTGTCCTCAAAGTTGCCGGACTCGGTCACGCCGTACACGTCGCTAAACAGGGCCGCGGCAGGCTCATCGCCCAGCGCCGCACTGATCTCAGCCGGCGTCCAGACGTAGAACTTGCCCTCTTCCCCCTCGCTGTCCGCGTCCAGCGTGGAGTAGAACCCGCCTTCAGGAGACACCATCTCCCTCAACAGGAAATCGATAGTCTCCTCGACGACACGCCGAAAGTCGTCCCGTTTGGTGAGTTGCCACGCGTGAAGATAGACGCCGACAAGCAAGGCGTTGTCGTACAGCATCTTTTCAAAGTGAGGCACCAGCCATTGCGCGTCCGTGCTGTAACGGTGAAACCCGCCTCCGAGTTGGTCATACAACCCACCCGCCGCCATGTGCTCCAGGGTCGTCTCAAGGATGGCGCGCGCGTTGGCATCGTCGTCGTTGGCGGAGATATAGCGCATCAGGAATTCGAGCAGCATGGGCTGCGGGAACTTGGGCGCGGCCATGAATCCGCCGTTCGCCGCGTCGAACGAGCCACTTAGTCGCGTAAACGCCTCCCCGAACAGGTCCTTTGACAGCAACGAGTCCTGCCCGCTTGAGGCGACGGTGGCGCGGCGGAGGTGGTCGACGATGTTCTGGCCCGCCTCCTTGATCTCCGCCTTCCGCGCGCCGTATGCCTCCAGTACGGTCGTCAGGACGCGTGGGAAGCCGGGCATTCCGGGGCGGTCCTCTGGTGGATAGTATGTGCCGCCGAAGAATGGTGAGCCGTCCGGCGTCAGGAACACGCTCAACGGCCATCCTCCGTGACCGGACAACGCCTGAACCGCGTCCATGTACACGGAGTCGATGTCAGGGCGCTCCTCCCTGTCCACCTTTATAGAAACGAAATTGTCATTCAGAAGCTTGGCAGTGTCATCGTTTTCAAACGACTCTCTTTCCATGACATGGCACCAGTGGCAGGAGGAGTAGCCGATGCTGAGGAAGATGGGAACGTCACGTTCCTGCGCCGCCGCCAGCGCATCCTGCCCCCACGGGTACCAGTCCACGGGGTTGTGCGCGTGCTGCTGCAGATACGGGCTTGTCTCATTGATCAGGCGATTTGGCACCCTGCGTCTCCCCGTTTCCCTGCGGACGCACTCGAGCGCCCACAATTCCCTGTTGCCGCCAGGAACGACGGCGTTCGCCTACTCGTTCTCTCCCTGCGACCACTGCCACAGGGGCGGCTTGATGCGCTCAAGAACGAGGATGCCCTTGCGCGTATCGCTTGCCAGGCGCGCCGGATCGCTCTTGGAGACACGCCGCTTGAACAGCCAGTACGTGAACGTTTTGAATTCGTCCAATGACGTACGGACGGGAGCATTGCCTTTGCGACCTGTCGCGAGGCGGAACTCCGTGCGTAGATCTCCGCTCGACGCGCCGTAGAGCCGAGTCATGGCCTCGTCCTCGATATAGCCTTCTCGTGATCCGAGATTCTGCTGCGCCTTGGCGACCTCCTCGATGATGGCCTGCTGCAGTGCCTCCTCCACCACGATTCCGTACATAAAATTCAGGTGTGCGGCATGCTTGCCGTGGCCGATGCAGCGACGGAAGTGTTCGGCGTTGATATGGACAGGCGCTTTGCCTTCAAACAGCAGCCGCGTCGCCTCTTGCTCGGGTATCACGTCGGCCGCCGTCTGAATGAGCCGCTCAGCAAGCAGCAGCCAGTCAAATGCCTCTCCCGCTATGACATAGGTGTACGTGCGGCCGTTAAGTTCCTCGCTCGGCTCGCCCCACTCGGCAACGGCACTGAGCAGCGCCAGAAACCAGTTCTCACCGCCGCGCACATCCTCGATGAACGAGTCGACTATCTCCTGCGCGGGTCGATGTTCCTGTGCCCCATTGGCGTGTGGGGCCTCAACGTCGACAACCGTCTGCGCGGAGGCGCGAGTCTGCGGTGTCATGGCAATGCAGCCGGCGACGTGGTCGGTGCCGTCAGAAAGCGGCGCATCAGGCCGCGACTCCGTGACATCTCTTGTACTTCAGGCCGCTGCCGCAGTAGCAGGGATCATTGCGCCGAATCTTGGGTGTGGCGCGGCGTACGGGGCCGCGCGCAGCCTGCGCGTCCGGCGCTTGCCCACTCGCGTCACGCTGTTGGGACGCCATCGGGCTTTCAGTCATCGCGCCGCGCGCCGCCACCCCGCCATTGGCCGCAACGCCGTTCGGCGCGGTAAGGGTTGTTGGCCGTACCGGCTGAGCCGTCACATCAAGATGGAGTACGGTTCGGACAATCCCATTCCGTAGGCGGTCCATCAGCTCCTGGAACATGCCGTGGCTTTCCTGCCGATACATGACCAGCGGATTGCGCTGCCCGTATGCCTGCAGTCCGGCGCTCAGGCGCATCTGCTCCATTGCAGTCAGGTGCTGAACCCAGAGGTTGTCGAGCGTCTGCAGCAGAACAAGGCTCTCCAGTTCCCGCAGCCGTTCCGCGCCAAACCTTTCTTCGATTTCCTCGTAGAGGGCCAGCGCATATTCGATCAACTCATCCGTGATCTCGCTTCGTGTCAGATCAAGGATCTGCCCTGCCTCGAGCCATTCGGGAGTGGGAAAGGCGGCGCGGGCCGCTGTGACAAATCCCTCTACATCCCAGTTGGCCGGGTCGCGGTCTTCCAGGTGTCCGTCAACGATGAAGGCGCACTCGTCCGCAATCATCTGCCGGATGTTTTCACGCAAGTCTTCCGATTGCAGCACCTTTGCACGCTCTGAATAGACGATTGAGCGCTGGCGGTTGATTACGTCGTCGTATTCAACCAGGTGCTTGCGCACCTCAAAGTTGTTGCCCTCAACACGCACCTGCGCGTTCTCAAAGGCTCGCGAGACCATGCGGTTTTCGACGGCATCGTCATCCTTCAAGCCCGACCATGACATAATCGACTTGACCCGGTCTCCGCCGAATCGCTTGATAATCTCGTCTTCTAGAGATACATAGAATTGCGACGCGCCGGGGTCGCCCTGCCGCCCTGCCCGGCCACGGAGCTGGTTATCGATACGCCGCGCCTCGTGCCGTTCGGTGCCGAGGATGAACAGGCCGCCCAGGTTGAGCACTTCATCATGCTCCCGCTGCCATTCGTCGGGGTCGCGCCCTTCCGGGTTGCCACCGAGAATGATGTCCGTGCCGCGACCCGCCATGTTGGTGGACACGGTTATCGCGCCAAGACGGCCGGCCTGCGCAATGATCTGCGCCTCGCGGTCGTGCTGCTTGGCGTTCAGAACCTCGTGCTCCAGTCCCTCGCTGCGAAGGAGAGCGCTGAGACGCTCCGACGTTTCGATAGAGGCGGTGCCCACAAGCACAGGCCTGCCCTCGTCATGCAGCTCCCTGAGCGTGCGGACGATTGCCTTGAACTTGCCGTCCTCGTTCAGATAGATGAGGTCGGGGCTATCCTCCCGGACGGAGGGCATGTTGGTCGGGATGGGCAGCGGATCAAGGTTGTAGATCTTGAGGAACTCTTCCGCCTCGGTGGAGGCCGTCCCCGTCATACCTGAGAGGCGCTCGTACATGCGGAAGTAATTCTGGAGCGTAACGGTGGCGAGGGTCATGGACTCCCGCCGGATGGCCACGTTCTCCTTCGCCTCAATGGCCTGGTGGAGACCCTCGGAGTAACGGCGGCCCGGCATCAGGCGGCCCGTGAACTCATCCACAATGACCACCTGGTCGTCACCGTCAACGACGTATTCCTTGTCGCGGTGGTAGACGAACTCAGCCTTGAGCGCGTTCTCAAGGAAATGGACTGCCGTATAGTGCTCCGGCGCATAGAGATTGTCGATGTTCAACGCGCGCTCGACCTTGGTAATGCCGTCCTCAGTGAGCGAGACTGCCCGCGTCTTGGGGTCAATGGAGAAGTCAGCCTCTTCAGTCAGGCGGCGTGAAAGCTGGGCGAATTGGCCATAGCTCTGCGTCGGCGTCTGTCCTGGACCGCTGATGATCAACGGCGTCCGCGCCTCATCGATGAGGATGTAGTCGACCTCGTCCACAATCGCGTAGACCAACTCGCGTTGCACGCGCTGCTCTGCGGTGAGCGCAAGGTTGTCACGGAGGTAATCGAATCCGAACTCGGAGTTGGTTCCGTACGTGATGTCCGCCTCATACGCCTCCCGCCGGTGGACGGGGCGCATGACATCGTCCGACTCCTCGTTGTTCGGGTCATACAGCAGGGATTCGTCGTGCTGCAAGCAGGAGACTGATACGCCGAGAGCGTGATAGACAGCGCCCATCCATGAGGAGTCGCGCCAGGCCAGATAGTCATTCACGGTGATGACATGCACGCCTCTGCCCGTCAGCGCGTTGAGATACACCGGCAGCGTCGCGACGAGTGTCTTTCCCTCGCCCGTCCGCATCTCGGCAATGCGTCCCTGGTGCAATGTGATGCCGCCGATTATCTGCACATCAAAGTGCCGCATTCCGAGCACGCGCTTTGATGCCTCTCGCACAACGGCAAACGCTTCAGGCAGAAGATCATCCAGGGTGTCTTTGTCGGACAGGCGCTCACGGAAACGGGCAGTCATCCCCTTGAGTTCATCGTCGCTGAGCCGCGCGAATTGTCCTTCCAGCGCGTTGACTTCATCCACGGCCGGACGCATGCGCTTGACGGCGCGTTCGCTGCCGTCCCCGAGAATCTTGCGGAGTTTGCCAATCACGCCGTGCGCCCTCCGCCAATGACCGTTTCAAGCACATACGTCATCACACCCAGGCCGATGCGGTTGCGGTGGAGATAGGCGGCGCGGGAGTCTGTATCAAACCACTCCGGCAACTCAACCGTGCGCGGCATCGGATGCAGCACGATGGCGTTCGGGTTCAAATCTTGCTGTGTCTTTTCAGTCATGATGATTGGCCTGTTTGCCGAGCCGCGCTCGGCCTGGACTCGCGTCATGTATAAGACGTCGGTCTCTTTAAGGATACCGCTATTCAGAAACTCGGTCTCTATCAGCTTCGGAGCGCTCATTCTGACGGTTGATGAACCAAGGTCTGTCGACAGGCGCAGACCTGGATCTGAGACAACGGTGATGCTGTTGCCGAACAGGGAAAGGGCCATGATCAGGCTGTGAATGGTGCGCCCGTGCAGCGCATCCCCCGTCATCGTGACGTTCAGGCCGCTCAGCCTGCCGAATCTCTGGTAGATCATGGAAAGATCGATAAGCGTCTGGACGGGATGCTCCCCCGCCCCGTTGCCCGCGTTGATCACAGGGCAGGCGCTCGCCGCCATCGCGACGGTCATGGACTCCGTGTCAGGGTGGCGGAGAATCAGTGCAGCGACCCCGTAATCCGCCAGCACACGAATCGTGTCTGTCAGGCTCTCGCCCTTGTTGACCGAACTTGCGCTGACATCGAGGGGGATGACATCCAGTCCCAATGCACGGGCGGCGAACTGGAAACCAAGACGCGTCCGCGTGCTCGCTTCATAGAACGCCGTCGCGACGGCGCGCCCGTCTCGTGCCGTGGGCGCAACACCATCCGGCAATGGTCTTTCGGCGAGTTCCCGGACAGCCAGTAATAGGGCCTCGGCGGACATGCCCTGCAGGGTGATGAACGACTTACCCTCGGCTAACACCCCGGCCGCCTCCCTGCCCCGCGGCGGTGCGCCGAGCTAGTGCTGCGGCGCGCGTCACGCCGTCGCTATTGCTCGAACATCTCTCCGACAGATCGGTTGTAATGGATGCGCTTGATGGCCTCGCCCAACAGTGGCGCGACGGACACGACCCTGATATTCATGCCGTCTGTGTTCTTGTCGTCGATGGGCAGCGTGTCTGACACCACGAGCTGATCGATGGGACTTCCCCTCAGGCTGCCCCCGCTTGGCGCCGATAGCACTGGGTGTGTCACGGCGGCGGACACGCTTGTTGCGCCATGCTCCAGGAGAGTTTCCGCCGCTGCCACGAGCGAGCCGCCCGTGTTGACTTCGTCATCAACGATGATCGCCTTGCGGCCTTTCACCTCGCCGATAACCGTCACGCTCTCCGTGCGATCACTGTTACCAAGTCGGCGCTTCTCGATGATGGCCAGCGGCTCTCCCCAGCGTTCCGCCACATCACGTGCGCGCTTTGTGCTGCCCACGTCGGGAGCGACAACCACGCCTGCGGAATCAGAATCAAGGAAATAGTCTGCAATCAACGGAATCGCCGTCAGCTCATCAACGGGGACATTGAAGAATCCCTGGATCTGTCCGGCGTGCAGGTCAATGGTGAGAACACGCTCCGCCCCCGCCACCTGGATGAGGTCTGCGATCAATCGTCCCGTAATGGGAACGCGTGGTTGGTCTTTCTTGTCCGTACGGCCATAGGCGTAGTACGGGATGACAGCCGTGACACGGCCCGCCGAGGCGCGCTTGGCCGCATCGATCATGATCAGGAGCTCCATAATGCTTTGGTTTACGGGGCTCGAAAACGGCTGGAGGAGAAAGACGTCTCGCCCGCGAATGTTCTCACGGAACCGTACAAAGATGTTCTCGTTGGAGAATTGAAAAACCTCGACCGCGCCGGGCTCGATATCGAGGTATTGGCAGACATCAGTCGCAAGTGCTTGGTGGGCGTTACCGGAAAAGATCCGCAAGTCAGAATTCTGGTACACCCCGCCCCCTCGCTTACCCCATTCCGCAAGTGCCTACCGTAGTCTCAGTATAGCATCAGCACAGCCGGAATCTGGACTGCATCCACCGCGTCGGCACGGGTAATCTGCCCTACCGCAGCTTATGGAAAGATACCGCTGTGCCATACTTATTGGGTCGCATACAGATCTAACATGTGGAGTGAAAATGGGCGCAACCGCGGTAATCGGAGCGCAGTGGGGAGACGAGGGTAAGGGCAAGGTCATCGATCTGCTCGCGGAGCAGGCCGACTACGTCGTGCGGTTCTCCGGCGGCAACAACGCCGGCCATACCGTCATCAATCACCTGGGTGAGTTCCGGCTCCACCTGGTCCCCGCAGGCATTTTCAACTCTCAGACGACGTGCATCATTGGTAACGGCGTCGCCATCGACCCTGACGTCTTGCTTGGGGAGATGGACCAGCTGGAAGCGGCCAATATCGATACGTCGCGTCTGCTGATTAGCGACCGCGCCCATATCGTCTTTCCGTATCACAAGCTTCTGGATGAACTGGAAGAAGGACGCCTTGACGTAAACGCTATCGGCACGACAAGGCGTGGCATCGGACCCGCCTTCACGGACAAGACTGCCCGGCGCGGACTCCGCATGGGAGATCTCCTCGACCGCGAGGGGCTGCGCGCCAAGCTGGAAATCGCCATGGAGTATGTGAACCTGGTCTTGCAGGGCGTGTACGGCCACCCGGCAGTCGCAGTTGAGGATATCTATGAGCAGTGCCGGCACTGGGCGGAGAGGCTGAGCGGTGTTATCCAGCAGACGGAGCTGATAATCAACCGCGCCCTGTTGGAACAGCGTGAAGTGCTGCTGGAGGGGGCTCAGGGCACGCTGCTCGATCTCGACTTTGGGACGTACCCATACGTCACGTCTTCCCATCCCGGAGCCAGCAGCGCCTACCAGGGCGCCGGTATCGGGCCAATCCGAATCGACCACATCGTCGGCGTATTCAAGGTGTACTGCACCCGCGTTGGCGGCGGCCCCTTCCCCACTGAGCTCAACGATGAGCACGGAGAACATATTCGGGAAGTGGCGCACGAATATGGTGTCACGACGGGACGCGCCCGCCGTATCGGCTGGTTCGACGCGCCAATGGCGCGCCTGTCCAATCTGGTCAATGGCTATTCATCGGTCATCCTGACCCGCCTCGACGTTCTGGATCAGGTGGAGAGAATCAGGATCTGCACCGGCTACCGGCTAGGAGGACAGACGCTCGATTTCCCCCCAAGCTCGGCGGCTGATCTGGCCGAATGTGTTCCGATCTATGAGGAGTTGCCGGGCTGGATGGAGCCGACCAGCGACTTTCGGCACGTGCAGGACTTGCCCAAGAACGCACGCGCCTACATTGATCGGCTCGAGGAGCACATCCAGGCGCAGGTCAGCATGTTGTCCATCGGCCCTCGCCGCGACGAGAACATCATCGTCCGCCCGGCGCTGTAGTTCCCGCCTCTAAACCGGCAAGTCTACGTCGTACTGGGAGAGTACGTCCTCGATGTAGGCGCGGGTGGCGTCATCCGCCTCGGTTAGTGGCAGGCGGGGCGAGCCAACATCCATGCCACTGGTGTTGAGCATATGCTTCACCGGGATTGGATTGGCCACCACAAACAGCGCGTCGATGAGAGGCAGAAGGCCCCGGTGGATGGTCGCCGATTCCTCGCGCGCGCCGTCAAGGAACGCGTAAATCTTCCTCGATATCTGCTTGCCAACCACGTGCGCGGCCACACTGACTACGCCGTAGCCGCCAACCGCCAGCACAGGCAAGGTATCCGCGTCATTCCCTGACCACACGGTGAAGCCGTCGTTCGCAGTCTCGATGATCTGCGCGATTTGTCCGAGGTCTGCGCTCGCCTCTTTGACACCGGCTATGTTGTCAACGTGGCTGAGGCGCGCCGTCGTGGCGGCGGTCATGTTCAGGGAGGTTCGGCTCGGCACGTTGTACAAGATGCCGGGGATGCTCACAGACTCCGCAATCGCTACGAAATGCCGGTACAGAGAGTCCTGCGGCGGCTTGTTGTAATACGGCACAGTCATCAGGATGCCGTGTGCGCCGAGTTTCTCAGCCTCTTGTGATAGCTCGATGCTCTCGGCGGTGTTGTATGTGGTGGTGCCGGCGATGATGTGCGCGCCGTTTCGGTTGGCTACCTCAAGAGTCGTTTCATAGAGGCGCAGTTTTTCTTCCGTGGTTAACGTCGGCCCTTCGCCCGTCGTACCCGTGACGACAAGTCCCTCTGTGCCGGAGTCGATGAGGGCCTGCGCCAGCTTCGCCGCCTGTTCGTAGTTGACGTTCCCGTCGCTATCGAACGGCGTAACCATTGCCGTGAGCACCCGTCCAAAGGGCGCGCCATTGCGGTCTCTCATCGTCCACTCCCCCACTCGTCGGACTACCGTTTCCCCGGGTCGATAAACGGATTGTAGTACGTTTCGAGCTAGTAGGTGCGGCCCGCAGGCCGGGGGCCGAAGATGGCCGTTCCGAGCCGCACGACCGTCGCGCCCTCCTGGATTGCCACGTGAAAATCGTTGGTCATGCCCATGGAGAGTTCAGTCAGTTCCGCGGACTCAACTGTGTCGTTGAGAGCGTCACGAATCTCGCGTAGGCGGCGGAAACCGGGTCGCGACGCCTCGGCGTCCTCCGACATCGGCCCCACCGTCATCAGGCCGATCACGTTCAGGTTCGGCAACTCGATGATGCGCTGCGCGTCCTCCATGAACTGATCAAGCTGCCCGCCGTCCGCCCCAAGCCCCAACTTGAAACCACCGCGATCCGGGTTGTCGGTGAAGTCGATCTCAATGAGCGCATCAACTGAAGCCGCGTCTATCTGCTCCGCCCGTCGGCTGATTGTCTCGGCAAGCCGCAGCGAGTCAACGGTGTCGATGGCCTGGAATACGTCCAGCGCCTGCCGCGCCTTATTGCGCTGCAGGTGGCCAATCATGTGCCAGGTGGGCGGGGTGATGCCCTGCTCTGTCGCCAGGGCGTTTGCCTCTGCAATCTTGGGGGCGGCCTCCTGCACCCAGTTCTCGCCGAAATGAGTCAGGCCGTGCCGGATGGCGGCAATCACACGCTCCGGCTCAACACCCTTTGTCGCACCGTGCAGATGCACAGACTGCGGGTCGCGTCCGGCCTCACTCGCAATCTCGGCCATACGCTGCTGCAGTCGCGCGATGTTGTCGCCGATGGCAGCGGCGCGCTCCTCGATGGACGGGGCTTCGTGAGTCTGCATCGCGTCACCTTCCGGCGGCGACGGGCGCGCTCTTTGCCAGCAGTTCGGCGATCTGAATGGTGTTCGTCGCCGCGCCCTTGCGGATGTTGTCAGAAACCACCCACATGGAAAGACCGTTGTCCAACGCGGTGTCTCTGCGGATTCGCCCGACAAAGACCTCGTCCCTGCCCTGGGCGTCAATGGCCATCGGATAGGCGCTGCTTGCGGGATCATCGGTCACGATGACGCCCGGGGCGGCTGACAGGATGTCTCGCGCGTCTGAGGGCGAGATGGGGTTCGTGAACTCCACGTGGACGGCCTCGGAATGCGCGAACGCGGCGGGGATGCGGACGCAGGTGGCAGAGACGGCAATCTCCGGCGCGTGCATGATCTTCTGCGTCTCCCGCACCATCTTGATCTCTTCCTTCGTGTAGTCGTCTTCTTCAAAGACATCGATCTGGGGAATGGCGTTGAAGGCGATGCGATGCGGGAAGGCGCTCGGCTGCGCCTCCTCCCCGTTCAGCACGCCACGCGACTGCTCCAACATCTCCTCAAGAGCCAGCCGTCCCGCGCCGGACGCGGACTGATAGGTGTCCACGATGATGCGCTTGATGGGGTTCTCACGGTGAAGTGGCCACAGCGCGACAACCATTTGGATAGTCGAACAGTTGGGGTTGGCGATGATGCCGTTGTGATTCAGGGCATCATCAGGATTGACCTCCGGCACAACGAGCGGTGTGTTCGCGTCCATGCGCCATGCGGATGAGTTATCAACAACGACTGTGCCCCGCTTTGCGGCCTCCGGCGCGAGCTGCTTGCTCGTGCCGCCTCCCGCCGAGAACAGCGCGATATCGATGTCCTCAAAGGCATCCGGTGTCGCTTCGACAACTTCAAATTCATCGCCCATTGCCTTAAGGCGCTTGCCGGCGGATCGCGCGGAGGCCATGAGCGTCAGGGACGACATGGGAAAGCCGCGCTCCTCAAGCACGTTTAGAAAGGTCTCGCCCACAAGGCCGGTAGCGCCAACAATCGCGACGTGCGGCCGATCACTGTTCGCCATCATTCCCCTTTCTGTTCCGACCACAGCAGCGCGCCGAGGCCGTATGTCAGTTGTCCGCGCCGGTTGCCCACCTCGCGAATCGCGAGCAGGACACCCGGCATGTAGCTTTCTCTATCTATTACATCATGGCGGAGCGTCAGCGTCTCGCCCGGCCCTCCAAGAAGCACCTGTTGATGCGCCATCAGGCCTGGCATCCGCACCGCGTGAATAGCGACGCCGCCGATATCCCCGCCACGGACGTTCTCAAGGTTCTCAATCTGCGCGGCGGGATTGGCGAACTCTTCGCCGTCCCGCGCCTCCAGCATCCCGCGCGCGGTGGCCATGGCGCTGCCGGACGGCGCATCCGCCTTGCCGGCGTGGTGCATCTCGATAATCTCAGCATACGCAAAATGCCGCCCTGCCTCTTGTGCCAGGCGCTCCAAAACCACCGCGCCAAGGCTGAAGTTCGGGCCTACCATGACGCCGATATTGCTGTCGGCAGCAATATCTCGCAGTTCATGGAGGATCTCAGGCGAGAGGCCGCTTGTGCCCGTAACGAAGTCTGCCCCGCTCCGGGCCGCGGCCCTCGCGAGCGGCAGCACCGCGTCGCGCGTCGAGAAATCCACGACAACATTCGGGCGCTCGCTGGCAAGCATCGACTCAACGGTGTCATGCAGCCGCGCGTCTTCTCCTGCTTCGGTTAATGCGATTGCAGTGGAGCGACTGGCCGTCGCGACCAGCCGCAAGTCATCGGCCCTGTCGACAGAATTCACCAACACGCGCCCCATTCGGCCGGTAGCGCCGTGGACGGCGACGGTGATGCCGGGTCGCGTTGCCATGACTCTGCCTACATGCGTCGGCGTGGAGGTCGATCGCCCTCAGGGCGGCGCGGGCGGTCACGGTCCCCGTCCGGCCTGCGCCGCGGCGGGCGGCCATTGCCCGACGGTCGCGGTCCGCGATCGCGGTCACCGAAGGGGCGTCCGCCCCCATCGCCGCGGCCCTGCCGCTGATCGAATGGCGCGCCGGTATTCACCTCCGCGCCCTCCGGCGGCGTCTCCGCGTCCGGCTCGATCAATGCGCGGCGAGACAGGCGGATGCGGCCCGTTGGGTCGATGTCCGTCACAAGAACCTCAACCTCATCGCCAACCTTGATAACGTCCTCAACGCTGCCCACGCGATAGTGGGCCAGTTCAGAGATGTGCACCATGCCGTCCCGTCCCGGCGCGAGCTCAACAAACGCGCCAAAGTCGGTCGTGCGCACAACCTTGCCCTTGAACGACTCGCCGACTTCGATATCCTTGGTCAGCCGCTCAATCATGCCGATGGCCCTGTCCGCGATATCGCCGTCAGATGCACCGACGAACACCGTGCCGTCGTTTTCAACGTCCACGGTCGCGCCGGTTTCCTCAACGATGCTGCGAATAGTCTTGCCGCCGGGGCCGATAAGCGCGCCAATGCGCTCCGGGTTGATCTGGATGCGCGTCATGCGCGGAGCAAACGGACTGAGATCTGTCCGGGTCTCGGCGATGGTCTCGCTCATGTGGGCAAGCAGCTCAAGCCGGGCTGTCTTCGCCTGGTCAAGCGCCTTCTCCAGAATCTCATCCGTGATGCCGGTGAGCTTGATATCCATCTGAAGGGCCGTCACGCCCTCCGCCGTGCCCGCCACCTTGAAGTCCATGTCACCGAGGTGATCCTCAAGACCCTGGATGTCGGTCAGGACGGCGTACGCGCCGGTCTTGTCCGTCACCAGCCCCATCGCGATTCCGGCTACCGGCGCCTTGATCGGCACTCCGGCGTCCATCAGTGAAAGGGTGCTGGAGCAGACGCTGGCCATTGAGGTGCTCCCGTTGGAACCGAGCACGTCAGAGACCAATCGCAGCGTGTACGGGAACTCCATCTCGCCGGGTATGACGGGCAGTAGAGCCCGCTCTGCCAGCGCGCCGTGGCCGATCTCGCGACGGCCGGGCGTGCCTACCCGCCTCGCCTCTCCCACCGAATACGGCGGGAAGTTGTAGTGATGCAGATACCGCTTGGTTTCGACGGGCGTCAGCGAGTCAATTCGTTGGGCATCGGCAAGTGGGCCAAGCGTCGTGACGTTGAGCACCTGCGTCTCACCCCGCTGGAACAGCGCGGAGCCGTGCGCTCGTGGCAGCACGCCTACCCGGCTCGTCAGCGGCCGGATCTCTGTATGCGTGCGGCCATCGGGGCGCTTGTCGTTAAGGATGCTTGCGCGAACGGCGTCAGTGAATGCGTCTTCAAAGACGTGCTCAATTTCAGATTCCTCATGGTCGCCGGAGAGGCTCTCAAGAGTTTCCTCAAGCAGGGCCTTGGTCGTCTCGTTGCGCTCATGCCTTCCGAGCCCGGCGGCGGCCTCAAGAAGTCGCTCGCCAACCAGCGACTCTATAGCCTCGCGGAGAGCGGTGTTCTCTTCAGGCGCTTCGATTGTGACCTTTTCCTTGCCACAGAGCTTCTGCAGCTCTTCCTGCATCTCAATGACGATGCGGTTGGCCTCCTGCCCCGCCAGAAGCGCCTGGCGCAGCACGGATTCATCAACCTCATTCGCGCCCGCCTCAACCATGACAATGGCGTTTTGGGAACCGGCAACAACCAGATCAAGGCTGCTGTTGTCACCGGTCGCATACGTTGGATTGATGACAATCTCGCCGTCGATGTAGCCGACGTGGCAGCCGCTGACGGGCCCTTCGAATGGCGCGTGTGAAATGGTCAACGCCGCGGACGCGCCAATCACGCCGAGCGTATCGAGGGGATACTCGCGATCCGATGAGAGCACCGTGAGAATGATCTGCACCTCATTCCGCAATCCCTTGGGAAACAGCGGACGAATGGTGCGGTCGGTGATGCGCCCGGCCAGGATGGCCTCTCCACCCGGCCTGCCCTCCCGTCGGAAGAAGCTGCCGGGAATCTTGCCAATGGCGTAGTGGCGCTCCTCCAGGTCCACCGTGAGAGGAAGGAAATCAATGCCCTCCCGCGCCGTGGGCGCCATCACGGCGGTGGCGAGGATGATATTGTCGCCGTAGCGGACGGTAACCGCCCCGCTGGCCTGTTGGGCGAGTTCGCCCGTTTCGATGGTAAGGGTGCGTCCTGCGAGCTCGCGCTCGACTTTATGAATCATGCCGTTCAACTCTCCTGCGCTTTCGCGCCGGAGGAAGACGGAGCCGTTTCGACTATCTGCGTAGGCCGAGTGACGCGATCAGGGACTGGTATCGTCCGACGTCTTTTCGGCGGAGGTAACGGAGTAATCGGCGCCGCTGGCCGACGAGCATCAGCAGCCCTCTCCGTGTCGCATGGTCGTGGCGGTGGACTTGCAAATGCCCGGTCAGGTCTCTGATTCGTGTGCTCAGTACTGCGACCTGAACCTCAGTGGAACCGGTATCTGTAGGGTGCCCTCGATATTCTTCGATGATCTGGGTCTTGGTCTGCCGATCCAAACTGCCTCCGCCGTGGGCTGTCGCCGTTCCTCTGTTCTTTCTCTTCTCTGTTCTATCGGAGTATACCAGAACATACAGGCGCGGACAGGCGCGGGATTCCCATCACAAAGCCAATTCTCGCCTGACTTCTGATTCATCCGCGTCTTCCCCGGCAAGGGCCAGCAAAGCATCCTTGTACTGGACGTCCCGGACCGCGTTGGCCATCTTCGCGGCGAGGCGGCGAGACGACCACCCATCTGTCATCACCTGGATCAATAGGGGGTGGAGCCGGCCTGATTCCCGCTTCTGCTCATATTCGATATTCAGTCGGGACAGACCCTCGTCAACCGCCCTGCCCAGCCGGACGAGGGCATCATCCGGCGCGGCGGCGTCACGGAGTTCCAGCTGCAAGCTGTACCGATTGGCGGTCGGGTGGCCGAGGGCGCGGAAGTACTCGACGGCAACGCCGGTCGCCGACTGGGCCTCTCGCATCGCCTCGATGAGCTGCGAAACGTGCAGCTTCTCCCCCTCAAGGCTCAACATGTCCCTGCCCTTGCGCAGAAATTCGATCTTCGGCGTCCCGTTGTGAAAGCCGTTGACTCGAACAACATCATTGATGTCATAGCGGTACAACCCGCTCTGCGTCGTGACGATGATGTAGTAGCTCTCTCCGTCCTCCAGTTGACCGGCAGTCAGGATGCGCGGGGTGGAAGAATCGATATCGTCCTCCGGGATGAACTCGTACACATTGCCGGTGACCGCGAGGATCCCGCGCGAGCCTTCATCCTGGATAGGCAGCGTAAAATTCGCCTCGCTGGCGAGAAACCCGGGGTCGCGGAATGCCAAGCCGTCCGGGAACCATGGACTGAGACGCTCAACCGTTGCCCCAACGCTGCCGCCCTTCCAACACGCCACGAGCGCGAGGCGTGGCCAGTAGTCGCGCGGCCTCAGCACTCCCTCACGGTCGAGGATCGACTCCAACTCAGCAGCGCGAGCCGCATTGGGGCGCAACAGAGATGTAAGCTCCGCACGCAGCTCAGGTTCTATGTCCGCGTCGTTGGAGATGGTGCCATCGTGAACGTCACGAATAAGGCGCTGGGCGTGCGTATTGGCTGTGTCCATAAGGCGAAGGATGGTGGATGGGTTGGGAGTCGCTAGAAGCGACAGCTGCTGTTCGATTGCGAACCGCATAATTGCGTAGTACTTGGCCTCATAGTCCTTGACCCCAAAGACCGGATAAGGTACGGCGTACCGTCGACGCACCACCCACGCGGCATTGCGGTAGATGTAACCGGACGCTGAGCCATAAGGGATGCCGCCATCCGTGTAGCCCTCGATTGCCGGACTGACAATGAGCAGCGCCTTGTGGTCAAGAGTGCCGGGGTGGTCAACGGTGCTGCGGTACAGCCAGAGTCGGGATAGCGCACCGACAAACTTGCTGGTGGCAGTAGTTACCGGAATCAGCTTGGGTTGGCCGGCTGTCCCGCTCGTCATCGCGAAAAGGTACGGATCATCCCGCGTGAGGACGCCACGCTCTCCCGCCATGATGCGGTTCACCCACGGACGCACAGCCTCATAATCGCCAATCTTAACGGAGTCCCGGTAGTCCTCAAAGCCGCCGATCGACGCGAAACCGTGTTCGCGCCCGAATGCCGTCTCTGCGTTGGCCTTTAGAATCTGCCGGAGCAGCCGCAGCTGTGTCGCATCCGGATCTTGTGTCGCGCGGTTGAATGAACGCCAGGCGAAACTACCCTGCATGCCGAGAAGGCGGGAGACGAGGGACATGGGGTTTACCTTCCGATGCGCGTTACAGACTCCGCGTATTTTTCTAGGGTGTCTTCGCGAATAATCACACCAAGCCCCGGGCGTGGCAACAGCTCTCCATGGCCTCCGTAACCAAACATGACCGGTTCAAATGCGATGTCCTCGCTCAACAGGTGCGTGCCGAACGACCCTTCGAGATATTCGAGCGACGGAACATGGGCGGCCAATGCACGCCCCGCCGCCGAAAGCAACGACGTCTCGCCCACCTGCGCGCCTACCTGCACTCCGATGCCCGCCTCCTCAGCCATCCGGGCAATACGGGCCGATGCAATCAGCCCGCCGCACTTGGACACGCGGATATTGAACACGTCGCAGGCCTTTGCAGCTATGAGCGCCGCCGCATTCTCCTCCGTCACGAGCGATTCATCCGCAATGACGCGAAGACCTGTCTCCTCCCGAACCCGCCTCATACCGTCTAGGTCTGCGGCAGTAACGGGCTGCTCTACGGCTACGATGTTGTAGGTCGTAAGCGCATTGAGGGCGACAATAGCTGCGTCGGCAGTCCAGACACCGTTGGCATCCACGCGAATCTCAACGTCATCACCCACAACTTCGCGGACGGCCTGCAAACGAGCGGCGTCATCATCGATGCCGACCTTCACCTTTACTGACTTCATACCTGCCTGAGCAAAGCGCCGGGCCGTCTGCGCTGCGGCGGCAGGGTCTGAGGCATCAATAACACCGGTGTACGTGACATTGGCGCGGGCAGGCGGCAGCCACGTCATGACGGACTGCTCCACCCGTTTGAACGCCCAATCAAGCAGCGCAAGCTCCAGCGCGCAGGCCGTGGCGTTCCACGCGACGATGCCGACCGACGTGGGCCGATTCCTCTTCCACTCCGTGAGAAACTCATCAATCTGCGGCACGGCGGCCGGGCCGGAATCAAGCGTTAGGTCAAGGGCTCGCTGCCCGAGGTCATCTCGCAGTGCAGCAACGACAGCCTCAACATCCTCGCCCGTCACATAGGGCCGCGGCAGGGACTCGCCGTAGCCGGTTACGCCGTCTGCGCCCGTGACGCGCACAACAGTCGCGTCGCTCTCCGCGCGGCTCATGGTGGAATGCGTAAATGCCTGCTGGAACGGAATACGGAGCGGCAGAACATCGATGACTTGTATCGTGCCTGGGCCACGGCTTACCGGCGTCTCGGAATCAGAAGGGAAGTAGCGATTCAACACCACATTCTCTGCAAACGTCCGACGGGCAATCTGCTCAAATTCCTCCGGCCCGAACCGATAGTGAGACGCATAGCCCAGGATGGCCAGCTGCCCCTCCTCAGCGTGGCGAATGTCCACCTCGCCGTGCAGCGTGAACCACATCACAGCCTCCGCCGTGAGTCCGTAATGCTTGACCAACGACTCGGCCATGCCGTCACTGAAGCGAGAGAGGAAGTACTCAAAGGCAACGTTTTCAAGCAGCACGGCGAGGCCGAACTCGCGCGTCGTCGAATACGGAATTTCAGAAGAGATGAAGGCTCTGCGGGCCTCATCAGCCTCCGCGTGAACGCGAATCAGGTCCTGTTCCGAGTAGCCGAGTCCACGCGCAAGGTCCTCCACGAGCTCCGGGTGTGACTTCTCGCTCTCCTCGAAGCCCATCTCTTCCAGCAGGTTCTCTCTGATCGTCTCCATAACCTGAGGCGGTGCGATGGAGGTGAGAAAAGCAAGGATCTGGACAGAGTTAAGATGCGTGACGAGAAAGCGGCGGAAGAACGCCTGCATCTCCTCGGAGGACATAGTGCCGTTCAACAGACTACGAAGGCGCGGATCGGCAAGGGCTTCCGCCGTCGTGTTCTCCATGAACCCACGAATCGTAGTCTCTCCGGACGTCATTCAGTCATCCCTCCCTCTCGCCAAGAGTGATGTACCACTATATGCAAACGCGAAAAGCGGCGACGCACGGATGGACTCGCGCGCCGCCGCCGTAACCAAAGAGGGTTCGGCGGCCCGGGCAGACCGCCGACCCCTCTCCCTAGGGGAGGAGTCTTTGAAGTAGTGTTGCTAGCTCAGCGCCTCCACGATGGTCTCCACATTGGCGCGAACCATTGTGATAAACGTGTCCGCGCCGCTGCCCACCGCGCCGAGCGAACCGGAGTAGAGACTGTAGAATCCCGCTCCCGTCTCCTCGGCAACCGCGCGCGCTACTCGCTCCGTAATGGTGGTCTCTCCGAAGACAGCCGCCACTCCTTCGTGCTCAACAATCTCGATCAGTTCGGCGAGTTGTTCCGCAGATGATTCTGTTTCCGTGGTTCCGCCGGGAATCACTGTGCCAACAACTTCGAAACCGTAAACGACCGCGAAGTAGCTAAGGCTGTCGTGTGATGTCACGAGGATGCGGTTTTCGACTGGGATTTCCGCCACCTGCTGCTCCGTCCACCCGTGGAGCTCTTCAAGCTGCGCCACGTACGCAGTAGCGTTGGCAGTGTAGGTTTCCGCGCCGGCCGGATCCATGATGGCCAGGCGAGTGGCTATGTCAATGACGGCGTCCCTGACGCGATTCGGGTCGAACCAGAAGTGCGGATCGAGCGGCCCGTGGCCATGGTCGACGCTCTCATCTTCGCTCTCTTCCACGCCCAATCCGACAAACGCCAGGCTGCGGGGCTCGCCGCTGATGGCCCAATCACGCTCAATCTCGCCCTCTTCAAGGCTGAACTCGATGATTCGGCCGCCAACCCTGTCGGACAGGTAGAGGAGTTCACCGACGACGATGAAGGATGGGGACGTGTCGGCATCAAACGCTTCGACCAATTCGTAGGTCTCCTCAACCTCTCCGTGCTCGACGTCGATGACATTAAGCACGCCATCGTATGTCAACACGAACAGTTCCTCGCCGTGGCCGTCAAACGCTGCGTTCAACACGCGCTTCTCCTCCTGTGGAGGCAGAACCCGGGTCATCTCGCCACCCTCGACGTCTATCAGCCACAAACCGTCGTACACTGATTCACCGTCATGCGTGTACGAGGCTGTACCAAAGAGGACTTCGGTATCCCCATGGCCCCACAGTGTGCCAATGCGTGCCGCTGCGTTCATGTCAGCAGGGTTCTCGACGAACTCGTACTCGTACTCGCCATCATGTCCCTCGATGAACAGCACGCCGCCGGCGCAACCAAAACCAATACCGTGAGCATTGGATGCCTCGCCCTGAAGCGCGGGGCAGGCGCGGGCCGGTTCGTCAAAGACGACTTCACCGTCGAGCGTCCACACCTCAGCGCCAAGAGGGAGGCTGCTTGAGGCGGTGTCCGGATATTCGGGGTTGTTGCTGGTCACCATGACGTACCCTTCGCCCAGCGCGATGCCCGCGCCTTGCTGCAGGCCGGCTTCCAGCCACACCGGTTCGTACTCGTTGAGTTCTTCCTCGAGGTCGTGTTCCTCGAAGAGGGCAATCCGGCCCGACCCGTCATGGAAGATTGCCGTCCAACCGCTGTGGCGGCTGAAGTGGATGGGCCGGTTGTCAGTGGTTCCCACGGTTAGCTGCGAAACGGGTTCCGTGACCAGATCAAGGTGGCCGTCGTGTTCCTCAAGGTAAACGCCGCCATCGAAAATGTGGACGCGGTCATCAGCAGCGGCATCATCTCCGGCGCCGCGGGCGAGAGCAAAGGCAAAGCGTCCGCTTGGGCTCGTATAGAGGGTTGCGCCCGGAGCCGCCACCGGAAGACTCAACTGGTCAAGCTGTTCAGTCGTGAGGTCCAGGACGGATAGCGCAGGAAGTTCGCCATCGGAGATAAGAAGTCGGCCCGTGAGTTCTTCATGGCCCATCTCCTCTTCTTCCTCATCGTGGCCGCCGGTCTCCGCGAATTCAATCGGGTTAACAGCGCCGGCGAGGGCGACAATGCGCGACTCATCGGCGCTCGCGTTGTGGATCAACTCCTCAAGCCACGCGCCCTCAAGCCCAAGACCAACAGTCAGGACGAGATCGGCATCCACGATGTTCGCCACATCCCGCGCGCCGGGCTGGTAGGTATGCGGGTCGCCGCCAACGGGCAGCAGGCTCATTACCTCCACCCGATCCCCTCCAACGTTCCTGACCCAGTCGGCGACGATATTGGTCGTCGTGACCACAGCAAGCGGATCGCCGTCCATCCCGGAATCCCCGGAGGAATCGGTCTGCGTGCTGTCGCTTACGGTGTTGTCAGTGCTGCTGGAGGATTGCTCCGTGGCCGAATCCGACCCGCCTGAACTGGGTGTCGCCGTGGGATCATCGTCGCTCTCGCAAGCTGCAACGGCCAGGACCATCGCAAGCGCGAGAGTTAACAGCAAGAGACTCAGCGCCTTCGCCGGACTCCGCCTTCGTGTTGAACTAGTCTTCATTCCCTCTCCTTTACCGAAATGTCGGTGTAACTACAACGGCCACGACACGCCACTATTGGCTGCCGTGTTTCTGATATTCAGTCTCATATCATTTACGCTTATGTCATCTCATCTCTTGCTGGACTTTGGTCGCTATTTGAGTAAATCGGTTCCCACTGAATCAAGCAGACTGGAGAACAGCATTTCCATGATACTAAGTATCATTTCAATCTATGCGTTCTCGCGCGCCAATTAGTGGAATGTCCCACATTTACCAAAGCGCGTTAGGGGTGTCAACTTTATTGAGATTGGCATACTTGCGGAGTCTCAATAGGCGCGGCCCGTCGTACAATGGCATTGTCGCGGCGCGTTCCATAGGCACTCGTTTAGCCAGCCCACAACCAACCGGAGATCAATGGTGAAGATGATGTCTCTTACTCCATACACTGCCCCGAGGCGGATCGCTCAGCTCCTTCCTGTACCAATCTTGATCATTGTTCTGGCTGCGGCTGCTATTCTTGTGGCGTCCTGCTCCAGTGAATCCCCGGAGCCAACGGTGGAAAGCGAGCCGGATGTCGTTGTCGCCACGGCGACCGCCGAACCTGAAGAAGCCGAAATCACCGTGTCAAAGGATCAACCCCTGGCGTACGCCCAGGCGCTGGTCCAGCAGGCCATCGATCGCCACGCAAGAGATGGACGCGAAGAGGTCATCGCTTTCTACAACTCGGACGAGAGCCTGGACGACGATTGGCACGTGTTTATCCTCGATGAAGGTGGCTACATCGTTTCCATGGCGGCATTCCCGTCCTGGGTTGGTGTTCACGACTCCGAGTTCAAAGGCCATAACCACTACCCTGCCGGGCAGATGGTGATCGACGGCGCCAGCCCAGAGGGCATCCAGATCGATTACCTCGCTGCGGGCTTCTTGGGGAGAGTCGAACTCAAGCACCTTTGGGTCGTCGAACACGAGGGCCTGATTTTCGGCTCATCCTCCTGGTCGAGTGGTGAGAGGTCCAAGTCGGATCAGCCCCAATACACGCAGGACACTGTGAGGCTGGCGATAGGCCTCTATGACGCTTCAGGCTTGCCGGCAGCGCTCGAGTACTACAACAGCGTGGATAGCGTGGACGAGCAATGGTACGCGTTCATCGTCGACACTGAGTCAGGCCGCACCATCGGCCACTTCAATCCTGATCTGCGTGATCGCGACCCCGCCCTACGGGTCGACTCCACGGGATACTTCTACGGAGATGATCTGCTTGGGGCGACGGAAGAGGGCAGCTGGGTCCAGTACGTTATCACGAACCCTGATAGTGGAGAAGAACAACTCAAGCACACGTGGGCAGTCCTGCACGACGGATACATCTTCGCGTCAGGCTGGTACGAGGAATCATAGCCGCTAGACTATTCACAGATGTAATGTGAACTCCGGTTTGCGGAAGGACACCCTCAATGACCTATTCAACCCCTTTCCGTTTCGCCGTCTCCAGACTCACAGCGCGCGGTGCGCTGTCTATGCTTCTGCTCCTCATGTTGGGAATGCTGGCGTTGTCCTTTGGCTGCGCTGAGCAACAGGCAGACGATGTAGCGACCCTCGATGCGCCCAGGAGTCAGCCTGCGGCATACACACAGGCATATGTGCAGGCGGCCATTGACCGTTATGAGGCCGACGGACTCGATGAGACTGTCGACTATTACAACTCCATGGAGAGCACCATCGGGCAGTGGTATATGGTCATCATTGACCGTGAGGGCTATCTTCTGACTCATGCCGTCACCCCAAGTAATATCGGAAACTACAGCCCCGAAGGGATCGGAGAGAACGGCTATCCATTCGGACGCATGATCGCGGATACGAAGTCCGAGGACGGAGCCTGGACGGACTACTTGCTCAACAATCCTGTTGGAGGCCTCGAACTTAAGCACACGTGGACGGTTGTGCACGATGGATTGAGCTTCGCGTCAGGCTGGTACGAAGCCGCTCCGCGCAGGTCAGATCAACCCGCCTTCACACAGGAGTATGTCCGTCAAGCCATAAATCTCTACGAGGCTTCGGGCCGCGATGTGCTCGTTGACTATTACAACGACCCTGTCAGTGTTGATGGCCAGTGGTACATGTTCATCGCAGATGAAAGTGGACGCCTCATCGCTCACGGCGCAAGCCAGGATCTCGTTGGCGTGCCGCTCGTCGATGTCATCGGCGCGAACGGCTACCCGTCAGGCCGGATAGTGGCCGATGACGCGGATGAAGACGGCGAATGGTCCGTCTATACGTTCTTCAACCCGGCTACCGGCAGCTCGCAAACGAAACACTCATGGCTCGTTACCCATGACGGATTGATCTTCGGCTCCGGATGGTATGAGGACGGCCCGCGTAAGTCGGAACAACCGGCGTACACGCAGGCGCTCGTTCAACAGGCAATGAACCTGTACGACTCCTCCGGCCTTGACGCGACGCTCAACTACTACAACGACCCGGTGAGCGTGGACGGCCCATGGTACGTGTTTGTCATTGACACTGAGTCGCGCCGGCTCAGTGGCCATTTCAATCCCGAAGTCCGCGACAGTGATGCCGCCCAACTCTCGGATTCAACGGGCTACTTCTATGGCAATGACCTGTTGACAGCAACAGAGAACGGCCGGTGGGTCGACTACCGATTCCTCAACCCTGATACCGGCGAGGACTCCCGCAAGCACACGTGGGCCGTTCTCCACGATGGCTACATCTTTGGGTCCGGCTGGTACGAATAACTCCTGCCCTAGCGAGGGCGTTGCACAATAAGACCGCAGATCACTCGAAATACTCGTCCTCGTCAAACCGCGTCCACGACGTAAACACGGGGAACGGAGACGGCAGCACTCCATCCGGATCATTTATGCGGAAACGGATGTCGTCCTCATCAAGAGCGTCGCGGATGGAGATAGAAAAACCCTCCATTGAAATGCAGTCCTCGCACGGCTCGGTCAAGATGCGCTCTGACCTCGGGTTCTCCAGGTAAATCGTGATGTCGGAGAGATCGCCGGACTTCTCGATGCGGTAATCCGGCGCGTAAATCCGCCACTCATCGATCGCGTAATCCCCTTCCGCGTACTGTGCCCACACCTCAACGCCATCAAAGAAATCGATGATGGCCCCTCTCCGGGGGCTGTCGTCCACCCCCGGGTCGAATTGACGGAATGAACGACCATCCAGCGCCGACTTGATTTCGGCAGCCTCGGCATCAGTGACCGGCTGAGGCTCCGCGCACGCGGCAAACAGCCCGACGCCGATAGCCAGAACCGCCAGCAGCAGAATAGGGGTCAGGTATGTCTTGGCAGCGAGTTTCGCCACTGTATGTGATTAGTTCAGTCCGAGAGCAGCGCTGAGCTCCTTGTCGGACGGCTCGGCTAGAACCTTGCCCCCGGGCAGCACGATGGTCGGAACAACCTGCATCCCGTTGTTGAGATGGCGCACGGTATCCGCCGCCTCCGGGACCTCTTCAATGTTGATCCAGGTGTACTTGACGTTGTGCTTGTCAAGCAGGCGCTTGGAGCGCGCGCAGTCGGGGCACCACGTCGTCGCGTACATCAAGATTTCCGCTTCGGTTTGCATCATCTCCATTCTCCTTATCGGCTTGGGGCAGTGCTCCCTACGTATTCAGTGTAGTGGGAGAAGCAACCCTAGATATCTACCTCGCTCCCTCTTCCCTGCTCCACCGCCGCCCGGTAAACATGTGTCGCGAGCGCAACATCCCACAACCCGATACCGTGCGACTCAAACAGCGTAATGTCATTGTCGGAACGGCGAACGGACTCCCCGCCTGCCACTACGTCCCCAAGCTCCGGCAGTCGCGCCAGATCAACGATTCCGCGCTCGATGGGCTCCTGCAGGTCGCCGCTCTCCAGCGCAGTCTGCTCACGGTCATCAACCACGATGGCATCCGCCCTCGTGACAGCCTCCATATCAATCTCACGGCGGAGTAGCGAGTTAGATCCGATGGCATTCACATGCGCCCCCGCCTTGAGCCACGCGCCCTCCAACACTGGTGACGATGCGTTCGTCGCCACTATCACAATGTCCGCCTCGCCGGCGGTTTGCGGGTTGTCCACGGGCTCTACGGGCACCGCCGCCCGCTCACTGATGCTCTCCGCGAACGCCTGTCGTCGGTTTTCATCCCGCCCATAAGCCAGCACGCGCGACACATTTCTGACGGCGCAAACGGCCGTGACCTGCGTCCGAGCCTGTGTGCCGGTACCAATAATGCCCACAGTTTGCCCGGCGTCTTCGCGCGCCATGTACTTTGTCGCCACGCCGCTCGCTGCCCCGGTGCGCAGGGTGCCAAGCCAGTTCGCCTGAACGATCGCCGCAAGTCTGCGTTCGTTCATGTCATACAGAAGGACGTGAACGGCCCCGGCAGCGTAAAACGCCGTCTTGAATCCCAGGAAGCCCGTCTCGGCGTCACCACCCGGCATGATTGCGACAGCGCCGTACGGAGCGCGGAGACGGCGGCGCGGGTCATTAACTGCCCTGCCCGCCCCCTGGCTCTTGTGGGCACTCTCTAGCGCTCCGATCGCGTCCTCCATCGACGCAAGGTCTCGAACGTCCTGTTCGGTAAGTAATAGGGCCACGAATCACCTCTCGTTTCCGTCGTGCGTCAATAGTAAGGCGGATTGATGCCAAATTGACACGCTCGAACGGCGAACGGACAATGAGACGACGCGCGCCAAACGGCGGGTGGCGCGGATCACGAGGCGGGGGAGGCGGACAATGACCCAGGCAAAGACGATTGGCGAATTGCGGCAGAGCGAATACCGCGTCCTGAATGTCAAGGACGAGCTTCGCAAGAACCTCGTGGGGCGGATTCGCTCCGGCGAGGAACTGTTCCCCGGCATCGTTGGCTATGAAGAAACGGTTCTGCCGCAGATCGAGAACGCCATCCTCTCCGGTCAGGACATCATCCTGCTTGGCGAGCGGGGGCAGGCAAAGACACGCATCATCCGCGCCCTCGTCGGCCTCCTTGATCCCGAAGTGCCAGTCATCGAGGGCTGTGAGATCAATGACAGCCCTTACGTTCCCACCTGCAGCTCCTGCCTTGCGCGCGTAGAGGCGGAGGGCGACGCCGCGCCCATCGCGTGGCTGCCCCGCGAACGCAGGTACGGTGAAAAGCTCGCCACGCCGGACATCACCATTGCGGACCTCATCGGCGAGGTCGACCCCATCAAGGTGGCGGAGGGACGCTATCTCTCGGACGAATTCACTATTCACTACGGCCTGATTCCCCGGACCAACCGCGGCATCTTCTGCATCAATGAGCTGCCCGACCTCTCGGAGCGCATTCAGGTTGGCATGTTCAACATCATGGAAGAGCGCGACGTTCAGATTAAGGGCTACAAGGTGCAGCTCCCGCTGGATCTGTTCCTGATTGCGAGCGCGAACCCTGAGGACTACACCAACCGCGGACGAATCATCACCCCCCTCAAGGACCGCTTTGGCGCGCAGATTCGCACCCACTATCCAAAGACGCTTGAGCATGAGATTGAGATCATGGACGCGGAGCGAGAGCCCATTGCGGACGTGGGCGTGACGCTAAACATGCCAAACTACATGAAAGAGGTCGTAGCCGAGTTCACGAATCTTGCTCGCAAGAGCGGCGACGTGAACCAGCGCTCCGGCGTCAGCGTGCGCGTATCTATTGGCAACTATGAGACCATCTCCTCCAACGCCGTGCGTCGTGCCCTCCGTCTCAAGGAGAAGGAGGCCGTGCCGCGCGTCAGTGATATGGCGTACTTCCTCACATCCACGGCGGGCAAGGTTGAGTTGGAGAGCGTGGAAGAGGGCCGCGAGCCCCGAATCATCGAGGACTTGACCAAGCGCGCCGTTCTGAACACCTTCAACAACCACTTCTCCGTCAATGAGTTCGATGCCATCATTCGCCGCTTTGACGAGGGCCTGTCCATCGACACGGGCGACATGATTCCGTCCAAAGACCTGTCCGGCTGGCTCAAGGATCTGCCGGAGTTGAAAGACGCGGCCAATCGACTTGGCGTGAAGCGCTCGGTAGCGGCGCAGGCGTCGGTCGTGGAGTTCGTGCTGGACGGACTGCATCTCAGCAGGAAGATCAACAAGGACAAGCACGAGGGTGGCTACCGCTATCGCGGCTGAGGCGGCTCCGTGGCCCCAAACTTTCGGTTCTCTCGTTGGGACGGCACACAGCTTCTGTCAGAGGCGGCTGATGAGGCCCTGCTGAACGAATTGATGAACGATGTCCTCGCCCGCGGGGACGTCGACTCGTCCCTCCGGTCAATCATGCGACGGGGCACGCATCCTCGTGACAGTGAAGTCGATGTGCAGGGAATGGACGACATGCTCCGCCGCCTGCGCGAACAGAGACAGGAAATCCTCCGCAAACACGACCTCGGCAGCATCTTGGACAATCTCCGCGACAGGCTCAAAAAGGTCATCGAAACGGAACGGCAAGGAATTGCCGAGCGTGTAGCGGCCGCTGAGGCGGCGATTGAGAATCCCCCGGCCGGCATAGATCCTGAAACCGCCGCCCGCCTCGCCGAACGCGTCAAGGACATGGCGCAAAGGAATGAGGCAACCCTGAACGCCCTGCCCGACAACCTCGGTGACGCCGTTCGTGATCTCAATGACTACGAATTCATGGAACCGGAGGCGCAGCGGCTGTTCGAGGAGCTAAAGAGCCTTATCCAACAGCAATTCGTCGACCGGCAATTCTCTGACCTCCGCGAGAATCTTGAAAACATCACGCAGCAGGACCTCGACGCCGCCGCGCAGATGATGAACGAACTCAACAGCATGTTGCAGCGGCATATCCGCGGCGACGAGGACACGGGCTTCGACGAGTTCATGGAGCGATGGGGCGGCGCGTTCGGCGATTCTCCGCCACAGGACATCGAGCAGCTCATCGACCAACTCCAGGACCAGGCCGCGCAATCGCAGTCGTTGATGAGCAGCCTCTCGCCGACTCAACGCCAACAGCTGCAGGACATGATCTCCGGAATGCTGGACAACCCGGAGCTCGGCCAACAGATGTCAGAGCTGCAGGCCAACCTGGACATGCTGCGAGTCGGCGGTGAGTTCGGGCGCCAATTCCGGTTCAGCGGCAATGAGCCCGTCGCGCTGCAGGACGCCCTCAACCTGATGGACGAACTGAACCGCATGGACAACCTTGAGGACGACCTCAAGCGCGCCCTCTACGGCGGCGGCAGTATCGACCAGGTTGACCCGGAGCAGGTCAGTGAAATCCTGGGAGAAGACGCGGAACAATCCCTTGAACGCCTGCGCCAGCTGGCCGAACACGCCGTCGAGGAAGGTCTGCTGCGGGAATCGGATGACGGCTCGCATGAGTTCACCGCGCGCGGCATCCGCAAGATCGGCGAGAAAGCGCTCGCTGAGATATTCGGCTACCTGAGGAGAACGTACACCGGCCGTCACAACGCCCGCATCCGTGGCCGTGGAGGCGAACCAACGGAGGCCACACGCCCCTATCAATACGGCGACGAGTTCAACGTCGATCTTCGCCGCACCGTGCAGTCGGCGGTCATGCGCAGCGGCCAAAGCGTACCGGTACGTCTGGAGGCGGACGATTTCCAGGTGCGCGAGACCGAAGACATGGCGCAGGCATCCACGGTGCTGTTGATCGACCTCAGCCTGTCCATGGCGATGCGCGGCAACTTTGTGACGGCAAAGAAGGTCGCCCTGGCGCTGGATACGCTGATCAGGACGCAGTTCAGCCGCGACAGCCTCTACGTCGTGGGTTTCTCAACCTACGCGCGAGAGATGAAGCCGGAGACGCTGGCCTACCTGAGCTGGGACGAGTTCGAGCCGTACACCAACATCCAGCACGGCCTGGTTGTGGCCCAGAAACTGCTGGCGCGCCACGCGGGCGGCAACAAGCAAATCATCATGGTCTCAGACGGTGAGCCGACGGCCCACATCGAGAATGGCCGCATCTTCCTGCAATACCCGCCGAGCCCGCGCACAATCCAGGAAACGCTGAAAGAAGTGTCGCGCACCACGCGGGCCGGCATCTCCATCAACACGTTCATGCTGGAGCAGAACCCGTACCTGATGGAATTCGTGGATCAGATCACTCGGATCAACAAGGGCCGCGTCTTCTACACGTCCCCGGAACGGCTCGGCGAATACATCGTAGTGGACTACTACACCAACCGCCGCCGCTCCATCATCTCCTGACGTAGCCACCATTTCCCCCAAGCAGGCGGGAATCTATCACTCATTGCCCTGCCGCGCATAGTAACGCCGCGCAGCGCAGCTACCTACGGCAGTGGCGAGAACGGCAGCGGTTCCAGGATGTGGTTCGTCATGTGGCGAACCGTCTCGCCGTAGGTTTCCCTCGACTTCGGCCATTCGGGATCCGCGTAGAACGCAGCCCACGCCTTCTCCCGCTCCTCCCAGCTCTCCCACGCAAGCAGATAGATCACCCGATGTGGAATCCCCACCTCCTCGCGCCAATACCCAACCGCCCGGAACCCGTGCCGCTCAAACATGCCGGTGGTCACGTTCGCGAACCTGTCGATCAGGTCGTTCATCCGCGATGTGTGCGCCTCGTACTGCCGGAGTTCATAAAACATGATTCACCCCAATTGTTGATGCTATGCCATAGCGCTCGACTTACTCACTCGGATCAACTGTTAAGCCGGCGCCGGTCGCCACCTCCCACAGGAATCCGTCCGGGTCCGCAAAGTACCCGCCGTAACCGCCCCAAAAAGTTTCGTGCGCGGGCTTGGCGATGCGCGCCCCCGCCGACTCCGCAAGTCGCAGAACAGCATCGACTTCCTCCCGCGACGCCACGTTGTGCGCGATGGTGAACCCGTGCATCGCCGGTTGGGGACTACCCTTCTGCTCCGGCATTTGGGCATCATCGGCAAGGTCGTCACGTGAATAGAGCGAAAGCATCATACCGCTCATCTCAAAGAACGTAATCTCATCCCCGCCCGCCTCATGCACCGGGAATCCAAGTCCGTCCCGGTAGAATTCCGTCGAGCGCGCCAGATCCGAGACGCCGAGAGTGATAATGCTGATCCTGGGTTCCATCCGATCGTTTTCCTCCGTCAATTGACCTCTTGCTTACGTGAGCGTATAGCGGCGCGGTTCACAGCCGCAACACAACAGTGGAGGGTTGAGGGGCTAGCCCCCGCTCATCGGATCAACGTCCACCGTCCAGCCGGGGGGCAACGCCACGGTCTCGAGCAACTCCGTCGGCTCATCGGCAACGATCATGATCTGCCACCGATACCGCCCGCGCACTCGCTCCCAGGCAGCCGGCGCAGGGCCGATCACACGCGTGTTCATAATTCCCCGGGCGCGTATCTCAGCGCGCAGCGCCCGCGCCAGCTGCTCTGCCGCCGACTGCGCGTCTCGCCGCGATACCCGGGCGCACGTCAGCCGTGCCATACGACTGTACGGCGGGTAGCGAAGCTGCCTCCGGAATTGCGTCTCCTCCAAGTAAAACTGCCGATAATCCTGTGCTGCCGCGGCCTGTATCGCCTGGTTCTCTGGCTCATAGGTCTGCACAATGACGCGACCCGGCGCATGGCCTCTCCCCGCCCTGCCTGCCACCTGGCACAGTAGCTGGAATACCCTCTCCGAAGCGCGAAAATCCGGCGCGTGCAGTCCGATGTCCGCGTTCACTACACCAACCACCGTGACGCCCGGGAGATCAAGTCCCTTGGCGATCATCTGCGTGCCGACAAGGATATCCGCCCGACCATTCGCAAACTCTCCGAGGATCGGCTCATGTCCCCGAGCCTCGGCCACCGCATCGCGGTCCCATCGAATCACACGCGCGCCCGGAAACGCGGCTTCCGCCTCCGCCGCCACTCGCTCGGTGCCAACACCGATGGCCCGAATGGTATTGCGTCGGCAGCGCGGACAGCGCGTGGGGGAGCGTCGACTATCGCCGCATAAATGGCAAACAATCCTCTCGTCCACGTGATACGTCATCACCGTCGTACAACGGCGGCACCGCATCGTGTGGCCGCACGCCCGGCACTGCACCGCCTGCCCCGCCCCGCGCCGATTCACAAACAGGATTGCCTGCTCGCCCCGCTCCAGCGCGTTGGTCATCGCCTCTCTCAGAGCCCGGGAAAAGATGCTGCGGTTGCCCTCCATCAGCTCCTGCCGTAGATCCACGATGTCCACGTCCGCCAACGGCCGCTCTGTCCATCCAGTGCCACCGTCGTCCTGAGCAGCCGTAATCCGCCCAGGGAGTTCCAGCAGAGTGATCTCATTCCTGAGCGCGGCGTACATCGAGCCCACGTCCGGCGTCGCGCTGCCGAGCACCACAACCGCCCCCGTGCGTCGCGCCCTTTCAATAGCAACGTCCCGTGCGTGGTAGCGGGGCGTGGGCGACTCCTGCTTATACGTCCACTCTTGCTCTTCGTCCACGACAATCAGGCCAACGTCCGGCATCGGAGCGAGCGCAGCGCTCCGCGAGCCGATCACGATGTCGAACTGCCCCTCAGCGATACTCCGCCATTCGTCATACCGCTCCCGCAGCGTCAGCCCGCTATGGAGGACGGCGACGCGACCCGGAAATCGTTCCCAGAACCGACCGATTGTCTGCGGCGTCAGCGCGATCTCCGGCACGAGCATGATGCCCCGCCTGCCCTTCTCGATGACTCGGCGAAACGCTTGCAGGTACACCTCAGTCTTGCCGCTCCCCGTCACGCCGTGCAGTAGATAAACGTCGGAATCATCGGCGTCGATGCTCGCCGTCACGTGATTCAGAGCGTCCTTCTGGTGAGGAGTGAGTTGGAGATCGGGCATGGGTGAAGAACCGGCGCGCGCAGCAAGCGGATCACGCCGCGTCTCGCGTTGCTCCAGCGTGATAACACCCGCCTCCGCAAGTGCATCCCAAGACCTGCGCGACGCCCCGGAAACACGGCGCAGATCCGAAAGGCTCCCACCCGGGTTAGCGGCAAGCGCCTCCAACGCGTCCGCTTGCCGAAACGCCCCCGACGCCCGCAGCTCCTCTGCCGTAAACATCAGTTGTTCATGGGCGATGGCCGCCTCGACAAAAACATCCATGCGAGGAGAGATGCGCGGCCCCTCCCATACTTCAGATGCGTCGAGATAGCCCCTGCCCGTCAACGCCGCCACGTCGCGGGCCGCCCGCGCCCCAAACTCGTCACGGATGGCGGCGGTCGTCGTCTCTCCTGCGTCCAGAACGAAATCCAGTATTTCCGCGCGCCGAGGCGAAACGCTCTCGATCGCGTCCTGACCCGACTCCGTCACGCGCACGATAATCGTCTGCCGTTGTTCGAACGCCGGCGGCAGCATGGGACGGTAGGCCGTATAGAGATCGGTGTGATAGTAAGTTGCCATCCACTCGCCGAGGCCGATGAGCGGCTCCGCGATAACCGGATCGTCTGCGACAAGCGACTCAATAGGCCGCGTTCGTGAATACCCAGGCTCGTCTGTAATCTCAAGCACGATTCCCTGGAACGTGTGCCGACCGAACGGGACGATCACCCCATGTCCGACGCGCACACGATCGGCAAGCTCATCCGGTATGGAGTAGCTGTAAGAACGCCGCCCCGCGCCCGGCGCGTTAACCGCTACTTGCGCATATGCCACTACGCCCACTCCGCGCGCTCAGTGAGGGTCGTTGACAGGCTATTCCCACATGCCAAGGTCGGCCGACTGTGCCGCGGCTTGGTCCGCCCGCAGCTCGGCGACATAGCACGGGTTGAGTTCGAGCGAGAATTCATAGGCCGTGGCGAGGCCTGCGGATACCATCTCCCGATTGACGTGCGTCTCATCGACGAAGATATGTCGCAGCAGTCGGCCATACCGGTCAGCCTCCTCCACGCATTTCTCAAGGCGAACACTCTGCCCGTCGGCAAGCTGCTCCGCAAACGCCGTCGCCTCGTCAAACAGCGGTTCATCCCTCTCCGGGGAGTCGATGCCAAGCAGGCGAACCCGCGCCTCCGGGCAGCATACATCCACAGTATCCCCATCAATGACGCCCGTGACAGTCACGGAGCTGTCAAAACGTGGGACGACCGTCTCTTCGGCTACGGAAACAGGTGTGGGCGTCGGATCGGGTTCCGAGCAGCCTTGCAGGATAAAGGCAAAAGTGATGGCGATCGCAACGATGATGGCCGGTAGAATCCTACGATTGGCCATGCGCAATGAAGGTACTGACATACAACGAGATCGGAGGCGGATGAGCAATACGCCAACTGCCCCGTGAGAGACTCTAGCTCTGCTTGTCCTCAGAATCTGTGGTCTCACTGTTATCGGACGATTCCTCGGATTCCGCAGCCTCTGACGCCTCAGGAGCCTCTTCGGATTCTGCCGATGCCTCGGCTTCCTCCTCCGCCTCCGCTACCACGTCATCCTCAGCCGCAACGGCCTCGTCCTCAACCTCTTCTTCAACCACGTCATCCTCGGCCACAGCAACCGGAACGTCAGCCTCAAGCACCGGACTCTCCTCGATGATGCGGCGGGCGCGCGTACCGGTCTTGATGCGGGCGCGGCGGCCGGTACGGCCACGCTGGTAGTACAGGCGGGCGCGGCGAACCTTACCCTGCCGGACAACATCAATGCGCTCAAGACGAGGCGAGTTGAGCAGGAATGTGCGCTCAACGCCGACTCCCTGGATCACACGACGGATGGTGATGTTTGCGTTCGGGCCGCTCCGGGTCATCCACATGACCACGCCCTGAAGCTGCTGCGTGCGAACGCGCTCGCCCTCAACAACCCGGTAGTACACACGGACGGTGTCGCCCGGGCGAACGTGCTGATAACGATGCTGCTTGGGAATTGAGGTCAGCAGATGGCCGACGTCCATGATTCAAGCGCCTTTCATAAGTGTTTCCGCGCACGGAAACGCATGACAATATGTAACTACTCCAAATAGTTTGGGGCGCCGCCCGCATTCAGCATCGGCGACAGCATTAGTGAGTATACGACCAAGCGCCGCCCAATAGCAAAATCTAACCCCGCTTGCCGCTCCAACCCTTCTCCCTCAAGAACAACACATCAGCATCAGAAAGAGCTGCCGTCTCCAACAGGTCCGGCCTCCTCTGCAGCGTCCGCAGCAACGATTGCTCCCTACGCCAGCGATCCACTCGAGCATGATCGCCGGATAGCAGAATCTCCGGCACAGCCTCATCCTCCCACACCGCCGGCCGAGTGTACTGCGCATGCTGCAGAAGCCCGGACGCGAATGAGTCGGCCTTGCCGGACTCTTCTCCCCCAAGGACCCCGGGCACTCGACGCGCGACGGCCTCGATGAAGACCATGGCAGGAAGCTCTCCGCCCGTGAGCACATAGTCGCCGATAGAAATCTCGTGCGTGATGAGCCGTTGGCGGACCCGCTCGTCGATTCCCTCATACCGTCCTGAAACGATAATCATGTCGTCCAGACCGGCAAATCGATCCACCACGGTCTGTGTCAGACGCTCTCCTTGCGGGTCCATCAAGACAACCTGTGATTCGCTCTCACTGCCCGCACCTATCCCGTGGCGGGCTTCCTCAATGGATGCGGCAAGAGGGCCTGCTTTCAGCACCATGCCCGGGCCGCCGCCGAACGCCGTATCATCAACCACCCTGTGCGGCCCCTCGCCATGATCGCGCAGATTGTGCAGACACAGCTCAACGACGCCGCTGCCCAGCGCCCGCCCAATAATGCTCTCACCAAGCGGGCCGGGAAAGAGGCCGGGGAAGAGTGTGACGACGTGGACCTTCACCGGAGCGGTTACGCCTGCTGCGTCGGGTGCTCGTCCGTGCGGGGCTGCGCCAGCACCTCAAGAACGTGCGGCAGCACAGGCATTAGAACGTCCATGCACTCCTGCACAGCCTTCGGGCTGCCGGGGAAATTCACGATGAGAGTCTGCCCGCGAATGCCCACGACCTGTCGAGATGTCATAGCCATCGCCGTCTGTGAGACGGTCTGCCCGCGCATCTGTTCCGCCATGCCGGGCACGAGACGATCCACCACATCGAGTGTCGCCTCAGGAGTCACGTCCCTTGGCCCGACGCCTGTACCCCCCGTTGTCACAATGAGCTCAACGTCGCCGCCATCCGCCCAGGAGCTCAGTTGGGCGGCAATAACCGCTCGATCATCCGGCGTGATGACCTTTTCGGATGCGATCCAGCCCGCTGCGGTCACCAATTCTTCAATTAACTTTCCGCTTCGGTCTGCCCTGTCTCCGGCAGCGCCTGAATCGCTCGCAACAAGGACGGCAACACGAATATCACTCATATCAGCAGTCTAACGCGGCTCTGGCATGCTGTGCACGGAACTATGGTGCAGATCATGCCTCGGGCCTCCACTGTCAGAGCATCCGGGCGTTGCTGTCATCAATAGTTGGGTAGGTCAGATCGAGGAGCGAATCGAAAGCTACCTTGAGCTTCTCCCGCTCTGCATTCGTCCACGACTGGCCGTCCTTGGGCAGAGCCTCAAGTACACCGAGAATGGCCGGATGTATCCCATCCTGGCGAATTACGATGTTTTCGTTTACAGGTGAGGAGTTTTCGGAATAAACTTCTTTTTTCGGCAACTCTTCGATTTTTTCGGCTTGTCCATCAACATCTTTTCGGTTAGCGGCAGTTTTTCGCCGTGTCCTTGTCCCCTGACTGCGCCCGAAAAGCGCCGGGTGCAACTCTTTTCCGGCTTCACTTCCAAACGAGACGAAAAAACTGACCGCCTTCTCGGAGGTCTCAGTGCCGGACCCGGCGTTCTGAAAGGCCGTCTTGATCTGTCCACGCGTTGCCCGGGGCAAGTCGATACCCTCAAGCAACGGCCCATACCTCTCGTCGAACAGCGCAGCAAGAAGCTGCCGCTTCACCTCGTCGTTTGGCGCTCTAGCTAGATTCTCAAGCCGCCGATCGGTTTTCCCTTGTGGATCCGTCAGCCCGAAAAAGAGTAGAGCGCCCTGGATGGCAGATCGCGTAGAGCCTGAGAACGGCGTAGTGCGCCAAACGCTGCTGTCCAACCGATCCGGCAGTGGATCGAGGTCGGTTTTCACGAAAGCGATGAATGTCTCCCAGCTCCTGTATGAGCCATAGGGAGGCGTTAACCCGCGCGACCTGGACCTTGTTGTCACGTGTCCACTGCTCCGAAATTATTTTTTCGTTGCTTCAATCATCCACCAGTTTTTCGGCTTCTGTCAACATCGCGGCATCGTCCGCGAAACGAGCCGTTTTTCGTTGAATGGACACGGCGTGACAAATCATGGAGAGTTGTTTGATTTCGGCCTAATCTTGTTCATGCGACGGGGAAAAGGGACGCGCGGGAATAGGCATCGAGCGTCCTGAACACAGAAAGATTGGGAAGAAGGAGGGAGTCATGGTAGCGAATTCGCACATCTACCATGTCCCTGCCCTATTGGACGAAGTCATCGAATCGCTTCAGCCGCATGCCGGCGCGAAGTTCATCGACTGTACGCTCGGCGAGGGATCCGTCACAGAGGCGCTCGTCTCCGCAGGCGCGCAGGTGCTGGGCATAGATGCTGATCCGGAGATGCTTTCGTCTGCGGCGCGTCGTTTGGGGGACCTGCCGAATGCGCAGTACACGCTGGTGCAGGCAAACTTCGCGTCCCTTAAAGAGGTGGCAGTCGCACACGGCTTTACACAGGCGCAGGGAATAATCATGGATGTTGGCCTGTCTTCTCGGCAGTTGCAGGCCATACGTCGCGGCTTCACATTCCAGGACAATCAGCCACTGGACATGCGGTATGACCCTCGGCAAGACGTCACCGCCGCAGACCTGGTGAATGATCTCCCGGAGCAGGAGCTTATCGACCTCCTCAGAACGTACGGTGAGGAGGACGCGTGGTCGGCCCGGTCCATCACGAGGACAGTCATGGGACGGCGGCCACTGAACACGACACGGGAGCTCGTTGAGTGCATCGAGCTCGCAGTCGGGCAGCGCAGCGCGGCGCGAATACACCCGGCCACCAAAGCGTTCATGGCGCTTCGGATGGTCGTCAACGCAGATCTCCAGGCCCTGGAGTCGGCCCTCCCGCAGGCACTGGAGTTGTTGGCCCCTGGCGGCAAATTGGCCGTCATCGGTTACCAGAGTCTAGAGGATCGCGTAGTCAAGCGATTCCTCCACCAGGAGGCAAAGGACTGCCTCTGCCCTACCGCCCAACTCGTCTGCACGTGCCAGCACACGGCAACGGTCAGGCTCCCGCGGCGGCAGGGAATCACTCCGTCAATCGCTGAGATTTCGCGCAACCCCGCAAGCCGATCGGCCCGGCTGCGGATCGCAGAGCGCGTAGCGGCGTGACCGGAGGATTGGACTCATAGGCAGCGCACAGCGCGGGGAAAGCATTGAGGTACTAGAGTGCTGCGGGCAGCGCAGCGCGGGGAAAGCGCAGGGATGAGAGAACTACGGGCAGCGTAGCGCGGGGAAGCAGTGAGAACGTGGGGAGTGGCGAGAGATGGATCGGATAGTTGCTGGCATCGAACTCGGTGAAGAGAAACTTCGAGTCGCCGTCGCACGGCATCGCCCGGGATCTGCCCGGATGCTCACGGGCATCGAGGCGACCTCGGCAGGTATCGAAGACCAGACAGTCGTCGATGCGAACGATCTGGCGGACGCCCTGGCCGGCATCTCTCGGAAACTGCGGACATCCGTTGATTTCCCTCTTGAGAACGTAATATTTGTCGTTCCCACCGGCCAGATCCAGTTCCACGAGACTGAAGCAAGCCTCCGGCCATCCAGCTCAAGGGGAACAGTAGTAGAGGCGGACGGTGAGCGGCTGGTGGAAAAGAGCCGCCCCGCCTTTCCGCATAATGACCGCCACCTGATCCATGTCATACCCCAGGCGTACTCGCTTGACGGCAAGGAAACCGAGCGCCTGCCGGTTGGCAAGACTGGCCAGGATCTTCGAGTTTTCTCGATGTCCGTCTCATGTGAGGCTGACACGGCTGCAAAGATCCATGAGGCCGCGCAGCTGGTGGGAAGCGACAGGGTCGCCCTCATGGCCGGACCGGTGGCGGAGAGTCATGCAGCCCTGACGGAAACCGAGCGACAGCGCGGCGCCGCGGTTCTTTCCATTGGTGAGCGGATGAGCACGATTACTGTCATGCACTATGGTCACTATCTTGGTTCGGCGAAGATCGGAATTGGTGCACAGCATTTCACCAACGACCTCTCAATCGCCCTTGATCTGCCCTACCCCACTGCCAAGGCTGTGCTGGAACAGGTTGCAACTTTCTCCAACAACGTGGGGCCGTCACGCGCCGAAATAACGGTCGCCGATGAGGGCATCGACATTGATCGGGTGGAGATGGTAGCAACGCTCCGTGACCGAGCCGAAGAGCTCTTCTCTCTCACTGAGACCGCCATCGAGAGCATCGGAGGAGACCGCGAGTTGCCCGGTGGCCTGGCCATCGCCGGCCAGCCGATCTTGCGTGACGGGCTCTCTCAACTCGGGCGCTCGGCAATCTCTATGCCCATTCACTGGGCAGCGCCGCGCGGCATTGAGGGCATACCTCTCGCCATATCTGGTAACGCGGCATGGGTCCCCGCCATTGGAACCCTCATATGGGCAGGAACCATTGAGGACCCCCTGGCACATCCATCGTTCCATTCCGCACCGCGAAGCAAGTCGGGCGGCATCCTTTCACCGTGGCGTCGCCTGACCGGCAAATTCGGTGGGCGAAACGGAACGAAGCCCTCTTCAACTGAGACATCTGAGAAATCGACTGACAACAAATCAGAGCGTGCCGCGCGCAGGAAGAATGCGTCGGTTGCTCGAGGTACCGGCAAGCGGGAAAGAAGCCGGGAAATAGCGCGGGTCTAAAGGAAACGGCAGAAAGGGAGGATTACGAATATGTCACTGCCTGAAGATGTAGATGGGTTGGTTCGCATCAAGGCGTTCGGCATTGGCGGCGGCGGCGGAAACGCGGTCTCCCGGATGGCTCGAGAAGCCGTCCCGGGTATCGAGTACATCGCCGTAAACACGGACGCGCAAGCCCTTGCGCGCTCGGACGCGCCATATCGCCTTCGCATTGGTGATCAGATTACCCGCGGCCTCGGCGCGGGCGGCAACCCTGAGATTGGCCGACAGGCCGCAGAGGAAAGCCGCGACGATATCTACGAAGCCGTCAAGAATTCTGACATGGTCTTCGTCGCAAGCGGCATGGGTGGCGGCACCGGCACGGGCGCAGCCCCTGTCATCGCCTCAGTTGCCCGGGAAACCGGCGCGCTCACCATCGGAATCGTCACGCGACCCTTCGCCTTTGAGGGCACCCACAGGGCCCGACAAGCCGAAGAGGGCATCGCTGCCCTGCACGGCTGCGTTGACAGTCTCATCATCGTCCCGAACGAGCGGCTCCTTGCCGTAGCCGGGACGGATGCCTCCTGGCACGATGCTTTCCGCATGGCTGACGATGTACTCGGACAGGGCGTCCACGCCATCTCCGAGCTCGTCACCGTCCCCGGTGAGATCAACCTCGACTTTGCAGACGTTCGAACTGTGATGTCCCTCTCCGGTCAGGCCCTCATGGCCATTGGCAACGGGCGTGGCAGTACGCGGGCGACGGACGCGGCGAAAGCGGCGATCCAGAACCCGCTTCTTGAGATCGACATCACAGGCGCAACCGGCGTTCTCTACAACATCACCGCCGGTTCCGACCTGTCGCTGGCTGAGATCCACGCAGCATCGGAAATCATCGCCTCGGCTGTTGATCCCAATGCAAACATCATCTTCGGCGTCGTCTCCAACCGTGCCAGCGATGGTGAGGTCCAGCTGACCCTCATCGCCACCGGCTTTGAGACCGCGCAGGAAACCTTTGAGGATGACGAAGTGGTCGATCAGATCTTGCGTGATGCTCTTGGTGACGGAGACCTGGATCTCCCGCCGTTCCTGCGCCGCAAGACCAAGTCCCGGAGGATTGCACGCTAAGCCCCTTTAGGGCACAAAAAAGAACTTACAGCACCCAGTCTTCCCCTACCCCCAAGGGAAGCGCAGGCCACCCGAACTATCGGATATTCGGCCTGCGTTTTCCTTTTTTGCGAGCCTTAACCGGATGCGGCGGCTTCACTGAGTTCCCGCGGCAACAGGAACGTAACGTTCTCCTCCAACGCCTTCAGAGTCCGCACGTCCTCTACCCCTGAAGCCATGAAGTGCGCGATAACCTCCTCCACGAGAGAGTCCGGAGTGGACGCCCCGGAGGTGATGCCCACTGACTGCACATCCTCAAGCCAGGATTCATCCAGGTCTTCAAGGCTGTCCATCAGATATGCCCTGCACTGCCCTGTATCCGCCACCTCTCGCAGCCGCTGTGAGTTGCTGCTGTTCTCCGCGCCCAGCACAAGGATGACATCCGTTTCTTCAGCAAGCAGCTTCACGGCGTCCTGTCGGTTCTGTGTTGCGAAACAGATATCGGAGCGTGCGGGCATTCGGATCTTGGGAAAGCGCGCCTTGAGGGCATCAACGATGCCTTTCGTCTCATCCACGCTCAGGGTTGTCTGCGTAACAAGCGCCACGCGCTCCTCATTCGGAACGGTGACCGCGGCCGCGTCATCCATATCCTGAACCAGGATGATGTCGTCCGGCGCCTCTCCCATCGTGCCGATGATCTCATCATGGCCTGCATGGCCGACAAGAAGAACCTTGTAGCCGTCACGAACGTAGCGGACGGCCTCCACGTGGACCTTTGTTACAAGCGGGCACGTGGCGTCAATGACATCAAGCTCACGTCCCCGCGCCATCTCCCGCACGATGGGAGCGATGCCGTGCGCGCTGAAGATGATCCGTCCTCCCGCCGGAACGGCGGACACCTCTTCAACGAAAACCGCGCCCTTTCGTTCCAGGTCTCGCACAACAAAGAGGTTGTGGACGATCTGGCGCCGCACGTAGACCGGCGGGCCATACTGGGCAATGGCCAGCTCAACTGCCTCGATGGCACGGATAACGCCGGCGCAGAAGCCGCGCGGCTCCGCAAGTATGACTCTTTCAATGGTCAATGCGTTGCTCTTTTCACATGCGACTAACTGGTAACTACCTCAATAATACACGCAGCCCGCCTACCCTTTCCTGCGTGCATCGTGCTCCCTTTAGGGTATAGCAATGTTGTTATAGTGGAGTTGGTGCGGAGAGCAGCTATGGCGTATAGCGTGCGATTCACGCGCCCCAATACCACCGGAGGTGGCCTGTGAAAGACATTCGTCTTCACCGAGAGATTCCCCGCAATATCCGCACCGTCATCATGGCGTTCTTTGGGTGGTCCGATGCCGGCGATGCCGCAACCGGCGCCGTCGATTTCCTTGGTCGCGCACGCAATGCTGAACTCGTCGCCGAGTTCGATCCGGAGGAATTCTTCAACTTCACGGACTACCGCCCTATCGTCAACGTCGATGACTCCGGTGTGCGGTCTCTCACGTGGCCGCAGAATCACTTCTCTCTCGCGCCGGGCACGGACGCCACTGAGCCCCTCCTCCTCTTCTCCGGAATCGAGCCGCACCTGCGCTGGAACCGATTCAGCGACCAGTTTGTCGACTTCCTCCTCGAATGTGGCGTCAAACACGTCATATCGTTCGGCGCGCTGCTCAACGCTGTCCCGCACACCCGCAAGCCATTCGTCAACGGAAGCAGCAGGACGCCGGAGATCAAGGCCACTATGGAACGCCTTGGCATCGCCCGCGGCGGTTCCTACAACGGCCCTACTGGAATCTCCTCCGTCATTGCGGACGCATGCCAGCGGCGAGGCATAGAATCCTCCAGTTTCTGGGGTCATGTGCCGCACTACATCCAGACATCGCCCAACCCCACTATCATCCACGCCATCCTGGACACCCTGAGGCAGTCCATGGGTATCGGCGCGGATCTCCGTGAATTGGAGGGTGAATCCGCGGCGTTCTATGAGCAATGTGAAGAAGCCATCGAGGAAGAGCCGTCCATGCGGCAGTACGTCCGCAAACTTGAGCAGTACTACGACGAAACGGAGGCGGAGCAGCAGACGGGTCGACCGAGCAGCACGGGAATCATCACTCCCGGCTCGCCGGAGTTCCCCGACGCACAGGACCTCGTTGACGACCTCGAAGAGTTCCTGCGACGCCGCCCGCCCTTCAACGGATCCTCGTCCTGGGAGTAAACTCCTAATCCCATTCCCTGCACCGCGCTAGAATGGGTTAGACGGGGCGTAGCGCAGCCCGGCAGCGCGCCTGCTTTGGGAGCAGGAAGTCCCCGGTTCAAATCCGGGCGCCCCGACTTCTTCGACCACAAAATCCGCGATTCACGCGGCGCTAACATCCAGCGTCACGGTGCACCCAACCGCATCAAGCGCGCGATGGACCTGGCTCATATGCGAATGGTGGTCGGGGTTGGCTAACCGCCGTACAGCTCCCTCGCTGATACCCAGTCGACGGCCCAACTCCACCTTGGACACTCTTTGCAACTTCATCGCCGAATAAAGCGCAAGTTTGGCAGCAACAACAGGTATGACAGGAACACGTTCCTGCCCGGGACTGACCTTGCCCGGTAAGGGAATCTCCCAGTGTTGGTGAACATACCCCGCCAAGGCAGTAGCCAAGGCATCCGAGGCCATTTCCAGAGCCTCGGCACGGTCTCTGCCGTCTGTGATTGCCTCTGGGACATCGGGAAAAGTCGCCACAAACCTACCGTCCTCATCGACGGCAAGATTGCATGGATAGGCATATAACATGCCTCAGAACTCCCTTCTATCGATCCCGAGTTGACGCAGCATCTCGGCTAACACCCCTCTACCAAGTTCACCCCTTTGCACGGTCGTCGAGCGGGATCCAATATAGACCCTTGCGTGACTACCTTTGCCGCGAGCCGGGTCGTACCGAAAATCTTGTCCCGTGTTGCGAGCATATGCTCTGGCACGGCGGATGAACTCTCGGCTTGTCACTCAACCAGTATCGCACATTAATGTACGAATTGTGCGGCTTGGGGGCTCTACGCCACCGCGCCTTCGCGCCTCACCGCCCCTATCCCCCGGCTCATCGCCGTCACGGCAATCGGAATACTCAGCACAGCAATCACCGCCGCAATCATGTACGGCGTGCCTGTTAGCCCGTCCGCAGCATCCGCCAGTCGACCGCTCATCACCGCCCCCGCAACCACGCCCAGCGAATACGCCGCATAGAAGATGCCGAACGCCAGTCCTCGATGCCTCTCTCCGCCTGAATCCGCAACAAGCGCTGCGGCCGCAGGGAAGAGCAGCCCGAATCCGAGCCCAACAACGCCCATACCCAGAAAAACAGCCCACAACTCGTGATTGGAGGCCATGAGGGCCAGTCCTGCTCCAAAGAGCAGCAGTCCCCCCGCGACGATGGCAAGCCGGTTGAAGCGGTCGCCGAATACGCCCATCACACCCACCATCATGATCAGCGCCAATACGGCATAGATGGTGAACGCCGTGCCGGACGCCCGCGACGCTTCACCCAACTCCTCCACGTGCAGCGGCATATATGTGGCCAGTGTCCCGATACCGATCGTTAGTGCAACGACAACCGCAGAGGCAACACCCAGGCCCACCGCATCCAGCCGACCACCTCCCTGCTCCCGTGCTTGATCGGCAGGATCCTTCTCGCTGCGTATCTCCCCCACGCCTCGTGACCCAATCACATAGACAACAGCTGTCGCCGCCATCAGCCCCGCGGCAATAAGGAATACCGGCTCATAGCCGATCCTGTCTGCCAGAATTCCTGCGGACGCAGGACCCACCACCGCTGCAATTGCGATGCCCGCCGCGCTCCGCCCCATCCTGCGTGCTCGCTGACCCTGCTGGGTCGAATCACCCAGCATGGCAAACGCCCCGGGAGTCAGAACCGCGGCAGCAATTCCGTGCAGCGCGCGCACCCCGAGGAGCTGCCACTCATTGTCCGCAAACGCGTAGCCGGCCAGGGCAAGCGCAGTAACCACCAAGCCCGTCGTGATGGGCAATCTCCTACCAAACCGATCCAAAAAATAACCCGCCGCGATATTGCCCGGCAGGTTCGTGATTGAGTACACAGCAACAATGACGCCGACCATCGCAGCCGACGCCCCAAGCTCGTCCGCATATGTCGGAACAAGGGGCAGTCCAATAAAGAAATCGAGGAACGCGACAAAGACGACAAGTGTCGCAAGTTGGGCGCTGCGCCTCCCGGCGATTCCCGGTGAAACGGCGATGTGGTTCGATGAAGACATGTCGGACATTCCCTGCCCGAGCCGAGTTCATTCTGTCGGGCGCTGCCACACTAACGTATCACGGACGCCACGCAAGCTATCATCGATTAGGGTTTGCACGAGGCATTGGGAGGGACAAGTGGCAGCAGTTCGATACATCGTCAGGGACGTAGAGCAAGCGGTGACGTTCTATACGTCATTACTGGGTTTTTCCGTAGCTGAGCAATACGGCCCCGCCATGGCCATTGTGACGCGTGGCGATCTGAGCCTCTGGCTGGCAGGCCCGCGCGCATCCGCCTCCCGCCCCATGCCGAACGGCGCACAACCGGAACCCGGCGGCTGGGCGCGTATCGTCATTGAAACCGACGATATCGAATCCACCGCCGCCGCCCTCCGCGACGCGGGCGCGGCATTCCGCAACGACATCATCAGCGGCCCCGGCGGCAGACAGGTCATCGTAGAAGACCCCTCCGGCAACGCCATAGAAATCTTCCAACCCGGCTAACCGCCCTCTCTCCCCTCCCCCGCCATTCCCGCTCCATCTGTCATTCTGAGCGCAGCGAAGAATCCAAAGCCTCAATTTCGCCAACCAAATCCCATAACGCCAACCGACCGCGCCCCGTCGCTGCGCCCGCAACAACATGCGCAGTAGTATCCTCAGAGAAAGGCACAACCCCATTCCAGGAGGAAATATGCCCGGCCTGCATGAATTCAGCCTCGACGGAAAGACCGCAATCGTCACCGGCGCCGGCCAGGGAATCGGCAAGGGCATCGCAATCGCGTTGGCCGAGGCAGGTGCTGACGTTGTCGTAGCCGGCATCACAGTAGCGGACCGCTCTCAATCAGAAGCCGACCTTGAAGCGACGGCGGATGAGATTCGTCTCCTGGGCCGCTCTGCCCTACCCGTCATAACGGACGCCCGCGAGGACGCCGATGTCCACGCCGTGATCGACGCCGCCCTTCAGGAATTCGGCAGCCTGGACATCATGGTCAACAACGCCGGAGGCAGCTTCTACGCCCGCTTCCCGGACATCAGCGAGCGCGGCTATGACGCCGTCGTCCGCAACAATCTCAAGAGCACGTTCCTCTGCTGCCAGGCCGCCGGGGCCGTCATGCGCGAGCGCGAGACCGGCGTCATCATCAACCTCTCCTCCGGCGCTGCATTCTCGGGTTCCATTGCCCAGCCCGTCTACGCCGCCACGAAAGCGGGCATCACCAACCTGACCCAGACACTCGCCGCTGAATTCGCCCCAAACGTCCGCGTCGTCGCCATCGCGCCCGGCCTCACGGACACCGTCGGTATGCGAGCCGGCTACGGCGATGAGGCCGATGCCCGCGTTGCAGCGCAAGCGCAGACCATGGCAGCCAAGCGCCTCGCCACGCCGCGCGACATGGGACTTGCCTGCGTCTTTCTTGCCAGCGACGCCGCATCCTACGTCAGCGGCATAACCCTGCGCGTCGATGGCGGCGGACGCGCCGCAGACGATTAGGAGACGAAGGCGTCCATTGAGGGCGTGACGTCAATAATGACCCTCGACGACACCCTTTCCGAAGAGCTGCGCCTCCTGCGTCACACTGTGCGTGAGCTGGTGCGCGACAAGGTCGCCCCACGCGCATGGCAAATCGACCAGGATCGCGAATATCCGCAGGACATCTTCGAGGGCTTTCGCGACCAGGGCCTGTTCGCCTTGGCGCTCTCCGAGGACGAGGGCGGAACAGGCGCGGGGACGATAGGCCTCGCCATCGCCGTTGAAGAAGTAGCCCGCGCCTGCGCCTCGTCGGCCCAAATGCTCATCCTCTCCGCCCTGGTCACATGGCCCATGCGACTCTTCGGCACGGATAACTTGTGGCGCAACTACGTCAATGCCGTCGCGGACGGCAGCAAACGCGGCTCGTTCGCTTTGACCGAACCCAACGCGTCCTCGGACCTCGGCTCCATGGTGACCCGTGCCGAGAAAGACGGTTCAAACTACGTCCTCAATGGAGAAAAGGATTTTATAAGCGGCTCCCCGCAGGCGGATTTCTTCATCGTCTTTGCAGGCGCGGGCGACGCCCCGGACATACGATCCGCCATGACGGCCTTCCTCGTCGATGTCCCTCAGTCCGGCGTGGTATTCCTACGCCGCGATGAGGGCATGGGCCTCAAAGGAATGCCCCACTGCGATTGGTCCTTCGACAACTGCCATACACCCGAATCCCACATCATCGGCACTATCGGACAGGGAGAAGAGATCGCCCGCCTCAGCATGAACGCCATCCAGCCGTTGCTTGCCGCCCGCGGGCTTGGCGCGACGGAAGAGGCGCTGGCATTCGCTCGCGACTACGCCAACACGCGCCGCATCTACGGCGGCCTCCTCGCAGACCTCCAGACCACCCAACTCCACCTTGCTGAAATCGCCGTCAACGTAGAGGCAACACGACTGCTCACCTACCAGGCCGCCCGCATGGTGGACGACGGCCGCTTCCGTGACGAAGCCGACGCCGCCTACCTGAACGCCGCCAAACTCATGGCCGCCCGCACCGCCGTCCACGCCACCGACCACGCAATGCAGGCCGTCGGCGGACACGCCTACATGGAAGTTCACCCGCTGGAGCGCATGTACCGCGACGCCCGCCACCTCAGCCTCTACATGGGTACCGGCGAGGTACTGTCGCTGCGCGTTGCCCGTGCCGTACTCGACGGCGGGCTCGGCTACGGCCCCTCCGTCTCTCGCCAATCAACCGAAGAGCGTTCAAGGCGACAGACGTAGCCCTCCTCCATCCGGTTGACCCCCCAGCGCCCCCGTTCCTACAATTGCGCCACGCGACGCCCAAAGTAGCTGCGCCGCGATGGGGGTGCGATGTCCGAATTCACAATGCGGGTGGGTGACGCGGAAATCATCGCCGTCACGGACATGAACATCATCTATCCGAGGCCCCTGCCGGAACTGTTCCCTGAGGTGCCGGTGGAAGCGTGGGACGACTATCGCGGCGGCTTTCCTGAAACGTTCGCCGGCCAGCACATCCGGCTCGAAATAGGCTGTTACGTCGTTCGCTCGCAGGGACAGACCATCCTCATCGACACCGGCTACGGCCCCGGCCCAATCGAGGGCGAACTGGGTCAACTCATGGATAACTTGTCCGCTATGGGAGTTGAGGCCAAAGACGTGGACACCGTCTTTTTTTCACACCTTCACCCCGATCACACTGGGTGGAACATGGTCTTGGGAGAAGACGTACCCACCGAGCCAACCTTCCCCAACGCCCGCTACGTCGTCCATTCGCTTGACCTTGAGCACTTCCGTAAGCCGGAAGTTGAGGCCGGGATGTCGTTCCCCTTCATGTACCGCGACATGGAGCCTCTCGACAAACTCGGAATACTCGACACCATCGACGAAGACACCAACCTGACTTCTGAAGTGCGGGCCGTCCACACCCCCGGCCACACCCCGGGCCATATGAGCGTTGTCGTAGCCTCCGGCGGCGAGGACGCTATCATCCAGGGCGATGTGTTTATCCATCCGGCACAGGTCGTCGAAGACGACTGGAATTGCATCTTTGACGTCGATTGGCCGCTAACGACTGAGACGCGGCGCAAAATGTTGGACGACGCCGCCGACAACGGCACCCCGCTCATCTCCTGCCACTTTCCCCTGCCCGGTTTCGGGCGAATCGGACGCAGGGCCGGCAAGAGATACTACCAGGTTGGCCTGGACATAGCCCCGACAAACAACTAGAGGAAATCACCATGACAACCGACGCAGCCCAGCAGGTTCTCCGCAGCATCAACACTGACGAGATGACGAGTCTCGCGGAACAACTAGTTCGCATCCCAAGCTTCAAGACCGAAGAAACTGAAATCGCCCAATTTCTGGCGAACTATCTATACGATCGCGACTACAAAGTTCAAATACAGGAGGTCGAGCCCGGCCGCTTCCAGACCATCGCCACACTTCGCGGCACGGGCGGCGGCAAGTCGTTCATGCTCAACGGCCACACGGACATCGACCCTCTCGCAATGGGATGGAAACGTGACCCGTGGACGCCGAGCGTCGAGGATGACCGCATCTACGGCGCAGGCATTCGCAACATGAAGGCCGGCATCGCCTCCATGATCACCGCGGCGGAGGCCCTGCGAACCTCGGGCGTGGAGCGTCGTGGCGACATAGTAGTTGCCTGTGTCGTCGGCGAGTTACAGGGCGGCGTCGGAACGATCTACCTCTGTGAGAACGGCCCGCTCGCGGACATGGCCGTCATCCCGGAACCGCACGGCGCAAACAACATCCTGACCACCCACGCGGGCGTCGTCGAGTTCGCCGTCCACATCATCGGCAACTCCCGCCACATCGTCCGCAAGGATGAGGCCGTCGATGCCCTTGCCAACATGGCCAAGGCCATCCCCGCCCTCAACAGCGTCCAGTTCACTCACACACCGCGCGAAGACCTGCCCGGCCTCCCGCGCATCAACGTCGGCGCGGTAATCGGTGGGCGCGGGCGCGACTATGACCTGCGCGGTCCCAATTGGGTCGCGGACTTCTGCACTGCCCTCGTCGACGTGCGATTCCTGCCCGGCATGTCATCCGAATCCGTCAGGGCGGACATCGAACGCGTATTGGACGCCATCAAGGCCGAAGACCCCGATTTCCAGTATGAGATCGAGATGCCGCCCGACCCTAAGCACCGTGTGTTCACCCGCGTCATGGAGCCGTTCGACCTGCCCAAGGACGAATACATAGTCGACGCCGTCCTTCGCAGCTTCCGCGCCGTCACGGGACGTGAGCCGGAGGGATTCGGCACTGTTCTCCCAGGCTCCTACACCGGCGACGACACCACACACCTCTGGCGAGCCGGAGTCCCCTGCCTCCTCTACGGCCCGGCCGGCGCGTCCGAGTCAGACACGATCCCCGATGAATACGTCCGCATCCCCGACATGGAGCAAGTAGCCCAGGTCCTCGCCCTAACCGCCCTGGACGTAACCAACCTGCCTGCGTAACCTCGCGCTTTCACAGTAGCCACGCCATTCCCGCCCCAGCCGTCATTCCCGCGAAGGCGGGAATCTGAATCCCATTCCGCCAACCAACCCCCATAACGCCCATCCCCTCATTCCGGCGAAAGCCGGAATCCATCGGGGGATTCCCACGCCGCCGCCTACATCATGCGCGCATCGTCAGGCCCCATACCCGGCGGCGGGCTTTCCTCATGCGGCCGCAGGTCGGAGCGTACCCGCAGCCAGCGCGGCAGCGGCGCGCGCACCGGCCGCTCCTCCTCGGATGCCGCAGTGGCGGCCTTCGTCTCCGGTCGGTGACGCGGCGGCGGATACAGTTCGCGGATATTGGCCCAGATAGTGCGGATCTGACCGACGTCCTCCCGGGACGGCGGGATGCCACCGTATCGCGCCCGCACAAAGGAATCCGTGAAGATGCCGATGTCCTGCCCCACAAACAGGCGGCTCAACTCCGGCTGAAACTCTTGTGGCGTCTCCCACCCCTCGCGAGCAACACCGTGATCGTCTGCCAGCGCAACAAGTCCACGGTATGCGCCAAGCGCGACGGAGACTGGGTTATTGGGGTCCAGGTCAGCCGTCACGTCGTCATGTTTGGGTGAGCGGCGGAATCGCGCGGCCAGCGCCGACAACGCGGACGAGAGGTCCTCAACGATCGTCGTCTCACCTTGCAGCCGTTCGCGCTCCTCGCCCGTCTCCTCTTCGGAACGCCGGCCGCGCACTCCCGAGAATAGACGCCACAGTATCCAACCAACCCCCAGTACCGCCGCCGTCACCGCCGCCCAACCCAGGATGCGGGACAGCCAGTAGAGCAGCCGGTTCTCGCCCTCGTCGCGCGTGAATATCCGCTCATAGTCCGGCGCGGACGGCAAGTTGAATTCAACGCTCTCCCCTTCAGTGGAGAAGATGTTGATCACGGCAAAGAACGCCCACACAAAGGCTTGAATCACAATCTCGAAGAGCCAGCCGACAACGGCCAGCACCGGCAGGAACAGCCGCCCGGCCAACCCGAATACCGTCGCGGCCACCCGACCCAGCTCGCCCTCCGCCAGCACGGCCAACAGAACGCTGCCGACGAGGATGCCGCCCACGGTCAGCGCCATCATCCGCGGCCAATCCTTCAGACCCGCGCTCTGCTCCGGGTCCATTGACGTGATATGGATCAGCGCGAACGATGCAATCCCCATCCCAAAGAAGAGGAACGTGGGGATCGGCGCGCCCGAATAGCCGTCGATCAGAACGTCAACAACCACTCCTACCACGACAACGGCAACACCGATGCGGAACGACTGCGCCAGCGTATTGACCCAGACGAATTCCTGTCCCAGGTGCGTGCCGCGCCACCAGAAAACGCCGAGCATGATGCCGCCGACGATCGGGTGACGCCCTTCCTGCCAGTCCTGCCAGAACCACAGCGGCCACGAAAAGTCCCAACCCACCTGCGGCAGCATGACAACGCCGAGATAGATAACAATCGCGCCGCCGCCCGCTACGATGCCCCGCGCCGCCGCCATGGGCGCGTCCGCAGGAACTACCCAGCGCGTGAGGATATAGCCGGACGCTGTAACGATCAGCGCCAGCCAGACCGGGACCAGGCTCTCCCCCGCCCCGATCATCAGCAGCGCAAGAGCGCCCGCAATGGTTATCCATGCCACCTCCATCGTGAGGCGCGCGCCCTCCAGTGCCAGCGGCGCCCATCTCATGGCGTCACCGCCTGTGTTGGGGCGGCGTGCTCCACGCGGCGACTCACCCCCGGTCGGAAGACCGCTTCATGCTCAAGCTGCGCCATTTGATGCCCAATCTCATGCACGACGATGTCCGGATCAGACAGCAGTGGTGACGGTGTTTCGGAAGTCCAGACCACGCTTGGCCTTGCCCCCGCCCGCCGCAGGCTATGCAGCGCATCGATCGTTTCCTCGTCGATCACACTCGTGACAAGCACCACGGTTGCGCCGGTCGGCAGCCGCCGAGTCTGCGCCAACAGGAATTGCCCCATCGCTTGCCGACCTAGAGGAGTCACCACCGCGAGGCTTTCCAGCACCGTCGCCAGTTGCTCACGCGTTCGATTCGGCATCACCCGGATCGGCTCATCCGTCAAGGGCGAGACGCTGTTCGTCATCAGCCCGAAGGACATCTTTCGCGCATACGCCCATTCCGCAATGGACGCCGCCGCCGTCACTCCCCGCTCCAGCAGCAGTGGCGAATACCCCCACTGCCCCTCCGCTTGCGTCAGTGTCTGCGCGTTGAGCGCAAGAATCATCGTCTCCGAGACCGACGGCGAGAATAGCCGCACCGTCAGCGCCTGCGACCGTGCCGTCGCTTTCCAGTCAACGCGTCTCAGCGAGTCGCCCGCCTCAAACGGTCGTAGACCCCGCAGTCTGCTTGGATCCTCGTGATATGGCAGGCCGCCGCGCTGTTCTCCGAACGGACGTCGCGCCGGAATCCCTATCGCCGGCAGCGGCAGCGTCTGCGGATAGACGATGACGTGATCCCACTGTGGCTCAAGGCGCTCACTAAAGAAGAACCCGAACACGTCCCCGCTTGTCACGCTTGCCGGGCCGAAGCGATACAACCCGCGCTTGGTGCATTCCATTGTGAAATGCCACGTCACCCGTTCGTACCGCGCAAGCGACGTTGACCGAGTCGTCGTGTATGAGCCCTGCTCCACGCGAATCGTCCGGGGCTTGTCCGCCTCCTCAAGCCCGGAGGGGAATTGGTCCTCAAGCGTGACCCACGGCATGGGGATCGCCTTGCGATTTGTCACACGAAGATTGACGGTCACGCTATCGCCGACAAACGCCCGCGTCTCGGAGAGAGACCGTTCAAACGTCACCCGCGCCAGCGAAACGCGGTTCCAGCCATACGCAACCAGGTACGTCAGGATGATGAGTGCGCCCAATCCGACGAGAAGACCTTGCCCGGTTGCAAGGCCAACGACCATCAACAGGCCGAACGTGATTACCCAGCCGCCCGTGAGGGTGAGCATCTCTAGCGGTCCGCGGCCACCTCTTCGGCCACGGCATCGTCCTCCGGCTGCCCGCTGATCGGCACGGGAACAGTGCGGAGAACGTCATCCACGACGTCAAGGGATGTCAGCCCGCGTAGGCGCGCTTGGGCATTCAGGATAAAGCGATGAGTCAGCACGTATGGCGCAAGACGCTTCACGTCGTCCGGCGTCACATAGTCCCGTCCCTGCTGTAGCGCCAATGCCTGCGACGTGTGATGAAGCGCCAAAGACGCCCGCGGGCTCCCTCCAAGATCCAGTGACGGATGATCGCGTGTGGAGTGAACGATGCCGATGATGTACTCCTCCAGCGCCGGCTCCACCCGCGCAGTCGCAATCTGGTCCTGCAGCGACAGCAGCTCCTGCGTCGAAAGAACCGGTCTCACACGTTCCAGCGGGTCGTCCGCGTTGAATCGATGGATCATCCGCGCCTCTTCTTCCGCCGAGGGGAACCCGAGGCTCAACCGCATAAGGAACCGGTCCAACTGCGCCTCCGGCAGCGGGAACGTCCCCTCAAGCTCGATGGGATTCTGCGTGGCCATGACTACAAAAGGCGCGGGCAGCGGCAGAGTTTCGCCCTCGATCGTCACCTGCCCTTCCTGCATCGCCTCCAACAGGGCCGACTGCGTCCGGGGCGTGGCCCGATTCACCTCATCAGCCAACAGGACCTGCGAGAAGATCGGCCCTTGCCGCATCTCAAAGTCCCCGGAGCGCTGATTGTAGTAGTTGATACCCGTGATATCCGCCGGCATCAGGTCCGGCGTGAACTGCACGCGACTGAACGTGCAGCCGAGTGAGGCAGCCAACGCCTTGGCAAGCGTCGTCTTGCCGCTCCCCGGCACGTCCTCAAAGAGCAGGTGCCCGCGGCACAACAGCGCCGTGATTGCCAACTCGATGACGTCATCCTTACCCACGATGACGGACGCCACGCTTTCCGCTACACGCCGCGCGGCCTCTTGAACAGTTAAGGATTCGTTAGCGATTACCCGCCCCCTCCCGCTGGTTCACACAAGTCTACGGGCTGCCCTGCCAAGCGGCAAGGAACGCACTCCCCAACACACATTCCCACGTGCCTCGCTCTTCACACCCCCTTGCCTGACTGCTACGATGGGGCGTGATGGGAAAATGCCCGCGCCAGGCGCGGCTGCCCACACAGGAAGCAGAATCCAAATGGGGAGGACACAAATGCCGGACACGATTGTCTCTCACGACGTTGACCTGGTTAAGGGGTATGCCGCATATCCAATGGAGGACGGCAAGTACCCGGGCATCGTCGTGATCCAGGAGTGGTGGGGACTTGATGAGCACATCCGGGACGTCACCCGCCGATTCGCGCGACAGGGCTACACCGCCATCGCGCCTGACCTGTTCCACGGCGATGTCGTGAATGAGCCCTCTGAGGCGCAGAAGCTGGCGATGGGCCTCGATCGTGGCCGCGCAGTTCGCGACACACGGGCAGCCATCGACTACATCAGGAATTGCGAGTCCTCAAACGGCAGCGTGGCCGTCATCGGCTACTGCCTCGGCGGCGGCGTATCCCTGCTGACCGCAACGCAGGACGATGGCGTCAACGCGACGATCGTCTACTACGGCGGCATCCCTGATCCTGCCGACCAGCTCGACAGCGTGAACTCCCCCGTCCTCGCCATCTTCGGCAGCGACGAGGCAGAGCGCGCCAATCAGTTGGAGAGTGAGTTGAACGCCCGTGGCAAGTCCGTCGAGAAGCACATCTACGACGGCGCGACCCACGGCTTCTTCAACGACTCCGGCCAGGGCCACCACGCCGAGGCCTCCGCCGACGCATGGGAAAAGACCCTCGCATTCCTCAAGGCCAACGTCCCGGCCTAACACCCAAAAACCCGGAACAGAAGGCGGGGCGGGGCAAAGA
>DAOUHQ010000003.1:0-3421 GCA_034428515.1 Dehalococcoidia bacterium
GCACCTGTTACTCGGGCAGACCGGGGTCAGTGGACCTTACACGGAAAGCGAGGTGGAGCGATTCTGTGACGATGTTGCCGGAGAATTCTTGCTGCCTTTGAATGAAATGGATGAATTGAGGCGCCTTGTCGGCGGTGGCGACCTAAGCATGTCGGCGGTATCAGAGTGCATCAACACCTTTGCCAGCAATGCAAAAGTAAGTCGAACCATGGTTGCCTACAAAGCTTACAGGTCCTTCCTGATCGACCAGGATATGTTCAGCGTACTCAGTAGCCACTATCGTGAAGCGTGGCGCACGGAGAGGGAGCATAGACGCGCCAAGGCTCAGGAGCAGTCAGGGGGCCCGAATTATTACACTATACGTCGCCACCGGTTGGGCGACAGGATACTCAATCTTGTCCACCGTATGACGGCGGCTGATACGTTGTCGACATGCAAAGCTGCGCGAATTCTGGGGGTCAAACCCAGGCAAGTTCAGCCACTTCTCGAACGCGCGCGTTCACTGTAGGCAGAGAGCGTGCTCTACCTCCTTGACGCCAACGTGCTTATAGATGCGAATCGTGATTACTATCCTATTGCAAGGGTGCCGGAGTTTTGGGACTGGTTGGTGGCAATGGGAGAACTTGGACGAGTAAAGATACCACAGGAAATCTATGAAGAAATCATTCTCCCACCGCCCAAGCCGGGACAACCGGATCCACTAGTTGACTGGCTGAAGAAGCACAAGGACGCATTAGTAATGGAAGAGGAAGTCCAAGAGGATCTAGTGCAGGAGGTGACCGAAATTGGGTACGCTGCCGATCTGACCGCGACAGAAATTATCAAGATCGGCCGCGACCCGTTTCTCATCGCTTACGCTCTTGCCGATGTCGCAAATCGCTGCGTAGTAACACACGAACAATCCAGACCAACACGCATTCGCGCAAACCGCCATTTGCCTGATGTCAGTCGGGAATTCAACGTATTAACTAAACACACGTTTGACATGATAAGGGAACTAGACTTCCGTACTGACTGGCGCAGGCGAATCTGAGGTTTCCAACCAAGGGCCGCCTATCCCACTTTTCTGCAACGGAAAAGGAGAGTCCCAAGGCGGTGGAATTGGTGATCCGGCGCATCAAGGACGATCAGGGGCTGCTTCGCCACGTCATTTCCCAGCAGGACGTCCCCAACCTCACTGAACTGGGCCAGCTTCCTCACTAATCGAGCCACAAACATTCGCTCTGTGGCGAGCAGGGCGGGAACCGCATGGTCTGCGAGGAGCACTTCCAGAACCACCACCTTGAAATTGACGATGTCGTCACTAGGTCAGAAGGCGGCATTGATCACATAGGCAACCCGCAGTTTCTCTGCTCTCACTGCAATCGGTTGAAGGGCAATTGAACTGGCCCCCATTTCGACCGGACCACCTGGCATAGCTTTGGAGGCTTGAGGATATCCTCAAGGACAGGCTCATGTCGGATGACTATCAACGCATCGAGATCATCACCGGAACGCCGCGTCGGCGCCGGTGGACTGCTGAACAAAAACTACGCATTGTTGAAGAGAGCCACCAGAGTGGCGAGAGCATCTCGGCAGTGGCACGCCGCCGGGGTGTAGCTGCCAACCTGTTGTATCGTTGGCGCCGACTGACTGCAGAGGGAGGAGTTGCTGCCTTGAGTGCTGACGAGGGTGTGGTGAGCGTCTCTGAGGTGCTCCGTCTTGAAGAGCGCGTGCGCGAGCTCGAACGCCTGCTCGGACGCAAGACCATGGAAGCCGAGATTCTCAAAGAGGCGCTTGAACGGTCGCGAGTAAAAAACCCGACCTTGCTCGGTGCCTCGCCAATCAAGGACGTTACCCGGTGAGGCGCATTGCGAAGGCACTCGGGGTCTCGCGCTCTCACTTGCACGCCCGTCTGCAGGTAGACGCCAAGCCGCGTCGGCGCTATCAAAAAGCGCAGGACACGGCGCTGCTGCCAGTAATTCGCCGCTTGGTGGATACGCGACCGACCTACGGCTACCGCCGCATCACGGCACTGCTGAGACGAGAGCTTGCCAGGGAAGACCAGCCCCGTGTCAATCACAAGCGCGTGTATCGGATCATGAAGCACAACGGCCTGTTGCTGGCACGCCACAGCGCTCAGCGTCCAGGCAGGCTCCATGACGGCAAGGTCATGGTGATGCGCTCCAACCTGCGCTGGTGCTCGGACGTCCTGGAGTTGCTCTGCTGGAACGGGGAGATCGTGCGGATCGCCTTCGTGATCGATGCGCATGACCGCGAGATCATCCCCTGGCGGGCTGTCGTCGGCATGGGGATCAGCGGCTCTGAGGTCTGTGACCTGATGCTTGAGACGGTCGAGAAACGTTTCGGAACTCTGAGAACGCCAATGCCTGTCGAGTGGCTCTCTGACAACGGCTCGCCTTATACGGCCAAGGACACGCGCGATTTCGCTAGCCAGCTCAACCTGGCTTCCTGTTTCACGCCGGTCGCAAGTCCTGAATCCAACGGCTTGGCGGAGGCCTTTGTGCGCACCTTCAAGCGCGACTATGTGCGCCTTAATCCCTTGCGCAACGCCGGCACCGTGTTCGGGCAGCTTGGCGGGTGGTTTGGCGACTACAATCACAATCACCCACACTCAGGGCTCGGCATGCGCTCGCCCCGCGAGTTCATCGCTGCCCAACAACCTGCCAAGGTGTCCGGTTAAACGGGGGCAACAACAACTGGAGACAATCCCTTACAAGCTTTATCCTTTGGCATGCAGAGACCTGTGGAAAACTTCACACACATTTCCTTAGAGATCCAAAGAGACTTGGATACATGGGAAGTCGCTGAGGAACGGCCCACAGGTTCAAGGGAGAAGTGCACGCTCATTCGCCCAGGGGAAAGCTCATATTTCGTATTCAAACACCCCAAGCACCGGCGCGAACATCAAATCTGGTCAGAGCTTCTTGCTTCGTACATCGCCGGTGACCTGTTGGGTTGGGATGTTCAGCATGTATCTTTGGGTATCCGTAAAGGGAGACCAGGCAACCTACTCAGGTATATCTACCGCGCGGAATCTGAATACAGGGAACAATTTATTGAGGGTTGGCAGCTCTGCAAGGAGATTGATCCCGAATTTGACGTGGACGAGGGAAAACGGCACACATTTCCTTTACTTCTCCGCGTGTACGATCAGGTGATCTCCCAGAGATACGACATCAGCAGGACCGATTTCATGGAGTTCTGGTCCCGGGCTTTCGCCTTGGATACACTCATATCCAACACGGACCGCCATGCTGAGAACTGGGCCATCATTGTGTCACCATCCGGCGATCGAATGGCTCCATTTTATGACAACGGTTCGAGCATGGGTTGTGAATATGAGAACAAGGGGCTCAATAGATGCTTTGGCCTAGACGGCCGAATAAAGCCGGCTTGGTCCAAGCATTTCCTAGAAAAC
>DAOUHQ010000004.1:0-86263 GCA_034428515.1 Dehalococcoidia bacterium
GGTTTGAGGTTGAGCCGCGGGAGCGGGGGAGCGGAATCGAATTTGTGAAAAAGATTGTTGGCGGCGCGGTGCCGCGCGAGTACGTTCCCGCCGTTGAGCAGGGCGCTCGCGAGGCGGCGCAGAACGGTCAGCTGACCGGATTCCCCATCGTTGACCTTCGCATCACCATCGATGACGGCTCGTTCCACGAGGTGGATTCGTCCGAGATGGCGTTCAAGATGGCCGGATCGATGGGATTCAAGGCCGCCATCGAACGAGCAAGGCCCGTCGCTCTCGAGCCAATCATGAAGGTTGAAGTGGTTGGGCCGGCGGCGTCCATCGGCGACGTGATGGGCGATCTACAGAGTCGGCGCGCGCAGGTGCAGGGCATGGAAAGCCGGGGCGATCTCGGAATCGTGACGGCATTCGTTCCCCTCGCGGAGATGTTCGGGTATGCTACATCTCTGCGCTCCGCCACGCAGGGGAGAGCAAGCTACAGCATGGAGTTCGATCACTACAACCACGTCCCGCAAAACGTGGTGGAAACGCTGACGCGGCGACCGGCAGGCGTCGGCGCACGCTAAGCGGGTCACCAGGGAAAAAATAATGACAACTGTGCGGCAACGACAGAAGATACGCATCACGCTGAAGGCGTTTGACCATCGCCTGCTGGATGCGTCTGCCGTGCAAATCGTGGAAGCTGCGGAGGGGACGGGCGCGCAGGTGTCCGGGCCAATCCCGCTGCCGACACGCATCAAGCGGTTCACCGTGATCCGCTCGCCGCACGTCGATAAGGACTCGCGTGAGCAGTTTGAGATTCGCACCCACAAGCGAATCGTCGATATTCTCGACCCGACATCCCGCACCATTGATTCTCTGACGCACCTGGATCTTCCGGCGGGCGTCAGCATCGAAATCAGCTCATAGGACTCACGACAGGTAATTTCCGACAATGCTATCCGCACTATTAGGAACCAAACTCGGCATGACGCAGTACATCCATGAGGATGGAACAGTGTCCGCCGTGACGGCCATCCGTGTGGGTCCCTGTACGGTGACGCAGGTCAAGACGGCAGCGACGGACGGCTATGACGCGGTGCAGATTGGTTTCGAGGAGGTTCCCGAACGCAAGCTGAACGGGCCGCGCCTCGGCCATCTGTCCAAGAATGACATCAGCCCGCTGCGACATCTGAGAGAGGTGCGGGCGCGCGGCGATCTGCCTGCAGTTGGGACGGTGGTGACGGCGGATCAGGTATTTGAAGTTGGGGAGCAGGTTGATCTGACGGCGAAGTCGAAGGGCAAGGGGTTCGCGGGCGGCGTGAAGCGCTGGCATTTCCGCGGCGGCCCAAAAACGCACGGACAGGGCGATCGATGGCGAGCGCCGGGCTCCGTAGGCGCAGGCACAACCCCAGGCCGGGTTCGCAAGGGACTCAAGATGGCCGGGCAGATGGGCAATAAGCGAACCACACAGAAGAGCGGTCTCGTAGTGGCCGTGGACGCGGAGCGCAACCTGGTATTTGTGCGCGGCTCCGCCCCCGGGGCGCCGGACGGAATCGTCCTCATACGCAAGAAGGCGAGCCGCTGATATGGAAGTAGACGTCCGCAATACGAGCGGGCAGGTCGTTGACCACGTAGAGGTAAGCGACCTGCTCTTCAATGCGCCGATCTACGAGGCGCTCGTTCACCAGGCCCTCGTGCGGCAGCGTGCGAATGCGCGGCAGGGAACACATTCCACCAAGACACGGAGTGAGGCGCGCGGCGGCGGACGCAAGCCGTGGCGGCAGAAGTACACGGGCCGGGCGCGTCAGGGCAGCATTCGATCTCCATTGTGGCGGCACGGCGGAGTGGCATTCGGCCCCAAGCCGCGAAGCTACCGGCAGGATATCCCAGTCCGAATGAGGCGGCAGGCGCTGCGCAGCATCCTGACAAGCAAACTGGCCAACGGAGACCTGGTCATCATTGACAGCTTTGGGTTGGAGAAACCGCGCACGAAGGACGTGGTGGCAGCGCTGCAGAGCCTTGAAGTCAATTCCCCTGCCCTGCTGGTGACGGCGGAGCCGGAGGAGAACCTGATCCGCTCCGCGCACAACGTTCAACGAGTCAAGACGTTGCCGGCACGCTATATGAACGTTGGTGATTTGCTGGCGCATCGCAAGCTGGTAATCACCCTGGACGCGGTCCGCAGCGCGGAAGAATTGTGGGCGAAGAGTGGCAGAAAGGCGGAGAGGTAGACATGGATCTGCATCCGCTTGAGGTTCTGCGCCGCCCCGTCATCACGGAGAAGTACACAGCGCTCCAGGACCGGAACAAGTACGCCTTCGAGGTGCATCGCAAGGCCAACAAAAAGCAGATACGCGAGGCGGTTGAAATCGCGTTTCGCGTGCGTGTTTCGAGCGTGAACGTGATGAACGTCAAGGGCAAGACCAGGCGCGCCGGGCTGAAGACGTACCTGACGAAGCCGTGGAAGAAGGCCATTGTGACCCTGCATGCAGGCGAACGCATCGAGGTCTTTGAGGGCGTGTAAGGGTAGAACGATGGCAGTCAAGACAGTCAAACCCACATCACCCGGCCGTCGCGGCATGGTTCTCGACGCCTTCGACGATATCGATAAGGTCCGGCCGGAAAAGACACTCGTGGAGCCTCTGAAGAGCAACGCGGGGCGCAACCACTCCGGCCGTGTTACCGTTCGCCATCGGGGCGGCGGTGTGAAGCGTGCATATCGTGTTATCGATTTCAAGCGCAACAAGCACGGGGTCCCGGCGTCCGTCAAGACGATCGAATACGACCCGAATCGCTCGTCGCGGATCGCGCTTCTGCATTACCACGACGGCGAAAAGCGCTATATCATTGCCCCTCTTGGCCTACAGCGCGGCGATGTGCTGTCGTCCGGGCCGGAGGCGGAGGTTCGCGTTGGCAATGCGCTGCCCCTGGGTGTGATCCCAACGGGCACAACGGTGCACAACATCGAGATTCATCTCGGCAAGGGCGGACAGCTTGTCCGTGGAGCGGGCACTGGCGCGCAAGTCATGGCGCACGAAGACAAGTACACGCTGCTCAGGCTGCCCTCGGGCGAGCTGCGGCGCGTGCTTTCCGCCTGCTACGCCACCATCGGGCAGGTCGGCAACCCTGACCACAAGAATCTGTCATGGGGCAAGGCAGGCAGGAAGCGCCTCAAGGGATGGCGCCCGACGGTGCGCGGCTCCGCAATGTCTCCGCGCGACCATCCACACGGAGGCGGCGAAGGGCGCTCGCCAATCGGGATGCCGGGGCCGAAATCGCCGTGGGGCAAGCCGACACTCGGCAAGCGGACACGCAGGAATAAGAAGACGGACGTGTTCATCGTCCGTCGGCGCGGCGGACGCAGAGGCTCGCGCCGCTAGAGATCTGAACGAGAACGGACGAGAACAAGGAACGCTGAAGAAAAATGTCGCGATCAGTCAAGAAGGGACCGTACATAGAGCCCAAGCTCTTGCGCAAGGTATCCATCGCGCAGCAGACGAACTCGCGGGCGGTGATCCGCACGTGGTCGCGCGCGTCAACCATTGTGCCGGAGATGGTGGGACTGAACATGGCGGTGCATGACGGGCGCAGGCATATTCCCTTGTTCATCACGGAAAACATGGTGGGACACAAGCTTGGAGAATTCGCGCCGACACGGACATTCCGCGGCCACGTTCGCAATGAACGGCAGGCCAGGCGGTAGGGCGGAGCGACGCGATGCAAGTAACAGCACGAGCACGCCGGATGTCTCTCTCCGTGCGCAAGCTGCACGTCATCACACAGATGCTGCCCGGCATGAACGTGGACGATGCGCTCACACAGCTCCAGTTCATGGCGAGTCCGTGGGCCAAGGAAGTCGCAAAGGTGGTTCGCGCCGCAGCGGCGAACGCGGAGAACAATTACGACCTGGATCCGAGCATGCTGCGCATCGCGCGCATGGACATAGGGCCGGCGGAGACGCTTCGGCGTTACAAGCCGCGTGCACGCGGCCAGGCCGGCAAGCACTTCCGCAAGCACAGCAATTTGACGGTCATCGTGGATGACGAGGAGAACGGTTAATGGGTCATAAGGTTCACCCGTTTGGGTTCCGCCTCGGGTACATCCGTGATTGGCAGACGCACTGGTTCGCGGATCGCGCGGAGCAGTATCGAACGAATCTGCAGGAGGACCTGCAAATCCGGGATCACATCATCGATAAGCATCGCGACGCCGCGGTTGCGCGTGTAGAGCTTGAGCGCAAGGCGAGCGAGGTTCGAGCGCTCATCCACACGGCTCGGCCTGGCGTGGTCATCGGGCGCGGCGGCCAGCGCGTTGAGGAACTCCGCCAGGAGCTCGAAACGCTGACAGGCAAGCGCGTCCGTGTGGACATCAACGAGATTCGACAGCCGGAGCTTGAGGCAACGCTGGTTGCGCAAAGCATCGCGGATCAGATTCAGCGACAAGTTTCGTTCCGGCGAGCCACCCGGCAGGCCGTTCAGCGGTCCATGCAGGCAGGGGCGCAGGGAATTCGCGTCGCGGTATCAGGAAGACTGGGCGGCGCGGAGATTGCGCGCACAGAGAAGGCGATGGACGGTCGCGTCCCACTCCACACTCTGCGCGCCGATATTGACTTCGGCACTGCGGAGGCGCGGACGCAGATGGGTCAGATCGGCGTCAAGGTTTGGGTTTATCGCGGCGATATTGTGACGGAGGCGACACCGGAGGAACTGGCGCGGCGCAGCGCCATGATGTCCACCCCGGTGGCGTCCTCAGATAACGGTGCTGCCGAAAGCCCGATAGCGGCTACCGAGACTTCGGCGGCTGCGGCCGAGACACCGGCAGCTGAGGCCGAGACTCCGGCTGCTGAGGCCGAGACTCCGGCTGCTGAGGAGACTGCTCCCGCCGCTGCCGAAGAATCGGATTCTACTGAGGACAACGAGTAGCCATCATGCTGCAACCACGACGAGTCAAATATCGCAAGCAACACCGGGGACGGATGCGCGGCATGGCGCAGAAGGGGAACACGGTGGCGTTCGGCGAGTTTGGCATCCAGTCGATGGAGCCGATATGGCTCACAGGTCGCCAGATTGAGGCGGCGCGGCGAGCGATGACTCGCCACGTCCGGCGCGGTGGCCAGATATGGATTCGTGTGTTCCCGCATAAGTCGATTACCAAGAAGCCGCTGGAAACACGGATGGGCGCCGGCAAGGGGAACGTGGACGGCTGGGTGGCCGTTGTGCGCCCCGGCAAGATCCTGTTTGAGATTGCGGGAGTTCCTGAAGAAGCTGCTCGTCGAGCGATGCGGCTGGCGCAGGACAAGCTGCCCATCCGCACGCAAATCGTCACTCGTGATATGGAGTAGTCCGGGATGGACATGGAAGAGATACGCGCGCTGAATGATGACCAACTCCAGGAGGAGTTGGAGAATGCGCATCGTGAGCTGTTCAACCTGCGCTTTCGCGCGGTGACGCGACAGCTGGCGAATACGAGCGAAGTTGGCAAGGCGCGCAAGAGTGTCGCCCGATTCAAGACTGTAATCCGTGAGCGGCAGTTGGAGGCCTTCGCGGTGGAGGAGACAGCGTAGATGCCCGGTCAGAAGACACGTGTGGGCCGCGTGGTCAGCACGAAGATGGAGAAAACGGTTGTCGTGACCGTTGAGCGGCAGCGCACCCACCGCCTGTATAAGAAGGCAGTTCGCCGCCTGACGAGGTTCAAGGCGCACGATGAGAACAGTGTGTGTGCCGAGGGCGACCTTGTGCGCATCCAGGAGACCCGTCCGCTGTCCCGGGACAAGCGGTGGCGCGTCACCGACGTGCTGGAACGCGGCGTTGTTGCGGCGTTGCCTGATGATGCGAGGGCGGGGACCGAATGATCCAGGTGCAGACACGCCTTCGCGTCGCGGACAATTCCGGCGCTCGCGAGATACAGTGCATCAACGTGCCGGGCGGCACGCGGAGGCACTATGCGTCCGTGGGGGACATCATCGTCGCTTCCGTCAAGGAGGCGCAGCCGAACGCGGGCGTCCGCAAGGGTGACGTCGTTCGCGCCGTTGTAGTACGTGTGGTCAAGCCGTATCGGAGGCCTGACGGCTCATATATTCGATTCGATGAGAACGCAGCAGTCATCCTGACAGAGCGTGATCTGCCGCGAGGCACGCGTATTTTCGGTCCTGTGGCTCGAGAACTACGCGACAAGAATTTCATGAGAATTATTTCTCTCGCCCCGGAGGTCCTGTAGCGATGGCGGCGACGATCAAGCGAAACGACATGGTGTACGTGGCCGCGGGCAAAGACCGGGGCAAGCGCGGCACGGTTGAGCGGGTGATCCCCTCCAGTGGCCGCGTGGTCGTGCAGGGCGTAAATATCATCAAGAAGCATCAGCGCCCACAGCCGGGCGTGCGGCAGGGCGGCATCATCGAACTGCCAAACCCGCTGCATATCTCCAACGTGAGGCTGATTTGCCCCCACTGCGATAAGGCGGTGCGGGTGAGTTTCGGAACACTAGAAGACGGACGCAAGGTCCGACGGTGCAAGTCATGCAACGAGACAATCGACTAGACAACGACGACATCGAAAGCGATCTGCCGTTCCCCGTTCCTGCGGGGGCGTCGACAGACGACGCCCAGGAGGGCGAGGAGGCGGAGGCCCCTGCCCGTCAGCGCCGTTCATCCGGACGGCGACGACAGGCCGAATCATCGGATGAGGGGCAGCAGGAGGCCGCGTCGACAAATGGCGCGAGACCCGCGGAGATTCCGCGCCTGCGCCAGATGTATAGGGATGAAGTGGCCCCTGCCCTGATGCAGGAGTTCAATTTCACGAATGCGATGCGCGTGCCAAAGGTCACGAAGATCGTGCTGAACATCGGCGCGGGAGACGCGCGTGATGAGGCACGGGTGCTGGAGGGAATCCAACGCGATCTGACGACGATTTCCGGACAGAAGCCAGTGGTCACGCGCGCCCGGAACTCCATCGCCGGATTCCACATCCGCGAGGGGAATACCATCGGCGCGTCCGTGACGCTGCGCGGCGCGCGCATGTGGAACTTCCTGGACAGGCTGATGAATGTAGCGCTGCCGCGCACACGAGATTTCCGGGGCGTCTCGACAAGGGCGTTCGACAGGCGCGGCAATTACAGCGTCGGGCTGCGCGAGCAAATCATCTTTCCCGAAATCGACTACAACCGCGTGGATCGGGTTCGCGGCCTGCAGGTGAACATTGTGACGACGGCGCAGACGGACGATGAGGGGCTCAGGTTACTGGCCCTTCTGGGAATGCCGTTCGCGCGTGAGGAGATCACCAACTAATGGCGAAGAAGTCAAAGATTGCCCGCTGGAAGCGCCCGCCCAAGTACAAGGTGCAGGCGTACAACCGCTGCCATGTATGCGGCAGGCCGCGGGCGTACTACCGAATGTTCGGCCTGTGCCGCATATGCCTCCGGGAGAGGGCGCTCACCGGGCAGCTCCCGGGCGTGCGCAAGGCGAGTTGGTAGAGGGGAGAGCGTAAGCACATGACCGTTAGCGATCCCATCGGCGATATGCTCACCCGCATCCGCAACGGGTTGATGGCTCGACATGAGTCCATCACCGTGCCGGCGTCCAAGACCAAGGTCGCCATTGCGGAGATCCTGAAGCAAGAAGGGTTCATCCGCGACTTCTCAATACTGAGAGGGACGACGCCTCAACAGATTGTGCGGATGCAGATGGCGTATCGCGAGGGAAACAGCCCCGTCATCAACGGGCTCCGACGCGTTAGCAAGCCCGGATTGCGCGTGTACGTGCAACGTGGTGAGATTCCACGCATATTCGGAGGCCTTGGCATCGCGGTCGTCTCAACGTCGAGCGGCGTGATGACTGGCCGGGAGGCGTGGCGCAAGGGTATTGGAGGGGAACTGCTCGCCTACGTGTGGTAGGTGGCGACCCGATACCAAAGCTCGAAACACAAAGCAGCTTGATAAAGAGATTCTGAGGAACACGGTCAAAGAAATGTCACGAGTAGGACGGATGCCGATACCGGTGCCGGGGGGCGTGCAGGTGACGATGGCCGACGACCCGCAAGGGACGACTATTGCCGTCAAGGGGCCGCGCGGCGAATTGACGCGCCGGTTCCATCCCGCCGTGCGATTTGAGCAGAATGACGGTGTCATCACCGTCCACCGCAAGGATGAGAATAATCGCGCGTCCGGGGCGTTCCACGGGTTGTCCCGCGCACTGTTGGCCAACATGGTGACCGGCGTGTCCGAGGGCTATCGCCGCACTCTGGAGATCCAGGGAGCAGGCTACCGCGCGCAACAGTCTGGACCCGGCATCACGCTAAGCGTCGGATATTCACACACGGTTGATGTCCAGCCGCCGGAAGGTATCACGCTGGAGGCGGAAACCAACACGCGCCTGCACGTGGACGGCATCGACAAAGAGCTTGTCGGTCAGACGGCCGCCAAGATTCGCGCCGTGCGCAAGCCGGGCGTGTACACGGGCAAGGGCATCCGCTATCAGGGTGAGCAGGTGAGACGCAAGGCCGGCAAGGGCGCCGGACGCAGATAGGCGGAGTAGCAGCAGACATGCCACGCATCAAGACAGCAAGAGAGGGACGCAGTCGACGACACCTTCGGCTGCGACAACGGGTTACCGGCACGGAGCAGCGGCCTCGGCTGTGTGTCTTCCGCAGCCTGAACCATATCTATGCACAGGTGGTTGATGATTCGCGCGGCGTGACTCTCGCCGCCGCCTCGACGCGGGACAAGGACATTCGGGACGAAGCGGGCGGACACAACAAGTCGGATCGCTCCAAGATGGTTGGCGCGGCAGTCGCGCAGCGAGCGGTCGCGGGCGGTATCACGACCGTCGTTTTCGACCGGGGCGGGTACCAATATCATGGCCGGATCAAAGCCGTGGCCGAAGCGGCGCGTGAAAACGGCCTGGTCTTTTAGGGACGAGGAGCGGACGGAGAAACGATGACACTAGGACGCACACGTGGTGCCCGCGGGCGCACACGGGAACGACAACGCGATGCGGATCGGGAATCAGACGGCCTGACCGAAAGCGTGGTGTCGATCCGGCGCGTGGCAAAGACCGTTGCCGGTGGTCGGCGTTTCACCTTCAACGCGCTCGTCGTGGTTGGCGACGGCAAGGGCAAGATTGGCTACGGCCTCGGCAAGGCGGCGGAGGTGCCGCTTGCAGTGCAAAAAGGCGGCGCAATTGCTCGCCGCTCGCTGATTGACGTGTCAACGCTGGAGAGCAGCGTGCCGCAGCAAGTCGTTGGTCGATTCGGTGGCGCGCAGGTCCTTCTCCGTCCAGCCGCGCCGGGTACAGGTGTGCGAGCGAGCGCCGCCGTGCGCGCCGTAGTGCAGGCCGCCGGTGTTCGCGATATCTTGACGAAGTCTCAGGGCAGCAACAACCCAATCAATGTGGTGCAGGCCACCATCAAGGGCCTGGAGATGATGCGCGACCCGCGTCAGACGATTTCATTGCGCCGCATGGTTCGGGGCGAGGAACCGCTCCCTGAGAAGGAGCCGGAGGCACCCGGCTATGACGGGCCCGCGCCCATCGTGCCGCAGCCGGTAAGCAGCGACACGTTCCTGGCGGAGAACGCCGAAGAGGAGCAAGCCACGGCTACAGAAACGGAGGCGAGTGAGGCCCCGGCAGAAGCCGAAGCTGAGGCGGAGACCGCCGCTGACGCTGAGCCGGATTCGTCCGACCAAACGGAGGAGCCTGCCGCCGAGGCGGAAGACGCGCCCACTGCCGATACTGAGGAAACTCCCGCCTCTGAGGCTGAGGAGTCTGCGACAGCGGAGGCAGCCGGGGATGCGGAAAGCTCTAGTGATGATGAGAACGAGGGCGCAGGGTCATGACGAAGGTGCGTGTGACGCTCACCAAGAGCCCGATTAACCAGAAGTCGGACCAGGTCAAGACGCTGCGCGCGCTCGGCCTTCGACGCATGGGCGACGAGCGGGAGCACGATTACTCACGCTCGATTCGGGGGATGCTGATCAAGGTGCGCCACCTGGTGACGACAGAACTGAGGGACGAGGGAGGCGCGAGCGCCGATGCATGAGAATGAACTGCGATCGCCTGCCGGATCCCGCAAACGCAGGCGGCGCGTGGGCCGAGGCAACTCCTCAGGCCGCGGCACCTACGCCGGCAAGGGCATGAAGGGTCAAAAGTCTCGCTCCGGCGGCGGGGTGCGCGCGAGCTTTGAGGGCGGTCAGCTTTCGCTGGTCAAGAGGCTGCCGCACAAGCGAGGCTTCAAGAATCTATTCCGCGTTGAATATGAGCCCGTGAACCTGTCGAGCCTGATGGACCTGCCCGCCGGTTCTGAGGTCAGTCCGGAATCGCTACGTGAACAGGGCATTATCAGGTCGCTCAAGAAGCCCATCGTCATTCTGGCGGACGGAGAAATTGAGCAGCCTCTCACCGTTCGCGCCCACCGCGTGTCTCGTACCGCGCGTGAGAAGATCGAGGCGGCGGGCGGCAGTATTGACACCCTTCCCAAGCCAGTCATTCATCGGCCCCGATAAAAGGGAGCGAATCGCGTCGTGAGTTACTCATCGACGACCGAGCGGCGTCAGCCGCGTCCGGCCCTGATCCAGGCGATGATCGATGCCTGGTACCAGCCGGACCTGCGACGCCGCATCCTCTTCACCTTCGCGATTCTCGTAATCTTCCGGTTCATCGCGCACGTTCCGGTGCCGGGAGCGGATATTGTTGCCCTGCGGCAGCTTTTCCAGAGCAACCAGTTGCTGGGATTCCTGGATATCTTCAGCGGTGGGGCAATGCGCAACCTGTCTGTTGCCGCGATGGGCGTGTACCCATACATCACCGCAAGCATCATCCTGCAGATCATGATTCCGGTCATTCCACGCCTGTCCGCGCTTGCCCGAGAAGGCGAGGCCGGACGGCAGAGGATCAACCAGTACACACACTGGATGACGGTGCCCATCGCCGCGGCGTCCGCTTATGGACAACTTATTCTTTTGAGCAGGCTCGGAGTTCTCGGCGCGCTGTGGCCATACCCCGGCGGCGAATTCCTGCCGACACTCGCGATGATCGTGAGCATGGCGGGCGGGACAATGCTGCTGGTTTGGCTGGGTGAATTAATCACTGAGAGCGGCATCGGCAACGGCATCTCCGTCATCATCTTCGGCGGCATTGTGGCCGGACTGCCGACATTGTTCGGGCAGGGCGTGTTCGCCAACGATCCGATTTCCCTTGCGCTAGTGGGATTTGCCGGGCTGGCAACCATCTATTTCATCGTCGTTTTCACGGAGGCGCAGCGTCGTATTCCCGTTCAATATGGACGAAGCGTGACACGGCAGGGCCGCGTTTACAGGCAAAGTGGGTCTACATTCATCCCGTTGCGCGTTAACTCCGCCGGCATGATTCCGCTCATTTTCGCGTTCTCCATCCTGATCTTCCCGCCGACGGTTGCGAGCTATTTCCAGGAGGCTGACAACAACCTCATCGCGGGAGTGGGTGACTTCTTTGCGCGAAACCTGGGGCCCGAAGGGTTTATGTACTGGCTGCTGCTCTTTTTCCTGGTTGTAGCGTTTACTTTCTTCTACACGATGGTTACGTTCCAGCAGCAGAACCTCGCGGAGTCCTTACAACGCAATGGTGGATTCATTCCCGGCATCAGACCGGGGGCGCCGACGCATAACTACCTCATTCGCGTCCTAACACGGATTACATGGGGCGGCGCGATATTCTTGGGTATTGTCGCTATTGTCCCGTTCTTCCTGCTGTTGGCGACTGGAGTGAGCACATTATCGATTTCCAGCACTGCCCTGCTCATCGTGGTTGCGGTCGTGTTGGACACCATGCGTCAGCTGCAATCGCAGCTCCTGATGCGGCAATACGAGGGGTTCTTGAGGTAGCGGACGCGCGTCCAAACCGTCGGTGTACGCTACTCATTCAGCCAGGCACACTCTGATACAAACAGGGAGTCACGATGCGAATCATTCTTCTTGGCGCGCCGGGCGCAGGCAAGGGCACACAGGCGGCGACCCTCCATGAGCAGTTGAACGCGCCGCACATCGCGACGGGCGATCTCTTTCGTGCCGCTCTCTCACAGGGCACGCCGCTTGGGCTTGAGGCCAAATCCTATATGGATCGCGGCGAGCTGGTGCCGGACGACGTGACGGTTCGGATGCTGCTGGAACGCATCTCGCAGCCGGACGCAGCGGACGGCTATATCCTGGACGGATTCCCACGCAGCCTCGCGCAGGCAGAGGCATTGGACGAGGCTCTCAAGAGTCGCAATGAGACGGTGGACAAGGTGCTGTTGGTCGATGTCTCGGAGGATGAGTTGGTTCGCCGCCTGAGCGGACGGTGGATCTGCCGCGCGTGCCAAACACCGTACCACGCAGTCAACAACCCGCCAAAGACTGAGGGTGTGTGCGACACGGACGGTGGTGAACTGTACCAGCGAGACGATGATAAGCCAGAGACGGTACGGAATCGCCTCGGCGTCTACCGGGATCAGACTGCGCCGCTTATCGACTACTACAAGGCTCAAGAAATTCTCACGAGCATCAACGGCGAGCAGGAGATCGAGGGCGTGCGTAACGACCTGCTCGCGGCGATCAACTAGGTTCCAGATCTCCACGATGGTACTTGGCAACAAGCAATCGCCGACCGTGAAGTCACCGCGTGAGATTGACCTCATGCGCAAGGCGGGCCATATCGTCGCCGATGTCCTGAACATCCTGCGTGACGCGGCCAAGCCCGGTGTAACAACAGCGCAATTGGACGAGATTGCAGGCCGGGAGATACGTGGACGGGGCGGAGTACCGTCCTTCCTCGGCTACCAGGGCTTTGTGGGTCATATCTGTACATCGTTCAATGAGGAGGTCGTTCACGGTATTCCCGGCCCCCGAAAGATTCAGGACGGTGATGTCCTGTCCATCGACTGCGGGGCAATCTATGACGGCTATCACGGTGATTCCGCAATTACATTTGCCATAGGCGATGTTCCCGATGGGGTCAAAGATCTGATAGAGGACACGCGCCAGTCGTTGATCGCCTCCATTGATGCGGCACGGTCTGGAAACGGGATTGTAGATCTGACGACCGCTATCAGGGACTACGCGGAGCCTAAGGGCTACAGCATGATTCGCGGATACGGCGGTCACGGAATCGGCACGGAGATGCACGAGAATCCATGGATTCCGAACAATGTCGCCGATTTCGATAGTACGAGTCGACGAGGACTACGGAGATTTCGCTTGCGGCCCGGCGTGACAATTGCGCTGGAGCCGATGCTAACGATGGGTGACTGGCGGACATTCGTGGAGGAAGACGATTGGACGGTCTCAACCGTGGACGGGAGTTTGTCGGCCCACTGGGAACACACAATCGTTGTAACGGAGGACGGACCGGAGGTTTTAACCAGCCGAACCGGGCAGCCGTGACGTAGCTTTTTGTATCCACGCTATGGCATACTGATTGTTCGTGCGGCCTATCTGATGGGCAAGGTATGACTCAAAAGAACAAGAAGGAAACAATCGAGGTTGAGGGCACCGTGCGGGAAGCTCTCCCAAACGGCATGTTCCGGGTGGACTTGCCGAATGAGCATTCTGTATTGGCTCATGCCTCCGGAAAGATCAGACTCAACTTCATCCGCATCCTGCCCGGGGATCGCGTGCTAGTTGAGCTTTCGCCGTATGACTTGAAGCGGGGACGGGTAACGTACCGCTTCCGCTAGTTTCGAAAAACGTCAGGGAAATCAAGCACAGAAGAGGGACAGCGCGACATGAAAGTATCAGCGTCCGTGAAGGCGCGATGCAACAAGTGCCGAATCGTTCGGCGCAAGCGCCGCCTGTTCGTCATCTGCACGAATCCGAAGCATAAGCAGCGACAGGGCTGAACGGGGAGCACGGGACGGACTGATGGTACGAATAGCCGGGGCGGATATTCCGGACAACAAGAAGGTTGGCTACTCACTTCGTTACATTTACGGCGTTGGCCCGAGTCGAGCGGGCGAGATCCTCGAACGGTCCGGAGTCGACCCCAACCGGCGAGTACATGAACTAACCGAACAGGAGATGGCTCTACTGCGTGAGGCCATCGAGCGGGGTGGTTATCTGATTGAGGGCGATCTGCGACGCGAGATCGCCATGAACATCCGCAGACTTATTGAGATTGGCAGCTATCGTGGTGTCAGGCATCGGATGGGGCTGCCTGTGCGCGGTCAGCGGACACGCACGAACGCGCGAATCCGCAAGGGCCCCAAGCGCACGGTGGCCGGCAAGCGGCGGGCTGCTCGCAAGTAAAAGACGCCCCAACGAGAACAGTGGAACAGGGCCGACTCGCCGGAAAGCGCGAGTATCTGCCTGCCCGCCGAAAGGAGCAATAGCAAAACATGGCGAGACGAGGACGCCAGCGAGTACGCCGCAGGGAGCGCAAGTCCGTGCCCTATGGCCGCGCGTATATCTACGCCACGTTTAACAACACTGTTGTCACACTGACGGATCCGGTCGGGAACGTGATTGCCTCCGGCAGCGGCGGCGCGGTTGGATTCCGCGGTTCTCGTAAGGGGACCGCGTTTGCGGCGCAGCGAGCCGCTGAAGAGACTGCGCGGCGCGGCATGGAGCATGGCCTGCAGCATGTGGAAGTGCGTGTGAAGGGCCCCGGCAGCGGCCGTGAGGCGGCAATCCGCTCCTTGCAAGCCACCGGTCTCGTCGTCACCGCTATCAGGGATACCACGCCGATACCACACAACGGATGCCGGCCGCGAAAGCGCCGCCGCGTCTAGTCGTCGCACGAGGAATTCAGAAACCAACATGACGCGAACAGCGACACACGGATTGTCTGCGGTAATGCCGGCAATCAGGAGGAACACGTAAGGGATGGCTCGATATACGGGGCCGGTCTGCCGGCTATGCCGGCGACAGGGAATCAAGCTCTTTCTCAAGGGAGAGCGTTGCTATACACCGAAATGCGCCATCGAGCGACGCCGCAGCGCCCCCGGCGAATCGGCCACGGGTAATCGGCGTCGACGGCGGCTCTCGGAGTGGGGCATCCACTTGAGGGAGAAGCAAAAGGCCCGCCACATCTACGGCGTGCTTGAGCGCCAGTTCCGAAAGCACTATGCGGTCGCCGCGCGACAACGCGGGGCGACGGGCGAGAACCTGCTCAAAATCCTTGAAACCCGCCTGGACAACGTCGTCTATCGACTTGGGTGGGCTAACTCGCGCAAGGAGGCACGCCAAATGGTGTCGCACGGCCATTTGGCTGTGAACGGCCGCCGGGCGCGAACGCCATCCATCAGCGTCAAGGAGGGGGCAGAAATCTCGTGGGTGCCCAGCTCCACCAGCACGACGCAATATGAAATCGTCCAGTACCAAGCGCAACGGCGGCAACCGCCGGAGTGGCTGCAGATGGATGCGCGGGGCATGATGGGCCGGATGCTGCGGCAGCCTGAGCGGGCCGATATGGACATCCGCATCGATGACCGCCTAATTGTCGAGTTCTATTCACGGTAGAGACTGCGGAACGCAAAGGCGCAGACAGCGCACGCATACCTGTACGGCAGGGAGGCCAAACTCTTGACCCTGATGACTGAGGCAGAAATACATCTAGAGACGGGCGCGAGCCTTGCTCCTGAGATCACGACCGATCGGTCGCAGGATGCGTATGGCCGATTCATCATCGAGCCACTAACACAGGGCTTCGGCGTGACACTCGGCAATGCCATTCGGCGAGTCTTGCTGAATTCGTTGCCCGGCGTGGCAATTACCGCCGTGCGGATTGAGGGCGCGCAGCATGAATACTCCACCCTGCCCCACGTACGTGAGGACATGGTGGATTTCCTGTTGAACGTGAAGGACATCCGCATCCAGTCCATTACCGGACGCCCCGGCACTCTGCGGCTTGATGTGAGCGGGCAGGCGGGAGCAATTACGGCCGGCGACATCCAGCGGCATGGCGATTACACAATCGTCAATCCCAATCTTGTGCTGCTCAATGCCGACAGCACGGACGCCGAGCTCTCGATCGAATTCACCGTCGAGCAGGGCACCGGCTTCCGGGCAGCAGAGACCTCGGAGGAGGATCCCATCGGCATCCTGCCTGTGGACGCCATTTTCACGCCCATTCGCCGAGCAAACTTTGAGGTTGAGGCAACACGCGTCGGCCAGGTGACGGACTTTGATCGGCTTGTGCTCGAGGTATGGACTGACGGCACAATCACGCCCGAGGACGCCGTCCGCAAGGGCACGCAGATCATCATCGATCAGCTGCAGCCATTCGCTTCCCTCGGGGAGTCGGCTGCTCTCGCCGCCGGGCAGCAACCCGGCCTCAGCGTTCCACCTTCACTGTCCGCGGTCACCGTCGAGGATCTACATCTTTCCACACGAACGCAAAACAGCCTGCGCCGTGGAAACCTGGCAACTGTGGGACATGTGCTAGAGAAGTCCGCACAGGAACTCCTTGAACTGCGCAACTTTGGCGAACAATCTCTCAATGAACTCGTCCAGCGTTTGCGGGAGATGGGCGTGGCGATCCCGGAGGACGATGAGGATCGCGCCTGGCGGCGCGTCCCGCTTGCAACGCTTGTTCCGAGCGCCGAGGGTACTGTCGCCGGGGCCGAGCAAGGGGCGGATGGCGACGCCGACGAATCAGAAGACGGCGCCGTCTTCTCAATGCGCCCGGACGAGGATGTCTCGGAAGTGGATTTGACCCACTATTCGCGCCGCTCATTCGACCCGGACGATGATGACGAGGAATAGGATAACCGGACTATGAGACACCGCGTTTCAGGCCGCACGCTCGGCAGAAAGACTGCGCCGCGCATGCTGATGTATCGCAATCTGACGAGGGATCTGTTCCTGCGTGAAGCGATTGTGACGACCGAGGCCAAGGCCAAGGAGACGCGCAGCTTTGCGGAACGCATGGTGACGCTTGGCAAGGATGGCGGACTCTCCGCGCGTCGGCGCGCGCTCAAGTTCATCCCGGACAAGGACGTGGTGGATAAGCTCTTCCGGGTGTATGGAGAGCGGTATCAAGACCGCCCCGGCGGATTCACGCGGATCACAAAGATCGGGCCCCGACATGGCGATGCCGCGCCAATGGTGCGGTTGGAGCTCGTCTAGAGGCGCTGGAGAATCCACCGATGCAGACGGCCACCCTCAATAAGCCTACCGACGATGCGCCGCCGCCTGACGTTGCAGACCGACTCGTTGTACTCACCATTGAGTATGCGGGGGCGCGCTACCAGGGAATGCAGCTGCAAAAACCGGGCGTGCCAACAATCCAGGGCGAGATCGAAGGCGCGCTCCTCAAGCTGACGGGACAGCACTATCGCATTGCCGCGGCAGGGCGCACTGATTCAGGGGCGAGCGCGCGAGGGCAGGTTATCAGCTTCCAGCCCGTGACCGAACTGCCCTTCGATCGTTATATGACAGGACTGAACCACTATCTGCCGAATGACATCAGCGTGACCAGGGCACAATGGGCGCCCGAAACCTTTGACGTCACGCGGGACGCACGCTCACGCCACTACCGCTACACCATCATCAACCGCCAGTCACCGTCCGCGCTCCTGCGTCAGCAGGCCGCGCACGTCAGGGAGCATCTTGATGAGGCCGCGATGGCGGAGGCGATAACAGCATTGGACGGTTGGCTGGACGCACGGCCCTTCACCGGACCGTTGCCGGCAGACCGGAACCCGCTACGGCGCTATGACGATGCAGCCGTTGCGCGTGACGGGGACATCGTGACGATTGACCTGTGCGGGAGCGGATTTCTGCCCCACCAAGTTCGGCGTGTCGCCGGTGCTCTCGTGCAGGTGGGCACGGGGCAGATGAGCACGGCAGCGTTTCATCAGCTTGCGCGTGAAGGCGCGCCGGGGGAGGCGACATTGACTATGCCCGCCGCCGGCCTGTGCCTGATGGGCGTTACATATGACAACGGAATCCTTGAAGACTGAGGCAATCTCCATGGCAAATGTACGAACATTCAGCCCCAAGAAGAGCGAGATCGAGCGCGGTTGGCGCGTTATTGACGCGGAGGGCGAGACACTTGGGCGTCTGGCAACCCGCATCGCAGCCATCCTCCGCGGCAAGGATAAGCCGACGTATACGATGCACATGTCTGTCGGCGACAACGTTATCGTCATCAATGCCGAAAAGGTGCGCGTGACAGGGCAGAAAGAGGATCAGAAGACCTACTATCGCCACACGCAGTACCCGGGAGGGTTGCGTGCAGTCACACTGTCCACTCTCCGAGAGAAGCACCCGGAACGCATCATTCAGAACGCCGTGAAGGGCATGCTGCCGCACAATCGGCTTGGCAGGCAGAATCTGCGTCGCCTGCACGTCTACGCCGGGCCTGCACACCCGCATGAGGCGCAGGTACGCGCCGGCCAGGGGGTAGTGGGCAGTCGCAAGCAGGCCGAACTGGAAGCGCAGGTTGCTGCGCCTGAGCCGGTTGCCGTTCCCGAGGAGGCAGCGCCGGTTGTGCCGCCGACCCGCAGACGACGCCGCGCGGCTGCGCAGGAAACACAGGACGCAACTCCGCCGGAAGCGACAACTGCAGAAGAGCAGGCCACCGAGGAGGCAGCGCCGGTCGTGCCGCCGACCCGCAGACGACGGCGTACAGCCGCGCAGGCAGCTGAGGAAACCCCATCAGAGGCGACCACCGAGGCACAGGACACCGAGGAAGCAGCAACGGCTGCGCCCCCGACTCGCAGACGGCGGCGTTCTGCCGCGCAAGCAGCCGAGGAAACGCCCTCAGAGTCGTCCGCTGCAAATAACGAGGACGCCGATGCGGAGAATGGGCAGGCACCAGAATCTGACGAAGTAGTCGAGACTGCCGATACGGAAGATGGGGCGGCAGACGAGAACGACGAGTCCAAGGAATAGGGATAGGAACGGAGCGACTCCCGGGGAGGGGAACGGAAAGGCATGACGACAGCAGGTCGATATTTCCAGGCAACGGGGCGGCGCAAGCGCGCAGTGGCGCGCGTACGCGTGACGCCGGGGGCTGAGTCCATGTTTGTCGTGGACGGCAAACCGCTTGAGGAGCGATTCCCTCTGGAATTACATCGCCGCTCAATCTTGCAGCCGCTGGTCGCGACGGATTCCCTACGGCGATTTGCGATTACAGTGAGGGTTACTGGCGGCGGCGTTACAGGACAGGCTGAGGCGATCCGTCATGGACTGGCGCGCGCGCTTACGAGTCTCGATGAGTCGATGCGCCCTGTGCTCAAGAAGTCTGGCTTCCTCACACGTGACGCCCGTGAGAAGGAGCGCAAGAAGTACGGCCTGTTCCGCGCCCGGAAGAAGCAACAGTACTCCAAGCGTTAGTTTTCTCGGTTCGCGATTAGCCTCGCGTGGCTTTGCCCGCTGGCATTCCGCGTTCCGGCTTGGACACCTAACGCGCGGTCACTGCTCGGTTCCCGACAAGCCTTACGTGGCCTTGCATGGTGGCATTCCGCAATCCGGCCCAGACGGTCAGATTCCCGTGAGGTCTCGGCCCGCGCCGATGAGGCGTTGCACGCGCTCCATGGAACGCGCCTCTGCGTAGATTCTCAGCAGCGGCTCCGTGCCGGAGAACCTGATGAGCATCCATGAGCCGTCGTCAAGCATGAAATGGTAGCCGTCTTTGGTTGAAACCTCCGCGACGGCCACCCCCGCAAGCTCCGCCGGTTGGCTCTCCGCAACGCTGCCCATAACCTCGGCGCGGCGTGCGGCAGGAAACTCAAGGTCGAGGCGGTCATACTGGTGCGGCCCGACGGTTTCATACAGCCAATCGATGAGGCCGGACAGAGAGTGTCCTGTCTGCGCCATTGCATCGAGGATGTACAGCGCCGAAAGCACACCGTCACGCTCTGGCACGTGTCCCCGGAATCCGAAGCCACCGCTCTCTTCGCCGCCAATCAATGCGTCCGTCTCCATCATGCGCGGCCCGACGTACTTGAAGCCGACCGGCTCTTCATAGACGGGGACGCCGTACTTCTCGCCGAGAATATCGATCATGCGGGAACTCGTGATGGACTTGACCAATGGGCCGCGCTCACCGCGAATCTCCAGCAGGTAGAAGGCGAGCAGCGCGAAGAACTGCAGGGGCGTGAGGAATCGGCCTCCCTCGTCCACACCCCCAACGCGGTCCGCGTCGCCATCGGTCGCCAGCCCCACACCGTAGCCGTACCGAACGACAGCCTCGCGTAATTCGCCGAGGTTGTGGGAGATTGGCTCCGGCTGCCTCATACCGGGAAAGTCGGGGTTGCGTTCGGCATGAATCTCTATCAGTTCCGTCTTGCCGCCGGCAAGCAGGTCCGCAAGGTAGCCCATTCCCGCACCGTACATCGGATCAATCACGACGCGTAGGCCTGCAGCCTGGATACGCTCCACGTCCACAAGAGAGCGGAGTTGGTCGATGTAGCCGGGGCGGGGATCGATCATAGTAACGATCCCGTCCCTTAGCGCGTCAGCAAGCGGCATCACGGGCGGCGGACCTGCTGTCTCGGCCTCGTGAATCTCGCGCTCTACAGCAGCGATAATCTCCGGCGATGCAGAGCCGCCGTAGTCCGGCTTGTACTTGAAGCCGTTCCATTCAGGCGGGTTGTGACTGGCAGTAACGATGATAGCGCCGGCGGCTTTTAGAGCGATGACGTTGTAGCTGACGGTCGGCGTCGGTGCCCACGTTTGGCACAGATAAGACGGCACGCCCTCCGCTGCCAGCACCTCCGCGATGGCGGCGGCAAACCGCTCCGAGCCGAATCGCGTGTCATAGCCGACAATGACACCCTGCCCCGCCGTGCCCTGCGCTTTCAGATACTGCGCAACGCCCTTCGCACAGTACCGCACGTTCTCAAAGGTGAATTCCTCCGCGATGATCGCCCGCCAGCCGTCGGTTCCAAAGGCGATCTGAGATTGGGTGGAAGTGGTCACGATTCTGCGGCCTCCATAATTGACGATGTCCTGCTCTGGAGAATCTCAGGGTTTATTGAATTCCGGTTCTTGCTCGCGGGCGCGCTACACCGTTAGCCCATGAAGAGGAAATATAAGTTCCTTCACTTGCTTAACGGACTCCTCAGCCTCTCGCCAGACACGAGCGTCATCCGCCTCAAGAAGATCGGCGGCAGGGTCATCCCGCAACTGCTTCAGTCCGTACGTTTCCTGGTACGACTCAGGTATTTCGTCCGGCAGTTCCACGCCCGCCATCACGGCGTAGTCCATCGCCCAGCACCTCGCAACGGCGGACAGATCATATCCGCCGCCGCCCATGGCCAGCCACTTGCCGGGAGACAGAGCGCCCAGGGCTGCGACGGCCGATGTATGACCCGCAGACGTGAGTCGTAGATGAGTGAGCGGGTCATCTATGTGCGTATCTATGCCCTGTTGCGTGACGAGGACATCCGGATTGAACTTGCGAATTAGGGGCGCGACGGCGTTCTCCAGAACCTGCCTATACGCCTCATTGTGCGTGCCGGGCGCAAGCGGCAGATTGACGGCGTAACCGACGCCCGCCTCTTCACCCATCTCGGTCGTGTCTCCGGTGCCTGGAAATAGGGTCTGACCGGACTGATGTAAAGAGATAGTTAGCACACGATTGCTGGCGTAGAAGGCGTTCTGTACGCCGTCGCCATGGTGCGCATCGATGTCGATATAGGCGACACGCTCCGCGCCGAGGGCAAGCAGGCGCAGGATGGCGATGACCGCATCATTGAAGACGCAGAAGCCGTAGGCAAAGTCCGGGCCGGCGTGATGATAGCCGCCGCCCGCGTTGAAGACGACATCGGCTTCGCCGTTCCACACGGATTCCGCCGCAACGAGCGAGGCCCCTGCGGCCAGCGCAGCTGCTTCATACATGCCTTCCGAGACGGGGTTATCGCCCCAATCGCTGAAACCATAGCGGTGTTGCCGATGGAGGTCTTCACCGCGACTGAACGCTTGCACGGACTCGATGTAATCGCGGCCATGGAATGTCATTAATTCCTGCTCCGTGGCAACTCGCGGCTCAATCACCACGGCATCAGGCCGCTCGAATACGCCGTACGCCTGCAGAAGCTCATAGACGAGGCGCAGGCGCATCGGACGCAGCACGTGATCCTCACGCAAGATGTTTCGCGTGAGCTCCGGGCTGTACATGAATCCTGCTGTCATCGGTAGTACCGCGTTCCCCTGCTCTCCCCTGTCGTTATGGTACAGGGCGGCGGTGGGGTTAGACAGTCAATGCCATATCTGCCGCGCCAAGAGTGATGTCCCAGCCTGTTTCCGTGCGGAGAGCATCTATTTCGTTGGTAATCTGCCGGTCATGGGCCGGATTGCGGTGAGTGACGATTACACGGGGCGTCCAACCGGACTCGTCAACGATCCTCTCAATTTCTCCGTGCAACAGCGCGGGGGTCATATGCCCGTTGCTAGATGCCTCCTCTGCACCCGCGTTGGAGTAAGTGACCTCACAGATAAGAATGTCCGGCGGAGATGTCCCAAGGTAAGTCGAGAATCCCGGGGCGGTATCGCCCGTATAGTAGAGGCTTCGCTCACCGTTTGAGACCAGAAAGCCGAGCGCGGGCGCGGTGTGAGTGGCGGCACGTGGCGTGACAGCAAGATCGCCAATCGTAACTGCTTTGTCCGGTTCCAGCGTACGAAACTGGGCGCGTGGGTTGCCGTCCTGGCCTATCCGCTCCTGATACGCGGAATAGATGACGTTGTTCATCAGGTGAGCAGCGAGGGCATCAAGCGTGTCCGCGAGCCCGTAGACATGCAGCGTGCCTGCTAGTGGAGTTGCGTATGCCAGTGCAGGAAGATCACGAATGTGGTCGTAGTGGCGATGGGTGAGGAACACATGGCGCAGACCTTGCAGTTCCTCAACGGTCAGCGAACGAGTCAGGCTGCCGGCATCGAGTGCGACACGGCCGTCAACGACGATACCCGTCAGTCTCGTCGCGGCGGATTCAGCGTTATGGGCCCCGGTAAGGCGGATGATCATAAGCTGGCAGGAAACGTAGACCCGGCCTCGTCGAGGAATATCACCGGACAGCGGGCGGCATCAGGTCGTAGTAAGAATCAGAGCAATGTCCACCAGGGGATTGGAAACGTCGGAGACATAGACACTCTTCTCCGGATCGTCTATCGGGACTTCGAAGCAGTTAACGTACAATCTCACTTCTTCCCCGACATACCCTGATTCTTCGGGCGGTTGAACGGTCATGAACGGCAGCTTCCCAGCCTCGACAATCATTTCAATCTTCGTGACGTATCCCGCTATCCGCGCCTGAATGCTCGTGCCGATCGGCGCTGGCGCGCCATCTATTGTCACAGTTCCCCGGTAGAGCCGCGGGAAGGGTGGAACCGGATTGACACCGACGGCAGGAGGATTGTGCGTACGGAAACAGGTAGCGCCTCGCTTGAGATCTTCTGCGTTGGACAAAATCGATCGGATAGAAACGCCCAGGCCAGATGCGGCGGAGCCGGGCCCAAGTACTTCTACGATTCTCGGTGAGACGACGCCGACAACATCCGTATTCAGGTTGAAGATGGGCGCGCCACTTAATCCCTCTGCGAATTGCCTGTCAATTTGGAAGAACAATGTTACGTCGATCTCGTGCCGGGCCTGAATCCTTCCACTCGCACCGGATGGCACTTGGCCGCCGGCTCCACCGGGGTACCCAACAGCGACAATACTTTCGCCGGCGGGAACGAACGCATCACCCACAAGGCTTAGCGGTGGAATTTGCCCGTCAACGGGGAGTCGAAGGAGAGCCACATCCCGAATCTCGTCCCGGCCGACAAGAGTGGCAAGCACCGAACCGGTCGTGGCATGTGTCACCTGGATTTCCGTGGCATCCAATGGAATAAGTTCTGAGCTCGTGACGATATGTCCCTCTTCGTCGAATACGAAACCTGTCCCCTGGCGATTCCCAACATTGATGCGAACAATAGAATCCGTCACCTCTGCGACCACCTCTTCCGGAGTCCGGATTGGTTTGGGCGTCGCAGTTGGAGTTGGCAAGGGTGTTGCTGTGGGCAGAGGCGGCTGTGGCGTCGCGGTTGGAGTCGGCGTCACCGTTGGCGTGGGCGTGACTGTCGGAGTGTGGGTCGGGAGCGGAGTATAGGTTGGGATGGGTGTTGGCGGGGGTGTGGCCGTCGGCGGCTCTCCATTGCAGGCGCCACTCAGCCCAATGGCAAGCACGATACCCGCTGTAATCACGCCGAGCAGCACAAGCCTCAGCAATCCACTAGCGCCTTTGCTCCCCGACATCATGAATTGGTGCCCACTCTTCTCCGGTTGACTAGCGCGAGAGCCATGTTTCCTGCCTGATGATAGCTATACTTTGACTATGGTCGCCCCAGGCAACCGCGTCGATCGGCCTCCCCGCGCCGACTTCCATTCTACCGTACTTGTGACGGGTGGAACGGGTGTTATGGGGACTGTGGTGGCAGATTACCTGCTCGCAGAAGGTCACTCAGTGCGCGTCTACTCACGGCAGGCCTCGCAAGCACATGTCTCGCCTGGTATAGAGCCCTTTGATGGCGATATTCGCGATGTCGACGCACTGGCGGCGGCACTCAGTGGCGTGGATGCCGTCGTGCATCTCGTCGGAATACTCCGCGAGGCCGGACCCACTCAGACCTTTGGCGGGGTGTTCCTGGAGGGCACGCGGGCTGTCATCCAGGCGGTTCGTCACGCAGGTGTTCGGCAGTTCATTCACGTGACGGGCATTGGAGCAGACCCGGATTCTCCTTACGCTTTTGAGCGGTCGCGCGGATTGGCGGAGCGCGAAACGCGCGAGTCAGGTCTGGATTGGGTTATCTTGCGGCCATCCGTGATATTCGGCGTGCGCGACAGCATGTTCGATCTCGTGGCAAGGAGCCTAAAGAGCACGTGGCCATTCGCAGTCGTGCCACGACAGGATGGGCTGTATCAACCAATCTGGCGTGATGATGCCGCGCTGTGTGTCGCCGCCACATTGCGAGACGGGACTTTGCTGGGCGGCACGTACGAACTTGGTGGGCCGGACACGTGGACGTACAGGGAACTCGTCGGCCTGGCTTTGCGCCAACTCAAGCTCAGGCGAATTGTGTTGCCACTCCCTTCCCCTCTGCTGTTAGCCGGGGCAGGTTTCCCACGACTGGTGGGAAAGAGAGCAATGGTTACGTCATCTGAATTGCGTCAGCTCACTCACGATAACCGGACTGATCCAGCTGTAGTGCGCGAAGTATTTGGCATCGAGCCGACGAGCCTGTCGAGCAAGGCTGAAGAGGCGTTCGCCCTCTGACAGTCCATAGCGAAGATGTCATAAGATAGGACGAGGTGGAGAATGGAGGCCACCGCCTGCCGGCGGTACTGCCTCCCCAATCAGCGCAAAGGGAAACTGCATAGTGGCCACCCGTTGGACAGGTCTGTCGCCCGTCACACGGCGCGCTCCGGACGCGCCACAGATGGATCCGAATCGCGTTGCGCCTGCGCGCACCGCAGGTCGCCGCCGTGGCCGTGCCGGCGTGCGACGTCCCGATGAGCTTGAGCACTTGCGCGATCGCTTTAGCAGGTTCCGCCCCACCCGGATCCGTCTGACGATGCAGACGAAAATCGCCCTCAGCGGACTCTTTTTCGGCACATTCCTTGTCGCAGGCGGCTTATTCGTCGCATATCTGAACGCGGAGGAGGCGCGCGTTGACCAGTTGGGCCTAATCGGCGCTTTCGTTATCAGCCTGACGTCAAGCGCGACGGTCGTGCTGCCCGCGCCCGGCATCCTGATCATCCTCAGCATGGCGGAGATCATCGATCCGTGGCGGTTAGGCCTTGTAACGGGCATCGGCACCGGACTCGGCGGCAGCACAGCCTATCTTGCCGGGGCGGTCGGTCGCGGCGCGATGGGGGAGTCGAGCAGGCTCAAGCAGCGGATGACGAACCTCTTCAACAGTAAGTGGGGAGCGGTCCTTCTATTCCTCGGCAACCTGATTCCCTTCGCTCCCGGCGACGCTATCAGCGCCATCGCAGGCATCTCACGCTTCCCGTTGATTCCCTTTTTCATCTACATCATCATTGCCTCAATCATCAAGATGATTGCCCTTTCATGGCTTGGGCGGATTGCGCCGGACATCGCAGGAACTTTCCTGGGCTAAAAGGGAGCGCTATTTCGTGAAGATCGCCGTCGGTGCTGACCATGCAGGTCTCCCGCTCAAGGAAGCGGTTATCGCGCGCATTGACGCGTTAGAGCACGCGCCTGTCGATCTCGGCGCGCACGACTTTGACGCGGATGACGACTACCCGGACTTTGCTCTGGCCGTGGCCACGGAGGTGGCGGAGGGCCGTGCAGACCGCGGCGTCGTGCTGTGCGGAAGTGGTGTTGGGGCAAGCATCGTCGCCAACAAAGTACGAGGTGTGCGCGCCGGCGTCTGTCATGACACCTATTCAGCTAGACAAGGTGTGGAACACGACGATATGAACGTTCTGTGCATCGGTTCACGCATCATCGGCTCAGCGCTAGCCGACAGCGTCGTTGATGCGTTTGTCACCGCCGCATTTACAGGAGAGGAACGTCATGCGCGCCGCCTTGAAAAGGTCAAGGCAATAGAGGCATCCGGCGGCATGTCGCAGAAGTAAGAGGTTTGTTAGCGAATCAGAGGGGGCATCCTTTGGCGACGTCGGATTTGAGGCCGAATGAATTTGTGTCAGCCGTTTCAACGGCGGTGGACGAGTTGAGCGATGAACTCATCCGCATCAGCAAGGACGTTCACGCGCACCCTGAACTCAACTACGAGGAGTTCTATTCGTCCGCGTTGTTGGCGGATGCCATGGAACGACACGGATTCACGGTTGAGCGTGGGACCGGCGGCGTGGAGACCGCTTTTCGGGCAACGCTCGATGGCGGCGCCGGATCTGGACCCACTGTGGCGTTCCTGGCTGAGTACGATGCTCTCCCTGAGATTGGCCATGGCTGCGGCCACAATCTGATTGCAATCTCCAATATCGGCGCTGCGCTTGCCCTCAAGGCCCTGATGCCGAGACTGCCGGGCACAATACAGGTGCTCGGGACGCCGGCGGAGGAAGGCGGTGGGGGAAAGATCAGGATGATCGATGCGGGCTCATTCGGCGACGTGGACGTTGCGCTCTCTTCGCATCCGGCTGCCAACCGCACCGTCATCCCCAACGCGATCCCGGTTGAAGAGAGCTGGAGCCTGGCGATGGTCGGCTATCGATTTGCCTACCATGGCAGAGCCGCCCACGCGGCAGTCTCTCCTCACCACGGCATCAACGCGCTCAACTCCGTCATCCACCTATTTACCGGAATCGATGCGCTCAGGCAGCACCTTCGGGAGGATGTCCGTATTCACGGCATCATCACGGACGGCGGGCGGGCGCCGAACATCGTGCCGGACTTCGCCGCCGCGAACTTCATGCTGCGTTCGCGTGACCGTGACTACCTTGGTGAAGTAGTAGAGAGCGTGAAGCAGGTGGCGGAAGGAGCGGCGACGCTTACGGGCGCAACACTTGAAATCCTGGACGCGCATCCGATGTATGAGAACGTGCGGCCAAACGAGCCTCTCGCTCGGGTTGCCCGGCAGTACGCGGAGGCCGTCGGCATGAACGTCAATGACCCACGGCCCGGCTCACGGGGCGGCGCATCGACGGATTTTGGAAACGTGAGCCAGCGCATGCCGTCATTTGCAGTGAGCTTTGCCGTAAGCGAGACACCAATACCGGGGCACTCGATCCAGATGACAGAAGCAGCCCTCTCTGATTTGGCCCATGAGAGTGCGCTGGGGGTTGCGAAATCGTTGGCGTTGACAGGCATAGACGCGCTGACGGATGCGGACTTCCTCCAGGCGGTGCGCGCAGACTTTGAGGCGAGGGACGGTAACTAGTACCGTCTGGGGTACTTCAATGGCACGCGTAAAGATCGCCAACGCCAAGTTCATCATGACGATGAACGCGTCACGTCGCATCATTAGCGACGGGACGATCATTTTCGATGACGATCGCATCACGCACGTGGGCAAGGCAGTGGACTTGGCGAACGCGCCTGCGGAGCAGGTCATCGACGGGCGGGAGATGGTGATTACACCCGGCTTCGTCAACGGGCACATGCACATTTCCTACGCGCACGCGACGCGCGGTATCTTTCCCGACGATCTCAGCCCCCGCGACTATTTGGCCAATGTGTTTGCGCTGCAGCAGTCCATGACGGAAGAGGAAGAGCACGACACGTCCCTGTTGGGCATTACGGAATTGCTGCGCGGGGGGACGACGACCTTCGTCGATCCCGGAAGCACGCGATTCCTTGATGCCTGCATGGACGCCTATGAGAGGGCCGGCTGCCGCATCGTCGTCGGGAGGCAGGTCACGGATCGGACCAACCCGCTCAACCTGCCCGTTTATGAAACCGCCGAAGCGGTCGCACTCACCGGGCGAACTATTGACGCGTATGACGGCGGTCTCGACGGGCGTGTTCACGCGTGGGCGATGCCGTTCTCCGTCGACTACTGCTCACCGGCACTGCTTCGGGAGCTAAAGGCGCTGGCCGATTCCATGAACACACGGCTTACTCTCCATCACGGGAACGGCCCGGCTACGGTGCGCGCGTTCCTTGAGAACTACAATGTCCGCCCCACCATGTGGCTGGAGGATCAGGGCATCCTCGGAAACAACGTGGTGTTGTCGCACATCATAGGACTGGATGGCAAAGAGGTTGCCTCCATGGCGCGTACAAACACGTTCGGCATTTTGTGCCCAACGGCAGCAATGAAGATGGGCTCAGGCCTTTCACAACAGGGAATGGCGCCGGAGATGCTTCGGAGCGGCGTGACGCTGGGACTCGGCACGGATGCCGGCAATAACTCGAACCTCATTGAAACACTCCGATCCATGTATCTCATTGCCATCCTCTTCAAGGACGCCCGGACGGACACCCGGATGATTCCTGCAGAGGCCGCGCTGGAAATGGCGACGATCGGCGGAGCGACTGCTCTCGGCCTGGATAATGAAATCGGCTCTATCGAGGCGGACAAGAAGGCTGACCTTGTGATGTTTGATACACGCCGGGCACAGTGGCGGACACTGTTCAATCCGGTAAACAGCCTCGTCTACAACGCAGACGGACGCAGTGTCCACACGGTGATTGTGAACGGGCGAACGGTCGTCGAGGGCGGAGAGGCGACATTTGTCGATGAGTGGGAGCTGGCACAGCGGGTGCAGCGTCATGGAGAGTCCATGCTGGAACGCACCAATACGTCATTCCCGCCCCGCTGGCCGGTGATTTAGCGCCCGGCAGCGCCCCAATTCGCGCTTCGCCGGAAAGACCGGGCGCGCTAGTCCGGCAGAGACCCCTCTTCCCGCATCACATTAGCAAGCAGGCTGATGCCATCCTGGATTTCCCCTGGAGTGGGAAAGCTGTAATTCAGCCGTGCCCGCTGGGAGCCCTCTCCCGTGGGCGAAAACTGGTGCCCGCCAAGGTAGCGCACGCCCCGTTCCTGTGACACCGGCTCAAGCGCCTGCATGTCTGTTCCTTCAGGGAATTCCGCCCAAACAAACATACCCGCCTTGGGAACCGTCATACTCACAAGCGGCCCGAAATTCTCTCCGAGCGCGGCGACCATCGTGTCGCGCTTGTGCCTCATCCGGTCGTTCAGATGGCTGATGCGGGCATCCATGTGATCTTCCATGAACTTGGCAACAATGAGACCCGAAAGGTAGTCGTTGCCAACATCCTGCTTGTACGCCGCCATCCGTTCAACAAGACGCTTATCCCCCGTCACCCAGGCCACACGGACGCCGGGCGAAAGAATCTTGGAGAACGTAGCGATGTAGATGACCCGTTCCTTTGCTCCGTCAAGTGACGCGATGGCCGGGGGCATCTCATCAACGTCCAGCATCTGGTCCACGTAGCAGTCATCTTCAAGGATCAGCGTGTCGTATTCGTGGGCGAGCGCAAGCATTTTAGCTCGGCGGTCAGACGGCATGATGGACCCGTCCGGATTCTGCGGGCTGGGAATCGTATAGATGAACTTGGGTGTGACGCCCTCGGATTTGAGTTCCCCGAGCTTCTGCTCGAGAAGGTCCATTTGCATCCCGTCTTCATCTCTGTCGATGGTGACGATGCGGAGTCCTCGAGCAATGAATGTCCGCACGGCTCCCTGATAGAAGAAACGATCGGTGATGATCGTATCGCCCGGGTTGGTGAGAGTTTCAAGACAGAGCGTGATGCCCTGTGCAGACCCGTTGGTTGTGAGCACCTCACTGATGGTTGGCCACGTCATTCCGCGATGCGCGGCCATCTTGTGCAGGATGATTTCACGTGTGCGGACCGGCCCATACGTGGGCGGGTAGCGGGCAATGATTTCCTTCTCTTCGTGGATGACTGCTCGCGCGGCTTCCGCCAGCTCTTCGATCGGCATGACATCCGGGCCAGGATTGGCTCCGCCGAAGTCGTACTGGAAAACCTCTTCCTGCCAGGTGGGCACAGGCCTCTCAGGTACGGTCCAAAAGCGGGAATAATCGATGCTGCCCATAACCCCTCCGCCTCTCATTACCCCTCGCGCGGTTCACCACCACGCTGCGCGGAGAGTAGCACAAAGCGTCCTCCGTTGCCGATTGGAGTTCAATCGGCAACGGAGGACAACTAAGTAACGAAGAACCGGTTTTACTCGGTTGGCCAGCCTTCAGGGATCACGCCGGCATCGAGGGATTCCTGGATGGACGCAGCGACGTCATCCGGCACCCACGTGCTCCAGAGGTCTTGATTGGTATTCAGCCACCAGAGAGCAGAGTCTGCGACGTCAGCAGCCTCGTTGTCCTGCTGCCACGCTACGACTGTTTTGTACTCCGGAATGTCAAAGCCCCAATTTTGGAACATCGCGATGACTTCAGGCGCACTCTCTACCAGCTCTGTTCGCGCGGCAATCTTAATCTCGGCGTCGCGGTAGGTGCAGCCCTCAGACGGAGCAGGGCCATCAAACCCGGCTTCAATGTATGACTGCAGACCGGCCCAGCAGTCATCGGTGTAGGGGGGCTCTGCCAGGCGGACGAGGTCCAGGAGGAGGGCAGGATCGTTCGTGCCCCATTGGTAACCGAGCCACGGCTCCTGGCGTTCATACGCGCCGTAAAGGTCCGCGTTGGCAGCAGCACCATCACCCGGCTTGAAGACGTCCAGATGATCCGTAAGGCCGTAGGCCTCAATCTGCGCGTCGTTGACCCCCTCACAGGCCCAACCTACGACACAGGAAACCAAGCGTGCCTTGCCATCAGAACCCGGTCTGGCGAACAGTTCCTGGCAATCTGGGTCTTTCAAGTCTTCCACTGTGTCCAACTCCGGATGCTCTTCCTGGAGGTACGCCGGAATCACAAAGGCTGACTGCCAGTCTGCGCCGAGACTGAAGCCGACTTCCTGCACGGATCCCTCGGCCAGCGCGTCAACCCAGGCGGCATCCTGGTTGGGCAGCCAGATCTCCATGGTCACGTGCGTGTCACCGGCTCGGAGGCCCTGCAGCAACGGCAGGGTTGCCCCGAACACGACATCCGTCGAGTAGTCATAGCCTTCTTCAATTATGTATTGCGCGATCCGGTTCTGTAGCTGGGCACTGGCCCAGTTCAGGTCGCTAAAGACAATCGTCTCTATCTCCACCATTTCACCTGACATGGTGTCGTCAGACATGTCATCGTCGGACATGTCGTCAGTCGTCGTAGTCGCGGACTGTTGCGCCACGGGAACAGCTGAATACTCATCACCACAAACGGCAACTGCAACAACTGGCGCTTCCGTGGGCTCACTCTCTTCGTCACCTTCACAAGCGACAAGCGCAACAACCATTGCCATCGCAATGGCAAGAATCATAAACGTGAGTTTTCTCATTCCTATTCCCTTCCTTCCTTTTTTCTGACAGGGGTTTAAGCGTAGCGCACAGCGTCACGCCTGCCAAATCTACCTCTTTATACGATGGTCTTTTTGCGATGGTCATCCAGCAGTAACTGCCTCCGTGCGCCGCGCCGCAATGGATTGGGTGAGTCGATCAATCACGATCGCAAGAAAGACGATAGCTAGCCCGGCCAGCAGTCCATTGCCCGGTTCATTCCTCTGCAAGGCTCGATTCACGTTGTCACCAAGTCCGCCGGCGGCAACAAGGCTTGCGATGGTCACCATCGCCAACGCCATCATTGTTGTCTGGTTGATGCCGGCCATGATGGTGGGCAGCGCCATGGGAATCTGCACCTTGGCGAGGGTCTGCCACGGGGATGAGCCGAAGGCACGGGCCGCCTCCACAACAGACGGCGAAACCTGTCTGATGCCGAGATTGGTGAGCCGAATCACGGGCGGCGTGGCGTAAAGGATTGTGGCGAAGATGCCGGCCGGCTTGCCGAGGCCAAAGAACAGGATACCCGGCAGGAGATAGACAAAGCTCGGCATTGTCTGCATCCCGTCCAGGATTGGCCTCATCAGATTATCGGCGAATCGACTGCGCGCACCAACGATGCCGATAGGAAGGCCGATGGAGACGGACACCGCGACGGCGACCACCATGAGGGCGACGGTGTCCATGGTGTTTCCCCAAAGGTCCAGGATGCCGATGAACATAAGCGCGAACAGCGTGAACCCCGTCAGCGCCCATCGCCCCACGGCGAAAGCCAGGAGACAGAGGCCAACAACGACGGCAGGCCACGGTGTCCATGTCAATACGTTCTCGATGTAGACGAGGGCGTACGTGACCCCGGTACTGAGCGCATTAAATGCCCACGAGGCCTCCAGTGTTAGCCAGCTGACGAAAGCGTCAATCGAGTCTGCCACCACCTCGCGGGCAGTCACGTCAAACGTCATTGAGCCATCAGATGATTGCTCCGTAGTCACCGTTGTGTAGAACCCCATCTCTGGGCCCCAGATCAGAAGGCTCAGAACGAGGGCGATTGCAAACGCGCCGATCCCCAGAATCCAACGGTCGCGTGTTCGCTGCCCAAAGGGAATCCGTACGGGCTGCTCTTCCGTCTCCGATGCCGATGTGGTGGTGACCTGGCCAGCCGGCTCAGTACGTACCATTGTCTGCCCCCAGACTCTTCACGTCCGCCTGAATCTTACTCGTCAGGCAGTAAGTCATTCTTCCGAATTTCACCGAGCAGGATACCCTCGGCATCCACAACTCCCACGGGTCGCGTGGACTCCGCGACAGTCTGTAGCACATCTTCAAGAGAATCATCATGCGCCACGCTGACGGCTTTGATGACCCGGGCGGCGTTCAGCGTGTCCTCGTTGTTGGACGCGAGTGACTGCGCCGCCTGACGGGTAATCAATCCTTTGAGGCATGAATCATCAGAGACAAGGAAAAGGGTATCCATCTTCAGAGTGTCCATGAGATGGAGGGCGGCGCGAGGCCCTTGTCGTTCATAGATCATGTCGTCCGGCTCTTTCATCACGGCCCGCGCCTGGATGACGCGGGTGCTTGAAACATCCCGCACAAACTCGGAGACGTAGTCATCGCTCGGCACCGAGACAATCTCCTCCGGTGACCCTTCCTGGATAATCTCGCCGTCCCGCATGATGGCAATCTTGTTGCCGAGCTTCAGCGCCTCGTTGAGATCATGCGTGATAAAGACGATTGTCTTGTGCAGCTCGGATTCAATGGAGACCAACTCATCCTGCATCTGCCGGCGAATGAGCGGGTCCAGCCCACTGAACGGCTCGTCCATGATGAGGACATCGGGATTGACGGCAAGCGCGCGGGCCAGCCCAACACGCTGCTGCATCCCGCCGCTCATCTCTCGGGGGTAGTACCGCTCCCATCCGGACAGACCCACCGTCTCAATGGCCTGCTCCGCAGCCTTTAACCGCTCCGTCTTGTCAATACCCCGTATCTCAAGGCCATAGGCAACGTTCTCAAGGACGCGGCGATGCGGCAGGAGCGCGTAGTTCTGGAATACCATCGCGACGCTGGTGCGACGGAACTCGATGAGCTGCTGCTGAGAGTATGCGGTGATGTCCTCACCGTTAAACAGAACACTGCCGCTTGTGGGTTCAAGGAGACGAATCAGGATGCGGGCTAGGGTGGACTTGCCGCTGCCGGACAAGCCCATGACAACATAAACCTCGCCCTGCGCGATGCTGAACGAGACATCCCTAAGCGCGGTCAGGGCGCCCAGTTCCTCTTGAATCTCGGTGCGGGTCTTGTCTGTGTAGTCCGGTGAGAGGGCAAGCTCAGTATTCTGCCCAAACACCTTCCATAGATTCTTCGCGTCTATCTGATGTTCTGCTTCAGCCATAACGTTGGCGCATCGACACAGGAGCATGCTCCTGCGAGCAGTTCACGACCATGTCGATGGCGCCGCAAATCCCCCCTACTTGCGACAACCCACTGTAGCCGATTAGGCCGCAGCCGTCCATTGTCACATCGATGTCGTGAAAGCGGCGATTCCGGGGGCACGAGGATACGTAGACCGGTTGGATTTCGGTGGCGTCTATACCCAATTCGTGGCACAATAAGCGAAGAGTCTATCGAGCCTATCTGGAACAAGCGGGAGGAGCACATGACGGGCAGAATACTTCTACTTGCACTTGCCATCGTCGCTGGCCTCATGATTTTTACAGCCTGCACGACGGAAGATGCGGGAGATCCACGAGAAGACACACTCGGCGTGATTCTGGATCGGGGAACCCTGATCTGCGGAATCAAGGCCGATACACCCGGCTTTGGCGTGCTGAATCCGGATGGTAGCGCTGTGGGCAATGACGTTGATTACTGTCATGCCTTCGCTGCAGCAGTGTTCGGAGATGCGAATGCCGTCGAGTTCAAGGAAGCGACATCCGCGAACCGATTCGAACTTCTGGCTGCCAAGGAAATCGATGTACTGATCCGGACGACAACATGGACCGCCAGCCGCGACGCGGACCTGAACGTGGCCTTTGCGCCGACGACGTTCTACGACGGCGCGGGCATCATGGTGAACGCAGACTCAGGCGTGACGAGCGTCAATGAGCTTGGTGGCTCCACCATCTGCATCCTTGACGGAACGAGCACGCAGGGCGCCGTTTCGGACTACTTTGCGGAGAACGGCCTGACCTACTCAGAGCTGACTCTCCAGGACAACGCAGCTATCCGCGGGTCGTTCATCGGCGGACAGTGCGATGCGTGGTCTTCAGACAAGTCGCAGCTTGGCGGCCACCAGTTCTCCCTGAAGTCAGACGAGAACCTTGACGCCATTGTGCTGCCGGAGACGCTCTCCAAGGAGCCTCTGGGGCCGAGCGTCCGCGACTACGACTCCGAATGGGAAGACATCGTGCGCTGGGTCGTCAACGGCATGATCATCGCCGAGGAGCAGGGCGTGACATCCGCAAACGTGAGCCAGATGGCTGCCAACCCACCGAACAACACGGTCGCCCGTCTGCTGGGCGTCGGGTTTGACGGCGGAGCGCCAAGCAACCTTGGCATCGGCCATGGTCGCATTGACGGCACGTTCATGCAGGACGTGATCAGCCAGGTAGGCAACTACGGCGAGGCGTATGAGCGCACGCTGGAGGCGGTTGGCCTGACACGAGCCGGCAGCCTCAACGATTCCTACGTCAACGGCGGTCTGATTTACGCGCCACCGATGAGGTAGCTTCAAACCGAGAAATAGATTGGCGCATGGCCCGAACAGTACGGGCCATGCGCCAATCTTTATCCGGCCATACATAGGTGATGAAGCAATACGTTAGCGAACTCTGGTACCACGGCTCTACCCGCGCCAATCTGGTCAATGTTGTCGTTGGCACTCTTGCTGTCATCATCGCCACCTATCTGGTCTACTCGATCTTCGTCAACCTGTTTGATTTCCGATTCCTCACGGGGCCGTACGGTAGCCCGGACCGGAGCGCCATCTTCACGTTTCTGCATGTGGAAGCCAGCGATCCGCGATGGTTGGGAATGCTCAAGGGCGCGGGAAACACGATCTCGGTCGTTATCTTTGCCATAGCGCTTGCTTCGTTGCTGGGACTCTTTGTTGGTGTAGCAAGGTTATCCAGCAATCCCATCCTGAATCGGTTGGGAAGAATCTACGTCGAGACTTTCAGGAATCTGCCACTGTTGCTCCTGATGTTCTTCTTTGCGTTCGGCGTATTCAGGTCTTTGCCGCAGATCGAAGCGCGAACCGGCATCGACGGATTCTTCATGGTGAGCAATCGAGGAATTGCAGTTCCGTGGCTCGCTGGCACTCACGATTTCTGGTGGCTCTGGATGATTGCGCTGTTCGCGGGCGGCGCTGTGGCGCTCTGGGTGCGGAGGAGGCGTGAGCAGCAGGAGGATTTGACGGGCCAGACCATGCATGGCAACTTGTGGGCGATTGCGATTTTCCTCGGGGTGGGAGTCGTCTCTTACGTCTTGCTGCTGTTTCCTCTCAGGCCGGCGTTTCCCGAGGTGGTGCAGTCAGACGCCGGATTCTTTGCCTACCAGCATGGGGCGCTGTTGGGGCTGGGGTACATCAGCGCGCTCGTGTCCGTGACGCTGTATTTCGGAGCCTTCATCGCGGAGATCGTGCGAGGTTCCATCCAGGCCGTGCCGCATGGCCAGGTGGAGGCAGCCTCATCACTGGGATTCTCTGCGTACCAACGATTCACGCTGGTGGTGCTGCCGCAGGCGCTGCGAATAATGATTCCGGCCCTCAACAACGAATTCCAGAACACCAATAAGGACTCCACCCTCGCACACGTCATTGCATTTGGCGAGATCGTGCTGATTTCAAACCGCATCGTCAATAACGCCGGGAACCTGCTGCAGGTTTACCTCTTCATCTTCATCGTCTTCATTGTGACCAACCTGATCATCTCCACGATCATGAACACAATCAACAAGAACGTGCAGTTGAAATGAGTATGACCGTCTTACGGAGGGACGCCATCGCCGAGCGGATCGACTGGGCGAAGGCCAACCTGTTCGACACGCGAGTCAACACAGCAATTACGCTCGTTTCGCTCGTCGCTGCGGTAGCTTTCCTGTTTCTGACCGTACGATATTTCCTCTTCCAGGCTAACTGGGGACTTGTTGCGCTAAACCGAAAACTCTTCTTTGTCGGCAGTTATCCCGCCGACGAAGCTTTCCGAATCTGGATCGCCATGTTCCTGGCGGTGACTCTGATTGCCATCACCTACGGCATTTGGGGTGGGCGCTTGCGGCCATACCTGATCGTTGTCGGCGCCGTGGCAGCCCTGGTGCTGACGCTCGGGCTCGGAGTCGAGCCGCGCATTGAGCAGCGAGCATTCACAGAAATCATTGAGTCGGGAGGCCAGCAAACCACGATCAGCGGCATCAACAGGGTGCTCGTGATGGAAGGGGGTTGGGCGCCGTCCTGGCTGTATGCGTTGTCGCTGGGGTTGGCGGTGCCGTTTGGATCGACCTGGGTGCTAATGGCGGGCGTGTTTGGGACGCTTGCAGGCGGGGCAGTTATTGGGAAACAGCTGGCGAGGTTCCGGAGCAACCCAGTCATGCTTCAAGGGATGGGGGCACTGTGGGTGCTGCTCATTCCGGCCATTGTTCTCCTCCAGCTCGGCGTTTCAACCAACAGTTGGGAAAGCGCTTTCCTTGACATCATCGTCTTCTCTGTAGGCGTCTTCTTCTCATTCTTCATTGGTCTTGCATTGGCGATGGGTCGGGTATCGCCCTATCGCGCCATTCGGATTTCATCCGTCGGCTATATCGAGGTTGTCCGCGCGGCCCCCCTCCTTGTCTGGCTGCTATTCGCAACATTCCTCAAGGACGAGCTGGGACCGGTGGGCGAGGCCTTCAGCAGCATCGACCTGGTTTATCGCGTGATGTTCGTGTTTGCGTTTTTTGGCGGAGCGTATATCGCGGAGGTGATTCGAGGCGGCCTGCAGTCCGTGCCACGGGGACAGATGGAGGCGGCGCAGTCCATAGGACTCTCGACTCTCCAGATTTACACTCTTATCATCCTGCCGCAGGCGATTAGAGCAGTCATTCCCGCAATCATCGGCCGGTTTATCGCGCTGTGGAAGGACACTGCCCTGCTCGCGGCAATCTCGCTGGTCAACACGCTGGAGAAGTCCAGGAAAGTCCTTGGCGGCCAAACAGACATCGCAGAGGGTGCATTCTTCGAAATCTATCTGATTGTCGCACTCATATACTGGGTTATCTCCTATATGCTGTCCCGCCTCGGAGACACGGCGGAATCACGGCTGGGCGTCGGACGACGATAGCTGCACGTTGAGGAGGAATCTCGACCATGCCGAAAAATAGCGATTACGAAATGGTCCACATGGAGAACGTGGTCAAGCGATTTGGCAGCTTCACCGCCCTGAATGACATCAACCTGTCGATCGCTGAGGGAGAAGTCGTCGTCATGATCGGTCCCTCCGGATCCGGAAAGTCGACTGTCCTCCGCACCATCAACCAGCTAGAAAAGCACGACTCCGGCCGCATCGTGGTGGACGGGATGGAGATCACGGACGATCTGCGTACGCTTGCCCAGATTCGCACGGAGACCGGCATGGTCTTCCAGCAGTTCAACCTGTTCCCACACATAAGCGTTCTACGAAATATCACTCTTGCTCCCCAGAAAGTCCGCCATATGCCTCACAACGAGGCAGAAGACCTTGCTATGCAACTGCTTGAGCGAGTGGGCATACCGGAGCAGGCCGACAAGTTCCCGGGTCAGTTATCGGGCGGACAGCAGCAACGCGTGGCCATCGCCCGCGCGCTGGCAATGAATCCGCGGCTGATGTTGTTCGATGAGCCAACGTCTGCGCTTGACCCGGAGATGATCAACGAGGTGCTCAAGGTGATGGGCGAGCTTGCGGCGGACGGCATGACGATGATCTGCGTCACCCATGAGATGGGCTTTGCGCGTGGGGTGGCGGATCGTGTGATCATGCTGGATGAGGGCATGATTGCAGAAGAGGGCGTTCCCAACGAATTCTTCAACAACCCGCAGAGCGACCGCGCCAAACTCTTCCTGTCCCAGATCCTGCACTAATAGGCGGAAGGGGGCGAGGCTTCAAGACTTCGTTTAGACGGAGGCTTTGGCTCGACTGCGATTGATCCTGTAGCGCTCGTCCGGATCCAGAATCCGCTTGCGCATTCGAGCGCTCTTGGGGGTGATCTCAACAAGTTCGTCGCCGTTGATGAATCCGAGGGCCTCTTCCAAGCTGAACTTCACGGCGGGCTCAAGGCGCTCAACGATTTCCTGTGTGGCTGAACGTACATTGGACATCTTGCGTTCCTTGCACACGTTGAGGTCCATGTCACGCTCCCGGTTGTGGCGACCGATAATCATGCCCTTGTAAACGGGCGTTTGAGGTTCAACGAATGTCTCTCCGCGCTCCTGTGCATTCTGGAGGCCATAGGTGACGGCGATGCCCCTTTCCGTGGCAACGATTGCGCCTGAGCAAGCATTCTTTAACTCCCCGGTCATCGGCTCCATTCCAATGAACTCGGTATTCATTTGGCCGTTGCCGCGCGTGGCGCGCATGAAGAAATTTCGGAATCCAATCAGGCCGCGCGTAGGCAGGCGGAACTGTAGGCGAACGTTACCCACGGAGTCGCTCTGCAAATCAACCATCTGAGCGAGTCGCGCCGATAGCTCCTCCGTGAGGACACCGATATAGTCATCTCGTGTTTCGAGGAAGAGCAGTTCGTATGGCTCGTGCATGACTCCACGGATTCGGTTGGTGACGGCCTCCGGGCGGGACACCTGGAACTCGATGCCCTCACGGCGCATCTTCTCAATCAGAACGGAGAGGTGCAGTTCACCACGCCCGCTCACAAGAAACTCGTCGGCGGTGTCGGTGCGCTCGACACGGAGGGCCACGTTGGTCTGCAGTTCTCGCTGGAGCCGATCCCACAACATGCGGGACGATGCGTACTTGCCCTCCTGGCCTGAGAACGGCGACGTGTTGACGCCGAAAGTCATACGAACTGTCGGCTCTTCGACCTTCATCCGTTCCAGTGGGTCCGGCACATCGGGCGATGCCACGGTGTCGCCGATCCGAACGTCACTCAAACCTGAGAGCGCGACAATCTCGCCGGCGGATGCCGATTCGATTTCGTGGCGGGCGAGATCTCGGAACGTGAAGAGGCGTTCCACCTTGTAGGCAGGGGCGTTGTTATCGTGGTCGATTAGGACGACCTGCCCACCCTTCGCGATGCGTCCACGCGACACTCTGCCGACCGCAATCTGCCCGAGGTAGTTGTCATAGTCCAGCGCCGCCACGAGCATTTGCAGCGGGGCATCGGGATCAGCGACGGGCGGTGGGACCCGGTCAACGATGGCGTCGAACAGGGGCGCCATGTCTTTTGGCGGGTCCCCCTCCGCCTTCAAGGCGTATTGGTCACGCGCGGAGGTGTACAGCACAGGGAAATCCAGCTGGTCAGGGTCTGTCGCCAGTTCGAGGAAGAGATCCTGAACCGCAGATAGCGCGGCGGCCGGATCCGCGTATGGGCGGTCGATCTTGTTGATGACGAGGATTGGCCGTAGTCCCTGCTGCAACGCAATGCGCAGGACGTAGCGCGTTTGGGGCATGGGGCCTTCGACGGCGTCAACGACCAGCAGGCAACCATCGGCCATGTTCACGACGCGTTCAACCTCGCCGCTGAAATCGGCGTGGCCCGGCGTGTCGATAATGTTGATCATCACATCGCCGTACTTGATGCCTGTGTTCTTGGCGAGGATGGTGATGCCACGCTCCCGTTCCTGGGGATCCGAGTCCATGATCAGATCAGCCACCTGCTGATCGGGGCGGAAGACGTGACTGTAACGCAGCATCGCGTCAACAAGGCTCGTCTTGCCATGATCGACATGCGCGACGATGGCGATATTGCGGAGATGCGTCTGCGATGATTCAGTCATATACCGTCCGGTCTGTTACCTACATGGAGCGGCGTCCGCCAAGGCGGACGCCGAAATTTCACAGTCTGGGCTAAAAGGATTCGGTATTGGATTCCCTGTACTTGAAATGATACCACGCAGTGGGTGGGAGGGAGTTCAGATGGACGGCCCGGCGGAGCGACCGCGCCAGACTCTTCCTGTCCCAGATCCTGCACTGACTACGCGCAGTGGTGGAGCCGAGGGGATTCGAACCCCTGACCCCCTGCTTGCAAAGCAGGTGCTCTCCCGACTGAGCTACGACCCCACGATTGAGCGACGGATGTTTATTCTAACTTGCCGTTGCGCCGACGATGGCAAGGGTGATAATCGCCCCGGAGACACAGATTGCCGCCATGAGGATGCTTAGTTCAAGCAGCCCAAACCTGCGCCGTCGTCTTCTCACACCCACAAGATCCTCGTTCATGTCTTCCCTTACTTTATCCCTGCGCTGTCCTTCTATTATGCCGTGTGGATGAACATATTTGGCGGGCTACTATACTCCAAGTGACGATCAACACAATATAACCACGCCGTACGGCGCATTCACAGGCAGGAAAAATCCCGAACGATGACAACAGAGAAGCAGGTCATTATCTATACCGACGGAGCGTGCGAGGGAAATCCCGGCCCCGGCGGCTATGGCGTCGTGCTGATCCACGGAGACCGCCGCAGAGAGCTGAGTGAAGGCTACCGTCTCACAACCAACAACCGCATGGAGCTTCTCGCCGTCATTCGTGGGCTTGAGACGCTGAAGGAACGCTGCCACGTGACCCTCCACAGCGATTCCCGCTACGTGATTGACGGCATTGAGAAGGGGTGGGCGGCGCGGTGGCGGGCCAACGACTGGATGCGGAACAAGAAGGAGTCGGCCATCAACCCGGACCTGTGGGGGCGGCTGCTGGACCTCTGTGACGCCCATGACGTCGAGTTCAGATGGGTTCGCGGCCACTCCGGCGTTCCCGAGAATGAGCGCTGCGACCGGCTCGCGGTTGAAGCGGCACGAGGCAAGAATCTGCAGACAGATGGGATCTACGAAGCAGGTAGGCTAACCACCTGAATCCGGGTCGGACGAGCCCACATCCTCGCGGCCCGATGTGCCGCCGAGGGCCTTCTGAAGCGTGTCCCATGCGAGAACGGCGCACTTGACGCGTGTAGGGTAGCGCGACGTGCCTTGCAAGGACATCAGATCACCCATCGCTGCCTCATCAACGTCTTCGCCAAGGATCATGGCGCGGAAATAGCTAGCGAGTGTGCTCGCGTCTTCAAGAGAACGGCCTTTTATCGCCTCCGTCATCATCGACGCTGATGACTGCGAGATGGAGCAGCCTTGTCCGACAAATGCGATGTCCTCGATTGCGCCATCGCGGATGCGGGCCGTCAGCCGAACCTCATCCCCACAGACCGGGTTGAACTGCGTCAGGTCGGCGTCTGCAATCTCCAGCACGCGGTTGTTCCGGGGCAGCCGATAGTGGTCTAGGATCAGTTCCCGGTACAGTTGGTCAAAATGTGGCTCAGGTTCACTGCCTGCCAAAGAGTTCACCAGCCTTTTTCAGCGCATCAATGAGTCGGTCAACGTCCTCATTCGTATTGTAAACATAGAAGCTCGCGCGGGCCGTTGCGGGCACGTTGAGGCGGCGCATCAGCGGCTGAGCACAGTGGTGTCCTGCGCGAATCTGAACGCCCTCCCAGTCCAGCGTTTGGGCGATGTCATGGGGGTGAATGGTCTCAATGGCGAACGAGACGACTCCGCCGCGATCCTCCGCGTCTGGCGGGCCGTGCAGCGTGACACCTTCGCCAAGCGACCGCATCTGCCGCAGCGCATACTCCGTGATCTCGATCTCGTGCTGACGAACCTTGTCCATGCCGAGTTCCGTCAGGTAGTCAATGGCTGCGCCGAACGCGACAACGTCGGCAAAGTTTGGCGTGCCGGCCTCGAACTTCCATGGCGGGTCTTTCCACGTAAATCCGTCCTCGCGCACCTCCATAATCATCTCGCCACCGCCGAGAAATGGCGGCATCTCATCGAGGAGCGCGCGCTTGCCGTACAGGACGCCGACACCCGTTGGCCCCAGCATCTTGTGGGACGAAAACACATAGAAATCCGCGTCCATTTCGCGCATATCAACGGCGACGTGTGGGGCTCCCTGAGCTCCATCCACGATGGCGATCGCGCCGACAACATGCGCCCTGTCCACAAGATCACGCACGGGGTTCACGGTGCCAAGCACATTTGAAACATGTGTGAAGGAGACTACCTTCGTCCGTTCCGTGATGAGGGTGTCAATATCGGTGAGATCCAGAAAGCCGTCGTCCGTGACGGGGATGAAGCGGAGAATCGCGCCCCGTTCGGCGCAGATCATGTGCCACGGCACGATGTTGGAATGGTGCTCCATCAACGTGACGAGGACCTCGTCGCCCTCATTGAGATTGGCGCGCCCCCAGGAATAGGCCAGCAAGTTCAGGGATTCGGTCGTATTGCGCGTAAAGATAATCTCGCTTGAGGAGGAGGCATTGATGAACTCGGCCGTCTTGTCTCGCGCGCCCTCATAGGCTGCGGTCGATTCCTCGGACAGCGTGTAGATGCCGCGATGGACGTTCGCGTTTGAGGTGCGATAGAAATCGGCCAGCGTGTCAATGACCTGCTTAGGTTTCTGTGACGTAGCCGTGCTGTCCAGGTAGACGAGCGGGTTGCCGTTGATGACACGGGACAAGATGGGAAAGTCGCCGCGTATGGCCTCGACGTTAAGCTGCTGGGACTGATCAGGCACAGGGGCCGGCCTTGCGCGGTATGGCCGCGCTATTGCGACGCCGGCGCGACCGCGCTGCCTGCGCCGGACCGAATGAGGTCATAACCGTGTTCCTCGAGGTCATGGGCCAGTTCCGGGCCTCCCGACCTCACGATGGCGCCATCCAGCATCACATGAACGGTGTCCGGCTCGATGTAGTTGAAGATGCGCGTGTAGTGGGTGATGAGCAGGATACCCATCTCCTCGTGCCGCAGCTGATTGACGCCATGAGAAACGGTGCGCAAGGCATCAATGTCCAGGCCGGAATCGGTCTCGTCTAGGATGGCAACCGTGGGATCGAGGACGGCAAGTTGAAGAATCTCGCTGCGCTTCTTCTCTCCACCGGAGAATCCGGAGTTGACGTAGCGGGTCGCAAACGCTCGATCCATGCCAAGCGCGTCCATCTTCTCGTTCACCATTTGCCGAAACTCGACAAGCGGCATTTCCTCGTCGCGATGGGCGTTCACCATCTGCCGCAGGAAGTTGATCAACGTGACGCCCGCAATCTCGACGGGGTATTGGGACGCGAGGAAGATTCCGGCAAGAGATCGCAGGTCCGGCAGCATGAGCGTGATGTCCTCACCCTTGTAGAGGATGCGTCCGCCCGTGACGACGTAGCGGGGATTGCCCATGAGTGTGTTGGCGAGGGTGCTCTTGCCGGAGCCGTTGGGCCCCATGACGGTGTTGACCTTGCCGGTGGGAATCTCCAGGTTGACGCCCTTCAGGATCTCCTTGCCGTCCACCTCCACGTGGAGATCCTCCACGACCATGACGGCATTTCCATTCTTGCTTGACACTGATTAACGCCCCCTGCGCGTGTAGTTGGAAACAGTGATTATCTGGACAATTGGCGCGTACGACACCACGCCATCATCGCTTCAGGTGGATGGCTCATACGTAGTGTCATTCTACGGAACGGCGACAACGCATGGCAAGGGAACAGGCGAATATGAGACTATCCGCCTCTGCCTCGCGGCCATTCCCGCCGGAACGCGGTGCGCAACTTTCTTCCGTAAGGAAAACCGGACCGCGAACTTAAAAATTATCCCCCGCCACCGCCGGAGAAGCCGGGTTCCGTCATCTTGGCGGCGTCGAGGATCTCCTCCAGGGCAGCCGCGCCTAGTTCAGTCGTCCGGAGGGCCACCTGTCGAACGGTTTCACCAGTCTCCGACGCCTCATGCGCGATCGCTGCTGCGGCATCGTAGCCAATGACCGGCGCAAGCGCCGTGCAGATCGCCAGCCCCTGCTCAACGGTCTCCGGCCCGCGCTGCGTGGAAACAAGCCCCTCGATGCACTGCACTCGGAAGTTGTCTGCCTCGGCAGCGAGAAGGCTGATCGATTGCAGCAGGTTGTAGGCGGCGACTGGCATCATGACGTTCAACTCGAAGTTGCTGCCCTGCGCGTCAGCGATCGTGACGGTCACATGGTTGCCCATGACCTGCGCCGCCGCCTGCGCCACCGACTCCGCGATGACCGGGTTGATCTTGCCGGGCATGATCGACGAGCCGGGCTGCACCTCCGGCAGGGCAATCTCGCCGAAGCCGGCGCGAGGACCCGAGCCGAGCCAGCGCACGTCGTTGGCGATCTTCAACATGCTGACCGCGACGGTGTTCAGGACGCCGCTTGCCTCCGTGACGGCGTTCAGCGTGCTCTGCGCCTGGAAGTGATTCTCCGTTTCACGGATGGGGAGGCCAGTGGAGGACGCCAGGCGGGCACACACCATCTCCGAGAATGCCAAGTCGCGCCCGATCCCCGTGCCGACGGCCGTCCCGCCGAGAGGGACCTCGCATAGCTCATCGACAGCATGGCGAAGCCGCCGCACCGCCCGCTCCATCTGACCTGCATGGCCCAAGAACTCCTGGCCGAGCCGGATGGGCGTCGCGTCCTGCAGGTGTGTCCGTCCGGTCTTGATGACATCCCAGAAGGACGCCGACTTGTCTGCGAGCGCCTGTTGCAGGCGCTCCAACGCGGGCACGAGTTCCAGGGCAATGCCGTGGGCGGCGGCGACCTGTATCGCTGTCGGGATGACATCGTTGGAGGACTGACCGCGGTTGACGTGATCGTTGGGATGAACCATGCGGGAGCCGACCTCACCGCCGAGGATCTGCGTCGCACGATTGGCGATGACCTCGTTTGCGTTCATGTTCGTCGATGTGCCCGAGCCGGTCTGAAAAATATCGAGCACGAAGTGGTCGTCATGCTCGCCGTCCATCACTTCCTGTGCCGCAGTTTTGACACCTGCGGCCATCTCCGGAGCGACGCCGCCAAGTTCCTCATTGACCTCCGCGGCGGAGCGTTTGATTAGTGCGAGGGCTCGGATGAAGCTGCGGGAAAAGCGAAGGTCGCTGATGGGAAAATTGCGGACGGCGCGCTGGGTCTGCGCGCCCCAGAGGGCCTCGTCCGGCACTTCCATCTCGCCCATTGAGTCACGTTCGATGCGCATAGAGAAATCATCCTCCTGTTGTCGTGTAATTGGTCGACACAGCATCACAAAAGCCGCGCCCACCTCGCCATGATACTAGGGAGATCGAGACGCTGCCGCCCCGGACGGACGGCTATCTCACCGATGGGTACAGAGACTCCCGTGCCCCATTCAGTGAGGAGGCCGTCAAGCTCAAGAACCCCTGGTAACGGCGAGCGGACAGCCGCGGCGATTGGCCGCCTCCGTTTCCGGCGATAAGATGCCGCGCCCGGCGGGAAGCTTCAGATACTCCCGGGTTCGGCAAGACAGCATAGACCTCCCGCGTTCTTCGTTCCAGATCCGTGTCGGACTCAAAATCCGCCAACGCAAGCAGGAATGGCAGGACGGCCGTCGCCAGCATGTCCAGAGCACGCCCCCGACCAATGAGCGCAGATGCCCTGCCCCGCCGGGCGATACCGAAGTCCCGGTGAGTCGCCCAATAGCCCACCGATGGAATTACCAGCGCATCGATCAAACACGCTGCCGCATCCCGGGAACTCTCCGGCTTACTGACAGCAATACGCAAATCGTTGAGCATCCCCGGCCCCTGAAGCCACCGCCTCATGAGTTCCACCGCAGCGCCCATCCGGCGAATCGGGTGATTGTCCGGCCTGACACGAAACGTCTGCCATGACCCGCGCGGCAGAGACTCCAACCCTGGACGCTGCGCCCACTCGGTCTCCACGGACGCCGTGAAGCTATCGATGTCGAACGACTGCGATTCGCTGAAAGGCAGCCTCCCCTGTTCCCTTTCGCTCTGTTGTGACGGCAACAGTCCCGCCGCGCCAAACAGGAGGCCGGTCAGGCGCGCCGAGCGCGCTCCCTCATTGGGAGCGCCGCTCGTTAGGCCCCGCAACGCATCGATCGACAGGAGCCGAGCGACTTCATGAAATGCCGTCATGTTGCGTGTATAGCCGAGTCCCCTTATAAGAGCTTCATACAGCGCCTGCTCAGGCCCGACAACGGCAAGATCACCCTCCATGGCCGCCGCTCGCTCTTCCAGCCGCGCATCGCCCAGCGAGTCAAGGAGTGCCGCCATGCCTTGCGGCGTTACCGTGCCAATGCCCAAATCAGAGCGCGGCTGTCGCTTCGCTGCTGCGGCCATCCGCTTGTGACGGCGCGTGTTCTGTCGCAATTCGAGCACGGGCGCTCCCGCAACCTCAGTCATTCCTTGCGCGTCCTCAACAACGTGAAGAACGACACTCGCAAAGGCCGGGTTCGTTCCATGTCCATGTGCAAACCAGTCCGAGGCCTGCAGGTGCATCTCAACGTCACCGCGAATAAAGCGTCGCGGTTGGCCGGGGGATTCAATTGCGATGATCGCGCCGAGGAAATCCGGACCGTTGCCGGAATTGCGAGCCCCGACGTGAACGACATCGACCCTCGAACCCGTGACTGTTCTCAGATGCCGTCCCCGTCCATTCCACGCCCCGGATTCCCACGCGTCACAGAGGTGTTTCTCGCTTGGCCACGCGCCTAATGCCTCGGACACGCCGACGGCATAATGCGCCGCGCCGTCGTGAATACCGGATCTTATCGAGGGCTTGTCACGAACGTCGAAGTAGGAAGATTGGCGTAATCCCTGATTCCTGACCCTGTACATGACATCAATCCCGCGCATAACAGGATTGTAGCGCAAGTGTTCAGGTCCTGGTCTGGCCGTCTCCGACGATGGTCCACTTGTAGGACGTCAGCTCCCGAAGCCCCATCGGCCCGCGCGCATGCAGTTTGTTGGTGCTGATGGCAACTTCCGCGCCCAGCCCCAACTGCGCGCCGTCCGTGAACCGGCTTGACGCGTTGACGATGACCGCCGCCGCGTCCACCTCGTCCAGGAACCTTGTCGCGTTTTCGTCGCTCGTCGTCAGGATTGCCTCCGTGTGACCGGAGCCGTACTCCGCGATGTGCTCCAGAGCCTCGTCGATGGAATCGACCACCTTGACGGCGGCCGTCAGGGACAGAAACTCGCGGCCCCAGTCGTCTTCGACCGCCGTGATGACCCGTGTGGGCGGCTCAGGCCCGATCAGCGCGAGCGCGCGCCCGTCCGCGTGAATCTCTACGTTGTCTTGCGCCCACGCCGCAACTACGGCGGGCAGCAGCTTCGGTGCGGCTTGTGAATGGACAAGCAGCGTGTCCAGCGCATTGCACACCGTGGGGCGCTGCACCTTGGCGTTGTACGCGATAGCAACGGCCTGCTCAACATCTGCGTCGGCGTCAACATACGTGTGGCAGACGCCGATGCCGCCCGTCACAACGGGTATCCGCGCGTTGTCCCGCACGAAGCGGATGAGTGTGTCGCTGCCACGAGGAATTAACAGATCGATTCCGCCCTCGTAGACAAGCATCTGCCCAACTATCGCTCGATCCGTGGACTCGATAATCTGAGCCGCGTCCCGAGGCAAACCGGCATCGTCCAGCGCCTCCCGTACAATTCCCGCGAGTGTCGTCGTGGAATTGATAGCCTCTTTCCCGCCCCGCAGAATGACGGCGTTGCCGGACTTGATGCAGAGGGCGGCGATGTCGATCGTGACGTTGGGGCGGCTCTCATACACGGCAGCGATGACGCCGAGCGGTACACGCCTGCGGCAGATACGGAGACCGTTGGGCAGCGTAGAGACATCGAACTCTTCACCGATCGGGTCAGGAAGGGCGATCGTGGCCCGAACATCGACGGCCATTCCTCGCACGCGCTCCTCGTTCAGCAAAAGGCGATCCAGCAGGACGTCCGTCATGCCGTCTGCCTGCGCCGCCGCGTAGTCCTGCGCGTTGGCGGCGACGATGTCATCGGAGCGCTCCTCCAGTGAAACCGCAATGCGCTCAAGCGCCCGGTTCTTCTCCTCCGTGGACGCCCGCGAAAGAGGCCGGCTCGCCTTGCGCGCCGCCTGCGCCTTGCTGACGAGCTCTTCTGAAAACTCCCCTGTTTCGGTCGTTCTTGTCGCGGTTGCCGTCATCACGGTCACTCTTTCTTCAAACGGCCATCGGTTCGCGAAGCCGTCGTTAGTTAGCGTCTATCTATTCTGCAATTGTATTTGCGTCGGCAGGGCTGTTCAAACGGGATAGCTATGCATCACAGCAGCGTCAGGTGATCGCGGTGGACCATTTCCTCGCCATGATATTCGGCGTTGGAGTTATCCTCAGCCTCGAAGAATTGGCGGATCTCGGCGCTGTGAAGCCCCGCAAGGCGGCGCATGAGGCCAGCGGAATAGGACACCGCCCCCCGCGCCACCTCCGTCTCGTCCGGCCCCACGATTTCCACGATGTCGCCGGTGGTGAACTCGCCGCGCACCTCTCGCACCCCGACCGCAAGGAGGCTCGACGTGCCGCGCCGCAGCGCCTTTGCGGCGCCCTCGTCCACCACGACCTGTCCACGCACGAAAAGGGGGCCGAGAGAACGCCTGCGAGCAGAAGGACGGCGTCGTCCCCATGCTTCAAATCGTGTCCCGATGTCCTCGCCGCGCGCGATGCGCAGCAGCACGTTCGGGGTTTTGCCATTGGCAATCACGACCGCAGTGCCCCATGAGGTGGCCTCGGCCGCCGCCCGCACCTTTGACGCCATACCGCCGCGTCCGAGTTCGCTCGGCATCTCGGCGGCCATAGAAAGCGTGGCGTCCGTCACGCGGTCCACGCGGTGAATAAGCGCCGCATCGGGGTTCGTGCGGGGATCACTGTCGTAGAGCCCGTCACGATCCGTCAGGAGGATGAGCATGTCCGCCGCCATGAGGTTCGTGAGAGCGGCTGAAAGGGTGTCGTTGTCGCCGAGTGTTTCGCTCAGTTCCTCCGAGGCGACGACATCGTTCTCATTGATGACGGGAATCACGCCAAATCCCAGCAGCTCACGCAGGGTTCGACGAATGTTGACGGCGGAACGGCCGGCGGTGAAGTCGGAGCGGGTGATAAGGGCCTGTGCGACTGTGAGCCCCTGATCACCGAATGCCGCCTCCCACGAGCTCATGAGGTGGTGCTGCCCAATGGCCGCGAGGGCCTGAAGCGTCGCGACGCCCCGCCCTCTGCCCTGCAGACCCATGATGCTGCGGCCAAGGGCAACTGCTGCGGACGTAACGACAATCACCTGCGACTGTGCGGCAACAATCTCCGCGACCTGCTCTGCGACGGACGCGATGAGACCCTCATCAAGTTGATCACCGCCACCGGTCAGCACGCCGGTGCCAAGCTTGGCGATGATCAACTGATTACGCGGCAACGCCGCGCCCTGCGTCGTAGCGGGGGTGAAATTGTCTGTCACAGTAGTTCTCTTGCTCTTGGCAGCAGGCTTCCCGAAACACATTCCAACGGATAATCCGGAGTCAGACGGCAACGGCCTCGCGCCGTCATTCCGGGCTCAAGCGGCAACGGTCTTTAAAAGTATATCGCCGCTATTCTCCCGCCACTGCTACAATCGGCTTGCCGCTGAATAGCCGCGACAATTCGAGCACCTGGCAGGTGAGCGCCATTCGCGTAACGAAACTCTCCCTGACCCACTTCAGGAACTACGCCGCGCAGGACTTTGAGCCGGCGGGCGGCGTCACCGTACTCGCGGGCGATAACGGCCAGGGCAAGACGAACCTTCTCGAATCCCTCTTCATTCTCGCAACAGGCCATTCGCACCGCGCTGACACGGATCGAGAGGTCATCGGCTGGAGCGCCGCTCGCGAGCCAATACCGTACTCACGCATCGCGGCGGATGTGACTGCGGGCGATGGTGCGGAACGCAAACTGGAACTCGTTATGCAGCTCGCCCCCCGGGGGCAAGGAAACGAGCCAACCGCCATCGCTGAGAGAACGATCGGACCCTCAGGCCTCAGGGGCGGAACGCTACAGAAAGGCTACAAGGTCAACGGCGTCCGGCAGCGGTCGGCGAGCAGCGTCGGCGACCTCGCAGTTGTTCTCGCAGGGCCGGAGGAAGTCGACCTGTTCGCAGGCCCTCCGGCAGACCGACGGCGCGCAATCGATTCAACGGCCCTGCAGACCGATGCGGAATACGCCCGGGAACTCCGGCGCTACGAGCGGCTGGTTACCCAGCGCAATGCAGCCTTGAGAGACGCTCGTGAGCGTGGCGCTACGCAGAGAACTGAGGAAATGCGCATCTGGGAGCAGGAGCTCATCCGCGCGGGCGCATTCCTCCTCGGCCACCGGCTGGCGATGATCAACGTCTTGCAGAAAGAGATGCTGACCGCCCACGCCGAGTTCACGGGCCGCACCGGCCACCTTGCGCTTGAGTACCGTTCAACAGTCGCTATAGGCGAGGATAAGGGCGCACCAGCGGATCTGCACCAGAGTTTCGCGGATGCCCTGGAGAGCGCGTGGGCGCGTGACTCGGCAACCGCGACAACATCCGTTGGGCCGCACCGCGATGACCTGCGCGTCGTGTCCGGCGATGTTGATCTTGGCGTCTACGGCTCTCGCGGCCAGCAGCGGACGGCGGCGCTTGCCCTGGTCATCGCGCAATCGGCGTACATCGGGCAGAGGCTTGGCGATGAGCCGGTCATCCTGCTGGACGATCCGCTGTCCGAGCTTGATGCGGACCGCCGCGAGCGTGTCCTTCGTCACTGCTTGACGCCCGGCAGACAGGTTCTGATTACAACCGCCGACGTTGAACTCATTCCGGCAGAGGTCCGCGCCCACGCCGCGATGTTCACAGTGCGTGGCGGTTCGGTGACAAAGGCGTGAACACTAATTCCGAGCTTGACGTCTTTTCCTATTCGGCGTAGGTTCAATATGTGTGGTCGGGCGCATTCGAAATCGCCCGGATTTATGGAGGAATTGTCATGACGAGGATCGTCAGTATTGAAGAGGCAGGAAATCGATTCAAGGACGGGATGCTCATCGCCACCACCGGTGGGAATGACCGATCCTCCATGGCGCTGACACGCGAGATCGTGCGGCGCGGCATCAAGGACCTCACCCTCGTCTTCACGCCCGCGGGCGGCGTCCAGGGCGACATGCTCATCGGCGCGAGCGCCGTCAAAGCGATCGACACCGGCTCTCTCACATTCGGTGAGCGCGGTTTCGCGCCAAACTACCGCCGCGTTGCCAAAGAGGGAGGAATCGCGGCGCTGGACAGCACTTGACCCGTCACCCTCACAGGGCTCCAGGCTGGAGCCAACGGCGTGCCGTTCATTCCGTCACGCGGCGTGATTGGCACCGATCTCGTCAATCTCCATCCCAACTGGAAGATCATCGAAGACCCTTATAACGAGGGCCATGACATCCTGCTCGTCCCGGCCATTCGCCCGGACATCGCCATAATCCATGCCTTCAAGGCGGATCAGAACGGCAACGTCCTGGCTCCGGGCTACGAGGATCGTATGGTTGCGCAGGCAAGCGACAAGGTGCTTGTGACGGTCGAGGAGATTGTCGACTATGACCTCGCCGAGGATCCTCGCGGTGGCCATCTGATACCGTGGCCGTTCGTCAGCCTCGTCGTTCACACTCCCAAGGGGTCCCACCCCGGCGGCATGAAGCCGTACTACGAGGCGGACAATGATCACTTCTCGCACTACATGGAGGCGTCCAAGACCCGAGACGGATTCGACGTCTACCTCGACGAGTTCGTGCGCGGGCATACGGAGGACGAATACCGCGAGATGGTGACACGCGTCGCTGTTCCCGCCTAGACACATTCAGCGACACCCGGCGCGATGCCGTTCCAATCGGACGACTACACCATCGGCGAGCTGATGGCCACCCGCATTTCGCGGGAGGTTCGTGACGACACATACGTTAGTTCCGGCGCGGCGTCACCCGTGCCGATGGCGGGTGTTCTCCTGGCGCAGGAGACGCACGCGCCGGACATGATTTATGTACCCATTGGCGCGTCTAACCCTTCACTCAACCTCATCAGCGGAAAGGAAGTCTTTGACCTCGCTCAACGCGGCAGGCTGGACATCTTCTTTCTCGGCGGCGCGCAGATCGACGGACACGGCAACATCAACCTGACCACCATCGGCGACCATGACAGGCCGGACGTGCGCCTCCCCGGCGCCGCAGGTTCCGGGATGCTTTACTTCATGACGAATCGCATCATCCTGTTCCGCCTGGAGCACACGAAGCGCGTCTTCGTCGAAGATGTGGACTTCATCACGTCCGCCGGCTCCAGCGGGGAGCGCGTGGAGCGCCCCGGCGGCCCCTCCATGCTCATCACCAACATCTGCGTGATGATGTATCAGAAGGACCAGAAGAAATTCTTGCTTGAGTCTGTCCACCCCGGCGTCACGGTCGATGAGGTGGTGGAAAACACTGGATTCGAGCTCCTCATCCCTGACGAAGTGCCGGTGACAACTGCCCCGACGCCGGAGCAACTCGAACTACTCCGTGGCTCCATCAAGGACCGCGTCGGCGGCGAATATCCTGGCTTCGTCACGTCGGGAGGATTTGGGGGCTCGTAAACCAAGATCCTCGCTGTCGTTCCTGCCAAAGCGTACCCCGTACTTGATACGGGGTGGCAGCTAAGTGCCGGTGTTGCTGCCGACTCCATCGCCCCCTTCGACAATCGGTGTCGGCGTCGTTGAAGCCTCGCGGATGCGGAGCATCAGCAGATCGCCGTCTTCCCATGGGGCGCTAGCGAGACTCCATGTCCATGTGGCGGCGGTTTGGTTGACGGTGGCATCTGAGACGTTCAGTGTCGTGTCGATAGAGCCGTCCAGTTCGATGAAGTCCAGCGTCTTCCCGGACAGCGATACGTGGTCATCCAGCGTCAGGACGATTTCATCATCATCCTCATCCCACACGAGGCTCTCGATCTCATACTCGTCGCTGCTGACGGTGAACTCATCCGGATCAATAACGCCGTTCGACGCGTCCGCGCCGATGGTTGTGCCGATAGCTACCGGATCAAAGAACGCCTCATGAAGGGTGCCGGCGGGGGCGGTGACGGTGACGAGGTATTCCAATCCGTCATAATCGGGCTGGAAGGCACAAGGTATTGCGTAAGGCAGTTGGATATGGGCAACAATCATGTAGACCCCAATGGGTAGCGGCCGCGCAGTCGAGAGCTGTTCGACATATCCATTAGATGAGAGAGAGTCGTCATCGATATTCTGTGCGCGGAATAATCCAGCATCTGGGCCGGTGAGATAGGGAATGTAGTAATTCGTTTGTCCAGTTATTTCGTCGTCAAACACAACCGTGCTGCCACTCGCCCCTGAAGATATCTGGAGCGATTCCTGATAACGTTCGTAGGGACGCTTATAATACGCTTCCCAATCCCGATAATACCGTTCGTAGCCCACACTAGCCCAGATGCACCTTTCGTATCCTGTAATTCCCTCTCCCCCCTCCATCCACGCTATCGTGGAGCGAAGATCCGCCAGGGAGATGATGGGCTGGGAACTGCCTGCGGGGGAGGTCGATGCGGCGATGAATGAGGGGGCGTCGGACGCGCCGCCTGCGCCTTCCGTCTCCGACTCCGCAGGCAGCCAAACCGGATTCCGGGAGTCCACGGTGTAACCCTGTGGGAGCTCCCCCGAATAGCCTTGAGTGGTATCCGTAAAGTGGAGTTCGGTTGAATCGCTGGAGCCGGATGAACCGGATGCGCCTTCGCTGGGCGGCCTACTAAGGAAGAGCACCGCTTCCCGCCCGTCCCAAACGGTATTCCGGTTGGCGGTGGAAGCGCTCACAGTGAACTCGGAGGGGCCGGTGCCTTTCAGATACTCGACGGCTCGGAAGCGCAGACTGCCTTCCGAGGTGGAGAGCAACGAGGCTCTCACCACTACATCTGAAGCGTATATCCGTTCGGCCACGGAAGCGACGGCGGCGCCATTCCAGGGTTCAGAATCCAATACTACAAACTCTGACGCAGGGCTGTCCGCAGGCGTTTCTTCAGACGACATCGTGGGCATGGTGGTAGCCGTTTCTCCAAACGATGCGGTGGGCGTCGCAGGAGGGATAACACTCTCGGTTTCCCCGCAGGATATGACAGCTATGAAGAGGCCCAAGACCAGCACCAGCAAGCAAAGGCGTACGACGATGTGGTCGGCGAGGCTGTGGAGTATTAGATTTGACATTTTGCCGCCATTTGGTTGGCGTTGTCGGTTGCGGCGGCACGAGCCATTGGTTTCGTTTGGCTCTTCACCTGGGGGGCTGCCTGTTGCCAATCACCATACGCCGATGTGGGCAGGTGTCAAGGCGGTGCGGGGCTTCAAATCTCGGCAGCGAAAGACCCTCAAAATGCTTGACGCTGGGCGCCACGGGGACAACAATAGTTCATGGATGCTGTGCGATCCACAGGAGTTTACGAAAGGGGCACGATTGCGCGTGTCCCTTTGCTTTCTGTGGCACACAGAGCAGGGCTAAACGGCGCCGCGTTGCGGCGCCGTGCCGTTTTAAGGGGGTAGGTCGAAATGGTCGCAACAGAAATCGCTGAGCGAGGAGTAGACTTTGGCATCGAAGACGAGGTGCCGGAGTTCAAACCGCTGCGGCGCGCCTACGGATTTGAAGAGGTGGCCATCGTACCGGGTCGCGTCACGCTGAACCCGGAGCAGACGGACATCAGGTTCGCCATGGGGGATCGCATATTTGACCTGCCCATACTCGCGGCGGCGATGGACGGCGTTGTGGATCCCACCTTTGCCGCCACCTACACGCGCCATGGCGGTCTTGCCGTGCTGAACCTCGAGGGTGTTCACGGGCGCTACCCCAACCCGGACGAGGTTCTGCAGGAGGTGGTTGACGCTCCGGCGGACTCCGTCACGGCGACTCTGCAGCGCATCTACTCCGCCCCCATCAGGGATGAGTACATTGGCGCGACCATCGAAAAGATGAAGGCGCTCGGTGCAACCGTCGCAGTCTCGGCGACCCCTGCCAACACCAAGAAGTTTATTGATACGGTCGTCGAGGCGGGCGCGGATTACTACGTGTGCCAATCGACGGTCACGACGGCGCGACATATCTCAACGAGTCCCGTTGGTCTTCATTTCGACGATCTCGTGAGCCGCATTCCGATTCCCGTCATCGTCGGCAACGTCGTTGGCTATCACCAGACGATGGAACTTCTGCAAACAGGTGTGGCGGGCATCCTGGTCGGTGTCGGCCCCGGCGCGGCATGCACCAGTCGTGAGGTGCTCGGCATCGGCGTGCCGCAGGTGACTGCGACTATCGAGACTGCCGCAGCGCGTGATGAGTACCAACGTCGAACCGGCCGCTACGTTCCCATCATCACGGACGGTGGCATCCGCTCCGGCGGCGATCTGTGCAAGGCCCTCGTTGCGGGCGCGGACGCCGTGATGCTCGGCTCAATTTTCGCCAGCGCTGAGGAAGCGCCAGGCAAGGGCTACCACTGGGGAATGGCCACTCCGCATCCGGCCCTGCCGCGCGGCACGCGGGTTCGCGTCGGTGTACGCGCAACGCTTGAGCGCCTGCTGTTCGGACCCACAGATCGCACGGACGGTACGGAGAACCTTGTTGGGGCTATCCACACGGCGATGGGCATGTGCGGCGCGGAAACAATCCGCGACCTACAGCGGGCGGAGATGATTGTCGCCCCTGCCATCAAGACCGAGGGCAAGCAGCTCCAACTATCCGGGCAGGTCTAAAGCCGGAGTAACGGATAGTCCCCTCTCCACGAAGAAGAGGGGTCAGGGTAAGGGTGTCCGAAGGGGCGCCTATTCTACAGCGGAGACCGTGAAGCCGAGCTTGCCGGCAGGAATGTCGATCTCGAATGAGTCACCCTGCTTCTTGCCGATTAAGGCGCTTCCAACCGGCGACTCATTGGAGATGCGGCCTCTCGCGGCGTCCGCCTCCGCCCGGCCAACGATGGTCCACCGCTCTTCCTGTCCTTCGGAATCGACAACCACCACGGTTGAGCCAACACGTACCTGGCCATCGGTCTGAACACTCTGATCCTCAATGATGACAGCGCGCCGTACGTTGTCCTCAAGTTGGCGGATGCGGCCCTCAAGGAAAGCCTGTTCATTCTTGGCAGCGTCATATTGGGCGCTGTCCGTAATGTCGCCAAGCTCCTTGGCGCGCTGAATCATCTCCGCAACCTCAGGTCTTCGGATGTTGCGGAGGTCCTCAAGTTCCTCCTTCATCCGCTCCAGACCCTCGGCGCTGATATACACGCTGTTGTCCGTAGATGCGCTGTCCGTAGTCATGTGAAACTCCAATCTGAGAATGGGTTACGTGGAACTCGGTCTGGCCGAACAAGAGCCCCAAAGTCCAGACAGTGTACTAGTCTTCGAGTCGTCCTGCCAGAGAGTTAAGGACAATGCCGGTAGCAACCTTCGGGAAGAAGTAGGTTGATTTGGGTGGCAGTCGCTCACCGGCCTCCGCCGCCTCAGTCATATCCGTCATGCTCACTGCCTGCAAGAGAAAACCCGCGTCACAGCCACCTTCGCGAACGGCCCCTATCGCCTCTGCCGCGTCACGTGGATAGGATAACCAACCGCGGGTCTCCGCCTCATGTTGGTTTGCCCCCACTCCATGCGTGAGCAGCACATCCAGAAAAACACATGGCCCAAGCCGTTCCCATGCTTCTGAGTCTCCCGTCAACAGACCCTCGAAGATGCCAGGCTCCAGGGGGCGGAGCAGCTTAAGTACATCGCCGGGCGGCTCAATCAGAGCCATCATGGGCGGATCTTGTGCCTTGATTGCTGAGGCATATCTCTCGGCCCCCTCGGCGTCGGAAAGGCCGTCAATCGCAATCTCTTCCGCTCTGAAATACGTCTCCACTTGTCGCATCAGCCGCGCGCGGGCATCGTCCGGGAGTCCTCGAATCAGACGATGATACGGCAGGCTGACCAGGCCCGGATCCTCGATGGACGTCAGCGCGGCCATGATATATCCGATGGCGTTCTCGCCGTCGCTTGATTCGTCTCCCCTTTGGTCAAGATACGTCAGCGCCGTCTCATAGCGGTGATGGCCGTCAGCCACGAAAAGGGGGCCGGAAACTCCCAGCCTGATCGCCCCAACCTCTCCCGGATCGGTCACGTGCCAGACCTCATAGTCGTCTCCCGCAAGGTCTGTGAATGATGCGTCCGGCGGGCGCGACGATATTGCCCGGAGCAATTTTTGAATCGCCCCATCATCGTCCTCATACAGCGCCAGGATTGGGCTGACGTTTGCATGGAGCGCATTCATCAACATGAGGCGGTCCTGCTTAGCGGCCTCATGCGTATGTTCATGCGGCAGCACGGCGCCCTGCTCCCATTGGGCCAATCGGACGGCGCCCATAATTTCGAACCGGCCGGTTCTTACACCGTCGAGCGTGAACGTATGGCGAACAAGGTAGAAATGCGCGGTCTCATCGCGTTGCAGGAAACCGTCTGACGTCCACTCATTCCATGCCCTGCTCGCTGAGCCGTACGGATCGTTTGCGTCGACGGCAGACGGCAGTTCAAGCCGGATGACATTGTGAGGGCTGGACTCAAGCAGACGTTCCACATCAGACGGCGCGATAACGTCATATGGTGGCGCGGCAAGAGCATCCAGGCCTCCTGCGCGGGTTGGATTGTAGCGCCAGCCGCGAATGGGACGAAAGAGGGCCTCGGCCAATCTACGTCGCCTCCAGGATTCCGCTGGGGACCTCATCCTGCCCCTGCGCTCGACGCACGGCAGACACCAATTCCGGCAGGGCCTCTCCGGTTGGAGCGCGAACGACTATGTCACACGCCTCCGTGAGAGCCGTTTCATTGGGATTGATCTCAATTAAGGTCGCGCCGTTCAGCCTCCGCGCCACTTCCGGGAGAGCGGCGGCCGGGTAGACGATTGCCGACGTCCCCAGGATCAGGACGCAATCGCTGAGAGCGGCCTCTTCCTGGCACCGCCGAAGCACGTCCGGCGGAATTGGTTCTCCGAACATGACCGTATCCGTCTTGAGAAAACCCTCGCAGTTCGGGCACCGGGGCGGCAGCGTGTCGAGCGGAATCTCATCCCGCGTATAGCGATTCACGCACTCGATGCAACGGATCAATGTGTGGTTGCCGTGAATCTCGGAGATGTTCCCACTCCCGGCGGCGCGGTGGAGGTTGTCAACGTTTTGTGTGACAAGATGGCGCAGCGCGCCCATACGCTCGAGGTCGACCAGCGCGTGATGGCCGGGATTCGGCTGCGCCGACTCCAGCGCCTCCCGCATTTCCGGCATCTGGTTGTCGTTCAGCCGTTCCTCCCACCACTGCTGTGGGTCTTTAAGAAACCGCTGGTAACCGAGATTGTCCGGCTCGCCGTACTTTTTCCAGAGGCCGCCGGGGCCACGGAACGTTGGTATGCCGCTCTCAGCGGACATGCCCGCCCCGGCAAGCGCGGTAACGTACATCGCTTCCACAATGGTCTGCGCAGCGTCCTCCAGGGCGGCTCGCACCGAGTCCGAAAGAGTCATGTGGTTACACCATTCTCTTGAGGGCCTATTCCGTGATTATAGGCGGGCTAGGCACGCGCTGCCGACTGATTGATCCGCTGCTCAAGTCTCTCGGTGTCCTCATTCGACAGGTTAAAATACTTGGCCTGCGGATGATGGAAAACGAGCGCACTGACTGAGCCCTCAGGCTCCATCATCATTTCCTCGGTCAGATTGACGCCGATCGTCTCCGCCGGATCGAGCAACCGCCACAGGATTTCCTGATCCTCCAGCCTCGGACAGGCAGGATACCCAAACGAGTATCGCTTGCCATGGTAGGCGGCGCGGAACAGGTCCGGCTTTGTGATGTCAGCCGGGTCGGCCAATCCCCACATCGCGCGCATCCGCTGGTGGAGCAGTTCCGCAAATCCCTCGGCACCCTCTAATGCCAGTACCTGCAGGATGTGTGAATCGAGGTATTCGCCCTTGTCTTTCCACTCCTCGGCCAGTGCTCGCACGCCCGGTCCGACTGTCGTGACAAACGCGCCAAGATAATCCGGCGCGCCATCCGAACGCACATAGTCCGCAAGGCTCAAGCCCTCTCCTGCAGCCTGCCTGCCGAACTGAAGCCGTTCCAGCACGCGTTCTCCGTCCGGCGAGAGGACGAGAACATCCTCGCCGTCGCGAGCAGCGGGGAAGAAACGGTAGACGGCGGAGGCACGGATATCAGGCCGTGATGCCATCTCACGCTGGACGCGAAGGACGCGTTTATGCAGCTCGACCGCTCGCTCATTGCCGCTTTCCAGGTCTTCAAGGAAACGGCCACGGTATCCCAGGTGCCGAACGTAAAGCATGGTCGGATTGATGTACGAGAACACCTCGTCAAGATCGTGATCCAACAATGTATGTTCACGCAGATCCGGCGGATGCGGCGGCGCATCCACGGGCGTGACGACTGCAGGGGCGCGGCCGTCCGGAGACTGTGCAGCAGAACGAGCCGCGTCCTGACTACGCAGGTTATCGGCCTCCACCTGCAGGTCGACCTCAAGTCGTTGTCTGCTCTCTTGCGAGCGGATGCGGTTGGCGAGATCGAGGCCTGTCATCGCGTCCTGCGCATAAGCAACAAGCCCTTCATATTCGGGCGCGATGCGCAGACGTGTAAACCGATTGCTCAGCGCCGCGCCGCCGACAAGAATCGGAACGTCAACGCCCGCCTCTGTGAAGTCGCGCACGGTTTCAACCATCATCTGTGCAGATTTCACCAGCAAACCGGACAGGCCGATCATGTCCGGCCTGTGCTCGTGGAACGCCTCAATCAACTCGCCAGGCGGCACCTTGATGCCCCGGTTGATCACCCGGTAGCCGTTGTTGGACATGATGATATCGACGAGGTTCTTGCCGATGTCATGGACGTCGCCTTTGACTGTGGCGAGCAGCACCTTGCCTCGCGAACTTGTTTCAGTCGATTCCATGTGTGGCTCAAGATGCGCGACGGCGGCTTTCATCACCTCCGCCGATTCAAGCACCTCCGCAACAATGAGTTCATTGGCCGCAAAGAGCCGCCCCACCTCGTCCATGCCGACCATCAGCGGGCCGTTGATGATTTCCAGAGGAGGGCGCTCCTCAAGAGCCGTATCAAGGTCAGGCGTCATTCCCTCACGAGTGCCCTCAACAACACGCAGCGCGATGCGTTCGTCCAGTGACAGCCCTTCCATGCGGTCAACACCCTGCTCTGCGGCAGATGCGCGCTGCTGCCGGAAATGAGCGGCAAAGGCCGCGATGGGGTCGTCACCCCGCCAGAAGATCAGGTCGTCGCATAGCGTGCGTTCTTCGTCCGAAAGCGCCGCATAGCGCACGAGGCCGCCGGTGTTCACAATGGCGCTATCAAGGCCGGCCTGCACACAGTGGTAAAGCATGACCGCGTTCAGGGCTTCACGCCCCGCCTGTGGCAGTCCGAACGAGACGTTGGAAATGCCAAGCGTTGTTTTTGCCAGCGGCAGCGCCTCTTTGATGAGCCGGATGCCCTCAATTGTCTCAACCGCAGAGCCGATGTAATTCTGGTCGCCCGTGCCAACGGGGAACGTCAGCGGATCGAAGATGATGTCCTCGCCGCGCAGACCATACTTCTCTGTCAGTAGCTGGTAGGAGCGCTGGGCGATTTCCAGCTTGCGCTCCCGAGTAATTGCCTGCGCCTGCTCCCTGTCATCGTCGATGCAGCCAACAATCACCGCTGCGCCATAACGGGCGGCAAGCGGCGCGACGGCACCAAAGCGCTCCTCGCCATCCTCCAGGTTGATGGAGTTGATGATCGATTTGCCCTGCGTGCGCTTGAGAGACTCATCGATGACGTTGACATCAGTCGAATCAATCACAAGAGGCGCGCGCGTCTTGCGGACAAGCCGTTCGAGGAATGTCGTAATGTCGGCCACCTCATCACGGTCGGGATCCTGAAGGCAGACATCCAGCGCGTGCGCGCCGTTGCGAATCTGGTCGCGCCCGATCTCGGATGCCTCCTCGATGTTGCCCTCGCTGATGAGGCGCTTGAACCGGCGGCTGCCAAGCACGTTCGTCCGCTCACCAATCAGAACCGGCTTTGTATCCTCGTCGATGGTCAGGGTCTCCAGACCGGAAACGACTGTTATGGCGGATTGGACAGGCACACGGGCAGGGCGATTGGCCGCCACAGCACACATCCGCTCAGTGTGCTCCGCTACGGTTCCGCAGCATCCACCAATGATGTTGACCCAACCGGCATCCATGAAGGAGCCAAGAGCGGTGGCGATATCATCGGGTGTTTCGTGGTAGTTGCCGTCTTCATCCGGCAGACCGGCATTGGGAATCACCGCAACAGGGAAGCGTGATATCTGCGACAGCGTGCGAACGTAGTCGCGCATGAACTCTGGGCCGGTCGCGCAGTTCATACCGATCCACAGCAGGTCGCGGTGCGCGAAAGACGTGTAAAACGCCTCGATATCCTGTCCCGCGAGCAGCGTACCCATCGTCTCGATGGTGCATTGCACGGCAGAGGGAACGCTGAGACCGAGGTCCTCATTTGCGCGGTCAATGCCTTCCAGCGCGGCCTTGATATTCAGGGCGTCCTGCGACGTTTCAACCAGTAGAACGTCAGCCCCGCCCGCGATCAGCCCCCGCGCCTGCACCCGATAGTGCTCAACGAGTTCATCAAATGTGACGTTGGCCGTTACGGAGATAGAGCGCGTTGTCGGGCCCATAGAGCCTGCGACGAATCGGGGATGGTCATCGGTGGAGGCGTCGTCCGCTGCGGCGCGCGCGATCTCCGCTCCGATGCGGCTGATCTCTTCAGCCCTGTCTGCAACTCCGAACTCGCCCAGCACGAGCGGCGTTGAGCCGAACGTATTTGTCTCGATGATATCCGCGCCTGCATCGAGAAAAGAGCGGTGGATTCCGGTGATGTCATCCGGACGCGTAATATTGAGGTATTCGAGACAGCCCTCAAGCTCGGCGCCGCCATAGTCTTCCGCGGTCAAGCCAAGCGCCTGGATGCGCGTGCCCATTGCGCCGTCCACGACGAGGACACGTTCAGTCAGTAATTCTCGCAAGCGCGCAAGCCGCGCCTCTCTGTTATCCGTCGTGAAGATCTCCGTCTCCGTTCGCGCCTTGCGGCGACGTCAATGTATCTGCCTATGGCAGTTGATTACCGTCTATACATTGTAGTGTCTTGCGCTACGGATGGGAGCGAGAAACTGCTGCCGAATCAACGCGCTACTGTACAATTGGAGGACGCAATCGCATCGGCAAGCCATGCAAGCCGCGTCGGCACGACAAAAGTGCCCGATTCTCAGATTGCCACGGTGGGGCTGTAGCTCAGTTGGGAGAGCGCTTCAATGGCATTGAAGAGGTCAGGGGTTCGACTCCCCTCAGCTCCACCAAGCGCTTTGCTCCCGCCCGTAGTCTCAATCCGCCTCCATCCTCCCCATCCCCACGCGGCGCGGCTCACGGATGGTATACTTTCAGCGGCATGACGCGGCCCGCATGAGGGGCCGTTCGGCGTCCCCGGGTGGGGCGGACGCGGAAGAGTCCTGAGGGGGTACAGGCATGTCAGAAGGGGTCGTTGACATTCGGCAGATGCCGAAACGCGAACTCACTGAAATACAGAAGCGGCAGGCGTCCCTGCTATGGTTCTCGGAAGTCGATTCCGGCGATCTGCCGCTTGCCGGCGGCAAGGGAGCCAATCTTGGCGAAATGACGCGCAGGGGCGCTCCGGTTCCGCCCGGATTCGTGGTTAGCGTCGTCTCCTACCAGAAATTCCTCACGGACAACGGCCTCGATGCCAGGCTGGGTGAAATCCTTGGCGGCGTCGATGTCTATCACTCCTCGAACCTTGTGGAAGTCGCCTCGCAGGCGCAGCAGGCGATTCTCTCCGCCCCCATGCCCACCGATCTCGCCGCAGAGATCACGGAGGCCTACGGCGAACTCGGCGAGGGGCCCGTTGCTGTTCGTTCTTCTGCCACGGCTGAGGACCTGCCGGACGCCTCATTTGCGGGGCAGCAGCGCACGTATCTGAATGTGGAGGGGGTCGAACAGGTTCTGGAAACCGTCAAGGGCTGTTGGGCGAGCCTCTTCGAGGCGCGGGCCATCTTCTATCGTGCGGAGCAGAATTTCAACCAGCTTGGCGTCGGCATCGCCGTGCCCGTGCAGCGCATGGTGCAGTCTGAGATTTCGGGCGTCATGTTCACCGCGGAGCCGAATCGCAGTGACCGCTCGAAGGTCCTTATTGAGGCCGTTTACGGCCTCGGCGAGTCTGTTGTATCCGGCGCAGTGACGCCGGATTCTTATTTAATCCAGAAGGACGGCCTGGAAATCCTGGAAAAGCGGCTGGTCCCGCAGAGCAGGATGCTCACGCGCAATCCGGATGCCGTCGGCGCGGACGATCTGAACCACGAGGTGGATGTCCCCGGTGAGATGTCGCGTACATACAAGCTCACGGACAGTCTGATAGCGGAGATCGCTCAGCACGGCCTCAACCTTGAGGAGGCATACAACCACCCACAGGACATCGAATGGGCTATGGAGGGCAACTCCTTCTATATCACTCAGACACGCCCAATCACCACCCTGAGCAGCGTAGGCGAGTCCGAGGGGCTGGAGGTGGACGAATCCGCCTATCCCATGCTCTTGCAGGGAACGCCGGCCAGCCCGGGCAGCGCCACCGGAACAGTCGTGGTCTTGCCGAAGATCGATGAGACGTCTCTTGATCAGCTTGAGCGGGTCAAAGAAGGGGATGTCCTTGTTACGGAGATGACCACGCCGGACTATGTCCCCGCCATGAAGCGTGCCGTCGCCATCATCACCAATCACGGCGGCCGTACCGCACACGCTGCCATCATTTCTCGTGAACTGAGCATCCCGTGCACCGTTGGCACGGGAGAGGCGACAACCACCCTGACCGACGGACAGATTGTCACAGTCGATGGATCCACAGGTCGCGTCTATGAGGGCGCGGTGCCGGGCGCAGGTCAGGAGATTAGCAAGGACGACGCCGCGGCGAGTCTCCGCACAAAGACGAATGTCTACGTCAACCTCGCGGAGCCGGATCTGGCTGACGTCATCGCGGCACGCAACGTGGACGGGGTCGGGCTGCTCCGAGCGGAGTTCATCGTCGCGCGTATCGGTGAACACCCCCGCCTGATGATTGAAGAGGGGCGTGGAGAGGAGTACACGCAAAAGGTTGTTGACGGCCTGATGAAGTTCGCCGCCGCCTTTGATCCCCGCCCGGTTATCTATCGCACAACTGACTTCAAGACGAATGAGTACAGGAACCTGCGTGGTGGCGATCGCTACGAGCCGGAAGAAGAAAACCCGATGATCGGGTACCGGGGCGCGGGTCGCTACGTCAAGGAGCCCGATATCTTCGCGCTTGAGATCGAAGCAGTGCGCCGTGTGCGGGCCAAGCACCCCAACCTGCACGTCATGATCCCGTTCGTCCGCACCGTGGATGAGCTGGTTCACACCAAGTCGCTGCTGGAGCAGTACGGCCTGCGGCGCGGCGACAACGGCTTCAAGCTATGGATGATGGCGGAGGTTCCCTCAAACGTGTTCCTGCTGGAGGAGTTCATCAATGTCGGCATTGACGGCGTCTCCATCGGTTCCAACGACCTGACCCAGCTCGTCCTCGGCGTGGATCGAGACAGCGCCATCCTGGCCGATGATTTCGATGAGCGGAACGAGGCCGTCATGCGCGCCCTGGAGACAATCGTCACAACGGCTGCGCGGCTGGGTATCACATGCGGCATCTGCGGACAGGCGCCGAGCTTCTTCCCGGATCTAACAGCCAAGCTGGTTGAGTGGGGTATCACTTCGGTGAGCGTCTCGCCGGACGTCATCAACCATACGCGCCGCATCGTCCATGAGGTCGAGACGGCGCAGGCTGCAGACGCGGCGAAGGGCTAATCGTTCAGTCCGCCCTAACCTCAACTCCCCAACGTGCGTTACACTAGATATTCATAATTCTCCGACCTACGGGGGCGCGGGCGATGATTGAGGCACGTGGCCTAACAAAGTTTTACGGCGACTTTCCGGCAATTGAGGACGTTTCCTTTGCCGCTGAGCCGGGCGAGGTGATTGGATTCCTCGGCCCGAACGGCGCAGGGAAAACGACCACAATGCGCATTATCACGGGCTTCACGCCGCCTACCGCCGGCACGGCCGTTGTGGCGGGACATGATGTTCAAGAGGAACCGCTCGAAGCCCGCGCATCTATCGGCTACCTGCCTGAAACCGTGCCGCTATACACGGATATGACCGTGCGTGAATACCTGCATTACATGGGAGAGCTGCGAGGCATGAACAAGTCCCGCATCCGATCTCGCGTGGAGGATGTCTTCGGACTCTGCCGCCTTGAGGAATACACGGACTCCCTGGTCAGCAAGCTTTCAAAGGGGTATCGCCAGCGCGTCGGCATCGCACAGGCCATCCTGCATGAACCGCCCGTGCTTGTGCTTGACGAACCAACTATCGGAATCGATCCGCGGCAAGTCGTGGAGACGCGACAGATCATCCGGGGGTTGGGCGGCGACCACACCGTCATCCTTTCCACCCACATCCTGCCGGAGGTCAGCATGGTCTGTGACCGCGTGCTGATCATCCACGAAGGACGGATCGTGGTCATGGACACGGCGGAGAGGCTGTCCGCTCGACTTGGTGGCGTTTCCCGCGTCGTGATGGACGTGCGCGGCCCGCGCGACCAGATCCAGCAGGCTCTCTCCCAGGTGGACGGGGTTACGGAAGTACAACTTTCCGACGCTGGCGGGCGCCAACAGTTCGTTGTGGAGTGCGCGCCGGGCCGCGATATACGCATAGAGCTTGCCCGCGCCATGGCGGATCGCGGTTGGGGCCTCGTAGAACTCCGCGCGATGGGCCTTTCGCTTGAAGAGATTTTCCTTCGGCTTACCACCGAGGACGAGGAGACGGCCGCGTGAACGTGCGAACAATCCGCACTATCTGGCTGCGTGAGCTGCGCTCCTATGCGAATTCACCCAATGCGTGGGTGATTGCCGCCATCTTTCTCGGCCTGACCGGCCTCGCGTTCGCGCTGAGCGTGACGGGGCGCTACCCGGAGGCCACGATTCGCGGATTCCTCTTTGGCCCCATCGGTCCAATGGGCGCATTCTTCCTGACGATTCTCATCGCCCCCGCGCTCACGATGCGCCTGCTTGCAGAGGAGCAGAAGCTGGGCACGATTGAGCTTCTATTGACAGCGCCCGTCAGGGATATCGAGATCGTTCTAGGGAAGTATCTCGCGGCCCTGACAATCCTGACGGGAATGTACAGTCTCACTATCTACTTCCCGTTGCAGCTCTTCTTCTTCGGGAGCCCGGACATCATTCCCCTACTCACGGGATATGTAGTTCTCTTCCTCGTGGGCGCCGTGGCTGTTGCCGTGGGGATGCTGGGGTCTGCGCTCACAGCCAATCAGATTGTCTCCGCAATCTTCTCTCTCGCAATCCTCCTGGTACTCTGGCTATTCAGTGCAACGGCCGCGTTGGGCGATCCTGACCACGCATGGACGGATATCGTCACGTTTCTTGCAATGAGTGAGCACATCCGCGACATGGCATTCGGTGTGCTCGACACGAGAGATATCATCTATTTCCTTTCCCTGATTGTGTTTTTCCTCTTCTTGACGGTGCGGGCCGTGGAAACCCGCCGCTGGCGGTAATCCCTCAATGCGTGAGCGTTTATCCCTGCGCGGGGAGCGTGTATCCGAAGACATCGGCGTAGCGCTGCTCGTCGTCGGCGCGGTTGCAGTCATCACCGGCGTGCTCTTGTACGCTATCGTCGCTGAACTCAGAGCGTGGGCGCTTGTCCTCGTTGGTGTGGGAGTTATTGCGCTCCTGATCGGAGCGTTCCTCAGTCGCGAGCAGGTCGTCCGCATCATGTCCACTCGGCAAGGGCGGTATGGCGTCAACACGCTCGTGATGATTGTCGCATTCACCGTAATCCTGGCGCTGGTCAACGTCGTCAGCGCCGCCGCTAACGCCCGCGTCGATTTGACCGCCAACCAGGGCTTCACACTCGCAACCCAGACGCAAGAGGTGCTGAAGAACCTCGACCAGCCGGTGGAGGCGTTCGGATTCTTCACCCCTGGAGACGAGGCAGCTGCGACAACGGAACAACTGCTCCGCGAGTACGATCTGCAGAGCGGCAATTTCACCTATGAGATTGTTGATCCTGAGACAGACCCGGCCAAGGCCAGCAGGTTCAACATCGATCAGAACGGTGTGGTTGTCTTTGCGTCTCGCGACCGTGTGACACAGACCCGCCAGATTTCCGAGCAGGAATTCACTTCAAATCTCCTGCTCGCGACTGGCACACAGCTCAGAACAGTCTGCTTCCTGACAGGACACAACGAGCACAGCATCCTGAGCACGACCGACATCGGCATGAGTCGCGCCAAGGAGGCGATGGAGCGCGAGCTGTACGTGGTACGGGACTTTGGATTTGCATCCGCCGGGCGGGTGCCGGACGAGTGCTCCGTCGTCGTCATCGCCGGCCCGGATCGCGATCTCGTTGAGGAAGAGGGACGTAGTGATCGAGACCTGCTGGGGAACTACCTGGCCCAGGGCGGTAACGTCCTGTTTCTCCTCACTGAGGACACGCCCGATTCCTGGCTGGAGTTGCTTTTCTTCGCAGGTATTGCAGCCGGCGGCGGCGTAATTGTCGACCCTGCCAGTTATGCGCAGCCCGACATCACAACGCCTACGATCCGCGGCGATGCCTACCTGCCCGGTCACGCGATAACCGCCCCGATGATTGATCGCTCCCTTGTGACGTTCTTCCCGCTGGTCACTCGTGTGGCCCCGCTGCCCGCGGAAGCCCTGCAAGGCTCTCCCCTGACCGTCTATCCCCTGGCATTCACGACGGACCGTAGTTGGCTGGAGCGCGACGAGAGCAGCCTGGTGGAGCCGCGGTTCGATGCGGATCAGGACACCCGCGGGCCCCTTTCCATAGCGGCAGCCGTCGAGTTCCCCGCCGACCCCCGTTTCCCGGAGGACACTGCCGGACGTATCGTCGCCATCGGAAACTCCGCATTCGCGACAAACCAGTTCATCAACTCCGTCGGCAACCTGGATTTGATGATGAATTCCGTCAACTGGCTAACGGAACAGGAAGGGCTTATCGGGGTACGGGCGCGACTGAACGTGCCGCGAATCCTGACGCTCACGCAGCGACAGGCAAACTGGATTCTCTACTCATCCGTCGGCGTCTTTCCGGCCTTCATGATCCTGATCGCGGGGTGGACGTGGTGGCGGCGACGCTGACTCACACCCTCCGGGATAGTGCCGTTGCGGAACGGCGCGTTCAATGAATTTCAGAATTACACTCGTCCTCGTGGTCGTTGCCGTCCTCCTGGGCGGTTACCTGTGGTTCGGACCGCCCCTCACTGAACCGGAGGACAACACTAGTCCGACCTCACAGGACTGGTTCTATCTGGTCGATGACTTCTTGATCAATCGCCTCGACGCATCGTATTTCGGCACGGAGGCCACATTCGTTCGAGACAGCGAGCGCGTCTGGTACTACGGGAGTTTTGAGGGCCCGCCGGTCAGCGAAGAGTTTGCGGGCACGCCGTTCCTCGCGGGTGGCGCGCGCTCTCCCCGCCTCATCATGGAGAATCCGGATGATGAGGCCCTCAGACTCTACGGCCTCGATTCGCCGCAGATCACCTTGCGCCTCTACCTGGAGACCGGGGAGGCGTACACAGTTTCCATCGGTGATCTCACGCCGGATCGCATAACAAACTACGCGCGTATTGACGGCATTGATCGCGTGTATCTCCTGGACCGCACATGGGGTGAGCACATGGCCCGCCTCATCACGGAGCAGGACATCTTTGTCAGCACTCCAACACCAACATCGGATCCAAATGCCACGCCATCTCCATGAAATGGGTAGAGTTCAGCGTCGTCGTCACCGGTGAAACGGCGGAGGCCGTCACCGATCTCTTTAGCCAATACAGCCATTCGGGCGGCGTCGCGATACAGGAATTATCGGAACCGGACGAGATTCGCATCGGTCCTCAGTCCCTCACCAAGAGCCGCCGCGTCCGCATAGCAGCCTTCGCCCCGCTTCCACAGGATGCCGAGGATGGCGCGATTGTGGCGGCCCGCCAAGGGCTGCGAGACGGCCTGTCCTACCTGGACATGATCACGTCCGTCGGTGAGCTGCATGAACGGACAATAGCCGACGAGGACTGGGAATCCGCATGGCGTGAGCACTTCCATCCGAACCGGGTCGGCATCCGATCAGTTGTCGTTCCAACGTGGCGCGACTATGACCCTGAGCCGGATGACATCGTGATTCGTCTCGACCCCGGCATGGCATTTGGCACCGGCCTGCATCCCACCACCCAGCTTTGCGCCCGGGAACTCGAAAAGCGTGTGCAGCCGGGAGAAACAGTATTGGATGTTGGCTGCGGCTCTGGCATCCTCTCGATCATTGCAGCTCATCTTGGCGCGAGCCAAGTACGAGGCATCGATATCGACCCCGTCGCCATTACAGCGGCGATGGAGAATGTCGCCCACAACACCCTCTCGGACGTTATCGATATCCGTGAAGGAACCCTTCCTCGCACAGGACAGGACCCATTCGACGTTGCTCAGCAGGATTGGCCGGAAGCAGTCCGCGCAAGCGGCGGCTGGGACATTGTTGTCGCCAACCTTACTGCGGAAGTCTTGGAGGAGCTCGCCGCGCCGCTCGCCGTCGCAACGCGCCCCGGCGGGATACTCATCGGCTCCGGCATCATTGCTGAGAAGTTTGATATGGCGGCGTACGCTCTGATGGAGGCCGGTCTGAGACTCATCGATGCTGTGTCCGACGAAAGCGGAGACTGGCGCGCAATCATCCTCATGCGACCCGCTGGGACGGGGACCGGATAGATGCCATCCATCCGAGCAGTCCTGCTGGACCTGGACGACACTCTCTGTGATTCAGAGGGCCTGACCCCCCTCCGTCTGGAGGCTGTCCATGAGGCGCTCGCGGATTCCGTTGACCCGGCTCTGTTGACGGAGGTCATGCAGGAGGCGCTGAATTGGGACTCGGTCGGCGTCCCGGGCCGATTCCTGAATCGGATGTCGCGCATGGCCGAGCGACTTGGTCTGGACGACGACGCGACGCAATTCATGCGAGGCGTCTACAACAAGGTTCTGATGGATCATCTGAGCCTGTATGACGGCGTGGAAGAAACACTGTCATGGCTCGGAGCACGGTTCAAGCTCGGGCTAATCACAAATGGGCCGACGGATCTGCAACGCGGCAAGATTGACGTGCTGGAGCTGGAGAATTATTTCGGCTGCATAGCTATCGGCGGAGAGGTGGGCGCGCACAAACCGGACCCAAAGATCTTCCAACATTGTCTGGACGGGCTGGGGGTTGAGCCGGCTGAGTGCATCTATGTCGGTGATCGCACGGAGGCGGATGTTGTCGGCGCGCGTAACATGGGAATAATCGCCATCCGCATCAGAAAGTCGTACCCTTTCCCGATGGACGATGAACCGGCGCCGGACTTCTTTCTGGACAGCGTGAATGAGCTGCCTGCCTTGATGCTCGAGGAGGGCTGGTCAGCGCCGGAGAATGGCTAGGCTAAAGCCCCCATTCCCTTGTAGAAGGGAGTACAGTGAGGGCATGGTCGCATCGCCCGCTCCTTGAGGGTGCGGATAAGAGCTTGCACCGTACGTGATTCGGGGGTAAGGGGAAGCACAATGAGCACACCCCGGGACAACCAGGACAGTGAAGCGGAACATCAGGGTGATGGCCTCCGCGACGAGATTGAGGAGATCCTGCGTGAGCAGGGCGAAAAGCCCGTCATGCCACGCCCCCCGAGAGCGCGTGACGGCGGCCCGATCAACAGCGTGGCCGGAATGTTCCGTAACCTGGGGGGCGAAAACGGCGACAGGTTTCGACCTGCGGCCGGCTCATTCATGAAGGCCGCCATGTTGCTGTTCTTGATGCGTCTGGCCGTCGGGCTGTCCTTCGCCTTCATTGCAGTACGCATTCTTGGGCCTCGAGCTATCCTGCTTTTCATCGTCATCGCCATGGCCATTCTCGCCGTCATCGTTCTCCGGTACATGATTGCTCGCAGGCGTTACAGTCGATAACGAACCCTTTTGATGGCACAATGAAGGCAACCTGACATCGGTGGCCTGAGCGCCGCGGAGTGGAGGATGCCAATGCCGCGAGGACACGAGCCGGGTACACTTCTCTGGGCCGTCGGTTGGGACGTGCTCCTGGGTGATATTCCTGAAGAGGCTGATCCGGTCGGCGTCGCCACGCGCGCCGCGGACGCGCTGGAGGCGCGCGCGCCCCAGAACTCTTACGTTGCCCGCACCGTCTACGCCATGGGAGCGGCATTCGCCCTGCCCTACGCCGCCTGGCTTGGTTCAAAGTGGGTCCTCGGCGCGGCCGGCCTCATCCACCGCGCCGTCTACCGTGAGGCCGCCACGGCGTTGCTCAAGGGAGCAATCTCCATCCGGGGCGGCCTGAATGCCCTGCGCGACCTTGAAAATCAGAACGAGCAGGAGGGTGAAGAGGCCCTCTCAGACGATGTCACACGGTTGATGCGTGAAGCGGGTATGAGCGAGTCTGTGACGGGAACCGCACAGGAGGTCTCGCCGGAGGCGCTGCAACAGCGCCGCTCTCACGCCCTGCGCAAGCTGAGCAACGATTTCCGTGACGGTGTCGTGGGCCCTCTCCTCTATTTCGCGATATTCGGCATCCCGGGCGCGGTGGCCTATCGGGTGGTCAAGACACTCGCAGCGCGGTGGCGCAGGCACGGCAACGACCCGCTTGCGGTGGCGGCCAGGCGTGTCGACAGCGCGGCGTCTATCGCGCCGTCCGTGGCATCCAGCCTATTTCTTTCCGCCGGCGCGCAGTTGACGTCACAGCGCGGGCAGGAGGCATGGGAAACGAGCCGTTTAGAAGCCGGCGCGCGCGGCAATGTACTGGAAGGCGGCTGGGCTGAGGCAGCGATGGCGGGCGGACTGGGCGTCAAGCTGGATGCCGAGCCGGAGGTTACCGGTTGGGAGGCTGCGACGAACCTCGAGGGGCGCAACATCGAGAATGAGGACATAGAACAGGCCCGCCAACTCTTCTGGATCGCTACCGCATGGGCCGTCGCCACAACCCTGGCAGCGGTCATCCTGCGCGGCTCTTTGTCACGCAGGCGGTAAGCCCGGAGCACCCCTTACCGCAGCACGCCCTGCTCTTCTAACTGGGCACGCCTCTCGGCAGACAGCCCCAGAACCTCGTTGAAGATGTAGTCGTTTTGTTGGCCTTTAGTCGGGCACGGTTGGCCCGCGTTGCCGGGCGTGTCTGACAAGTTCGCGTCGATGCCCTGGTGCTCCATCACCCCAGCGTCCGCGTGCTCAGCCGGTACGATGGCCGCCGGACGGCTCCGCAGATGCGGATCCACATACAGTGTCTCGCCATTCGCGACGTATGTCGCCGGAACGCCCGCCTGCTGCAGAATGCGCATCGCAACACGCGGCGTGTACTGCCTTGTCCAATCGCTGATATTCGTGTCGAGTTCTGCCTTGTTGGCGATGCGCGCCTGCATGGTGGCAAATCGCTCATCGTTGGCCCACCCCGGGCTGCCCAACGCTCCAACAAGCGCCTGCCACTGCTCCTCCGTGCGAACCTCGAGCGCGCACCACTCATCGAAGCCGATGCAGGGATACACACCATGCGGGGCGTAGAAATCACTGTGGTTGCCTGCGGGCGGCGGGTTGTGGCCGTTGATCATATAGTCCATATAGGCGACGGTCAGCAGGTGCGCCCCGCCCTCCACCTGCGCTAGCTCGATGTATTGGCCTTCACCAGTACGGTCGCGGTATTCAAGCGCGGCCGCCACGGAGAGCGCTCCAAAGATGCCCGCGATATAGTCGGGGAACGGCATCTTGATCCGCGTATCCATCGGCGCGTCAGGATGCCCCCACAGGTTCGTGATTCCGGAGACGCCCATAATCTGCTGGCCGTAGCAGAAATAGGTGCTCAGCGGGCCTGTGTTGCCCATGCCAGGCATCGCCAGCATGATGATGTCCGGCTTGACCTTGATCAGTTCGTCATAGCCCACGTTCTGGCGATCCATAACGGTGGGGCGAAAATTCTCGATGACCGCGTCGCTCGTAGCCGCCAACTCCCGGATGAGCTGCTGACCCTCGGACGTCCGCATGTCGATAGTGGCGCTGATCTTGGCGCGATTCAGGTCCTGGAACGTTGTCTGTCCGGGGGTGCGGTTATCGTCGAGGTCCTCCGACTCAATCTTGATGACCTCAGCGCCAAAGAAGCCCAGGAACATGGTTGAAAGCGGCCCCGCGAACGCCCGTGTGAAGTCCACCACACGGATGCCGTCCAGAGGCTTGACACCGCTCGGGGCGACTGCACCATTTGAAGTAGCGCCGGCCGGCGCAGGCTCTCGTTCCAGTTCCGCCAACACTTCGTCAGTGTGTTCACCCAGCAGCGGCGCAGTCCGACTCGGCTGCCACGGCGTCTTGCTGAACTTGAGCGGCGGCCCCGCGGTCTTGTACGGCCCGATGACAGGATGCTCCATCTCGAAAAAGAATTCGCGCTCTTTCGCATGAGCGCTGTCGGCGAACTCGGCAGGAGTCAGGACTGGCACAATCGGCATCCCGATGGCCTGGCCGCGCTCAGAGACGTCATCGCGGTCGACCGTCTCCATGTATTCCTGGACGAACTGGTCGATGACCTCGCGGTTCTCCTGTCGAACCTCCCGCTCCCACCACATCTCGTCTGAGAGGACGGGATGATTGCCCATGAGTTCCGTGGCCATGCGACCGAAGTGGTGCCGCATGTAGATGGACAGGTTCACGTAGCCGTCGTCGCGTGTGTGATAGGTGTTGACCGCGCCGAACGCGGAATGATGTCCCTCGCGCCGGGTGATCTGGTTGATGTAGGAATAGCGTGATATATAGCTGTGCTGCGCCCAGAGGCTCGCCTCCTGCTGCGACACATCCACATGCTGGCCGTGCCCGATGACACGGCGTGCGCGTATCGCCAACAGTGCGCCATACGCCGCGTGCATGCACGCCAATTGGGAGACCATCTCGAACGGGGCCATGACGGGCGGGCGGGTGTCATCGCCGTTCGCGAACATCATGCCGGCGCTGGCCTGCGCGATGAGATCGCCGCCCTCGAATGTTGCGTGGGGACCCGTCTGCCCAAACGGCGTGATGGACACATAAACCAGGTTCGGGTTGGCCGCTTTCAAGTCGTCATAACCCAAGCCAACAGACGCCATATAGCCCGGCTTAAAATCCTCAACGAGGATGTCTGCCCGCGTGGCCAGCTTCGAGATGGCCTCACGATCCGACTCATCGCTGATATTCAGCGTGACGCCCCTCTTGGACCGGTTGGCATGGATAAAACGAAGGCTGCGCTCCGGGTGCTCAATATTGCCGGCAAATGGCGGCAGCATCCGTGCCGGATCGCCGTCCGGCGGCTCCACCTTGATAACGTCCGCGCCCATATCTCCCAACGCCCGCGCGCAATGCTGCGCCAGATAAGACGTCAGATCCAAAACCCGCAACCCAACAAGCGGCCCGGGGTGAGCTTCTTGATTGCCGTTAGTCATAGTGCAATCCTATCGGGGCTGCCACGCAAAAGAGTGTGGCAGCCCCGATGACTGATTCTGCTGGTTGGTCCTACGGCGCGCGGTTCGGCCGGGCCATCTGCTCCTGCGCAACCTTGTCTTCCTCGATGAACCGGTCGTTCATGTACTGGAAGCCGGCGCGCATCCCCTGCTCCGCCGTCACGCGGTTCACATCCTGCAGACCGTGCGGCAGATCCTCCGGCGACGACGCGTAGGAGACGGATGTGTACATCGACGCGAACTCCATCGCCTCGAACAGCCCCTGCCGGTCGTAGTAGTAATTGATGGCCTTCTTGTTCAGCTTCGTTGAAGCGGGCGGCAGCTTGGAAATCGTATTAGCCAGCTGCCACACATGCTCATCCAGGTCATCCGTCGGGACAACGTCGCTCACCAAACCGTGCCGCAGCGCGTCATCCGCCGTGATCATGGAACCGGTGAACGCCATCAGCTTGGCCTTCTTCATACCGACCAGCTCCGGCCACACCATCGGCATCATCATGCTGGCATAGCGCACAGGGGGATAGCCGAACAGCGCGTTGTCCGCCGCGATCGTGATGTCGCAGTGGCACGCGAGCTGTCCGCCTCCGGCCAGCGTGAACGAATGCACCTGCGCAATGACCGGCTTCGGGTTGTTCCAGATTGCTCGGCGATACATATTCGCCGGGCCGTCCTCCAGGACCGAATCAAGCGCCGGGCGTGCGCCGCCGCGCCCCGTCGTCTGCACGTTCATGTCATAGCCCGCAGAGAAGCCGCGTCCCGCGCCCTTGATGACGATGCAGCGAACGTCGTCGTCCGTCGCGCCCTCGTTCAGCGCCTGCTCAAGCTCCGCAAGCAGGGGTCGGCTCAGCGCGTTCAGGCGTTCCGGCCTGTTCAGCGTGATATACGCGACCTTGCCCTCCGCCGCGTCCTTTGTCTCATAGATGATGTTCTCGTAATCAGCCATCGTTCTCCCTCCCCGGATTCCCTTTGCGCGACTGCAATGCCGCATCCTTGTCGTCACCAGCTTGCATATAGCTGTGACAGACAACGCGAGTGTGGACGCGACGCCGCTAACGTGTCAAGCAACGCGCCCCTATACTCGTATGTAAGTCGCTATGCTCTTCTTTCTTATCGATCTCATCCGACAGGACCCCGGCGCAGCCCTGCGTGTTGCGCCGTTCGTCATCACCGCGCTCGGTGCGGGGCTGCTCATCGCCCTCAGCGTTCACGAGTTCGGACATGCATGGGTTGCCAGCCGACTCGGAGACCAGACGGCGCGTGAGATGGGGCGCGTCACGCTCAACCCCTTCAAGCACCTTGATCCGGCAGGAACGTTCGTGTTTCTCGTCGTTGGCTTTGGATGGGGCAAGCCGGTGCCCGTCAACTCGGCCATGCTGCGCGGAGGGCGGCGTTCGGTTGCATACGTGAGTTTCGCAGGGCCGGGCTCCAACTTCATCACTGCCGCTGCCTTTGGCATCCTCATGCGGCTCTATAGTGTCGACCCCGGAACCGGAATCGACCTGTCCAATCCCGATCTTTCCATGGGCGCATGGCTCGGCACGGCTCTTACCTACATCGTCGTCTACAACCTCTTGCTAGGCGTCTTCAACCTGATTCCGCTTGCCCCGCTTGATGGCTCCCAGATCGCGTTCGGCATCGCGCCACGGGAGATCGCGAGGCAGATGCTCAGATTCCAGCCATATGCCCCCACCGTCCTCTTTGGAATAATTGGCATTGACCTTATCCTGAATGTAGGGATTCTGCGCAGCATCCTCATCCCGCCCGTCCAACTCATCGGACGGCTGCTGATAGGACAGGACCTGCTGTAGCAGCGCAACCCGCGAGAGGAGCGTCCATGGCGACAGAACGGCATCGAATAGCCATCATCGGGCTTGGACAGATCGGCGCGTCCATCGGCATGGACATGCGTGGATCGTTCAAGGGCGTAGACATCATCGGCCATGATAAGGATCCCGAGACTGCCGGTCTGGCGCGCAGACGTGGCGCTGTGGATGAGGTCGCCTACACCCTCCCCGGCGCCGTTGAGGACGCCTCCATCGTCGTCGTCGCTGTGCCCGTCACCGCCGTTCGTGAAGTATTCACCGTCATCAGCCCCAACCTCTCCGACGGCGCAATCGTCACAGACACGGCGTCCACCAAGATGACTGTGCTCCAGTGGGCGGAGGAGATACTGCCCACGACTGTCGATTTCGTTGGCGGCCACCCAATGGCCGGCGTTGAGACTCCCGGAGTTGAGGGCGCGCAGTCCGGCATGTTCCAGGGCGCGACATGGGCCGTCATCCCGCTCCCGCGCACCCAGCCCAAGTCCATCGACACCATCGTCAACCTCATCAAGACGCTCGGCGGAGAGCCGTATTTCGCAGACTCCGTTGAGCATGACAGTCTTGTCGCCGCCATCAGCCACCTGCCCATTGCGCTGTCGATAAACCTCATGCGCACAGCCGTCTCCTCACCGAGTTGGCGCGAGATGGCGCGCATGGCCGCAGGCAGCTTCCGCGATGTCTCACGTCTCGCCTCCGGCTCCGTTGAGATGCACCACTCCATCTTTGCTACTAACAAGGACTTCATCCTTCATTGGATCGATACCTACGTTGACCAACTGCAGGAGATGCGAAAACTTGTGGACGAGGGCGGTGACGCCTTGCAAGAGGCCCTACAGGAGGCGTACAACGCCCGCGACGCCTGGCTCCGTGGGCGCGTCGGCGAGACGGAGCAGGATCGACTCTATGACGAAGTGCCGACGGCAAGCGAGAGCGCCATCGGCGTGTTTGGCGGTGAACGGCTTGCCCGCATTGCCGGTCGCTTCCGCCGAGGCCGCCGCTAGAAAGGACACGCGACCATGGACACCGTTCGGCTTACTGCTCCGTCGCGTCTCGAACTCGATATCGAGTCGCCCGGCGACAAGTCCATCGGCCACCGTTCCCTCATCCTGAACGCCGCCGCCAAGGGAGAGGCCACTGTGACGCGATTCCCTCGCGGCGCAGACACCCTCGCCTCCCTGGCAATCGTCCGCGCGTTGGGCATCCGCGTTATGGAGCTCGAGCGGTCGGCAGACGGGCACTCGTCCACCTTCCGGGTCCGTTCCAATGGGGTGCAGGGCCTCACAGAGCCTGACCGCATCCTCAACGCCCGCAACAGTGGCACGACGATGCGCCTGATGCTCGGCCTCCTCGCCGGCGCTCCCCTCACTGCCGTCATGAACGGAGACAGCTCATTGCGCGGCAGGCCCATGGGGCGTGTCGTTGAGCCGTTGCGAATGATGGGTGCGCACATTTGGGGGCGTAACAATGGCGCGCTTGCCCCGCTCACGGTGAAGGGCTCCAATCTCTCCGGCTTCACCTATGAGATGCCCGTCGCCAGCGCACAGCTCAAATCGTGCCTGCTTATCGCCGGACTCTCCGCCTCGGGCAAGACGACAGTGATAGAACCCGCTCCGTCCCGCGATCACACAGAGCGCATGGTGTCCGCCATGGGCGCGCGCATCAGGAGCGAGGGCAACACGATCGAAATCGAACCATCTGAAATGACTGCGACTGACGTCATCGTGCCCGGCGACATCAGTTCCGCCGCGCCGTGGCTCGTCGCGGGCCTCGTCCATCCGAATGCCCGAATCACCATCCGCGCCGTCGGCATCAACCCCACCCGCACCGGCATCCTGGATGTCCTCCGGGAGATGGGCGCGAACATGACCATTTCCAATGAGCAGGAGGTTGGCGGCGAGCCTATCGCCGACATCACGGTCGAATCAAGTGACCTGCGCCCTGTTGAGGTGGGCGGAGCGATCATTCCCCGCCTGATTGATGAACTCCCCGTGCTCACTGTCGCAGCCGCGCACGCGGGCGGTGTAAGCCGTTTTCGGGACGCCGCAGAGCTTCGCGTCAAGGAAACGGATCGCATCGCGGCCACGTCCGGAGAGCTCGGAAAGATGGGCGCGCGGGTTGAGGAAATGCCCGACGGAATGGTAATCTACGGCGGTCAACGACTCGGGGGGGCGGTCGTTCGAAGCCACGGGGATCACCGGCTCGCAATGACGACAGCAGTCGCGGCGATGGCGGCCCATGGGGAAACGGTCATTGAGGGGGCAGATGCGGTGGACGTGTCCTACCCCGCATTTTTTGAGCAGTTGGGTACTGCCGTTTCGCAATAGTGCTCCCAACGGTTGCCGTTAGGCTTTTGATTCCCTCTGCGGGGGATGGTGGGGAAGACAGGGATCTCTCTCCCTGAGGGAGAGGGTTAAGGTGAGGGGGAAGCACGTGCTAGGACCGGAGGTACTCCATATCGGCTTTGGCAATCACGTCATCATGAACCGTGTCATCGCAATAGTCTCTCCGGGCTCCGCGCCCACCCGTCGACTCATCCAGGAATCCCGCAGCCGCAACGCCGTCATCGACATGACGAACGGACGGCGCACCAAGGCCGTGCTCATCACGGACAGCGGCCACGTCGTGCTGGCGCCCATAAACCCGGAGACAGTTGCCGGGCGCGTCTCTAACACCAAGGGCGGGGCTCAGAACGGCGCATACGAGGAGTAGCAGAGGCCCACAGGCGTCGTCTCCCATGATCGTCGTCCGGTCGGGACCGTCCGCATCCGGCAAGGACGCCGTCGCCGACCGCATCCTGAGCGACCACGCCGACCGCATTTCACCTGCGATCACCGCAACCACCCGTCCGCCACGCCCCGGCGAGGAAGACGGAGTTCACTATCACTTCCTGACGCCGGATGGATTCGCTGAACTGGAACAATCCGGTCAGTTGCTCGAATCCGCGACCGTATACGGCTTTCGATACGGTGTTCCTCGTGAATCCGTCCGCGCAGCATTGGACAGAACGCCCATAGCGCTGGTCAAGACGGATGTGCAGGGCGCGGCCTCCATCAAAGCCCTGATTCCACAGGCGTTGCTGCTCTTCATCACCGTTCCCGATTTCGCCACCCTCGAGCGAAGAATGCAGTCTCGCGGAGGCATGGATCAAGAGACGATGGAACGCCGCCTGCAAGAAGCCCGCAGTGAGATAGAGCGCCAAGATGAATTCGACTACGTCGTCATAAACGAGGACGGCCGCCTTGACGAGGCCGTCAACGAAACCTGGGAAATCATAGAGCGGGAAGCCGCCCGCCCCGAAAGGCGGCCTGAGGGCCTTTAGAGAAATGAGGCAGCCTTTTACCTACTCATCACTTCACCGCACTCCGCGCTACAGGCCTTGGCCTAGACCTCATAGGAGTCGGTCGTCGGCAGATTCGTTGACCGTCACCGCGAGGGCGACATCACGCTCGGGCGTTGTGCCGGTGGTGATAGGGAAGGAGTTATCGGCCATAGTTTTGAGCGAAAAACCCGGCACCGTCCTAAGTAGCATTGACGAACAAATAAACACTGGAAACTAATAGTGTAGGCGCTACTACGCTCCATATCAGGGCTCCTGCGAATGGCCCCAAATGCCGTAGAGGCATTGCCGTCACTCTTCCCGGCAAATAAGTATCATCCCCCTCTTTAGCGCCAGACACCCATCGTCTTTCTTTGTTCCACATAGCAAACTGTATTGAAGTAGCGGCTATACCGAGCACTCCGAAAAACAGGGAAAGCATCAATCCATCGCTTCGATCCGCCCAAACGGAAAGCAACACCGCAATGAGAACAAAACCTCCATAAAACAAAACAAAAAAGGCCAATGGGAATACAATCCACAGGACAATGATTAATCCATAGCTTTTCTCGGCTAGACGATCGGCTGAACGCCATTCTAGGAAATTGGCTGTGAGGAAACACCATGGCAGAAAAAGGGCAATTGACGCAACGGCACCGCCCACAAATGCCCTCAAGGCAGGCATACCCTCCTTGCGCGCAAGCCATGCAGTGATAGTGCCCGCTGCGGGGGCCCAGATTAGCCCAACAAGCGCTAAGACAAGCATTGGTGAAAGTAAGAGTATCGGCACCATAAGGAAACGTACGGCATCCAGCAGCATCACTCTACTCCACAATCAGGAAATGGATGTCGTCTTGATTAAACTCGCGAGGCCCATTGACACGGCTTATCCTCCTCAACTACCGTTGCAGACTTCATACTCCCTGCCAATGCTAGTCTCCGTGCATCGTACAATAAGCGACATGGCAACAAAGGAAGCCGCCGATGAATGACACACTCGCACTCAAGGCTCATTGGCTCGCGGCTATCGACGATTTGCTACGCAAACACGTGCCTCAGTGTGAGGTCTGGGCGTACGGCAGCCGCGTCAGCGGACAGAACCACGATGCGAGCGACCTGGATCTTGTCGTCCGAGCGCCTGCTCTGAAACCGGTGGGGCCACCACTTAATTCCCTTCGAGAGGCACTCCGCGACTCAAACGTCCCAATCCTGGTGCAGGTTCATGATTGGGCACGTCTGCCGGAGTCGTTCCACCGGGAAATCGAGCAACGGCACGTCGTCATCCACAAGGGCTAAATCGACTGCCGCCGCCCCTACCTACTCGTCGTCAAAGTCATCATCATCGCCGTCGTCTGGTGGCGGCGCGGTCGTTCCGCCCTGCGACTGTGGCAGGCGTGCCGAGGTCCGGCTTCTCCGGCGGCGCGGCTGCGACGGCACAGCCATGACAGCCTCCCGCAGGTCGGCAATCTCTGCCGCCTGCCGCGCGTCCTTGACGGTCACCACAACGCCGCCGAATCCCATGTCCCGCAGCTGCTCCATCTCGCCCGCGCCCCACGACAGGGACACTCGTGCCAGGAGATGGCCGGTGAGGCGGCTTGCGGCGGCGGCATACTCAACCGCCTGCCCGACGGTCAGGCTCCCGTCTGTGGCCGCGTCAATGACGCTGCCCTCGAAGGGCAGGCGCTCGATAGCGCGCAACCGCCTCTCATCAGTCTCTACAGGCACGATGCCAAAATAATCGATTGACTCGTCGTTTAGCAGACCCACGGGCGTCTCACCGAGCGACACAAAGAGAAAATCACACCCGGCCTCACGCAGCGTAGCGAGATCGGAATCTGCCAGCCCGTCGACCGTCGCGCCCCACTGTGCGTCTCCGGTTTTTGGTGGCGACTTCACTGCGCTTGCGCCGTTCACCAGGATGAACTCCGCGCCCGCGTCAACGGCAGCTTTAACCGATTTCCCGGTCGGCTTTGCGAATGACGCGATAATTGCGAGGGCGGGAGTAACTTCGCGGGAACCGGCGCTGAATCCCAATGGCCGCGCAGGGCCGGACGCCGCGCGTTCGAGTCGATCCCTTAACTTGCTCACCTTTGGATTATAGCCTCCCTATCTGGCATTTCACTTCCGATAGTTACCACGACAGTTGGCCGCGGGCCTTCAACTCCGAGGGCAGCAGCGCCGCATAGATGGCATCGTGGGCGGGCGTGGGAACATGATGCCGCTGCCCGAGGCGGGGGATCACGCCAACCTGCGCCTCCAATTCCGACAGCCTTCCGGACGCGATATCACGCTGCATGGACGCAGTTCCATCCACGGGCGCCAGATCCGCCAGTTTCATGGCCCCCTTAACAGCGTTGGACGGCAATGAGACCCCCTCCGCGGCTGCGACCGCAGCTATCTCCTTCATGCATGCCTCAAGTAGTTCTCGTGCACGCGGAACTGATCGAAAGACGCCTATCGGCGCGCGCGTCACCGCGCCCACCCCTCCCAACGGCCCGACGAACATCAACTTCTCCCACAACGCCGCACGAATGTCCGTACGCGCCGTTGCGAATATCCCGGCATCGGAGAGCGCGGCGCGAATCTCCTCCACGGTCTCGGACGCCCTGCCGTCCAATTCCCCAATGGTGATGGTCGGCGGCACACCCGTGTGGCGCACAACCCCCGGCTCAACGATGTCCGTGAAGATGCGGCACGTTCCACCAATGACATGGCCGCCGGATACCTCTGCAGCGAGCTGGTCAGGCGCTTCCACGCCGTTCTGAAGTGGAACGACCGTCGTCTTGTCCCCCACCATCGGCCCGATCGCGACACCCGCCTCTGGCACCATCCACGTCTTGACGGTCACGAATATCGCGTCAACTCGCCCCACGTCCTCCGGGTTCTTGGTGGCTATAAATGCGTCCGATGGCAGGTCTGCATCACCTTCAGGGCTCTCGATACGGAGTCCTCGAGTCTGCAGGGCGTTAAGATGCGGGCCGCGGGCAATCAGCGAAACATCGTGCTTGCCGGTCTCGATGAGTCGTCCGCCAAAGTACGCGCCGACCGCCCCCGCGCCAAAGACGGCTATCCTCACCGCGCGTCCCTACGCCGTGCCAAATTGGCGATCGCCTGCGTCACCCAGACCGGGCACGATAAAGCCGTGTTCGTTCAAACGCTCATCAAGCCCCGCGATGTGGATACGCACGTCAGGATGATCCCGCTGCAGCCTCTCAACACCCTCGGGCGCAGCGATAAGGCCGATGTACCGGATACGCTGCACCCCCCACTCCTTGAGCAGGTCGCATGCGGCCGATGCGGATCCGCCCGTCGCCAACATCGGATCCATCAACAGACACGCCTGCACGTCCGGTTCAACGGGTTTGTTTGCGTAATACTGCATGGGCTCCAGCGTGCGCTCATCACGACGGAGGCCGATGTGCCAGACAACGGCGTCCGGCATCATCTCCCAGAGGCCCTCCACCATGCCGAGGCCGGCCCTGAGAACCGGGACAAGACCAATGGAGCCGCGCAAACGCTGGCCGGGCGCCTCTGCGAGCGGAGTTGAAACACTCATAGGTTCGGTTGCAAGGTCTGCTGTCGCCTCATAAGCGAGCAACAATGTGATTTCCTTCACTAGTTCCCTGAACCGACGTGCAGGCGTCGATTCATCGCGCAAACTCGACAGTTTATCCCGCACAATAGGATGCGTGGACACATGCACGCTTGCCTTGGCGGCAGTCTGGCTCATAGAGATAGTGTACCGCCTGACCTACCCGCAAGCACCAATCTCGCGTGCGCCATCCTGCTAAACTCAGATAGAGGAGCGTGACTACTGAGTATGTCTTCCGGCCTGTCTGTCGACCTTCCGAGCGGCAAAAAAGGCCGTGTGCTATCCGGCGCGCGGCCGACCGGTCGTTTGCATCTGGGAAACTATTTCGGCGCGCTCAAAAACTGGGTGTCGCTGCAAGACGATTACGATTGCTTCTACTTCGTAGCGGACGTCCACGCGCTCACGACGGTCGAAGACACGGTGGGCCTCAAACAGAACACCCGAGAAATGGTGCTGGATTGGCTTGCGGCTGGACTTGATCCCGATCGCAGTACCCTGTTCATCCAGTCGCGCGTCCCGGAGGTGCTGGAGCTTCACGCGTACCTGAGCATGGTGACGCCGATGGGCTCACTGCAGCGCGTCCCCAGCTTCAAGGAGCAATTCCGCGCCCGTGCCGATAGCATGAATTACGGCCTCGTCGGCTATCCCGTTCTCCAGACGGCGGACATCATCATCTATCTGGCAAACAAGGTTCCCGTGGGCGTGGATCAGGTTCCGCACGTTGAACTCTCGCGTGAGATTGTGCGGCGTTTCAACGGGCAGTTCGGTGAGATTTTCCCGGAGCCGGACGCCCTCCTCTCCGACACGCCGAGCATCAAGGGGACGGATGGCGACCAGAAGATGTCCAAGAGCCTGGACAACCACATTGAGTTGGCCGCAACACCGGAGGAGACGGCGCAACGTGTCATGTCTATGGTGACCGATCCGCAGCGCGCTCGACGAACCGACCCTGGCCGTCCCTGGATCTGCAACGTCTATGCGCTCCACCAGATATTTTCCAACGAAGACTATACAAAGACGGTGTATGACCAATGTACGACGGCGGCCATTGGCTGCGTGGACGACAAGCGCGCGCTTGCAGACGCGATAAACGAGAATCTCGAAGCGTTTCGGGAGCGGAGGGCCGAGCTCGCGACACAACCCAATCTCGTCGAGGATGTACTCGTAGTGGGCACGGAACGGGCGCGGGCCGTTGCCATCCAGACAATGGAAGAGGTGCGAGATCGTATCGGTTTCTTTTAGAGACCACTCATACAGGGCCGCACAGTGACTACGTCTCTTGATGGGCTTCCTCTCGCCGCTACCGGCCGCACAGCGCAGTCTGTCGCACTGGAGGCGGCACAATACGCGGGCAAGGTCCAACTCCAATATTTCCGCGGTGATCATCTCGGCGCCCGGGAAAAGCGGCACGCAGATGTCGTGACGGACGTAGATGTCTCCATTGAGCAAGAGCTACGGCAGTTGCTAAGGAGGGAATTTCCGTCCGCAGGGTTTCTTGGCGAGGAGACCGGGGAATCTGAAGGCGACTCTGAATACACGTGGACGGTGGACCCAATCGACGGCACAGCGAATTTCGTGCGCGGTATCCCACACTTCGCGACGACAATCGCCCTACTGAAGAACGGCGCGCCGGTGCTCGGCATCACGTATGACGCGATACGCAAAGACACGTTTTTCGCAGCCGCAGGACGGGGTCTCACACTGAATGGTGTGCCGATGAGGCCCAATTACGCCACGAGTATCGAGGAGGCGAATCTCGGATTCGATATTGGGCCGGAGGAGGACCTGAACGTCCGCGCGTTCGACATTATCAGGTCGCTCCTGCCGATGTACCGAGCTCGTCTGCTGGGTTCAGGAGCGCTCGGGTTCGCCTATACGGCAGCCGGAATAATCGATCTGTATTTCCACCTGGCGCTTAAGCCTTGGGACGTGGCGGCGGGTTTACTGTTCATCCAGGAGACGGACGCGGACGCCGTGTCAATCGACTTTGACGGCGCTCCGGCCACACCGTGGAGCGGCAGCTACCTCGTCGGCGCACGAAATCTACTGGAGCGCGTGCGCACTGCGTGAGGGTTAGCTAAGTCAGATTTCTCGTCGAAGTATTTGCAAAAAGCAGGGCGGGCGGCTCATTGATGAGCCGCC
>DAOUHQ010000005.1:0-22134 GCA_034428515.1 Dehalococcoidia bacterium
CCCCCCGCCGCATCAAAGCATAAGCAGCCGCAAGCCCCGCAAACCCCCCACCAACAATCACAACGCGCTTGGTGCTCAAATGCGCGCCTCCCCCCGCCCATCCATCATTCCCGCGAAAGAATGCCCCTAATACTCCAGCCTCGCCTCCCACTCGTCCACGCCATCCGCCAGCAGGTCGAACAAGTGCCAGACGCCGCAATACAGGTCTCCAGGACCAAAAAAATCCTTCGCGATACGGTCGATTGTCCCGTCTGCATTCTTGCGGAAAGTAGACACTCCCGGCATCGCGGTGGAGTTGTATGAGACCCCGTCTGACTCGAAGCCCATGTCCTTGATGAATGACGTGCCCTCGGCCGAGTACATCTCGAACGTCCAGCCCCGCTTCTCCCGCACCACCTGCTGTACGTCCACGCTGTTCGGAGACACCACCACGAACGCCGCCCGATCCTGCAGGTGGCTTAGTACACCGTTGAATCCGTCGGCCCACATCGTGCAGTACGGGCACTCCGATCCCATGTTGTGTATCAGGATAAGGTCCTGCTTATCGCCGAACATCTCAGACAGCCTCACGCCGCCCTCGCGCCCGTGCAGTTCGTAATCCTCGACCCGCTCCGGCCCGATCCGACGGCTCAGCTCGACCATCTTCCGCTTGGCCTCTTCCAGATTCGCCCACGCCTCTGCGTACTCTGCTTGCAGGTCCTGTGTAGTGGTCATGAAACGTCCTCCGCGCGGGGATTACTGTTGGCTTGCCGGCCGCCGATACCTGGTTGCAGTCTAGATACGGTTGCAGTCGAAACACGGCACCACCGCCAGCTTACCACCCACCCCTGCCGCTCTCTCCCCACCCGTCCACCCTGAACCTGTCGAAGGGTCGCGCCCCCCTTCATTCCCGCCCCCCACCGTCATTCCGGCGAAGGCCGGAATCTGAATCACATTAGGCGGCCCAATTCCACGCCCATCCGACCCTCCGACACCTAAGCGGCGCAGGCTAGCAGAATGCCAGGCCGTCGGTTGTGATGCGTATATCGCGCAGCTCGCTCGGCACGCACCCGGTCAACCGGTTGGTGGAGATGTCCAGCCTTTCCAGGTTGGTGAGGTCGCCCAGCTCCGGGGGTATCGGTCCGCTCAAATCGTTGGAGTAGAGCGTCAGCGTCTTTAGATTGACGAGGTTGCCCAGCTCCGCGGGTATCCTTCCGCTCAACCCGTTGCGGTCAAGGATTAGAAACTGCAGGTAGGCGAGATTGCCGAGTTCCGCAGGTAGCGATCCGCTTAGCTGATTGTCGGAGAGTTCCATCGACCGCAGCTTGGCGAGGCTGCCCAGCTCGGAGGGAATCTCTCCGCTCAGATCGTTGGAGAAGAGCTTTAGCCATTCAAGGTTGACCAGGTTGCCTAACTCCGCGGGAATCTCTCCGCTCAACTCGTTGGATTTGAGCTCCAGCGTTCTCAGGTTGACCAGATTGCCCAACTCTGCGGGAATCTCTCCGGTTAGTTCGTTGTTGCGGAGTTCCAGTATTTCGAGGCTGACGAGGTTGCCGAGTTCAGAGGGAATCTCTCCGCTCAAATGGTTGCCGAAGAGGCGCAGCCATTCGAGGTTGGCAAGGTTGCCCAACTCCGGGGGTATCGGTCCGCTCAACTCGTTGGAGGAGAGCTGCAACCATTCGAGACTGGCGAGATTTCCCAGCTCCGGGGGGATCTCTCCGCTCAGTTGGTTCTGATAGAGAGCCAGTCGACCCAGACTGGCAAGGTTGCCCAACTCCGGGGGTATCTCCCCGCTCAGTTGGTTCTGATAGAGAGCCAGTCGACGCAAACTGGCGAGGTTGCCCAACTCCGGGAGGACCTCTCCGCTCAACTCATTGGAGGAGAGCTGCAACCATTGGAGACTGGCGAGACTTCCCAGCTCCGGGGGTATCGCTCCGGTCAACTCATTTAAGTGAAGATTCAGAATCTCCAGGCTCGTCAGGTCGCCCAACTCCGGCGGTAGCTCTCCACGCAGACCATTGTCAGAAAGATCCAGCTTGGTGACTCTACCTGCGCTGTCGGTGCTGACGCCATGCCATGCGGCAAGCGGACTGTCGCTCAGCCAAAGGTCGTCTGCTATCCAGCTGGGGCCGTCTGTGGCGTTGTACAGGGTAATCAGCGCGTCCCTGTCCGGCGAAACCATGGGTTCCGGCGTGGGTGTCGGCGGGCCCGAGGGTTCGGGCGTATCGGTAGCGGCTTCCCGCTCAGCCTCAGGCGTCGGCGTGGCCGAGGGCTGCAGCGTGCCGGTGACCGAATCGGTAACAGCGTCCCTATCTGTCTGAGGCGTTGCTGTGGCCGGGAGCTGCGGCGTGCTGGTGGGTATTGCCATGACGGCGGGAGTAGGAATCGGTGGTGCCGTCTCGGCAGGCACAACGGTCGCCTCGTCCTCTCCGCAGCCGGCCAACACGATCACCACAAGCAGCGATATCACGATCATCCATGACTGCCAAGCCGCCCCAAACACTCCGCGATTGTTCTTCTTCATATCCTCAAGTCCCCCGCAGTCTCAATTGTAACAAGGCGGTGTAACTGAGGTGTGATAATTGAAGGAAATAAGTATGATTTCGTGTGACTATTCGCGTAATTCGGCAAGATTTGCGCCGATGATGGCGCTCCCCGCACTAACCGAACGAGTGCAGGGTGCGGAATGAAGAATGGCGCGTGGCAAAAAGACCACCCTCGAAGTGTGCCTGCAGTCAAGCTGCATCGAATGTGGGCCCGGCAGGGACCCAACCGGTCTCACACCCGGAGCCTCCCGCTCGCCCAGAGCGCAGTTGAAGGGTGCCCCCCCATCACTCCCCCAGCGACGCCAAAAACCCCTGCAGACGCCTGTTAAAGGCCTCAGGATCTTCCCTGTGCGCCTCGTGGCCCACGCCCGGCAGCAGGTCAAGCTCCGCACCACGGATGGAATCCCGGAGCATTTGGGCGTGCTCGACCCCAGCCCAATCGTCATCCTCCCCCTGCACGATCAGCGTTGGGCAGCGGATAGAGCCCAGCCGGTCGCCGACGATGCAGGGCTCGGTCTGATAGATACGCTCCGCGCTCGCCACGTAGTCGTCGACCATCCCCTCCCAATGGGAGCCGTGGCTGCGGGCGAGGGCTTGCTGGAAGCCATCCGGGAGGTCGGCGGCGGGTGACAGCTGCCGCGTCACCTCCATCGTCTTCTCGTCCAGAACCGCCTGCCCGGCGATCAGCGTCAGCGACCGCAGCCGGTCGGGATGGTCGCCGGCGACCATCATTGCGACGATAGCGCCGTCGCTGAACCCGCACACATGGACGGGCGGCAGCTCCAGGTTATCAATTAGGGCCGCGATGTCCTCAGTGTCCCTCTTGTAGAAATCGTCGAACGACTCACGAGGATCCGATCCGCCGTGGCCCAGGAAATCCGGCACGATAACCCGGTAGTCCGAGGCGAACTCGTTTATCTGCCCCCGAAAGTGCGCGCGGCCGGTCCCAAGCGCCCCGTGCAGGAATAGCAACGGCGGCCCATCCCCCTGCACCATGCAGCGCAGACGGCCATGCTGCGCCATAACAACTATCTCTTGGGGTTCAGCTGCGGATGTCATAAATGTTCTGCGCCGCCTACAGATACGAAACGCGGCAAGCGCTTGATTATACCAAGTCTGGCGGGACTGCCAAGACTGAACTGCCAGCCCGGGAAATCGCCCCTTGACACGCAATTCTGCGGTTGCGTATGGTCTGTGTACATGCATACAGACCTGGTTTTCAATGCACTCGCGGATCCAACACGACGGTTGATGCTGGACGAGCTCTCTGAGCGCAACGAGCAGACGCTCTACGAGCTCACAGCGCGCTTGATCATGCGGCATGAAGTCGCCATCTCCCGGCAGGCCCTGGCCAAGCACATTGATCTCCTGGAGGAGGCGGGGCTCGTAAGCTCAGAAAAGCGTGGCAAGTATCGGATGCTTGTCTTCAACGATGAACCCCTCAGGGCTGTCATGGACCGATGGCTCAAGTGACACGTTGAGAAGAAAAGGAGGCCGGATATGCGCATAACACTCACCGGCGTTTTCGTAGGTGACCAGGACAAGGCTCTGAAGTTCTACACGGAGACCCTCGGCTTTGTGAAGAAGAATGACGTGCCTGTGGGGGAATTCAAGTGGCTTACCGTCGTCTCGCCCGATGACCCGGATGGAACCGAGCTTCTGCTTGAACCGAATGAGAACCCGGTAGCACAGGAATATCAGAAAGGCATCTTTGACCAGGGCATCCCGGCGCAGTCCTTTAGCGTTACGGACATCCATGCAGAGTGCGAGCAACTGAAGTCACGGGGCGTCGCCTTTACGATGGAGCCAACAGAAATGGGCGAAGTCACAATCGCAGTCTTTGACGACACCTGCGGCAACCTGATCCAACTAATGCAAACCTAACGACGATCAACCGGACTGCCCTATGTGGGTAGCGGGCGGCCTCCACCCGTCATTCCGGTGCGCCCCCCATGTCATTCTGAGCGCAGTCGAAGAATCTAAAGACTCAATTGCCCAGCCCAACCCACCTCTCCCCACCGTTCACCCAGAGCCTGTCGAATGGCCAAAACAAATCCCTCCCCCTTGATGGTGGAGGGCAAGGGTGGAGGTGCCACTACCCCCGCGCTCCCCACTCGTCATTCCCGCGAAAGCGGGAATCCAGTGCCGCCCACCGGGCGGCCTCCTCTCTGTCATTCTGAGCGTAGGCGAAGGGTGGTCCCATTCGCTCAGCCCCGTTGCGCACGAGTGCGGCCGCCCAGTCGGCCTAAGGGGATGATACCGCGAACGTTTCGGTGGAAAATGTGGTTACAAGATGGAGGCAGACCAATTCTAAAGGGAACAATCCAGGATCCGGTCGCTTACAACCTCGAGGCTCCCAATGTTTATTCGTACGTTAACTCAACTCACTAAGGCAACAATGCCGGGAATTAGATGTCTCCTAATTGGTTGGCACGTCGGCGAGCCATTGTAAACCGGAGGGCTTATGAGCGGGATAAGGTTGGAGGGGGTCATTTGTTAGCAGAATCTTGGGGCGGTTGATAACGCCAGCCACGTTTATTTGCTAGGCGGGCAAATATCTTGGCCACATCCTTTACTCCGCTGTTTGATAGGTCTGTAAAATCTATGTTCACATGCTCTTGGAATTCATCAGGGTCCGGAATGACAGTCCGCTGTTGAGATTCGCACTCGCCTACAGAAATGGCAGAGACTCCAGCGGACTCATTCTTGGACGCTGTCGTGTAATGATTCCAAGCCTCTTCCGCCGTAATCTGGTCACCGTCGTAGGTCGAGAGCATTCGCCTGCTTTCCGATCCGGGTTTAAATGCCCACCAAGTAACGTGATCGTCTTCCACAAAACTTGGATGAACTTGTCGAAGTAGGAGGGTGCTACTGTTCACGCGGAACGGGACTCCAAACGGGAAATCTCAGCAGCTAGCCATTGCCACGATGTGGGTTCGTCAAGACTAATCTGCCGTTCATAGGAGCGATTTGAGCGCACGTCCAAGCAGTGCCACTCCGCACTATGCTCCTCAAGGTCGATTTCTAGGCTGGCTTCATTGTCGCCGAGAGACCACTCTAAGAGGATTCCACCTTCGGGTATCGGATAGATGTATGGTTTCGGCAAGCTAGTCTTGTAATGCAAAGCCATGACCTTGGCCAACCAATCGACCCCGTCTGGATCTAGGGCATTTCCGTATCCTTGCCCCCACTCACTTGCATGCTGCATCCCGTCTGCCCAGCCATCCTTGAGATCTTTGAATCCCTGTAGTCGCTCCCGAATACCCAGTGGGTCTTCTGATACGACATATACAGAGGAGAGACTGAAGTGTGGCCACGTAGTTTCCTCGTTAGGCAAAACAGTTGAGGTGTCCGGATGGTGGAACTGCCCCATTACTTCATTGGCGATACCAAAGTGGGTCGTCTGCCACAAGCGATTAGCCGTACGGGGTTGGAGGTCAAATGTGAAAGAAATCCGGTATAGCAGCCGCCCTCCCAGTAGATAATCTCTTTGTGAGGAGAGGCCTCCAATCGGCGGTTGACCCGTGAACATGATCGCGCCCCTCGGAATTGGCGTCGGATCGAACCCAGATGGCAATGTTCCCGGTCCGCCCTCAGAGAACGGATACCGACGTTCAATATCCTCAGGTGAATCAACCCCCTGACTAGGGCGGTTGATATTCCCACTCGTCCTAGCTGCTTTTGCGAGTGTCACTATTGGCCTCCGTCAAACTGCGCGACCATATGATGGACTCGTTCCCAGAAGGTTTCAAGGGATTGCAGCATATCAGTCGAGCTCGGCATCGCCGTTTCTACCCGGTGAAGATTTGCGCTCATAAACACCCGTGAAGAACTGGAATCATTGAAACGAGGCTCCACCCTAATGGCCCAGCGTCCTACCGACGAATCGAAGAAAAGCTGTCCTGTAGCACCCACCAAGGACAGGTCTGCCGGCACAGACATGCTTGGGCTGAATAGCCGATTTGCAAGATACTTTAGCGAAGGGTCTCCTGAGGTCTGTTCGTACACCAACTCCAAGTTGTAACCGCAGGCGTTGAGGGCCCCCTGTTTCCTGGGGGAGGCTTGGGTGGCGCTCTCAAAGACATCGGCCAGGTGATGCAAGCTGTGTTTCGTCGGAAACTCTCGTTCAAAGATCGTCCGATCAGGGAGCAATCCGATGCCGATCTGTTCGCGAGGTAACTCTACCCCTTCCTGAGAATCTCCGCTGCCGCTTGGAACTCCAATAATCAGACCGTCTTCATCCAAGAGGACATCACTTGCCACAGCATCCGAGAATGCCGCAATCGATTCGGCGTCCCGAAGCAATCCCAAGCCTAGCAGGACAATATTCACCCGCAATACGTCGCGAACAATAGCCACCTAGCTAGCCCTCGCTCCTCTCGCTACGAATGCCACTATGCCACAGGCTCGAAAATATTGTCGACAACCACAAAGCCCCCTAACTAACGAGTGACGGTACCACTTGAAAGTCTCCCGCCCAATGACGGCGAAATGTTGTGTATATCTCGCCCTAAGTTCCCTGACATTCCTGGACCGATCGTACAGGTTCGCAAACGAGTCTTCTCCGTCGGGACTGTTTACCAGAGAATAGTTCGTTATGCAAGTGTCCCTGTGGCACTCCGGGTGGTTCAAGCGTTACCACGTGCTGGAATTCTTTGGGATCCACATTAAGGGCCTTCCAAATGATATGGGCCCGGCAGGGATCGAACCTACGACCGATCGGTTATGAGCCGACTGCTCTGCCACTGAGCTACGGGCCCCCGGAGGACATGCCACAATCGTAGCATTCAGCCCAAACATGGGAGAGCAGGTACGCGGCCGAGTGCGTGGCGGTGGCCTCGGCCGCTGGGATACCATTGGGGCATGGCTCATACGACCCTCCTGTGGTTCCAACCCTCACATCCGTTCTACGTGCCTCACCAAACGGAAATCTGGGCGTGTCACCACGCGCGCGCAGACCGCATAAGAGGAAGGGCGCACCGCTCGTGAACTATCAGCCCCATTACGGATGGGTCATCGCCGGCGTCCTGTTCGTCTGCTTCACCCTGACCGTCGGCATGCTCCAGTACTCCTACGGCGTCTTCGTCGCGCCCCTGGAGGAGGAGTTCGGCTGGACCCGCGCCGAGGTCAACGTATCCCTGTCCTTCTTCGCGATGACCGGCCTCCTCGCCCCGATCGCCGGCCCCATCCTGGACCGATTCGGCTCATCGCGCGTGATGATGTTCTCCTATCTCCTACTGGCGCTTAGCTTCCTGCCGCGACCATGGATGACGGAGCTCTGGGAGTTCTACGTCCTCAACATCATCATGTACGCCGGAATGCCCGGCGCGATCATGCTCCCCGTCGGCAAGCTCATCGGCATCTGGTTCACCGAGGCGAGAGGCCGCGCCGTCGGCATCACCGCAATGGGAGCCAACTTTGGCGGGTTCATCTTCTCCGCCCAGACAAGAACGTTAATCGACCTCACGGACTGGCGCGCCACATATTTCATCTTCGGCGTCACCATCGCCCTGCTGATACCACTAATCGCCCTAACAATCAGGGAAACCCCCAAGCGGCCGGTGGAAATCCAGCAGGGAACCGACCCCCCACCCGCTACCGCCGTCGCAGAGGGCATGGCGGCCCGCGACGCCATCCGCACAAAACCCTTTGTACTCCTGACAGGCGGGCTGCTGTTGGCGACAATCCCGTATCAGTCAGTCTTGACTCAGCTAATCCCGCACCTTGAGGCCGAGGGCATGACCTCCACAAGCGCGGCATGGGTGCTCAGCGCCCTGGCCGTCTTCGGCATGGGTGGCAAACTCCTGCTTGGAGACCTTGCGGACAGATTTGCCGCGCGAAAGGTCTTTGTGGCCAGCCTCTTCATGCAGACGATTGGCATCATCGTGCTCATCAACGCGGGCACATCTATATATGTGTGGCTGGTATTCGTACCCATTTACGGCATCTCCTTTGGCGGTATGGGGTCGCTCATGACCCTCCTCCCGCTGGAGACCTTTGGCATACGAGCATTCGCCTCAATCTTCGGCCTGCTCAGCCTGCTCATCCTCCCGACGGCCCTCATCGGTCCGCCGCTGGTCGGCTATGCCTTCGACGTCACAGGCTCCTACACCGTGGCCTTCTACGTGATTGCGGCCCTGCTCATCATCGGCTCCATCGCGCTGTGGTTCGCTGTCCCACCCCGATGGCAAAAAGACTCTGAAGAACAAGAACGCCAGCAAATCGCCCAGGTCGCCACCTAACCGCCCCGTCGTAGAGTATTTCCCCTCATTCCGGCGAAAGCCGGAATCCATCGGGTGTCACCCTCACCGCTCCAACACCATCAACGGCCGCTCCGCCATCCCCGCCACAATCGGTGCCAACCCCGCCTGCGTAAGCGCGCCCGCCACCCGCTCCGCCTCCTCCCGCGTCGCCAACACCGCATACAGCGAAGGCCCCGCGCCCGAAAGACTCACGTTCGCCTCACCCGCCACGGCCCTCGCCAACGCCTCCCGAAACCGCCCGATACCCGGAAACGCCCGGTCCGCCACAACATTGAACGTATTCGTCGCCGCCACATAAGGAAGAATGGAGGGCAGGGGCTCCCCCTCCTCGATCAACCCCCGCAGCCGCCGCGTCTTCTCACCCCCGCCAAACATCGACTCATCCAGCATCCGGAACAACACCCGTGTCTTCGGCGAAGGCACCGGAACCTCCGGCACAAGGATCACCGCCCACGCCGCCGGCATCGAGGGCAGGGCAGTGATCGACTCCCCCCGCCCCTCCACCAAAGCCGTCGCCGACTCCCCAAGAAAGAACGGCACGTCCGAACCCACCGCCGCGCCGATCTCCAACAACCGCTCCCGACGCACCGGCACGTCCCACAACAACGACAGCGCCACCAGCGCCGCCGCACCGTCTGCGCTCCCCCCGCCAAGCCCCGCCGCAACGGGAATCGACTTCCGCAACAACAGCCGCGCCCCCTGCTCGATGCCCAACGATTCCCGCAACAACCGCGCCGCCGTCATCACCGTGTTCTCATCGCTTTCCGTCAGGGCAGGGTCGTTGCACTCAAAGCTCAGCGAACCGTCCGGCGAGGGCAGGGCAACCAGCTCGTCCGATAGGTCGATGGCCTGCATCACGGATATCAACTCATGAAAACCGTCATCCCGCCGCCCGATGATCTCAAGGCTCAGATTGATCTTCGCGTTCGCCGTAACGTGGATCATGACGCCCGACTCTGCCCATCGATGACGAATCGCTGCATCACCAGAGCGATCGCCGCCCACTCCTCAATCGCCAGCGTCTCCGCCCGCCGCCGCCCATCGATCCCCACCGCCGCAAGCCCCGCGTCCACGGGCGCGGCATCCACTCCAAGCCCGTTCGACAATGAATTGCGCAGCTGCTTGCGAGGCGCGCTGAAACCTGCCCGCGCCGCCCGGAAGAACTGCGGCAGAAGATCCTCCGCGATGCGCGGCTCCGGCAGCACGTCCAACCGCACCACCGCCGACTCCACACCCGGCGCAGGCACGAAACTCCCTGGCTTAACGCGCCGCACCGTCCGCGCGTCCGCATACAACTGCGTCGCGATGGTCAGCAGGCTCGATTTCCCCGGTGACGCCGTCATCTGCTGCGCCACCTCCCGCTGAACCATCACCACCATCCGCCGTGGAGAATGCTCGGCCTCGAGGAACAACCTGATCGTCGGTGACGCCACGTAATAGGGCAGATTCGCGACAACGATATACGGCTTTCCAGCAGTCAACTCCGACGGCGACTGCTCACGAATATCGCCATGAACGAGAGTCAGATTTTGGTGTTCGGTTAGCATCACGCGCGCCTGCTCCACCATGCCCGCGTCGATTTCCACCGCGACAACATGCCCCGCCGCCTCAAGCAGCCTCTTGGTCAACAGACCCGTGCCCGGCCCCACCTCAACAACAAGATCGTCGCTCGAAAGCTCGGCAGCCTCGATGATGCCGTCGAGCACTCCCTCGCTGACCAGCAGATGCTGCCCAAGCGACTTATTCAACCGAGGCCGATCCGAACCCCCGCGCCGGCTACTCATATCCCCCCGCTGCGGAATCCCCTCCCCCTTGACGGGGGAGGGCCAGGGCGGGGGTGAGAGAACTGAAAAAGAGGCCATGCACCCCCTCTCGAACTGGATACCGTATGGGCGAAACGACCACGCGACTCAGCCCAGGCGCTCCCGCGGCGCCCGAAGGACATTCCTTATCGTTGCTTCCTTCCGGACCTGGCGAGATTCAGACGTCTTCGTCGCACGGGACCCGAACATCAACATCGTTTGAGCGCCTCGCGTCATTCGGACCACAGCCCTCAAGAGGGAATTCAGCCTCGCTAGAGCGGATTGCGAGTACAGGGCACCGCTGGCTCCCCGCCTAGCATGACCTCGGCAATCAGTATCCCCGCGCCACCCATTCCGGTCAATGCCAACCCCACCGTCATTCCCGTGCTTGACACGGGAATCCAGTATCCCCTCCCCCTTGATGGGGAGGGCGAGGGTGGGACAACCCGTTCCATATGCGATTTGAAGAAAGTTCCTAATGTGCCCCTTCATCGCTGACAGTGGTATGCTAGTGCGCTATGGCACGGCGTTTAGCGCAAATCACCCTTGAACCATCCGTGCTCACATGGGCGCGGCAGCGTGCGGATCTGTCTCAGACTGACCTAGCCAAGAAGTTGCAGGTGTCCGTGCAAGCCGTGGCGGGGTGGGAATCTACTGGGGGCATTTCTACAGCCAAAGTTGATGCGTTGGCAAGGGTGACTCATACTCCACCTGGGTATCTGTATCTTGAAGAACCCCCTGATGAAACGCTTCCCATTGCTGACTTCCGCAGCAGAGATCAGGACCGGTTGCAGAGGCCTAGTCCAGATTTGCTCGAGACTGTATACCTCATGCAGCGTCGTCAAATGTGGATGATAGAGGAGCTCCTTCATCAGCAAGAGCTCCCCCTTCCGTTCGTGGGCGAATATAGTCTCGATGCAGAACCCTCTTCGGTTGCGTCTGCGATAGCAGGAGAGCTAGGCCTATCTGATGGCTGGGCGTCAATTCAACGAACTTGGACACAAGCATTAGATGAACTGAAAGAACGTGTTGCCTCCTCTGGAATCTTGTTGGTTTTCAATGGAGTGGTGGGGAATGACACACACCGTCAACTCGACACAAACGAATTTCAGGGCTTTACCTTAGTGGATCCGTACGTACCCTTGATATTCATAAATAATGCCGACTATAAGACCGCTCAGATTTTTACGCTGGCTCATGAACTTGCCCATGTCTTCTTAGGCGCTACCGGATTGTCGAGGATCGAGCGCCTGAGTGCGTCCGATAACCTGACAGAGCGACAATGCGACAGAATCGCGGCAGAATTCTTGGTTCCCGAGGGAGAATTCCGCGATGTCTGGAATAACTCTACTGGCATTAGCCAACGATATGACGCCATTGCCAAGCACTTCAAGGTGAGCAGTGTCATGGCTGCACGGAGAGCCTTTGATATTGGGTTTATTGAGTGGCAGGAATTTGAAGAGTTTTATGAAGGATATAAGAGAGCCAATTGGGGGGGACAACGTAAGGAGGACAGCAAGGGTGGAAACTTCTGGTATACGCAAAGGGGCCGCATCGGGCAGCGCTTCGCCACTGCAATAGTACGTGCGGTTGGGGAAGGTCGCTTGTCTTACACCGAGGCATGCAGACTGACGGGCCTGAAGGGTTCCACCTTTGACAGTATGTCCGCCAGCATGGAGCTGCCCCTGTGACAAACCTCCCTTTGGTACAGCCGGGCTTAGAGTTATTCGTTGTAGACGCAAATGTATTTATGGCTGCTTGGCGAGACAATTACCGGCGAGATCAATTCCCTGGCGTTTGGCAGTTTATCGAGGCTAGGTGTCATGAGGGAAGGCTACGCAGTATTGATAGGGTATTTGACGAGATTCTAAACCCGCAAGGACTTGTTGATTGGGCCGAATCAATGCGTAGCTCGCTCTTTGCCAGCACAGATGATGCGGCTGTTATCGCAACCTATAGGCAAACGCAAACGTGGGCGCAAGGAGAAGAACAATACACAATCGCGGCGAAAGAGGAATTTGGTAGAGTCGCCGATCCTTGGCTGGCAGCCTACGCCAAAGTCCACGGCGGCATCGTGATCACCAACGAGGAAAGAAACGATGAAGCTAAGCGACGCATACCATTGCCAAATGTGTGTCGCATGCTGGATGTTTCATACATCAAGACACCAGATGCCATTGAGGCTCTTGGCGGCAAATTCGATTGGCAACAACACCCATGACTACCCCAACCCCACCAGACTGGAAAAACAAACCCTACTTCGGTGATTACCTCCCCATCATCCTGGACGAGTCCGGAAGTCTCATTTACCCAGATCCCCCTTCAACTCCAACACACTTTCAACGTCCTCTGCTGCAAAATTCTACCTATATGCTAGATTGATCTGGTGAAGGTATGGTTCATCCTTTCCAATCCACTTTGCTTCGGAAATATGGTGTCATCGTTGGAATCCTTGTAGTGTTCGTTGTTGCTGCTCTGGGATCCGCCTGTAGTTCAGCAGCCGAGCCATTGACCATCGAGGAATACGCCGCCGAGCGATGTGCAGCCGGGGAGCTGATTAATTTGGGGTCTGACGATTTAGCGTCTCTGACCCATGGGGAGTATGCCGACCTTATAGACGTGGCTCTGGATACTCTGAAGGATGCCGTACCCCCACCAGAGCTTGAAGAAGCGCATGAGGAAGAGATTCGGAATGTCAGAACTCTGCGCGATTTCTTAAGGGAACAGGACGCGGATGGGCCAATGAATGTTCTCAGCTTGAGGGTCATTGAACCGATGATAGAGACCGATGCATGGAACGAACTTCCAGGGTCGGTCAAGCAGAAACTACAGTGCGCATAGAAATAAAAGGCCCAATCTGAAGCCTCTATTTCGTCACCCAACCTCGAATCCCCGCCCACCCTGTCCCGCGCCGAAAGCTCTCCGTCCCTGACCGCCATAGCCTGATCGCGGCAAGCCAACCTCATACGCAAACCAATGCTGATCGCGAGCCTTGGCCGGAGGCACTGCCTCCTAATTGCGAGTCGTCCACCTCTAGCGGTACAGTACGAACGCGGACAACAGCAACGAAAAACCGGCGGGGGCCGGGGAGGTGAATGATGACGAGCGGCGCCGCACAAAAGGTACTCTGTGTCCTCTATGACGATCCCGTGCAGGGCTTTCCGCCCCAATACGCCAGGGACGGGATTCCCACCCTCAGCCAATACCCGGACGGCCAGTCCATGCCGTCCCCAACCGCAATCGACTTCACGCCCGGCCAGCTCCTGGGCTCCGTCTCTGGCGGCCTCGGGCTGGAGAGCTTCGTCACGTCCCAGGGCCATCAGTTCGTCGTCACGTCTGACAAGGACGCCGCCGACTCCGTGTTCGAGCGAGAGATCGTCGATGCCGATGTCGTCATCTCCCAGCCCTTCTGGCCCGCGTACCTGACCGCCGAGAGGATTGCCAAAGCGCCTAACCTCAAGCTGGCCATCACCGCAGGCATCGGCTCCGACCACGTCGATCTGCAGTCGGCCATCAACCGCGACATGACCGTTGCGGAGGTCACTTGGTGCAACAGCATCAGCGTCGCCGAGCACGCCGTTATGCAGATGCTGGCACTGGTGCGCGACTATCTTCCGCAGTACGGATGGGTCGTGCGCGGCGGCTGGAACATCGCGGACGCCGTCTCGCGATCCTATGACATCGAGGGCATGGACGTCGGCGTCGTCGCCGCGGGCCGCATCGGCCTCGCAGTCCTCAAGCGCATGAAGCCCTTTGACGTCAATCTCCACTATACGGACCGACACCGCCTCCCGCCTGAGGTCGAAGAGGAGCTTGGCGTCACCTTCCATGAGACTCCGGAATCGCTCGTCGCCGCGTGTGACGTCGTCAGCATCCATTGCCCACTCCACCCGGAGACCGAGCACATGTTCAACGATGAGCTGATCGGCAAGATGCGCCGAGGCTCCTACCTCGTCAACACCGCCCGAGGCAAGATCTGCGACCGCGACGCCATCGCTCGCGCGCTGGAGAGCGGTCAGTTGGCGGGCTACGCGGGCGACGTGTGGTTCCCGCAGCCGGCCCCCAACGATCACCCGTGGCGCACCATGCCGAACCACGCCTTGACCCCGCACACCTCTGGCACATCGCTGTCCGCGCAGGCGCGATACGCCGCCGGCGTGCGAGAGATTCTCGAGTGCTGGTTCGAGGGTCGCCCGATCCGCGACGAGTACCTCATCGTGCAGGGCGGGGGACTCGCCGGCACAGGAGCGCACTCCTACAGCGAGGGCGACGCCACCGGCGGCTCAGAGGAGGCCGCGCGCTTTTCAACCTCGTAGTGCAACTAACGACTTGACACAGGACTCCGCGAGTCTTTTCGTCGTCGAACGCAAAACGCAGCTAAACAAGAGAAAAGCGGCCTTATTGGCCGCTTTTCTCGTCTACTTAGTGAAAAACATAACAAGACACGGTGGGGCAGGTCCGCGGCACACCGCGCCGAACCCACCCCACGTCGCCGCGAGGTCAATGGTTGCAGATAATATCCGATTGGTTGCACAATTCAGGGACAGGAAACCGATAAGAGGGGGGCGCGGAAACCGTGAAAACTCAACTAGTTCCCATGACGGTTCTGCTGATAATTGCCGTGACCACACTGTCCGTGCTCGGAGCCTGTGAGGCTGAGCCGACGCCCACGCCTACACCGTTGCCCACAGCAACACCAACTGCCACCCCCATCCCTGAACCAACACCGGAGCCGGCAATGCCGACGCTCTTAGTGGCGGACATCATGGACATGGTTTCCGCAGAGGAGGTGGAATGCGTCCGCACCGCCGTTGGGGAAGATACCTACAACCTCATGCTCCAGGTACCATTCACGGCCGACATGATGACTGCTGATGCGGCCACATCGCCTGTGGCGGCATGTCTGACTCCAGAAACCCAGGCGCGCATTGCGGAAGCGGTGATGGCTGCTGCAGGCGGTTAGATTCGCAGCTTCCCAGCCCTTTAGTGAGTCAACAGCCTTACCGTTGTCGCTAGGTTTGACACCCCGAGAGACGGTGGGATAGTCTTCGTCTGAAAAGCAGATAAACACTGCCCGTTCAGGTGCCCGCCCCGGGAGAATAGGGAAGGCGGTGAAAATCCGCCGCGGTAGCGCCACTGTAAGCGGGGTTTGATTGCCGAACGCCCACTGTCGCAGGTGCGATGGGAAGGGCCCGGCGCAAGATCGATACCCGCAAGCCAGGAGACCTGCCTGGACGGAAGGTGAACTCTCTCCGCTATAGAGAGGGTCCCTCAGCCGGCCGGGCTGCAAGCCCTAACAGCGTGAGACTCAACCCTCCAGCGGAGCAGCCGGAGGGTTGTTTTGTTGCGAGTTGCCGGCATCCCGGCGTGGGGCACTTATCGCCGTTCGGGCGTTATCACCCGCCTTGCTATCGGCGCGCTGACCCTTGCGCTCGCCATTCTTCTCATCGTGCTCATCTCATTGAGCGTCGGGCCTGTCAGCATCCCGGTACGCAGCGTCGCCTCCATACTCATTGGATTCCTTGGCATTGACGTTGGCGATGTTTCCCGAACCCACGAGTTAGTGATTCAACAGATTCGCCTGCCGCGGATCATTGTGGGCGCGACCGTTGGCATGGGGCTCGGCGTTGCAGGCGCGACGATGCAGGGACTGTTCCGCAATCCGTTGGCTGACCCAGGAATCATTGGCGTATCCGCGGGCGGGGCGCTTGGCGCGGTCATTGCCATTGCGACAGGCGCCGCAGGGCTCTTCTTCATGTCATTGCCCCTCGCCGCGTTCGCCGGCGCGATGATAGCCACACTCGTTGTCTATGGAATCTCTACGGTCAGCGGGCATTTCTCGATGGCAACGCTGCTGCTGGCGGGTATCGCAGTGAACGCGTTTCTGGGGGCGATTGTATCGGCGATTGTCATCCTGTTGCCGGACAACGGCGCGTTGCGTGAGATTCTCTTCTGGCTGGCAGGCGGTCTGGATTCACGGGCGTGGGAGCACGTGTTGATGTCTCTGCCTCCGATTCTCGCGGGAATCGCCATTGCCATGGTAATGGCCCGAGACCTCAACCTGCTCATGCTTGGTGATGATGAGGCCCGCTCGCTCGGAGTAAACGTCGTACCGGTGCGCTTGTTGCTCCTGGTGGTGGGAGCGATGGTGACGGGCGTGGCCGTTGCCGTGAGTGGAACTATAGCGTTCGTTGGACTGGTGACACCGCACATTCTCAGGCTTTTGCTGGGGCCGGACAACCGTGTGCTCATTCCCATGAGCGCACTGGGCGGGGCAGTCTTCGTGATTCTTGCCGACACGGTGGCAAGGACGGTCATTCAGCCTGCAGAACTGCGCGTCGGAATCCTGACCGCGTTCGTCGGCGCGCCGTTCTTCATTCTGTTACTCATCCAGAACAAAGGGCGAGGGTACTCGCTCTGAGTTATGCACAGAGATATCCGAAAGCGCGGGATTAGAGAAGGGGGATAAGTAGTGAAAAAGATCTCGGGCAGAATCACTATCCTTGGCCTGCTTGCCATACTGGCGGTTCTAGCGATTGCGTGTGACTCCACAGGCCCGGCAGGGCAGAGAGGAGCAGCGCCTGACACAGCTCCGGCAGTCGATGTCATCCTGCCCACGGCAACTGCTGCCCAGATATCCGGGACCGCGTCGACACCTCGCCCCGCGCCGACTCCCACAGCGACTCCTTCACCGCCGCCGGTGACAGGCCAACTAACCGGTGTTCCCGGTATTGTCGATCCCACCAACCTCAGCTGGCCGAGACAGGTTGAGGGCCTGAACGGCATCGTTGAGATTCCTACCCAGCCGCAACGAATCATTACGGCGTCGGTTGGGCACGATGAGATGGTGCTGGCTATTGTGCCCGCCATCCGACTGGTTGGCGTTGGTGCTCCGACGAAGAACCATACGTATTCGAACGTTGCGTCGCTAGTGCAAGACAAGCCGGAGATAACACGTGACCCGGAGACAATCATCGCGCTTTCTCCGGACGTCATCGTGACAAGCCCGTTTTTCTCAGCAGATGGTGTTGAGGCGCTAACCCGTGTTGGGATTCCGACAATTCAGACTCAGTTGCATCACGACGCTGAGGCGCGAATCAATAACATCCTCTTGGTGGGCTACATCCTGGGTGAAGAGGCTCGCGCGCTCGAATTCGCAGAAGAAGTGCGAGATCGGCATGAGGCTCTTATTGCGGTCACGGGTGCCAAGCAGAGCAAACCCCGCGTCTTAGCGTTGACCAGCTACTCGGATGATCTGTGGGTGGCCGGAGCGAATTCGACCGAAGGGTCAGTCATCGAGGCGGCCGGGGGAGTTAACGCGGCGGCAGATCGGGGAGTCGAGGGCAACCAGACCACAAGCCTCGAGGGTGTAATCGCCATGAATCCGGACGTCATTGTCATCGCCCAGCCCGTGGAATTCGGTGCCGTGGAGTTTCAAGAGCGGTTGAGATCTGAGGAAGCTTTGCAAGAGGTTCCCGCAATTCGGGACGACCGCGTTTATGTGGTCGAGAGCAAGCATTTCACGACATTGTCGTACTGGAATATCAGGGGGGCTGAAGACCTCGCTCGCGTCCTGTGGCCGGGTGATTTTTCCGAACCGCCGGCAGAGACCTTCAGCGTTGCAGGATAAGGGAGGACGATGACAACGGCAGTGCGCGCAGCCTCGCTCTCAGTGGAGGGCCTGACGTACACGATTCACGGCAAGAGATTGCTGGATAGTGTCAACCTCCGCGCGGAGCAGGGTGAGTTGGTGGGTGTGATCGGCCCCAATGGGGCGGGCAAATCGACGCTCTTGCGCGCACTCGCCGGGGTCATCGAGCCGTCAGATGGCCAACGGTATCTTGATGGACGAACGTTCAGGGAGATACCCCCCCGTGAAAGAGCCCGTGCAATTGCGCTTGTGCCTCAAGTTGCGCCGATAGCACATGGTTTCACATGCCTTGAGCTTGTGCTTATGGGCAGGTATCCGCACATGGGTCGGTTCCAGATTGAGGGCGCAACTGACGAGAATATCGCGCGTCAGGTCATGCGGCTTACCGATACGGAACAGTTCGCGGAGCGCACGCTTGAAACGCTGTCCGGCGGAGAGCGTCAACGGGTGTTTATTGCGCGCTCGCTCGCGCAGCAGCCGCGTGTGTTGCTCTTGGATGAGCCGACTTCCAACCTGGATATCCTTCACCAGTTGCGTGTGCTTGGTTTTATTCGGGAATGGACCCGGGATGGCGCGACGGCTATCGCAGCTGTGCATGATCTCAACATGGCGGCTCGTCATTGCGATTACCTGACCTTGATCAACAAGGGCAGGGTGATCGCAGCAGGCAAGCCGGAAGACGTTCTGACTGCTGAGACCGTCAGACACGCCTATGGAGTCGAATCGGTAGTCTACCGTGACCCGCACACCGGCGCGCTCGCACTAAGCCTGCTAGGGCCGGCTGATGGCATTTCCGCCCGAAGAAACGGAGTCAGGGCTTCCTAGAGCTTGGCTCCTGCAGCTAAGTCCTAGTAGATGTGTCGCTGCACGGAGGTGGCGACGAACTGCTCGATGTCCATGATTGCTTGTGTTGTGGCCTGTCCGACGAGATCTAGCTTCCGCACCTGCTCAATTCGTTCAGCGGCGCTATTAAGCTCACGGCGTGACAACATACCGCGCAGAATGCCGCACGCGTCCGTCAGGCTCAGCAAGACGATATCTCTCGGGTCAGGAATCTCATCGCTGAAAAGGATACTCATGAGGCGCAGGCGCACCTCGCGCTCTTCGTTGCCGTCAACCATGGGGTAGCGACGTGATTGGAACACCCAAAGGAAGCGGTCATCCTTGCGTTCGAGGATGCCTCCATCAACCAGCCGATTTAGGGCCTCTTCACGGATTTCTGCTGCGCGGTTAGCGGTGTGTTCTACCCAGTACCGAGCGTTCCGCTCTTCACCTGCGGCAATATCCGCGAGCGTCGGATCCAGCAACGAATCGCCAAGCGGTGTGGAATCGACAAGCACCAGTCGCTCCAGGTCAGTGTCGATGCGATTGTCTAAGGCAAGATCCATCAAGACTGCCCCGGCCAAGGCATAGTCCATAGACCAGCTCGGCACGCGGGCAAAGCGACCGTCATCGTCGTTCAGGAGGAGCAAAATAATCTCTTCAGCGAAACGTAGCGGCATGTCTTCCCCCCTACTCTCAACGACGGCAGTACGCCCGCCGCCATCGTTGTTTACTTTCCCAGTGCCCTCTTATGTTTGCCCTCTGTGCGCTGCATCTGACCTCATTGTAGCCCACGCGCCAAGCCAAGTGCATCAAGACTCCGAAGCCACCAATCACTTCGATCTGCGAATCTGGTTAAGCGTGGGATTCGACGCAAACAACCAATGACGTACAGCGAGAACTTGTAGGAAGGGTGATTGCTGCGATCGCGACTTCGGCGTTGTCGACAGTTTAGGTTAATCGATCCCTTTGTGCGGCGACATATAGACTTTTATCGAGCATGCATGGTACATATGGTATGAACTGTAGCGCGATTGTACTACTCATGATTCCTTGTCGGTCGCCCTGCGGAGCCGAAGTGGGGAATGGGGACCAATGTGGCCTAGGTGCCACGTTGGATTGGTAGGTTGGCGCGTCGCGAGTGATTTCCGGGTTCAGGCAATTCACGCGGGTGATTGCGAATCCCGCACTAGTCGCTTCGTTGCTGGTAACGGCAGGAGTGATCTCAGGCACAGCTCCGGTCATCGTTCCTACGGAAGCCGTTTTGGCGCAGTCGCTGGATGCACGGCAATCCCTCGCTATCGAAGGTCCCACAACCGTTGAGTTTCCCGAGAACAGCACCGCTGCTATAGCCACGTATCGGGTGGCGAATGCTGCGTCCGACTCGACGATCTCCTGGTCAATAGATGGCACTGATGCAAGGAGGCTGTCCATAGATGGTTCCGGCACCTTGCGTTTCAAGACGGCCAAGAACTTCGAACGGCCGAATGACGGAAACCGCGATAACGAGTATGAGGTCGGCCTGTCGGTGACTGATCAACTGACTCATGCCTCGGTCGAAGTGATCGTCAGAGTGACGGATGTCAATGAGCCGCCGGCTTTTGAACTCGAAAGCGCGGAATTCTCAGTAGAAGAAAACGCATCTGGAAATCGGCGTGTGGGCGGTGCACTCGTTGTTACCGACCCTGACGAAGGGGACTCAAGGACATTCTCAGTGGAAGGAGAAGATGCAGACCTATTCCACATTGACGACGAGGGGCAGATTCGTGTGCGCCCCGGTGCCGTTCTCGACTACGAGACTTCAGGTGTTTTCAATCTCAGCGCACTTGTTACGGATCAGGGCGGCCTGAGCGATTCGTTGCCTGTCGAGATACGCCTAACCGATGCGGATGATCCGGGGGTCGTTACCTTCTCGTTTGCCAGGCCATTCGTTGGAGTGCCGTTCACCGCGACGGTTTCTGATCAGGATGGTGTTTCCGGTCGCATCCGATGGAGATGGCATCGAGCCATGAACACGAACGATGAATTCGAGCGAATTGATGGAGCGACTCGGAATTCGTATACGCCAGTGGAGGATGATGAGGGCTACATTCTGCGATCGACGGTTTCGTACGAGGACAACTTCGAAGTAGGGGCTACAGCTTCGGAAATCAGCGCGACAGTTGGCAGAAACGCTGTTCCTGAGTTCGATTCGACGTCCATCACTCTGACGGTGCCGGAGGAGGCGCCGGCCGGAACGGACGTTGGCGATTCCGTTACGGCGACGGACAGTGATGGTGATGATCTTTCCTACACCCTTTCAGGAGAGGATGCGTCTTACTTTGAGATAAACGCTCTAACCGGGCAGATTAGTGTTGGCGCACAGGCGTTGCCGGATTCAGAGACGAAAGACAGCTACAGCGTAATTGTTACTGCAACAGATGAGGCTGGGGCGACAGGTTTTGTGACGGTCTTGATTTCCGTAGCCCCTCCAGATGTTGAGCCTTCCATCATTGGGCCAGCAACGGCTAGTTACACAGAGAACGGGACAGGTGTGACTGCGACCTACTCGGTCGCTGATCTAGATAGTGGCAATGTGACATGGAGCGTGGCAGGAACAGACGCGGCGCGATTCTCGATAAGCGACTCTGGAGAGTTGTCATTCAACTCGGCGCCGGACTATGAGAATCCGCAGGATGCGAACAACGACAACGTGTATGAAGTGACTGTGACAGCGTCGGACGGCAATCTTGAGTCCACGCTAGACGTCGAGGTTACTGTCTCGAATGTAAACGAGGCCATCCTCGTCACCGGCCCTGCCACTGTCAGTTACGCAGAGAATGGCATGGTGTCTGTGGCAACCTACACGGCCAATGACCCGGAGGGTGACGAATTTACACTGGATATTGCGGGAACGGACACGGCGCAATTCGTGATAGACGTGGCGGGCGTGTTGTCATTCAACTCCCCGCCGGACTATGAGAATCCGCGGGATGCCAACAACGACAACGTGTATGAAGTGACTGTGACAGCGTCGGACGGCAAACTTGAGTCCACGCTAGACGTCGAGGTTACTGTCTCGAATGTAAACG
>DAOUHQ010000006.1:0-14556 GCA_034428515.1 Dehalococcoidia bacterium
ACCTCCGCCACGTCGGTGTCGTCGTCGGACCGGAATGTCAAGCTCACCTACACCAAGCCCAACACCAATCCAATCACGAGGACGTCGGGGGAGGAGGCCGCGAGCTTCACCAACCTGGACGTCTTGAACGCCAAGAGGGACAGCACCAGCCCAACGGAGTTGGAGAGGAACGCGGCGGTATTGGCCGCCGACGGCCTGACCCTCACCATCACCTTCGATGAGCTCCTGGACTCGTCGAGCACGCCCGACAAAGATAGTTTCACAGTGGTGGCAACCCCCTTGGGGGGCAGCCAGGTGGATTTGGACCTGGCCACCTCCAACGGCGTGACCGTGACTGAGAACAGGGTGGTGCTCAAGCTGGCGAGTCTCATCGCCCACAACGATACGAATGTGATGGTCAGCTATAGCCGGCCGTCATCCAGCCGGATCAAGGACGCCGGGGGCAACGCAGCCGGCAGCTTTTATGACCAGCTCGTGCGCAACAACAGCGCCATCCCGCGCGTGAGCATCAGTGCGATGCACACGGACTGGACGCCAGACCTCGCGGACGCCGATTTCATGCTCACCCGCTCCAACACTGCCGGCGCCGATCTGGTTGTGAACTACTCCGTTTCCGGGGTATACACCGCCAGCAATACCTCCACAGTGCGCGCCAACCAGGACACCCGTACATTTACGCCGCACCACACGGGCAACACCGCCGGGCAAGTCACCCTAACGGTGGTTGCAGGCAGCGGCTACCTTCCCGCTCTAGCGCCCAACAACGCGGTGGAGGTGGCGCTGAAGGTGCCGGCCTCCGGAAATTACGTGACGTTCTCCCAAGGGCAGGCTAGCTACCAGGTGACCGAGGGCGGCAGCGTGAGTATCCTGGTGAATTTTGTGGCCCACACGGGCGTGGCGCAGCCAAGGGACGAAATCGGAGTGGCGTTTCTTACCGAAGAGGACTCAGCCACCATAAACGTGGACTATGACCACGTCTCACAGAATGTGTTGGTCCAACCGGGTGACTGGACGGCACACACCACAGGCTACATAGCGTCGAAGAGAGTCACGGTCAATACGAAGGAGGACACCGAGTACGAGGGGGTCGAGACGTTCGTCGCAGCGCTCTCCATGACGCAAGGTGTCAACGCCAAGATCAGCCCCATGACAGGCAGCGAAGATTCGCTTATCACAATCGTGGACAACGACACGCTGGCGTTGTCCAGCGTTGAGGTGAGCTCGACGCCGGCGGGCGACTACTACGTAGTCGACGAGGCCATCACGTTCGACGTGACTTTCAACGGCAACGTGACGGTGGACGAGACGAACGGGACGCCTCAGTTGGCTTTCGACATCGACGGGCAGACGCGTCAAGCCACGTACACCAGCGGCTCGGACTCGGAGGTGCTGGTCTTCTCCTACACGGTGACCTCGTCGGACGGCGACGACCACGACGGCATCTCCTGGAACGCCAACGCGCTGGACCGGAACAATGGGACGATCAAGTTCACTACCGCGACCGTGGCCGACCGTGTGGACGCGGTCCTGAATCACGTGGCGCAAAACGCGCTGCCCGACCACAGGGTGGACACGGAGAAGCCCACGCTGGAGGAGGCGAGGGTGGTCGAGACCGCGCTCACGCTGACCTACAGCGAGGACCTGAACACGACGGCTCCGGCCGTCACCGCCTTCGACGTGACGGTTGACGGCGCCACAGCAGTCAATCCGTCCGCCGTGGCCATCGCGGGCCGTGTGGTGACCCTCACACTCTCCCCGGCGGTGATGCCCGGGCAGACGGTGACGCTCACCTACACCAAGCCGTCCAACAATCCCATCAAGGACCTGAGCGGGAAGGAGGCCGACGGCTTCACGAACCAATCCGTCATCACGGTCCCGCCCGTTGAAGTGATTGTGCAGTTCGCCCAGTCGTCCTACACCGTTACCGAGGGCAGCACGGTGAACGTGACGGTCCGGCTGGACAAGGACCCGCTGCGGACGGTGGTCATACCCATTGTGGCGGCGGGCCAGGGCGGTGCAAGCGCGGCGGACTACAGCATCCCAATCGACGTGACCTTCGTCAGCGGGGAGACTCAGAAGACCTTCACCTTCACCGCAACGGAAGACCCTGTGGACGACGAGGGGGAGCGGGTGCAGCTGACCTTCGGCACGCTGCCCACGGCGGTGAACAAGGGGACCACCGCCCAGACGACGGTCAGAATCAACGACAACGACAACCCGCTGACGGTGCAGAGCATCGCGGTCACCTCCACGGCGACCAACGGCTACTACCGCTCCGGCGCCACAATCGATTTCACGGTGACGTTCACCGGGCCGGTGGCAGTGGACACGGCCGGCGGCACGCCCCAGCTCGGGTTCGAGCTGGCCGGGGCGAGCCGCCAGGCAGTATACGCCTCCGGTACGGGGACCACCGCGCTGGTCTTCTCCTACACCGTGGCCGCGGCGGACGGCGAGGACAGGGACGGCATATCGTGGAACGCAAACACTCTCAGCCGCAACGGCGGGAAGATGGAGTACAGCGTCACGGAAGTGGACCAGCGGGAGGACGCAGTCCTGGACCACAGCAGCCAGTCGCCGCTGCAGGGCCACAAGGTGGACACCATCAAGCCCACCCTGGAGGAGGCCGAGGTGGACGATGACATGCTCTCCCTGGTCTACAGCGAGGACCTGAACACGACGGCTCCGGCGGCCTCCGCCTTCAGCGTGAGCGTGGACGGGGGCACGGGTCCGACTCCGACGGGCGTGTCCATTACTGGCAACGTTGTGACGCTGACCCTGGCGAGCGCTATCTCAGGAGGTGCAACGACAACGGTGAGCTACACCAAGCCCGGCGCAAGCCCCATCAGGGACCTGGCCGGGAACGAGGCGGACAGCTTCTCCAACCGCAACGTGGTGCCTGCTTCCGACATCGATAACCTCACCGCCGCGCCGGGCAACCGCATTGTGGCGCTGACGTGGACCGCGCTCAGCGACAGCGAACTGACCCGGTACCAGTACCGCTACATGAGCACCGCGGACACCACCTGGAACCCGGACTGGACCAACGTCCCGGGTAGCACTGCGAGCACCACGTCCTACACGGCGCGTGGCCTGACCAACGGCCTGGAGTACACCTTCGAGATACGCCCGGTGTACACCAGGAGCGGACAGATCGAGCCCGGCAAGGAGGGTGACGTGAAGGCCGCGCCGAGGGGCGCGCTGGTGGCTCCACGGATGCTCTCGGCAGCGCCTGGCGGCGCCGGAGAGCTCATCCTTAGCTGGGCTGACCCCATGGACGTCACCATCACCGGCTACCAGTACCGCTACAGGAACCCGTCCGACAGCAACTGGAGCCCGGACTGGACGGACATGACGGGAAGCGACGCAACCACCACTACGCACACCCTGACCGACCTGAAGTGGAATGTGCTCTACACTATCGAGCTGCGGACGGTGCGGGGAGCCATGGTGGGTCCCGGAACCCAGGTCCAGGGCACGCCGCCGGAAGACCTCACCCGGCCCAGCATCGTGCGGGGCCTGGCCGCGGTGACCCGCGGCGACTCCGAAATCCTCGTGAGCTTCGTAGCGCCGGTGCGTCCGGGAGATGCCGCCATCAGAACGTTTGAGTACCGGTACGCCGAGGGCAGCACGGTGCCGACGGACGCCGCATGGCAGGAGATGCCGTCCCACCTGGTGTCCCACCGGTTCTTCTTCGTCCAGGAACTGGTTGCCGGTGAGCTCTACACCTTCGAGGTGCGGGCCGTAAACGGGAACAACAAGACAGGCCCGACGGAGCGGACGCAGGCCACGCCGTGCTGTGTCCCCGGCGCCGCCACAGAGCCTCCTTCGCCGCCCAGCGCCCCAGCCTCGGTCAGCGCCACCGCGACGGAGCCGTACACCGAGCTCGTCAGCGTGAACGACGTCCCGGCCAGGGTGGCGTACGTGGACGTGACGCTGAGATGGCAACCGGCGGTTGACCACGGCAACGCAGTGGTCGGCTACGAGTACCGTGTCGCGGAGGCCAGGAGCGTGCCGTCCTCCGAGCCATGGCTGCCCGCTTCCAACGACTATCGCGTCGATGATGAAGAGACGCAGATAATGCATCACGATGAGTTGGCCCTGAAAGTGCGCAGGCTAAAGCCGGGCACAACGTACACCTTTGAAATGCGGAGCGTGTCCTCCCACGGCGCCAGCGCGAACACGGTTCAGGTGAGGGTCTCGACCCCAAGATTCAAGGACCCTTCGACCACCGCCTTCCCCCACTACACCATGTCCGTGCCCAGCTCGGCACGGGAGGGGCAAGACATCACCATCACCGTGCGCCGCACGAATACAGGAGACGGCGAGAGTACGGCTCTTGTGGAGATTCGTGACTCATTCGACAACTCCGACGAAATCATCCAGATTCACGCAGCGGAATTCGGGAGCAACGCCACCCGCGCCACGGTCACCTATACCATTCGTGACGACGGCGAGGCCATAACCAACCGCACGCTCACCATACGTATCGGTTTCGTGGGCAAGAGTACTGAGAACACCTACTCGGTTGAGACACACACCGTAAACGTTCAGGACACGACTTAGTAACCACGTTTCCGGCGGCGGCCCGCCTCAGGGCAGCGGGAGTCCCTGCGGGGTGACGGTCCCCAGCGGCACTGCGTGGCCCGGACACCGTGAGTTCTTTGGTTCGCGCATAGTAGGAGTGGGGACAGATCACTCAGCCTCTCCGGTCATTGCCTTGGCTGCATCCGAGCCCTAGTGAAGGTCGTGGACGAGCGGATGGACGGGGTGGCCGCCGACCAGCGTCAGCGGCTGGCGACCATCGAGGATGAACTTGAGGACGTGAAGCGCAAGCTGGGTCGAATCTGGCACTACATCGAGTCGACTGACAGCGTCGAGATGACCGACGCCTCTGACCGCATCCGGGAGCACAGGGACCGGCAGGAGCGCCTGGAGGCAGCGGCGTCGGAGGCCAGAGATCTACTCTCCCAGCGCAGGGAGACCCTCGACGACGTTGAGACCATTGCGGCCTACGCCCAAGACATGAGCGAGTTCCTCAGGGAGAGCGAGTTGACCGAGCGCTGGTCCTTCATCGAGACCTTCGTCAAGGAGATCGTCATCATGCCCGGAAAGGCTGTTGTCCGGTACACCGTCCCCATGCCGGACGACAGCCGGATACCCGGCGGTAGCGCCGAGGATATGGTGCTAAACGGCTCGGTTCTGTCTACCGTCAAGTCCGGCCCACCAGGTCGTAGCTAGACCCTTCGGGGGACTCGAATTTTTCCGTCCCTCGAGCGCGTATCGGAGAGGCGTTTTCCGACCCACTTCACGACTTACACAGCAGGTCTTGGCCGATCTCCTATCCGATTCTGTGGCACCAGCGGATGAACGAAACGGTCCTGACGGGGAACAATGGAAGACGTAAAACACCATCTTAGTAGCGCACTTGTGGGGTGCGTAACCCTCGTCGGGATTTCGGGCTGAGAGGAGGCTGGCATGAAATCAAACGAGCGCATCAAGGTACTGGTGGTTGACGACCACTCCATTGTTAGGGAGGGGCTGAAGTACGTCCTGGAGCAGTCTGGGGAGTTCGAGGTTGTGGGACAGGCGGGGGACGGCGAGGAGGCAGTCAGAGTGGCGGCCGAGGTGTCTCCAGACCTGGTGGTGATGGACGTCATGATGCCGAGGAAAGACGGGGTGGAGGCGTGCCGCGATATCATTGAGGCCGCCCCGGAGACGCGTGTCGTGATGCTGACAGTCGCAAACGAGGAAACGGCAGTGCTGGAGGCGGTGGCCGCTGGTGCAACCGGGTATCTTCAGAAGGAAACCGACAGGGAACGGCTTCTTTCGACGCTTCGAGGCGTATTCTGCGGAGAGCTTCGCTTGCCCGCTGAGCTTGTGCGGGGCGTGGTTGCAGCGGTCCGATCTGTCTCGGAAGCGGGAGATGCGGCGGAAGCCGCCGGGCTGACTACAAGGGAGAGGGAGATACTCGTCTCCTTTGCTGGGGGCATGACGTACGCCCGGATAGCTGAACAGAGGGGACTTCGGCCGGTGACTGTGCGAAACGCCATCTACGGCATCCAGCAAAAGGTGGGCGTCACGTCTATGCAGGGTCTGGTGCTCTGGACAGCTCGGAACGGGCTGCTGGATGACTACGACCCGAATAGTTGGGGCTAAGACGCCCGGAGAATCAGCAGTGTTCGGAAAGGGAGACAGTCCAAAGCGCCACTTAAGCCGCGGCGTTCACCTGGTCACGACAGCAGCAGGTGTCCTAGGCATGACCGGCTGGGAACGTCGCGACGACGACCCGGATGGCTTGAGACTCATTGCCCGGACTTTCGTCTGGGCACGCTGGCTCATAGTCGCCTTTGGTCTCGTGCTGTGGGCGTACCGGCCAGTGGATCGGCAGGAAGCCTACGTGGTGTATGTGCCGGCACTTTTGCTTCTGGTAGGCCTCAACGGATACACGCACTTCCGGTTGGCGACGAATAGGGCCGTGACGCGGAGCTGGATTCTGGCAAACGCGACGGTGGATGTGTTCATACTCTCGATTGCTGTGACAGCAGGCGGGGGATTCAGTCACTACTTCTTGTACCTGCTTTACTACCCCCAGCTGGCCGGGTACGCGGTGATTCTCTCGTCCTTTTGGTTAACGATGGCCTGCGCGACCTTTGTGGCCGCTCTGTATCTTGTCATCAGTCTGACAGTTGGGGACGGAATCGACACTGGTGCGGCTGAGGAGAGGACCCTGCTCGCCAGGATATGTGTCATGTATACAGTGGCCGCAATTGTAAATATCATCGCCAAGTTCGAGCGAGCGAGGTGGAGGCAAGCTGTGGAGCGCGAGCGCGAGCTACAGCGTGAGCGGGTCGAGTTCTCGCAGTCGATTCACGACAGCACAGCACAATCGGCGTACATGATCGGGCTTGGCATCGACACCGCCAAGGCCCAGGCCGGAGACACCAACCCGGGATTAACCGCCACCCTCGAGGCGACCTCCCGTCTGTCCCGCTCCACCATCTGGGAGCTGAGACACCCCATCAACATGGGCGGCATCTACGAGGGTTGTGAGTTGAGTTCCGCTCTCAGATCCCACGCCGCCAGTTTCACCAACGTCACGTCTGTGCCCTGCGAGTTGACGCAGAGTGGAGTCGAGCCGTCCCTCTCCACCAAGACTAGGGGGCTGCTCTTCTCGATCGCTCACAACGCGCTTACCAACGCCTACCGCCATGCCCAGGCAACCAGCGTGGCGATCCATTTGGCGTGTGAGAACGAGGAGGTGCGGCTGTCGGTGTCAGACAACGGAATAGGGCTTCCCAGCGACTATGCACAGCGCGGTCACGGCTTCGAGAACATGGACGGGTACGCCCTGAGATTGGGAGGCCGCCTTGTCGTCGAAAAGAGGGGCGCTATGGGCGGCGCGACCGTAACGTGTGTGATTCCGCGGAGCAGGGGCTTGACCATTCCACAGTAACGGCCCGGCAAGGTATTGGCAGCCAAGCTCCAGTGTTCCTGTTCTACTGCTGGCGCGGCGCAAGTTTACTGAGTAGGGCACTTGGCGCGCGAGCCACGAGCTTTTTGATGCCCTAGATAGGGCAAATGCCCCGATCATTCAGGGCGTTTGGTACTTGTTTGCCGCGGAGTCTTGACCCTACGGTACCCAAGGCACTGAAAAGCTGTCAAACGAACATGGAGGGGGGACCTCCTATGAACAACATCGCTAAAGCGAGGTCTGAATGAACTTGTCTAAGCCTGTTATTGCAGTCACGTTGTTCCTGTTTCTCGGACTCATAGCGGCGTTACTGGTGGTGGTGTTCATCATGTCCGACTCCGAACCTACACCTACACCGATCCCCGAGCCGACGCCCGAACCGGCATCCACATCGATCCCCGAATCGACACCCCTGCCCACTCCCGGTCCCACGCCCACACGGGCTTCGATATCGGATACTACGGACGCTGAGGGGGACGCCATTCTGAACGAGCCCGTTTGGAGAGGAAATGCCGATGCAGTGAGGGCATTGATCGCCGCGGGTGCGGATGTTAACGGTCGCAACTCGGATGGGAACCCTGTCATATATGAGGCTGTGTGGCGGGGAGATGCGGAGATAGTACAAATCCTCGTAGATGCAGGGGCCAACCCCAACGCCCTTGATGCTGACGATAGTCCGATATTGATTGAGGCGGCATGGCGGGCACATGCAGATGTTGTCAGGGTATTGATCAAGGCCGGAGCTGATCCACTGGCGGCTGACCCGGATGGTAATACCGCAGTCAGTGAGGCGGCATGGCGAGGGCACACGGAAATCCTCGAAATCCTCACATCCGGGGCGGAATAGGGTCCGATTTCTTTAGCGACAACGCTGCAACTATTGTCCCGTATGGCTTTGGCGCTGGCACTGTCAGTGCTGCTGACGGCCTGCGGGTCCAACCAGCTGGAAGGACCGCGAGATTCGGAACTTCCCATCCGTGAGCAAGCTGGAGGGGCCACAGTTGAGCCCTCGCCGGAATCCGTGCCCACCGCGGCGAGCGCGGGAAACGGGGGCGTTGCGACGCCCACAGCAAGTGTGTCCATCCCTCCCTCAGCCACATTAGAGAAGGGACTGGCGGGCTTGTTGCGGCTCATCCCGCTGCCGCCGGACGGGACATACTGGCATTCCGTGTATTTGAACGATTACAAGCGCATGCGAGAGGCACATGGCATTCAGGCCCCGGAGAAGGATGCTACCGGCGCGGACCTGCAGAGATGTGGCGGAGCTTGAGGTTGGAATGGCCTCACCAGAGGAATCCAGAGGGCGGGACAAATACATCCTACTTGGGACGGGCGTCGGGCATGATGAGGATGGCTCTTACACGGTGTTGGTTTTTGTCTATGAAAATGAAGATGTCGCCGAGCGCAATGTCGGGGTCTTTAAGAAGATTCTGGCCGAAGGGAGCTCGCTGATTACAAACGAGCCTTGGAACGAAGTGTTTTCAAAGACTGAAGTCTGGAATGACAACAGAGCGCTGCTCTCAAAACTACGCACTGAACACCCCCGCATTTATCTTAACTTGGTGGTAACCATGGATTCCCTAATAATACTGTGGGACAATAGCTGAGTTCCACGTATGTAGATGACCTTGAATCAGCCAGACTGCTCAGGTGGGCTTGAGGTTAGCACTACCGAGATTGCCGATCCATTCCCCGCTCTCTATATCGAAACCTCCCAGCGAAAAGTTCGCAAATCGGTACGCCTTAGCTCACCACTCTTGACGATAGACAGAACCGTCTTCGAACTCTGGCTGTAGGCTGAAGTTCGTAGTGTGATTGGATCCTTGCCATACTTCCATATATGGGCATGTTGTTCGAGCAGAATTGAACGGCCGGAACCCTAAACACGAAGTATTGTCAAGTGCGCTCCTGACATTGGCAGTCTGTGTGCTGTCCCTGTTGATGATGGTGGCCTGTGAAGGCGGTACCTGGTCGCCGGTTTGCCCGCCTGTGAATTCCTCACCTTCCGATTACACGGACATAGGCTCAGCGGTATCAGATGGCAACGTCGCGGCTGTGCAAGGATTCATAGACGAGGGTACCGACCCAAACACGACGAACTATAGTGGGGCCCCTGTTATCTTCGCGCCGGTAGGGCGGGGTTGCAGCTACGATGTCGACATTGCGGAGATTCTCATCGACGCGGGCGCAGACGTGAATGCGACGGATGCCGCTGGCAACCCTCTGCTGCACGAAGCCGTCTGGCAAGACCACGCCGACATTGTGCGGATTCTCTTGGACGCAGGTGCGGACGCAAATGCGACGGACGCCGATGGTGACCCACTGCTGCATGAAGCCGTCTGGCGCGATCATGCCGAAGTTGTGCGGATACTCGTCGACGCAGGTGCGGACGTTAATGCGGCAGACGCCGATGGTGACCCTCTGCTGTACGAAGCCATCTGGCGCGACCATGCCGACGCTGTGCGGATACTCGTCGACGCAGGGGCGGACGTGAATGCGACGGACACGGAAGGGGACCCCCTTCTCCGCGAAGCTATCTGGCGCGGCCATGTCGACGTTGTCCGGATACTCGTCGACGCAGGTGCGGACGTAGATGCGGCAGACGCTGATGGCGAGCTTCTTCTCTTCACGGTCGTTGGCCACAGCCCTAGCAGGCTTCTTTCTGATCCGGGCGTGTCGCTCGGAGAGGCCGAGCCACTCTTGCAGGAGGAGATCCGTAATACCATCGAAATTGTGCGCATTCTCGTCGATGCGGGCGCGGACGTGAACGCGACCGACGCTAACGGTGACCCCCTACTCAGCCATGCTATCTCGCTGAGCCATCCCGACATTGTCCGAGGCCTCATCGACACGGGCGCGGACGTAAACGCCACGGACGCCGATGGCAACCCCCTTCTACGAAGACCAATCTGGCGCGGCCATGCCGACACGGTGCGGGTTCTTATCGACTCAGGTGCGGACGTAAACGCCACGGACGCCGATGGTAACCCCCTTCTACGAGAACCAATCTGGCGCGGCGACGCCGATATGGTGCGGGTTCTTATCGACTCAGGTGTGGACGTGAACACGAAAGATGCCGCTGGTGATCATCTTCTCCAGGTAGCGCGACGTTCTGGGCAAGTGGAGATCGTGGAGATGCTAGTCGACGCAGGTGCCGAAGAGTAGCTGCGAATCCGCATCACGGAGTCGCGGGGATTCTAGCAATTGGATGACTTGGAGAGAGTCCTAGACCCTCTGTCTATTGCCACAGGTCGGGATCGGGTCGCTTCATCAGTCCGAAGCCCAGATATCCATACCAGATAACCAGGAGCACGTAGAAGCCCCGGGCCAGGGTGATGAAGGTGTCGCGGCCGTCGTTGTGGAGTATGGCTATCACGAAGAAGATCATGACGGCCAGGCTGACTAGTGCGGCCAACAGGGCGATTGTTCCGTTGAAGTCCTCTCTCGTGGACAGGCCCAACGCGAAAATGAAGCCGCCGAACCCAAGCGTAATCCCACCGGCGTAAAGGAGGGCGGAGCCGGCGTAGTAGACGGGAACGCTTCCGCTGATCTGGTCACTGGTTTGGGCATCGGCCAGAATAAAATCCATGCCGCCGGCCAGAATCCAACCGGTCAGTCCGACGAAGACCATGAAGAAGCCCATTTGAACAAGCGCCTTGCCGTTGCCCTGCAAGGTTACGTTCCGCATGAGCGCATAGAGGCCCGAGAGGATGAGGGCCAGGCCAAGGATTATCCCGATGTTGGTTACATTGGTCAGCGCGGCGTTGTCACCCTTGGCCGTTATGGAGCCAACCGCGTCTGACACGTCGGCGCTGTCTATGAGTAGTCCACCCGGCTCTATGAGGAAGAAGACGAAGGCGATGAGCGGCCCGAAGATGAGGGACAGACCCGCCAGCCGGTTCACGGATATGGTGCCCATGCTTGAACCTCCCTTATGTCATGTCATGAGAAGGATCCATTGGGTTCAATCCCGCCTAGCATACATCCTGACGCCGGAGTTGTGGCATTGCTATAGGAAAGTGACCTGCCGGGATCCGTCCCGCGCTGCTGAAGGCGGACTCCCGAGGCTATCGTCCGGCGGCATCTCGCTCCCGGCGTCGGCGACCCCGGACTTAGACTGGACCTCCACGCAGCAGATTTCTTCCGCGCCGTTGACCGGCGGGGCGGTGAACGGCACACTCTGGCCGCAAGCACGGAGTACGCGAGCGACGTCATGACCAACGACCACCACCACGACCACACCGAGCCGCCCTCCGACATCGAGCTGCGCGTCAAGGCGCTCGAGTCGCTCCTCGTGGAGAAGGGGTTGGTCGACCCGGAGGCGGTTGACGCGCTCATCGAGCTGTACGGGGACGAGATCGGCCCGTCGAACGGCAAGCGCGTGGTGGCGAGGGCATGGGCGGACGAGGAGTTCAAGCGCTGGCTCCTGGATGACCCCAACGCCGCGGTCGCCTCGATGGGCTACGTGGGCTCACAGGGCGAACAGGTGCGGGTCGTCGAGAACACGGATGACGTCCACAACCTCGTGGTGTGCACGCTGTGCTCCTGCTACCCCTGGCCGCTCTTGGGTCTGCCGCCGGTGTGGTACAAGTCCGCGCCGTACCGGGCACGGGCGGTCGCCGACCCGCGCGGCGTGATGCGGCAGTTCGGTTCGGAGATAAGGGACGAGAAGGAGGTGCGCGTGTGGGACTCCACCTCCGAGATGCGCTACCTCGTCCTCCCCCAGCGTCCTCCGGGCACGGAGGGCTGGAGCGAGGGGGAACTCCGGGACCTCGTGACCCGCAACTCCATGATTGGCGTGGAGGAGGCGCAGCGGCCCGCGACGACGGGAACGCCATGAACGGAGTCCATGACCTCGGCGGGATGCAGGGATTCGGGCCGGTGCGCCCCGAGCCGGAGTCGGAAGAGCCGGTCTTCCACGAGGAGTGGGAGGGCCGGGTGTACGCCATGGTCCGGCTCATCGGGGGCCTCGGGCTGTGGAACCTGGACATGGTGCGCCACACCCGGGAGAAACTGCGCCCCGAAGACTACCTCGCCTATTCCTATTACGAGATCTGGTTCGCGGCCTTGCAGAAGCAACTGGTTGAATCCGGTCTGGTTTCGGAGGATGAGTTGCGGACGGGCAGGGCGTCATCGGCCGCCTCGGGGCCCATCCTGGAGCGGGTGATGCGCGCCGAGCGGGTGCGGGCCATGCCGTTCACGATCACGAGCTATCGCCGTCCCGCGCCAGCGCCGGCCCGGTTCATGCCGGGCGACCGCGTGCGGGCCCGCAACCGCCACCCCAACAGACACACCCGCGAGCCGCGCTACGTCCGCGGCCGCGTCGGGACGGTGGACGAGCACTATGGGTCGCAGGTGTACCCGGACCTCAGCGCGGAGGGCGTGGTCGAGGGGCGCCATCTCTACAGCGTGCGCTTCGATGCGCGTGAGCTCTGGGGCGAGTCGGCGGACGTCAACAGTGCCGTGTACGTCGACCTCTGGGAGGAATACCTGGAGGCTGCGCCATGACGGGCACACAACCTCCCGGAGGCATCGGCGGACTACGAGGCATCCCCTTGGATGACGATGGCAGACCGGCCTTTGCAGAGCCCTGGGAGGCGTCGGCGTTCGCGCTGGCGGTGCACCTCTCCGGCGCGGGCCACTTCACGTGGGACGAGTGGGCCGCGACGCTGAGCGGGGAGATACGCGCGGCGCAGCAAGAAGGCGACCCGGACGTGGGCGATACGTACTACCGGCACTGGCTGCGCGCGCTGGAGCGGCTATGCCGGGAGCGCGGGCTCGTATCGGAGGCGGAGGGATCGGAGCGCAAGGAGACCTGGCGCAGGGCCTATCTGAACACGCCGCACGGCAAACCTGTGGACCTCGCGGCAGGCGGCTGAGGCAGGAGTTTAAGCTCAGCGGGGTTAGAGCGCTTCCCTTACAAGGAAGAGGTCAGTGGTACGAGTCCACTAGCACCCACCAGGGGCCTGCGCCCCACGCAAGACAAGAAGGGAGCTGCGCACATGAGCGCCAAGCGGGTCGTCATAGTTGGCGGGGGCTTCGCCGGGCTCAGCGCCGCCTACACGCTGATGAAACGGGGCATCACACCCTTGCTGCTCGAGGCTCAGGAGCGTGTGGGGGGACGCGGCAAGGGCGAGAGGGTGGACGGGTTCTCCCTGGACATGGGGGCATTCGTCTTCACCGCCACCTACGACACCGCATTCCGCCTTTGCGAGGAGTTGGGACTGCCGCTGGTGCCTTCGATGATGAAATTCGGCCACTACCGCAACGGGCGGTGGGTTACCACGACGCCGGAACAATCGCCCTGGAATTTCCTACGGCACCTGCGTGCGGCCCTCACCATGGGCTTCCTCTCGCCCTCAGGCATGTGGTCCGGTTTCAAGGTGATGCGGCAGATTCATCGCCAAGCGGCATACATGAGTTTCGCCGGTGACAGCCCCCTCGCCGAAATCGACGACGACGAGTCCTTCGGCGATTACATGAAGCGGCTCGGCGTGCCCAAGAGTCGCCGGGTGACGCTCAGGGGACCCCTCGAAATGATCTTGGGCGATCCAGCGCCCGCGGGCCAAGCGCTGATGCGGGCGTACATCGGAGAAACGATGCTGCACTCCGGCAGGGTCTACATGCCCGAGCGAGGCATCGGCTCCCTGAGCGAAGCGCTTGCCAACGCCTGCTCCGACGCGATTCGCGTGTCGACCCCCGCCAGGAGAATCGTCGTCGCGGACGGGGAGGCGACCGGCGTAGTCGTGGACGGCGAGACTATCCAGGCCGACGCGGTCATCTGCGCGGTCCCCGGCACGAAGGTCCCCGGCCTCATTCCCGGCCTGCCGGAAGAGACACGCCGCGCGCTCAGCACCGTCAGCTACTCAACCGGCTGCCGGATGGTGATAGGCCTCGACCACTCCCCGCTCCCTCCCGGCTGGCATGGCGCGCTCTACCCAGAGGACGAAGACACCCCGCTCCTGTTGAACCGCACCGTCTACCTGCCTTCCTGTGCGCCTCCGGGCAAGAGCATTCTCGACCTGCTCATCGGGCGCGAGCGCGCCAAGGAGCTCATCCCGCTCGACGATGATGAGGTAAAGCGC
>DAOUHQ010000007.1:0-146125 GCA_034428515.1 Dehalococcoidia bacterium
CTTCCGATCTACGGCGGGAACGTACTCCCGCGGCACCCCGCCGCCAACAATCTTATTCACAAATTCGATGCCGCTCCCCGGCTCCAGCGGCTCAACCTCAAGCCAGACGTGGCCGTACTGACCGCGCCCGCCTGTCTGCCGAACGTAGCGGCCTTCCGCCCGCGCGGTTCGCGTGATCGTTTCGCGGTACGCCACCTGAGGGCGGCCTGTCCGTGCGTCCACGCGAAACTCACGCTTGAGCCGATCGACAATAACTTCAATGTGCAGCTCGCCCATGCCGGAGATGACCGTCTGCCCCGTCTCCAGATCGTGTGACGATCGGAAGGTCGGATCCTCCTGCCCCAGCTTCACCAGGGCGTCCACCAGCTTCTCTTCTTCTTCCCGCGTCTTCGGCTCAATAGCCACAGAAACGACGGGTTCCGGGAAGCGAATGGATTCGAGAAGGACCGGGCTGTTGACGGCGCTAATCGTATCGCCGGTGAACGTGTCCTTGAGTCCGACGGCGGCGACGATATTGCCCGCCTCCGCCTCTTCAAGTTCCTCACGGTGATTAGAGTGCATCTGGATCAGGCGGCCAAGACGCTCCCGCCCCTGCCGGCTCGTATTGAGGACGGTCGCCCCCGCCTTGCCTGTCCCCGAATAGATGCGGAGATAGACGAGACGGCCCGCAAACGGGTCTGTGACGACCTTGAATGCGAGGGCAGAGAACGGCTCGGACGGATCCGGCGCTCGCTCAATGACAACCTCCTCGTTCCGAGGATCAGTTCCCTGTACCGGCGGGACGTCCAGCGGTGAAGGCAAATAGTCGGTAATTGCGTCGATGAGCGGCTGCACGCCCTTGTTCCGCAGCGCCGTGCCGCAGAACACCGGATAGATGGCCATCTTGACCGTTCCGGCGCGCAGACCGCGCCGAATCTCGTCCTCGGTCAGATCCTCACCTTCGAGGTACTTGACCATCAACTCATCGTCTTGCTCAGCGGCGCGTTCAACCATCGCGTCGCGGTAACGGGCCGCGTCTTCGACCAATTCATCCGGAATCGGCTGCTCCAACATCGTCGCGCCGTCGGCGTCCTCCCAGGTAATGGCGACCTGCCGAATCAAATCAATAACGCCGCGGAAATCATCCTCCTTGCCCCATGGAATCTGAACAGGGACGGGGATGGCGTTCAAGCGGACGTGAATTGAGTCGACCGACGCAAAGAAGTCCGCGCCAATCTTGTCCATCTTGTTGACGAAGACAATTCGCGGCACGTTGTATCTGTCCGCCTGCCGCCATACAGTCTCTGACTGCGGCTCGACGCCCGCGTTGGCGTCGAGAATAACCACGCCACCATCAAGAACGCGGAGGCTGCGTTCAACCTCCGCGGTGAAATCGACGTGCCCGGGCGTGTCGATAATGTTGACCGTAAACCCATTCCAGTCCACGGTCGTTGCTGCGGACACGATGGTGATGCCGCGTTCCTTTTCCTGCGGCATCCAGTCCATGACGGCCGTGCCATCATCGACGGTGCCGAGCTTGTAAGTCCGACCGGTGAAATACAGAACGCGCTCGGAAACTGTTGTCTTTCCGGCGTCGATGTGCGCGATAAAGCCGATATTTCGGATCTGGGAGAGTGGTAAGTCGGTGGCCATTTCAGATTTTCCCCTGCGCTGTGTTAGATAGTCAGCTTTACCAACGGTAGTGCGCGAACGCGCGGTTGGCTTCAGCCATTCGATGCATTTCTTCACGGCGGCGGACCGCGTTGCCCTGTCCCTGCGCCGCCTCCACAATCTCCGTCGTCAGCTTGTCGAGCATCGGGCGGCCACTTCGCTGACGGGCGGAATCGATGATCCACCTCATGGACAGCGTCAGACCGCGTTCGCCGCGCACTTCGACGGGCACCTGGTACGTCGCGCCGCCCACACGCCGCGGCCGAACCTGCAGCAGCGGCGTCGCGTTGCGTATTGCCCGCTCAAAAGTCTCAATGGGGTCATCCCCGTTGGAGGCGATGTTTGCCAGTGCGCCGTAGACAATACTCTGGGCCGTGTTCTTCTTGCCGCGCTGCATGACGCGATTGGTGAATCGGGTCACCAGCACGCTTCCATAGCGCGGATCGGGGAGGATGGGGCGCTTGATCGCCCGTCGACGTCGTGACATATCTTTAGTTTCTCTTGGCTCCGTACTTGCTGCGGCCTCGCTTGCGGCCATTAACGCCGCCGGAATCCAGAGCGCCGCGAATGATGTGGTAGCGAACGCCCGGAAGGTCCTTCACACGACCCCCCCGGATCAGCACCGTTGAGTGCTCCTGGAGGTTGTGTCCTTCGCCGGGAATATAGGCCGTGACCTCTGTCCCGTTTGTCAATCGAACGCGGGCAATCTTGCGCAGCGCGGAGTTCGGCTTCTTGGGCGTCATTGTCCGGACTTGCGTGCAGACACCGCGCTTCTGAGGCGACGGCTGATTCCGCACAACTCTGTTTGTAAGCGCGTTGTAGCTTACCTGCAGAGCGGGCGCCTTGGACTTCGTCCGCGGTCGCTGTCGACCCTTCCGCACCAACTGATTGACTGTCGGCATCCCGTTACTTCCTCTTGTTCATACCCGCTGCGCACGCGCGCGGGCAGACGCATTCCGCTACTTCTCTTGGCTTCCTCAGCCCAATCCCATGTCCGTGACAGGCAGGGGCTGAGACCGTTCCAACAATCCGCGTCGTCAAACACGAAAACAGGCACAAGTACCCCGCGTCCCCCGTAAGGGGCGCGACTTCAAATTGTAGGTAGGAACGGAATCGGTGTCAACAAAGTTGGATGCTATCTATCCGTACTTAGCGATCGGTACTGACCTTCATAGTGCAGCAATGGCCGATCAGCGTGCGGACTTGCGCCCGCCGCAACGACAGAGCCGACGTAAATCGTGTGATCGCCCGCCTCGATGGTGTTCTCAACACGGCATTCCACGTGCGCCAGATTGTCCTCCAGGAGTGGCGCGCCCGTTTCGCCATTCTGGTGTGGCAGGTTTTCCAGCCGGTGAGCCGCCTGCTGTTCAGGCGTGCCTTTGTGAGACAACTCAATCGCCAAATCTGCCTGTCCCTCGTGCAGCACATTGACGGCAAAAACGCTGCTTTGGCGGATAAGCGCGTGGATATCTGATTCATGGTCGACACACACAAGCACGAGCTGTGGCTGCAACGATACGGAGCAAACCGCGCTCATCGTTGTGCCATGCACATCATCACCTGCTCGAGTCGTGACAATGGCAACGCCGGTGGCGAACCGACCCATTACACGGCGAAACTCGTCTGGGGTGATGCCCGGCATCGGAAAGGTCTCCGTCCGGCCGCTCGGCGTGGCGCTAGTCGCGCACGGCCACGAATTCGAGCCAGTTGCGGGGTACGAAGGACAACTCCATGTCGCGGAAAGTCTCACGAATGGTTGCGCGCAGCACCTCGCTCGCGGTTTCTATCTGCACGCCCGGCAACGCCCCTTCGACGAAGTCTGAGAATGAGCAGATGGAAAGCCACCCCTCAATTGGCACCTCGATTGGAATAACACGCTCATCCCGGATGCTGAAACCCGCGTCCGTTAGCAATGTCTTGTATTCGTCCGGTGTTAACTGCTGTCGCGCCATCACCTTGTTCTTCACAGGGCTCAATCCGTGTTCCGACTTGAGGAGACGCAGGGAGCGCATCATCCACCGGCGGTAGAAGGGCTCTGTGCCCTCCACGATAGAGCCTGAATAAAAGGTGCTGTTGAACGCGAACATGCCACCGGGTTTGAGCGCGCCCCTGATTCCCGCAAGTACATCCGGCTTGTTGTCCACAAGGTGGATCGCATTGCAGAAAACGACGGCGTCTACCGGCTCCGATATAACATTTGAAAGGTCTTCTGCTCGGGCATTCTCGAAAGAGACCTCGGCATCCGTCACGTCGGTGAACTGTCTCCGCGCCTCCTCCAGCGTCTCCGGCGACAAATCGACGCCCAGGATCCATGCGCCGTTTCCGCGCACTTTGTCCAGGACCTTGCGCGTGATTTCGCCCGGACCGCAGGCAAGGTCAATAACTCGATTGCCGGTCTGTAAACCTATGAGGTCGACTAACCGGCTGTTCTCTTCCTGGTAAAAGGGTTGTCGGGCAAATGCGTTGAACGAATAGTCCTCCGCAGAACTTGTTGGCACAGAAGAATGTGATTGAGTCATGGTCGTTCGTCTCAGGCCATGAGCTCGCGCTAGTTGCGTCGGCGCCGCGCTTTGCGGGCCTTCAGGCGGGCTCGTTCCTGCTTGGAGATGAAATGACGCTTCTCCTTCGCCTGCCTCAGGATGCCGGAACGTTCAACAACGGAACGGAACCGTTTGATTAACTGCTCCTGGCTCTCACCCTCACGCAGGACTACATACGTCATTCGCCACGCCCCTCCATTTCAGTTCTCAATGCGTTCTTGTTGCCCACACTGTTGCCGAGAGTAGTGCCGCGCCGAGCGCGGACACCTGTCCATTAATAGCACAGTCTCAATGAGGGACGGGACAGAAAGTGGTTTCGCGGCCTGTTCAGTCCCGGAAGCGACTGGGCGGTGAATTCCGCTGACGTGTGAAGCAGGTGGCGCAATAAACGGGCCGAATTCCGCGCGGCTCGAACGGCACCTCAGTCTCACGCCCGCATTCCGCGCATGTCGCCGGATACATCTGCCGTCGAGGCCTATCCTGCTCCACCGGCGCCGTATCTCGTGTCTCTCGTCGCCGCGCCATGTCCGCGCGGCGTACAACCCGGCAGGCGTGACACCTCTTTGGCTCGTTCCGAAAACCGCGATCCGAATAGTATTGCTGTTCCCCCGAAGTAAAGACGTAATCGTTCCCGCATTCGGAGCACGTCAGCGTACGGTCGCTGAACGTCATGACGGTCTACCCCCACTCCCATTGGTCCCAATCAGGCACCGCGTGGACTATAGCACAAGTCCACTGCGGACATAACACCCCAATTTCCCTCCTCCACGTGGGGGAGAGCCAGGGTGGGGGGTGCCACCCAAAATACACCCTATCCACCGGTGAAGGAAGGTTATGCAGCGGCATCCCTACAGGAGTCAACTACCCTGGATGAGGGAGCAGGGATGCTCGCCCCTACATCCGACTGACGCGATCAAAGAGGGCGGCGAAATTGACGCCCCACCCGATGCCCGCTACCCGCCCGGGAAAGATGCGCGAGTCCTGTGGGTTCCAATACGTTTCACGTATCTGCCGAAGACTGGGTGGTCTGAGATCGTAGGGCACGAATCCGAGCACGCGTCCATGCCAGCGTTCATTCTCCGGGCCCTTGCGCAATTCCTCGTAGAGCACCGCAAGGATCACGACGACGGTGAGTACCTGGGTGAGCCTTCTCATCATGGCCACCATCTAACGCCCCTCGATGATGTTCCTGAACTTGCGGTCACTCCGGTACGGGCCGACGACGGTAAGGCGATATCGTTCGGGGTCGAAAACCCGCCGTGCGACGCGTTGCACGTCATCAACGGTGATGCTGTCCAACTGTTCAACGACCTCCTCCGGCGTTTCGATATGCCCAAACGTGATCTCCTGTCCGCCCAGCCAGCTTGAAATGCTTCGTGTGTCCTCAAGTCGCAGCAACATCCGCCCCTTGGACAACTCCAGCGCGCGGTCCAATTCGCTCTGAGTGATGTCCCGCGTCGCGCGCTCCAGCTCCTTGACGACGGCCTCCAAAGCTTGCGGCCCACGCTGCGGCACCGTTCCCACGAATACCGCCATGGCGCCCGTGTCCTGCAGATACATCACATCCGTGTCCACCTCATAGACGATGCCCAGCCGTTCCCTCAATTCGAGGAATAGCCGGCACGCCATACCGTCGCCGAGAATCGAATTCAAGAGCCACAACGCGCGACGATCCGGATCATGCGCGGACATGCCGGGGAACATCAGGCAGATGTTAGCCTGCTCCGTCTTGCGGTACTCCAGGGCGACACGGCTCTCCGGCTGCTTATCATCCACGGGAGGCATCGGTCGCGGATTCCCGCTCGGCCACGACTCCAACAACTCGCCCACCACCTGCTCGATCTCCGCATGCTCAATCTGCCCAGCGACCGCCATCACCACCTGCGACGGATCGTACTGCTCCTGCATATAGGACATGATTGTGTCCCGCGAAATCTCCCGGATGCTCTCCTCCGTTCCGGCGATGTCCCTCCCGAGCGGCTGGTCCGGCCACATGATCTTGTCCGCCATGTGAAAAACCTGCTGCGCCGGAGAATCAACCGACGTGTGGATCTCCTCAAGGATGACGTCGCGTTCCTTCTCGATCTCCTCTGCCGGGAACGTCGAATTCAACAGCATGTCCGACAGAATATCGATGCCGATGGACAGGTGCGGTCGTGCCACGCGTGCCCAATAGACCGTCACCTCACGGTCCGTGCTTGCGTTCATGAACCCGCCAACGCGTTCGATGGTCTCGGATACGTCCTGCGCCAACGGACGCCGCTCTGTCCCTTTGAACAGGATGTGCTCCAGGAAATGCGACGCACCGGACTCAGCCTCATGCTCAAATCGGGAGCCGGTGCCGACGTAAAAGGCAATTGAAACTGCTCGAGTGGCCGGCATCGATGCCGTAAGCAGGCGGATGCCGTTTGGCAGAACGCTCTTTGTATACGGAGCAAGCGCCTCCGTCATCGTGTATCCGCCAATGGTGGTGGACGTTGGGAGGGCGCGAGTTCCGCCGTCCCCCTGCGCGCCGGTCACGATTCCAGCCACAGCACGTCGCCGTGCAGATCATCAGCATGCGGCTTGGCCGCAAACACCGCGTACTCCGCCTTGCTCTCGCCTATCGTCGTTCCCGCACCGTGGCCGGGGTAGACGATGGTCTCATCGGGACGCACATACAACTTCGTGGTGATACTCGTGATTTCTTCACGCAGGTTTTCAGGACTTCGTGAATGTCCGGGCCCGCCCGGGAAAAGAGTATCCCCCGTGAAGAGATGTTGCCCCGTGATGTAACAAGCGCTCCCCGGCGTGTGCCCCGGCGTGGTGATGACCCGCAGGGGCGCAGTCCCAATCTGAAGCGTATCGCCGTCATCCAGAAGCAGAGTGGGGGAGACGGGGAGATCGCCCGCATCGCCCGGTGTCGCCGCGACGATAGCGTTGGGCAGTGCCTTAGACACCTCCTCCAACGCCCCCCAATGATCGGAGTGCCCGTGCGTGGTGAGGATGTAGAGAACGTCGAGACCCGCGACAGCGTCAAGAATCTGTGCGGCGTCCGCTGCCGCGTCAATGATCGCTGCTGCATTCCGCAGCGGATCGACCACCACGTAGCAGTTATTTCCCCAACTACCAACCTCCATGCTGAAGATCCGCAGATCCATCTCACTATGCGTCAGCGTCATTCCTGAATCTCCCGTCAGTTCATCACCCGCGTTGACACCTGTAACCGCGCTTTCTTAGGATTCTTGCACGCCACGCCCAAAATTGCGCGTGTACGATTCGCCAATGCTCGCCGGCACGGAGGAATCTCATGACCACTGAAGTCGCCAGCGGCGTCGTTGCCATCACCCTGCGCCCCGACGATGACGACTCCCCCCACGTTTACTGGGTGAGAGGCGAGACCGGCGGCGCGCTTATCGACGCCGGCCACGACGAGGACGAGGTCTCCCAACGCGTCGTAGAAGCCATAAACGCCATCCGCGGAGACGCCCCTACGCCCGCCGTCCTCCTTATCACGGACCGCTTTGGGGAACACAGCGGAGGCGCGGCCGCCATTCACGCAGCCTTCCCCGGAATCGAAGTCCACGCCGGCGTAGAGGACGTAGACGCCATCACGGAAGCCATCGGCCATGTCGTGGACGCGCCTCTCATGGGCGGTGAGACATTTGACCTTGGCAGCGGAAAGACTATCCACGCAATCGCCACGCCGGGCCACGTCGGCGGCAGCATGTGCTACATCCTCCAACCCGACGGCGTGCTATTCAGCGGCGACTGTGTCTTGAGCCGGGGCACGACTGCCGTTCATCTCGATCAGGGCGGCGACATGGCCGCCTACGTCAACTCTCTACAGAAACTCGCCGAGCAGAACGCGAATATTCTGCTGTCTTTCCATGGCCCGCCCGTCACGGATCCGGCCGCCAAACTCGCAGAGCTCATCGGGCACCGAAACTCCCGCGATGAGTCCATCCTGGAATACCTGCGCGACGGCGTTACGGAGGTGGACGCGATGCGTGATCGTCTCTACGGAGCGGCCAACCTTGAAGAATGGCGATGGAACGCCGCCCGCGAGCAGATCATCGCCCATCTCATTAAACTCACCGCCGAAGGCAAGGCCGCCGAAGTCGACGTGGGCAACTCCTACCGCCTGGCCTAGTTATCCTGTACAGAGCAACTTGTTTCGAAATGCGGTATTCACTAGCGAGAGGAACTACTACGAATGAGAGGAACTGACGCCCTACCGGTCTTCCCGGACTCCGCCAAGGCTCTCCCCAACGGCCACCTTGAGATTGCCGGCCTCGATGCCGTTGAACTCGCCCGTGAACAGGGCACACCGCTGTATGTGTTTGACGAGGCTGAACTGCGTGATTCTGCACGCCGCTACCGCACGGCCCTTGATACCCACTACCCCGGCGAAAGCTCCATCATCTACGCTTCCAAGGCCTTCTCCAACGTCGCCCTCTTCCGTTTGCTTGCAGAGGAGGGTGTCGGATTCGATGTGGTCAGCGGCGGCGAATTGGCAACAACGCAGGCCGCGGGCGTCGACCCCGCGAACGTCCACTTTCACGGCAATAACAAAGGGGCGGAGGAATTAGAAAGGGCCGTCGAGTCCGGCATCGGCGCAATCGTCGTGGACAACCTCCATGAGCTAGCTTTGCTCGAATCCATCCTTGAGCGGCTGGGGAAAACTCAGAGCATCTCGTTCCGCGTCTCCCCCGGCGTCGATCCCCATACCCACGCCCACACCACAACCGGTGTGCTCGACAGCAAGTTCGGACTCGCCATTCAAACGGGGCAGGCGGAGGAGGCCATCGCCCGTGCCATGCAGTCATCGCGGCTCGACGTTGCCGGTCTCCATTTCCACCTCGGCTCTCCCATCTTTGAACTCGAGCCGTACGAGGAGGCCATTCAGATCACAATGGAGTTCGCTGCGCAGATGAAAGAGAAGTACGGCTTCTCTATGCGCATGTTCAGTCCCGGCGGCGGATTTGCCGTCAACTACCTCACAACGGACGAAGCCCCGGCCCCGGACACCTACATCTCCACCATCTCAAAGGCCATCATCCAGGGCTGTGATGTCCACGGACTTGAACTTCCTGCAATCTCCATCGAACCCGGCCGCTCCATGGTAGGAACGGCGGGTGTCGCGCTTTACACCGTCGGAGCGACCAAGCTGCTGCCGGACATCCGCACCTACGTCTCCGTCGACGGCGGCATGGGTGACAATATCCGCCCCGCCATCTACGGCTCGGAATATGAGGCCGTCCTCGCCTCACGCATGGCGGACGCAGAGGAAATCACGGTGACCATTGCGGGCAAGTACTGCGAGTCCGGGGATATCCTTGTCCGTGACTGCTCCCTGCCGACGCCCGTCGCCGGGGACATCCTTGCCATTCCAGTGTCCGGCGCGTACTGCATCGCAATGTCGTCCACGTACAACGCCAATCCCCGCCCGGAGGTTGTTCTCGTCTCCAACGGAGATGTCCGCACCATCCGCCGCCGCGAAACCTACGAAGACCTTATGCGCCTCGATGTCTAACCCACCTGCCCTAACTGCCATTTCCCTCATTCCGGCGAAAGCCGGAATCCATCGGGGCACATGTCCTGAATAACAGCAAAACAATGAAACGCTCTCTAAGCCGGAACGGCCTTTAAAATGCCTTGGACAGTTCCCGCCGATGAGGACGCCATCGCCCTCCTCGACCGCAGCATCCAGCAGGGGAGACTTGCACACGCCTGGCTGCTGACCGGCCCAGCCGGAGTTGGGGGACTGGCCCTCGCCCGCGAATTCGCGAAGGCGCTCTTGTGTGATGCTGAGCAGGGCAGGCCGTGCGATGAGTGCCGCCAGTGCCGGCGCGTCGACAGCGGTCACCACGCGGACGTCATGGTCATCTCGGCCACAGGTACAGGGTCCATCGGCATTGAGGCGGCGCGTGATTTGCAGGCCGCTGCCAACCTCCAGCCATATGAGGCATCAGGCCGCGTCATCATCATCGACGATGCCGACACCCTGACCCGCGAAGCGGCGAACGCTCTTCTCAAGGTCCTGGAGGAGCCTCATCCGAACGTTACCCTCATCCTCGTAACGGCCAATGATGAGGCGATTCTCGATACCATCCGCTCCCGCTGCCAGATTGTACCGCTCCGCCCGATCCCGTTTGAGCAGGTTGCGGAGGCGTTGCGAGAGAGTGGCGCAGACGACGATGACGCAAACCGCCTCGCAAAGCTCTCAGGTGGCCGCCTCGAATACGCGCTCAGCCTCCTGGCCGATGCCGCCCCGTTGGATGCCCGTCGTGCCGCCCTCGATGAAATCCTTGCCGTTCGCGGAGAGCCTGTCGCCGACCGTCTCCGCCGTGCCGGCAAGATGGGCGATGACTTTTACGCGGACCGCCAGCGCCTGCTGGGGCGGCTAGAGGCGTGGGCGTCTATATGGCGAGATGCGCTGGTCGTCGCGGCGGGTTCTCCGGAGGACGTAACAGATCCCGAAAGTCTTGAACGGGTGCGCGAAATCGGCGTCACCCTGAAGGAAGCCCAATCGGCCCTGACCGAGACCCTCTTCACCGCACAGGCCCTGCGCCAGAACGCCAACGCCCGCCTCGCCCTGGAAGCCTACCTGCTCTCCCTGCCGTAGCCTCTCCACAGGGAGAAGTGGGGACTCCCCCCATTCCATAGCTGGCTACATTGTGGTAAACTAGGCGTTGGTGTGTTGGCGCGCGGGATAGTAGCAGATATGTGAACTGTACCTCACTGCTTTCCCCGCGCTGCGCTGCCCCCTCTCATTCGAGGCCGAGCGAATGTCAGGGGGTAGCGTCTTTTTGGGACTAGGTTTGGTCCAGTTCGATGCCCAGCGCACCGGTCACAGTCGCCAGATCCTTGTCACCCCGACCGCTCAAATTCACCAGGATGATGTCCTCACTTGATAGCGTTGCGGCCAGACGTGCCGCCTCAAAGATGGCGTGCGATGACTCCAACGCAGGGATGATTCCCTCCGTTCGGGCCAGCATCTTGAACCCCTCCAGCGCCTCCGTGTCCGTCACACTCGTGAATGTGGCGCGCCCGGTGTCCTGGTAGTAGGAAAGCTCCGGCCCCACACCGGGGTAGTCCAGGCCGGCGGAGATGCTGTGCGTCTCCGTCACCTGCCCCCACTCATCCTGGAGCACCTGCGAGAACGACCCGTGCAGCACACCCGGCTTGCCTGCACCGAGGCTGGCGCTGTGCTCGCCGGTATCAATGCCATGCCCCGCAGCCTCCACGCCGACCATCGCAACGTCTGAGTCGCCATAGAACGCGTGGAACAGCCCCATCGCGTTGCTTCCGCCGCCCACGCACGCCACCAGGTGCGTCGGCAGTCGTCCCTCTACGTCCAGCATCTGCTCGCGAGCCTCTTGCCCGATGACTGACTGAAAGTCGCGCACGAGAACAGGGTAAGGATGAGGCCCGACGACGCTGCCAATGACGTAATACGTGTTTGACACGTTCGTCACCCAGTCGCGCATCGCCTCGTTCACCGCGTCCTTGAGCGTTCGAGAACCGGACGTCACAGACACAACGTCCGCCCCAAGCAGACGCATTCGGAATACGTTAGGCGCCTGCCGGTGAATATCTTCTTCGCCCATATAAACGACGCATTCAAGCCCCAACAGCGCGCACACGGTAGCCGTCGCAACTCCGTGCTGCCCCGCGCCCGTCTCCGCGATGATCCGCGTCTTGCCCATGCGCTGAGCCAGCAGAACCTGGCCAAGGGCGTTGTTGATCTTGTGCGCGCCTGTATGCGCCAGATCCTCTCGCTTGAGATAGATGCGAGCGCCCCCGCTTTGCCCCGTCAGCCGCTCGGCCAGCGTTAGAGGGGTAGGGCGGCCTGCGTAGGTTCGTGAGAGATGATCCAGCCGTGAGAGGAACTCCGAATCCTCGCGGGCCGCAGCGTACGACTCCTCAAGCTCAGTGACCGCTGCCATCAGCGTCTCCGGCACGTAACGCCCGCCGAATTGCCCAAAGCGGCCCGGCGCTTCCGCGTCTGCTCCCGTCTTGACAATGGTCATCGCGTTGTCCCGCCACCCGTGCGCGCTCCCACGGAGTTCGTGGACGCTCGCCGCGCTTCATAGACAAATCGTCCCACCTTGGCGGGATCCTTCACCCGGTCGGTTTCTACACCACTCGAAACGTCCACGCCCCATGGGCGAACTGAGCGAATCGCCTCACCGACGTTTCCCGGTCCAAGTCCGCCTGCCAGGATGAACGAGTACCGTCGCGCCAGCCGCTCCGCCAGCGCAAAATCGAGGCTGACGCCGGCGCCGCCCGGCTCACCTTCCACGTGCGGTTCAATCAGGCTCAACGAGCCGGTGCGCTGCATGAACTCAGCAACGATTTCCAACTCGTCCTCAACCTGCTCCGGAGTCAGGGCTGAGGATATGCGCCGACAGATAATGAGCGGCCTCTCCATCTGCTCCCAATAGTCTGGCGTTTCTGTGCCGTGTAGCTGAATCATGTCCAGGCCAACTGTTTCCGCCGTGGCATTCACTTCCTCAACGGGCTGATCAACAAATACACCCACGACGGTCGGCACGTGATCCGCCTCGCCCCGCAGCGTGGCAACGATTTCCTTTGCATATTCCACTGGGATGCGCCGCCATGCGTCGGCGAAGATGATGCCCAATAGGTCAGCTCCCGCGTCGGCGGCGTTGATCAGATCGGTTGCTGACCGGTTGCCGCACATTTTGATAGCGAGGCCCATCAGCCGCCCCGTGGCCCGAATGGCCCAAGATCGCCCGGCATCCCGGGAAAGCGCGGCGGCCCAAACCCGCCAATGCCCGGCACTCCGCCGCCCGGCGTTGGGTAGCTCTGTCCCGGCACGTTTCCAAACCCGGGAATAGACTGCTCAATGGCATCCCTTGGCACGTTCGTCTCCATGCCGGTCAGACGCGGAATGCGGACAGAACTTAACTCCTGGACCTTCGTCGCCGTGTCGTCAGCGGTAATTAGCGCCTCGCCCACGAGTATCGCGTCCGCGCCGGCGGCCCTCATGCTGCGCGCATCCTCAATCGAAGAAACGCCGCTTTCGGCAATAACGCGCGTGCTGCCGCCAACTCTCGGCGCAAGGCCGTGTGTCGTGTTCAGATCCGTCTCAAACGTGCGCAAATCGCGGTTGTTGATTCCCAGCAGGCGCGGCTTGATGTCGAGCGCGCGATACAGTTCCAACTCGTCATGCGTTTCAATCAACGCAGCCATGCCCAGTTCGTCCGCCAAGCCCTGATAATCCTGCAACTGCATATCTGACAAGCTGATGACGAGCAGCAGGATCGCGTCAGCGCCCCACACCCTTGCCTCGTAAATCATGTACTCGTCGATGACAAAGTCCTTGCGCAATATCGGCGTACCTGATTCTGCCGTCACTTCCCACACGGCCTTGAGATCGTCCAGCGATCCCTTGAAGAACGGCCTGTCCGTGAGTACGGAAAGCGCCGACGCCCCGTTATCGATGTAGACGCGGGCAAGCTCTGCGGCGTCAATGTCCGGTGCAAGATCACCCTTTGACGGCGACGCCCGCTTGACCTCAGCAATCAGATGCAGCCGGTCCTCCGAGAACGCGTCGTAGTAGCTGCGCGTTTCCTCAGCGTCTTTGGCACGCGCCTTGACCTCGTTGAGAGGCTGCGACGACATGCGGTCATTAAGATCATCCCGCGTCTGCGGCAGGATTTTGTCGAGATAGGTGCCTGTCGTCATTCCGAGCGTTCCTTGCTTATTGCGTGGGCAAGACTATAATGCCATTCATTGCGGCCTGATGCCGCCAAGGAGGTTCCATGTCCAATTGGGACATGTTTCATCTGAACACGCCAGACCCCCAAGAGGCGGTGCAGAAGCACAGGGAGACGCACGATGGTCACCGGCGTCCGGTTACCCTCGAGCGCGCCCTCGTCTACTTGGCAATCGTTGCGGGTATCTCCGCGTTGCCCGTCATCGTGCTCCTCATGTACGGCGCGCGAGCCGCGTAATCGCTTTCGTATCAGATCGACAGCGCGTTCCATGTTTGACCAGGAACTACGGGAAGGCGAGCGCCGCAAGGACGGTGAAAGTTTCAAGAAGTTTCTAGGTCGGCGTTTGCTGGTGGCGGCAATCGTCCTCGGGAGCATCACAATACTCGTCTACTTATTGTTCAACGCGGTACCCTAGGGTTCCCACCCAAACAGGAATCCAGAACCCTTCCGTGCTCCCTAAGCCTTGCTCGCCTCCACAAGCTTCTCTAGACGGTCACGCGCCGCGCCTGAATCAATAGACTCCCGCGCCGCCTCCAACCCTCCCGACAGGTCGTCTGCCGCCTCTCCGGCCACTAGCGCCGCTGCCGCGTTGATGAGCACGATATCGCGGTATGGCCCCGGCTCCCCGTTGAGCACGTTCATAAAGATGCGGTAACTGGACTCCACGTCCTCACTTCGTATCTGGTCGACGCCGGCATGGGCCAGCCCAAAATGTTCCGGCGAGATCTCTTGCACTGCCACGGAGCCGTCACGATATTCCGCCATAATCGACGGCCCGCTCAGCGCAATCTCATCTAACCCGTCCGCGCCGTGCACGACGATGGCCCGCTTTGCGCCCAGTTCGCCCAGAACCTGAGCAATTGTCTCTACGAGTTCCGGGCGCGGCACACCGACGAGCTGATGCCCGGCATGCGCCGGATTAGTAAGCGGTCCCAGGATGTTGAAAACGGTGCGAACGCCAATCTCCCGGCGCGGCCCTGCTGCGTGACGCATAGCAGGGTGGTACTTGGGCGCGAACATAAAGCCGATGCCAGCACTGTCGATGCAGTGCGCCACCTGCTCCGGTTCCAACTCGATGGTCACTCCCGCCGCCTCCAACACATCGGCAGAGCCGGACGCGGACGATGCGGCGCGGTTGCCGTGCTTGGCAACACGCAGCCCCGCCCCTGCGGCTACCAGGGCAGCCGTCGTTGAGATATTGAAGGTGTGGGAGGCGTCGCCGCCCGTCCCGCATGTATCCAGCAGAGAATCGGGGTCATCCACCTCGACGCGCAGCGCTCGTGCGCGCATCACCCGCGCCAGCCCCGCGATTTCGTCGACACCCTCGCCCTTCGTGCGGAGCGCCATGAGGAACGCGCCAAGCTGTGCCGGCGTTGCCTCGCCGTCCATAATTTCCGTCATCACCTGCTCGGCTTCCGCCTGAGAGATGCTGCGGCCCTCAATCAGGTGTGCAATCGCCTCTCGAATCATCGGAAAAGCTCCATATCGTCCCTATCCCGGAGTTCGCTGCGAGCACATAATACTGTCTCGCCGTCGCAATTCTGAACCGTGCCGCCTATTCCGTCGTGGCATACTCACGCGGCCGCTCCCACCGAGTGACCAAAGCGACGAACGCTGCGGACAGAACCAGCGCGGCACAGAAATAGAAGGTCGCCTTCAACGAGTATTCGTCCGCAAGGTAGCCTGCGACGAGAGGGGCGAACGATCCAACGAGCGTCGCGACGCCAAACACCAGCGAGACTGTCGTCGACTGCACGTCCGAAGGCGCGAGGTCGGCGGCGGACGCGAGGAAAATAGCCATCATCGGGTAGAAGAACAGGCCGGCGCCGATGACCGTTGCGACAAGCGGCCAGCCGCCCGGTACTGTGCCAAGCAAGACATAAAAGACACCTAGGGAGGCCATAGCCGGGAACAGTACCGCTTTGCGCCCCCAACGATCCGACAAATACCCCATCGCAGGCTGTGATGCCAGCCCGGGCACGTTGAGAAGCGACAAATACAGGCCCACGACCTCCGGCTCGAGCGCGATGTCCTCACGCAGATAGACGGGCAGAAATGTATACATGGTGGCCTGAGCCCCTGCGAAGCCGCCGGTGAAGAGCAGCACAAGTAGCAGGCGCTTGTTGCTCAGGAGGCCGCGCACGCCGACGAAGTAGTCGCCGAATGACGCCGCCTGCCCAATGTCAGCGGGAATTCGTCGCAGGATCAACCAGACCGCAAATCCCAGGATGAGCCCGGGTATGATGGCGCCTTGCGAAATAAACTGCCATGTGAAAGCGCCGACTAGCACTCCGGCGATGAGAGGCCCCACCGCCTCGCCGACACTCCCTCCTGTCCCATGCAGCGATATCGCGAACCCGCGGTTCGATGTGAATTGCCGCGAGAGCGAGCCGATGGCCGCGGGATGCCACAGTGAAATGGCCACGATCATTAGAGACGCAAATATGGTCATGAGCCAGAACGATGTAGTAATCCCAACCAGGAAATACGTGATACCGATTCCCGCTATGGAGATTCCGAGGACGATCGCTCGGAGATTCGTAAATCGGTCTGCTATGTACCCGGCCGGAAAGTTTGCCAGCCCTCCTGCCAGGAATCGCGACGTTGACAGGATGCCAACCTGCGTGTTCGTCAGGCCCAGTGTCGTCTTCATCTCCGGCAAGAGCACTGCAAATGCCGCATTCATCAGGTGCTTGATGCCGTGGCCCGTAACAGCGGTGATCAACAGCGTTCGCCGCTGCCCGCGCGTCAGTTCACGTTCGGCTGGCCCCGATGCTGAGGACCCGTCGCCCTGCTGTTGAATGTTCTGCGTCAACGTATCCTCGCGCCTACATCTTCAAGAAATTGCGGAGAAGGTCTTTGCCGACCTCTGTCCGAATGCTCTCCGGATGGAACTGTATGCCCACAATGGGATACTCGCGGTGCCGTACGCCCATCACCACGCCATTGTCCGTCCGCGCCGTTACCTCAAGCTCCGCAGGCACGGTGTCAGGCAGGATGGCGAGTGAGTGGTAGCGGATCGCCTCGAACGGATTTGGCAGACCCTCGTAGACACCCTTGCCGTCATGGTAAATCATGCTGGATTTGCCGTGCATGATTTCCCCCGCTCCGGCCACCGTCCCTCCAAAGGCCTCCCCGATGCACTGATGACCGAGACACACGCCCAGCACCGGTGTCCCTCGTTCACCAAAATATCGTGCAACGTCCTTGGAAATGCCCGCGTTGGCGGGGTTCGACGGGCCCGGCGAGATGACAACCTTCTCCGGCTGCATCTCCGCGATGTTCTCCACAGTCGTCTGGTCATTTCGATCAACGACAACCTCTTCGCCAAGCTCGGACAGGTACTGGTACAGGTTGTAGGTGAAGCTGTCGTAGTTGTCGAGCAGGAAGATCATCGCGCACCTCCTACCGGTTCGGCTGCAGCCCTGTTTATGCGGTCGTTCGTCAGGTCCTCCCCCACGTCCAGCGCGGCCAGCATCCCCCTCGCCTTGGCCAGTGATTCCTCGTATTCGGAACGCGGCACGCTGTCGTACACCAGACCGCCGCCCGCCTGCACTGTCGCCAACCCGTCCTTCATCACGACGGTCCGGATGCAGATCGCCATGTCCATGTTTCCCGCGTTGGAGATGTAGCCGACTGCCCCGCTGTACGGTCCTCGCTCATGCGGCTCCTTCTCGGAGATAATCTCCATTGCGCGAATCTTGGGCGCGCCGGACAGCGTCCCCGCAGGGAAAGTGGAACGCAGCGTGTCGTATGCAGTCAGCCCGTCCCGCAGCTTGCCCGTCACGTTGGAAACGATGTGCATCACGTGAGAATACCGCTCAATCTCCATGAGCTTGGTGACATTCACCGTGCCCGGCTCGCTGACACGGCCGATGTCATTTCGACCGAGATCGACGAGCATGATGTGTTCCGCCCGCTCTTTCTCGTCCGTGATCAACTCCTCAGCAAGCGCGTCGTCTTCCTCAGGCGTTGCGCCACGCGGCTTCGTGCCTGCAATTGGATGCGTTGTTGCCATCCCGTCCTCAACGCGAACAAGCATCTCCGGAGACGACCCGATGATGTGAAAGTCGCCCATGTCCAGGAAGTACATGTACGGCGAGGGATTCAGCGTCCGCAGCGCGCGGTAGATGTCAAACGGCGCGGCGGATGTCCGCCGTGCCAGCCGCTGTGACAGCACCACCTGAATGCATTCGCCTTCGGTGATCAGCCCCCGCGCCTCCTCAACCTGTTGCATGAATGAATCCGCGGTGTGGTTGGACGTCAGTTCACCACGGTAATCGTCCGTAAGACCGGGCGTCAGAACGTTATTGCCCTCGATCGTTCCTCTCTCAAGTCGTTCATCAAGTTGGTCGATTCGTTCCACGGCTTTCTGATACGACTCGTATATTCGCTCGTCGTTCCCCTCCAGCGAGGCGTGGCTCACGATCTTGATCTCGTGCTTGACGTGGTCGAAGACCAGCATCGTGTCGGTCAGCATGAAGACCGATTCCGGCAGTTGCATCGGATCGGGGTTCTCGTTTCGCGGCACACGCGGCTCAAAGTGATGAACCGCCTCATACGCAATGAATCCGACGGCGCCGCCAAGGAACCTTGGAAGGCCCGGCGCTCGCACAGTGGTGACACCCTCAAGCTCCTTTTCGATCAAAGTCAGAGGATCGATGCTCCCTGCAGGCGTGTTCGGCCCCGTTGTGAGCACCTTGGTTGGGAGAGTGCCAATGAAGCTGTACCGGGCGACGCGCTCGCCGCCCTCCACACTCTCCAACAGGAACGACGGCGCCTCCCGCGCCACCTTGAGATACGCCGTGACGGGAGTCTCCATGTCGGCGGGAATGTCGCGCCATACGGGCGCGATGGTCCCACGACCGCGCATCGCGATCACCTCGTCCACGCTCGGGAAATACGTCGCCATTTCCTGTCCCGCCTTTCTGCTGCTCCCTCATCCTCGTCTGCAATGGAGGGACAAACAAAAAGCCCGTCCCTCAAAGGGACGGGTCCTCGTCTCGCGTGGATTCCCGCGGTGCCACCCTTATTCCCCCGCATAGCGGCGGGGGCTCTCTTAGGTACTTCCCGCTGGCCGAAGCCATTGGGCGTATACCGTGGACGTGTAACGGCGTCCCAACCCGTCGAAGCCTACTGAGTTACGGCTGGACACCGCACCTTTCGGTCCGCAGCTCCCGAGTCCATTTCCGTCCGGCCCGGCGTCGGGATTCCACCAGTCCCCGACTCTCTGTCGCCCAGCGATGGACGGTACTACTCTCGTTCGTCGCCTTTATTTTCCCTATTCAGTTTCCGTAAATCCTACTTGCGAAGCCCCTCACTGTCAATCAGAAGTGACCCCCCGAGGACCCCGCAGAGCGGACGGGTCGGCCTGAGATTCTCAGGCCAACCCTACTCCGTATGGGATGGGAGGACTTGTTGATCCCGGCAGTCGGGTCTAGGGAAGGCTCGACCTATTGCGCGCCAGGCGGCACTTACCCATGAACAAGCTTGTAGTGAGAGGAGGAGCTTCCATCGTTGAAATGCGCGGTAATCAGGTAGAGGCGCATCTCGACCGCGTCCGCCTCAAGTTCAACGGTGTCCGCCGCCTCCGCCGCAGTAGGCCGATCATTTCGGTCCGCCGGCTGTCGCGCGGGAATGCGCATGCCTGTCAGCGGAGTGTCGTAGTGGGTGCCCGGCCTCTGTATAGTCCCGGACAGATGCGGTGTTTCCCAATTTAAGCCGGAATCCACAAGAGTCTCGGGCGCTGTCGCATTGCCATCGATATCTTGCCGGACATCCTCAAGACCATCGCAGCGCCACACAAAGTGACTCAACGAGCCCATTGAGTCGCCGACCGCAGCGGGGACACATGTATCCGGACGGACAAGGGACACGCCAGGCGTATGGTCCGTATCAGCCGGGGAGTCATCAAGCGCGTGCCTAACGTTGAAGTTGTAGGTGAAAAGCAGCCTCTGGATGGTGTAGAAATCTACCCGATCCGCGTTGCTGTCATGCCACACCGTCCAGTCGATGTGGTAAACGCCGCCGGTTCTCATTGTGGTAACCCCAAATTCGTTGGATGCGCAGTTGGTCGCCGTTCCGTCAGCGATCTGCTGCCCGCACTCATCCGAGGTCGTCGGAATCGGAGGTTGAACTTGCTCTTGTTGTCGTTCAGCAATTGGCGGCTCTGTAGAATCCTGCACTGACTGCTGGCTGGCCGCTTCGCCGTATGCCACCTCGCTCCAGGCCGTTCTGCGTCCGTCGCCAAAGCGCGCGCGTACCTTTGCCTTGTATCTGGAACCTGGGGTCAGACCGCTGACCACGTACGTCGTTTCGGTGACAAAGGCGTTGCCCTCATTTGTGGCCAGAGCCTTGAAGTTCTCGTTTTCGGGAGCCCAAGACACACGATATTCCTCAGCCTGTTCGGATGGTTCCGACCAGGTGATGACGATCTGCCCACTTTCACTACCGGGCGCGACAGTGACATCAGTAACAGGATTTTCCAGAGCCTGCACTCCGGTGGCAGTGGTCGACAGTAGAGTTGCCATTAGGACTACGGCAAGAAATCCAACAAGAACCGGGAGGAGACGGAGATTGGAAGAAGATGTAGGAATACGCATAGCACACCTCCATATGCGCTGCCCGCAAGAGGGGTGGCGTGCAAGAAAGGGCCAAACAGGTGGAAAGGACGAGATCCCGGGAGGGGATGCCAAGGCTCCGTTGATGCGGGCCTAGTGTTTGTGTAGGAAGGGGGAAGAAATTCAGTACGAACTAACTATAGGCAGTTACCCAATGGACTGTCAAAAAGTGATAACAATCGGTTTTGGGGAATTCCACCGGTTGGTTTACGGGCCGCGGGCAGATTCATTCGTTACTCGCCCAGAGATGCTTGCCCCCGGTCCACGTACACGGCAGGTCCCCGTCCTAACCGACTTTCCATCAGTGTTATCGCATCCACTCGAAACGTAGTTGAAGGAATCGCAGGAGCGTCGACAGGGTCGAGCTGCCATCTGCGTCCGCGCCGCACACGCCCCAACGTGACATGTGGTTGAAATGCGCGGGACTCCACACGTAAGCCAACTCTGCGCACGGCCTTGATCACCTGCTTATGCAGCCCACCCAGGGCCTCGACATTTCCACCGAGGCCGGCCCAAACAACCTGCGCCCCGCCGCGGTGACGCCGGTCTCCAAAAGTTCCAAGACTGCCAACGCTGAGCTCAAACGACTCCACGCCTTCAACCTCTGCGCTGAGAGAGTCAATCAACTGTGTGGCCTCGCTCTCCTCAATCTGGCCAAGGAAAGCGAGCGTGATGTGCAGCGCGTCCGCCGCTACCCAGCGCACCGCCTCATCTGCGTCGCGCTGCCTGAGCTGCCTGACCGCCGTTTGGAGCTCTGTCTTGATACTCTCCGGCGGGATAATGGCGACAAAGGCTCGGAAGGTCGGCGGGGTAGGGGAGACCGCTGTCACGCGCGAACAGCCCCCACTCTCCTCAAGAATTCCTCGGCATTGTGCTGCAGCACGCGCTCCAACTCATCTGACGTCAGCCCTGCCTTGTCTAGGTACTCAATCACTCGCTCCTGCCGCATCAACGGGTAGTCCGTCGCGAACAGTACGCGATCGAGGCCGATGGAGTTGATGAGGGCGCGAATCGTGGCGGGATCATACAAATACGGCATTGCCGCCGTGTCCACGTATACGTCCGCAAATACGTCCTCAGACGCGCGGAGATTCGCATAGAAAGGCAACCCTCCTCCGGCGTGCGCAAGGATGACGGGGATGCCACGCAGGCGCTCCAATAGCCCATACAGGCGCTCGGGTGTCGCCGTCCCCTTGCCCGGATACATCCGCCCAACGGGTTCGGAAGCGTGCATCAACAACCCCATGCCGTGCCCGCGAAGATGATCCGCAACTGCCTCAATGTCATGCTGCTGCAGCTCGAGCAGCCCCTGCGTATCGGGCCGCAGCTCTCCCAGTCCACGTACACCCGCTGCGGCGAGGCGGTCGATTTCTGCCAGTGCTTCCGTCAGCGAGTCGCGCGGTGCAACGGTGCCGAAACCAACCACACGGCTGGGATAGAGACGCACAGCCTCGATGATCGCATCGTTCCCCTCACGACACAGCGCGTTCGTGCTCCATCCGAATCCGCATGCGATCGACTGTGAAATGCCTGCGATGTCCATCGCATTCACCAGCTGCTCCGTCACGATGATCTCCGCGTCCGGCGCCTGGTACATCTCATGGAACCCAGCATCCTGCGGGAAGTAGCGGAATCGATCCTCCGCCACATCCGGGTGGAAAACGTGAACGTGCGCGTCAACGCGGCCTATCGTGCTCATCGGCTAAAGTATAGAGAAAGGAACGCGCTACCCCCCAATCCGAATAGAGACACAATGACACAAACAGTTCTGAACAACCCTGTCGCGGACGCCGCGCCACCCTCTCGCTCATGCGTGGCCGTTGTCTATACGACGCCTGAAACGGTGTTGGACGATATTGGCCGCCTGATGCGACTTGCCGGCTACCAGGAGACGCTTGATCCGGCCGCTGCCACGCTCCTGAAGGTCAATATCTCCTGGCAGCTCTGGTATCCGGCCTGCTCTACCACGCCATGGCAGCTGGACGGTGTCATCAAGACGTTGAAGGAGGACGGCTTCCAGGACATCATCGCCGCCCACAACGGCACGGTTGTCGTTGACGCGAGGGTTGGCGAGGTCAACAACAAGCACCTGCCAGTGATAGAGAAGCACGGCATCCCAAACACACACCTCGAGGATGTGGAATGGATGGAGTTCCACCCCAAGGCTGAGATGCGCGTGCTGGGTGACATCTTCCCGGACGGCCTGCGTATCCCCGCCATGTTCCCCGGCAAGAACATCATCCAACTGCCAACCGTGAAGACGCATGTCTTTACGACGATGACCGGCGCGATGAAGAACGCATTCGGCGGATTGCTGAATCACCGCCGTCACTGGACGCACTCGGTCATCCACGAAACACTGGTTGACTTGCTCGCAATTCAGAAGGAAATCCACCCCGGACTCTTCGCCGTTATGGACGGCACCTTTGTCGGCGATGGACCCGGTCCACGCGCCATGCAATGGCAAACGAAGAATATTCTGCTGGCATCGGCGGACCAGGTGGCCATCGATGCCGTCTCCGCCAAGCTAATGGGAATCGACCCGATGTCCGTCAAATTCATTCGCCTTGCGCATGAAGCGGGATTGGGAACCGGCGATCCACGAGAGATCGAAATCGTCGGTGAGGACGTCTCCGAGGTGAACTGGCATCTGAAAGCAAACGAAGAGACCTTTGCAAGCCGCGGTCAGAAGCTCATCTACTGGGGCCCACTCAAGCGCCTTGAACACCTGTTGCTGCGAACAGTAATCGCTCCGTGGTCGTATGTCGCCTCCAACCTGTATTTCAATGGCTATTGGTACAACACGATTGGCCGACGAAGAGCGCAGAAGGCGTTGGAAACGCCCTGGGGCGAGCTGTTCCGCTCATACTGACGTAACACCACGTGTATCATGACAGTGGGATAAAGCAGATCCTCGGGGAGGATCATGATGGCGGAAGAACGGCCAGGTAACGAATCTGTGGCCCTTGAGGCAGAAGACAAGGCGCATCTTGCCGAAGAGCGCCTTGAGTACGAGGCGTCGGCGCTTGAGGACGAGAACGGCACTCTCGAACTCGTCGAGTCCGGCCATGATGATCGTGTCTGGCAACGCGTCCTCCACGCCGCTCTTGCGGTGCCGGGTGTCAAGGTCAATCGTGAGGAATTCCTGCGGACCGCTCTGAAGTCGATTGCCGACGAGGAGCAAATCGAGAAAGCAATAGAGACGCGGCCTGCCCTGGCAGGCATCGACATAATCGAGATTGACGGCCGTGCCACCGTTCTTATCAGGAAGCATGTCGCCCGAGCGTCCGGTATCTCATTCGCAACCGGCATTCCCGGTGGATTCGCCCTGCTGGGCACGATTCCGGCGGACCTCGCCCAGTACTTCTACCACCTCACCGTGATGGCTCAGGAGTTGGCTTACCTCTACGGTTGGCCTGACCTCCTGCACGAGGGTGAGCTGGATGAGATCGCGCAGGCAGACATCACGATGTTTGTGGGCGCGATGATGGGTGTCGGCGCGGCCAAGCAGGGCCTCCAACAGTTGTCTGCTCGCGCAGTGGCGCATCACGCGTCATCGATGTTGGCCAGGCGTGTCGGTCGCTACATCGGCGTCAAAATCACCAAGGACACGTTCACACGCGGATTCGCCAAGGCCATCCCGCTCCTGGGAGGATTCATCGGCGCCGGTATGACGGCGTCCACCATGCTTCCGATGGCCCGCCGACTCAGGCAGGATCTTGCTCAGCTTGACTATGCCCTGGCCGAATCACCGATTGAGGGCCACGAGAACTAACCAGTTCAGCTGACCGGCGCGGGGTCCGGTTACTTCTGACCGCCCCGCTCCCTGCGAATCGCAGAAAAATCTTCCCGACGCCATCGGTAAGGGGAGTGGACGATGGTTCCCGGTTCCGTGACAGTCTCCAGCAGGTTGAGTGCGTCTTCAACGATTGTTCTCTGTTGATCCACATTGTCAGGCTGCCCGAACGGCTGACCATACGGGTGTTTCACATAGAGTGAGCGTGGCGGTTTGACCCGCATGGGCTGCTGTAGTCCCTGGTTCACCACCACCGTCGATATCCCGTGCTCCTCGAGCACGCGCGCGATCAGCCCGCCGGACTGATTGCACATCGGTCAAGTCGTTCCGATTAGTGCGGCGTCGACGTCTTCCTCCAGGAGCATCCTCGCAACTTCAGGTGCCGTCTCCTCCATCAGGCGAGGGATATTGTCGCCGATGATGTACCCCATGAAGCCAAAGGAATTCGCCGCGAGTGACCCAATCCGTCTTTCCTCTTCCATATCCCGAAGTCGTTCGATTGGAAAGATGACGTTGACGTCCTTCTCCGCATTGGACTTGTCATAGTGCTCATGGAAGATCGCCAATTCCGACGTTGGCGTAGTGGATGGAATCACGCGGTACGAGGGATCGTCGTCTATGTATGGTTCCTGGGCGTCCCGCACATAGGACCCGCCTGTTGTAACTAGCGCAATGCGTGCCTCTGAAAGCGGCTTCTGAAATGCCGTCCACGGTGAGGAATCAAAAGATATCGCGTTTGGATTCACTCGCGATACGAGATCGCGTTCCCACTCTCCCAAGTATGCGTCCACCCGAGACCAATCGCCATCGTCATGGGAGAGCAGAGCGGCCTCATAGAGCCCCCTAAAGAAACGAGTCGCCTCTTCCTCCGGTAAGCGTTCCACCCTGATCTTGGAGAACGCCATGTTCTCGATGGACGGCGGCAGTTGCGCCAGGTCGCGTAGTTCAATCGGCATAAGAAATCCTCTCATGCGCCTCGGTGCTGAGATTCGTCAGACAGGACGCCAAAATTCGTAGACCAGGGCCAGTTCTTTGAGGTAGGCCTCTTCATCATCGCAGTCCCATCCGCGCATCTCGCGAATGAGGTCGCAGAACAGGCTGCCCGGCCGCTTGGTGTGCTGACTAACAACAACAACGCCGAGCAGCGGGCGCTGGAATCCACCTTCAAGCTCGCTGACCATCGTCAGCAGTTCGCCTGAATTGCGGGCGTTGATGGCGGGGTCGCCCAGTTGGGCGGCGAATTGGACATACGTCACGCGCTGTCCACTGCGAGCGATTGGGATGAGAATCTGACGCGCGCGCTCCATTAGCGTCGCATCAATGGGTACTCCGGAGTCCCCCTCCTCTGCTTCCCTCTCGCGCTGTCGTCCCAACGCGAGAGAAGTCAGCAAGGGATCAGGCTCAAAGACCATGGTTCTTCCGTAGACATCTTTAGTGGGGCCTCCGCCGATTATCTTCTGACTATCCTCGCAAGACTCTGTATGAAGGCCCGGAACGGGTTGCCTTTCTCAGAGGTCGATGTGCCGCGGGAAGCAGCGGATTCGTGGTCATCACTGGCGTAAAGGCGCTGTAGCTCCTTTACGACATGGTCGTGGAGAATATCCAATTCCTCCGCAGGGCGTCCCTGCCAATGCGCAGTGACCCTCTCAGACTCTTCCAGGTAAAAGACCTTCTCGTTCTCGAATTTGCGTCCCAGTTCGCGAGCGAGGTTGAAGAATGCGGCGCCAGGTGTTCCCTGGCGCTTCCGGACAACCAGCACCCCCAGCAAGCCCCGGCCTGCCTCTTCCTCGGAGCGCGATAACTCATTCAGTGCCTCGGTGAATTGGCTGCTCTGCGGGCTGAGCACCATTGCAGTTGCCATTTCACCGTAAGAGATTGTCCGACCCTCCCTGGCGCGAGCCACAAGAATCTCCCATGCTCGCACTAGAACCCCATGGTCGTGATCACCGACATCTATTTGGGCACCACTCATCACGGTCCCCCGGCGATTACTACTTCAGTTCTTGGTACACTTTCTCCGCTGTGATCGGCAGGCTATCCACACGCGCGCCGATGCTGTCCGCAACCGCGTTGGCGATGGCCGGTGCGGCCATGCTGTTTGCATGCTCTCCGATGCCACGTGCTCTGAGTGGGCCGTGACCGTCATCGGACTCCATCACGACAACGTCCAGACTTGGGATGTCTCGAGCCGTCGGCAGCTTCATGTCTGCGAATGACGGATTCATAACACGCCCACTCTCGTCGTAGAATAACCCCTCCATCAAGGCCGACCCAATGGACTGTACAATGCCGCCCTCAATCTGGCTGGTAAATCCCATGGGATTCAGCACACGGCCGGTCTCATGCACTGCCGTATAGCGAATTGGCGTCACCTCTGCGGTGTCAGGGTCGACTGATACATCCACGACGTGGACGCCGTAACCGTTCCACGGGCTGTCAAAGCCCTCCATCTCATCGGTTCGCGCGCCAACAGGCTCGCCAAATCGACGCGCAATGTCCTCGATGGCGATTCGCTCATCCGAGTTCGCGCCGTTCACGATGTGGCCCGCCTGGATTGTCAGACGCTCCTCGTCCCAACCCATGAACTCTGAGGTGAGGCGCTGCAACCGACCTTTGACCTCTTGCATCGCGTTAAAACCCGCCGTGCTGAACATCCTCGCGCCGCGGCTCCCGGCAATGCCCATGTCTCCCGTCTTGCCCTCACGTGTCGACCATGTGACGACATCGATGCGGTCAATGGGAATATCGAGTTCATCTGCGACGATCTGCGCGATGATCGTCCCCGTGCCCGTCCCTGGATCGAAGACCGGATGGTTGACCTCAACCCGGCCATTCTCCATCACCTTGACGGCCACGCTGCCTGTCGCGCCAATCTGCGAGTGGCTGCCAATTGCTACGCCTCGTCCCACGCCTTCCGGCTTCGGGTCGTAGTAACCGGCTGCCTCTGCCGCGCGCCGCAACGCCGCGCCGGCCTGGACGTTCTCCCACTCCTCGCCCGTCGGGTATTCTTCGCCCGGCTCAACCACGTTCTGCAGCCGGAAATCCATGGGATCCATGCCGATGGCCTTTGCCAGCACGTCCATGTGGGACTCGCCGGCGAAATGAGCCTGTACGTGCCCGGGCGCTCGCGCGTACGTGCACGGAGACGTGTTGGTATATACCTGGTGCGAGTCCACCTTGACGTTTGCAATCCGGTACGGCCCCACTATCTCAACAATGCCCAGGATGGCGGGCAGTGGGGCATAAGCTGCATAGCCGCCACCTGCGAAATGAACCTCGGACTCCCACGCCGTGATCGTGCCGTCGTTCTTCACGCCGGCCTTCACCCGCATCGTTGCCGGGTGGCGCATATTCATGTTCTGGAACTCTACGTCGTACTCAACCGTCCACTTGATTGGTTTTCCGGTTCGCATATGGAACTCATACGCGAGCGCAACGTCCGTGCCCGACGACTTACCGCCGAATGAGCCGCCCACGTAATTGAAATTGAAGTTGATGTTGTCCTCGTCAACTTCGGTCAATCGCGCTAGTTCTTGCAGCGCTCCCGTCGGCGTGTCGTTCGCATTCCACACTTGAATGACGCCCTCGTCATCGACGTACACGAGGCAGGCATGAGGCTCAAGATAGCCCTGGTGAAGCAGGGGAGTGCGGTATGTCCGTTCAATCACATGATCAGCGTCAGCGAACCCGGCATCCAGGTCGCCCTTGGCAAAATGAATGCCCGCGTACCGGTTGGGGTGTTCGTCGCGTGGAGGCATTCCCTCATACGAACCCGCGTCCGGGTGAAGGATGGGGGCATCCGCCGTCATCGCGTCCTCCGGCGCGATAATCGCCGGAAGCTCCTCGTATTCGATGTCGATCAGCCCGATGGCCTGCTGCGCGATGTCCTCATCGTCCGCCACCACGGCGGCTACCTTGTCGCCAACAAGCATGACCTTGTCCCATGCCAGCAGGGGCATGTCCTTGATCATTCCGCCGGTCAACCTGCCCTTGAGGTCCTCACCGGTCAGAACCAGGTGGACGCCGGGCAGCGCGCTGGCGGCTGACGCGTCGACAGATACGATGCGCGCATGGGGGAACGGGCTGCGCAGGATCTTCATCCACAACATGCCCGGCATCTGCGCGTCCAGTCCATAGACCGCAGATCCGGTCACCTTTTCTGGCCCATCAACTCGCGGAACAGAAACCCCTACAAGCTTTGAACCACCGCTATCGGCAGTTGATGTCACTTTCCATCCCCCTTAACAATCTTCCTTAACTACGTTCTAGCATTGTAACTCAGAGATACGTGTGTCCGCCCCTGTAGCAGCACGACTCTGAGCACTGCTACACTCAAGGCGGTACGCAAAATCACTTTCTTTGGGGCAGGGGGAATACGTCTATGCCGACCGTCCAGACCAACGGAATCGAAACCGCCTACACAGACCAGGGGCAGGGCGACGACCCACCGGTCGTGCTCATCCACGGCTTTCCGTATAACAAGTCCATGTGGGACGACCAGGTTGCAGCGCTCTCCGGCAGTCATCGCGTCATCACCTACGATCTTCGGGGGCACGGTGATTCCGGCTCGACAACTGAGACGTACACGATGGAAATGCTGGCGGATGATCTTCATGACCTGGTTGAAGAGTTGTCTCTCGGCGAGGTTGCCCTTGGTGGTTTCTCCATGGGCGGCTATGTTGCGTTGGCCTTTGCTGCCGCCTATCCGGAGCACCTTTCCAGCCTGATGCTGCTTGATACACGCCACCTGCCGGACTCAGAACAGGCAGCAGAGGGGCGCGAGAATCTCGCCAAGCAGGTTGAGGCGGACGGCGTTGGCGGTCTTGCGGAGGCGCTGCCCGCGCGAATGTTGACTGAAGCCACTGTCAACGGCAAGCCGGACGTGGTCGCAAAGGCGTCGGACATGATTCGAGCGGCGTCACCCGAGGGCGTCGCGGGAGCGGCGCGCGGCATGGCGGTGCGCCCTGACCAGACCGATACATTGGGCAGTATCCACGTGCCCACGCTGATTGTCGTTGGCGATCAGGATGGCATCACTCCGCCTGCGGATGCGCAGACCATGGCGGACGCCATCTATAACTCAACTCTGGTCACAATCGCTGATGCCAGCCATCTTTCCAACCTGGATAAGCCGGACGAGTTTAACAGGGCATTGATTGACTTCCTCAGCGCCTGAGCCCAACGCTCGCGCAGGGCTCGAAACCGTTCACGCCGGGCAGGAATTCACGCCAACTCAGCTTGACCTCAGCCGCGAGGCCGTCGTCGGCCTCCTGGACTCCATTCAGGCCGCCCTGCCTCAGGATGAGAATGGTGTGGAGCTGGTGCCGCCGTCTGTCGTGGCGTCCCTTTCCCTCGGCGTCCTCCTGCAACATGTTTCACTTCCCGCCGGTTCGCTGCATGCCTCGCAGGAGATCCGCATATGGCGGCCGATTCCCGTGGGCTCGCGGGCGGTCTGCGAGGCCGTCGTTGCCAACATGTCGAACAGGGCGGGCATGACGTTGGTCTCTCTGGACTTCAATGTTGAAAGCCATCCCGACGACTCCGGTAGCAGTCAGCAGCTCGCGACCGGCAGCGGCACGGTCATGTTCCCCGCCGGAAGTAGATGAGGGCGGTCTCATGACACCGGACACCGGCCCGGTTCTCACACGGACTGTGACGCAGGAGCGTATCGACGCGTACGCCAAGGCATCAGGCGACCACAACCCGGTGCATCTTGACGCTGAATTCGCAGCGACAACCCAGTTCGGTGGCACAATCGCGCATGGAATGATCCTCTTCGGGTACATATCTGACGCGCTTTTGCAGGTATATGGCGTGGCATGGGTTGTCAGCGGCAGGATGCGTGCCCGTTTCCGTGCCCCAGCCCGCCCGGGTGACATCGTGGAGGTATCCGCAGAAGAGCGGTCACGCCATACACGAGACGATGGCACAATAGACGTGCATTGCATCGTAGAATGTTGGAAAGCCCATCCCCGCGAACGCCTCGCGACTGGTGACGCGACACTGACAGTAACGCAAGAATAGGAACGCAGTCCGAACGTGGGACAGCGTGATTGACCGGAGGAGAGAATCGTGACGACGCCCCCGCCTGATGGACGCGGATTCCGCGTAGCGCTGGATGCCATGGGGGGTGATCATGCCCCTGCCGAGATCGTCAGTGGTGGTGTTGCAGCAGCGCGTGAGGGAGCAACCGTCTTTCTCGTTGGCGTGCCTGAGCGCGTGCAGGCAGAATTGGACAAGCAGGACGTCAGTGGACTCGCCATTCAGATTGTCCCGTCCGATGACGCCATTGAAGAGACCGAACAGCCTGCCCTCGCCTTGCGTCGTAAGCCAAAGGCATCCGTTCTCGTCGCCACCGGTCTTGTGAAGGAAGGCATGGCTGACGCTGTTGTCAGCATGGGTTCCACCGGCGCGTTGATGGCCAGCGCCCACTTCCTGCTTGGCACGCTTGAGAACCTTGATCGCCCCGTGTTGGGCGGTCCCGCCCTCGGCTACGCCCCCAATACAATCTGGCTGGACATGGGCGCGAACGTCGATGCCCGTCCCACCCAGTTCCTTGATTTCGCGGCCATCGGTGTTGCCACCGCCCGGGCCTATCTGCAAATTGACAACCCCAGCGTCGCATTGCTCAACGTCGGTGAAGAACCAACAAAGGGTAGCAAGCAGATCAAGGAAGCATACACGACCCTTAAGGAGGCTTCCGGCCTGAACTTTATCGGGAACGTTGAGGGGCATGAGGCCGCGCAGGGCAAGGCGAACGTCATCGTTGCAGACGGCTTCGTCGGAAACGCCCTCCTCAAGTACAGCGAAGGCCTGAGTCAGGCAATCGCCCGTGATCTTGGCGAGAGGCTTGCACCGGAAATAGGCCCTGAAAAGGCTCGCGATATCGCCATGAGTATCTTCCGAAAGATCAACCTGATGGAGGCGGGAGGCGGTCCGATTCTGGGTGTCAACGGCATCGTCGTCGTCGGACATGGCCGTGCCCGCGCGCCCATGGTTCACGGTGCAATCCGTACGGCTGAGCTCCTGAAGGACTCCGGACTCGTCAGCGCCATCAAGACTGAATTGAGCGCCATTCATGCGCGGAACCAGGCCGCTGAGCCGGCCGCCTCGCCGGGAGCCTAAGCACATGCAGACCCAGGCTGAATTGGCAACGCAAGAATCCAAAGAACTCGCGGGGCACGTTGCCCTCGTCACCGGCTCCGGTCGCGGCATCGGCAAGGCGGTCGCCCTCAAGCTGGCCTCTATGGGCGCCAATATCGTCGTCAATTACAACGCGAGCGGCGATCTTGCTCAGGGAGTTGTCGAAGAGATCAAGGGCCTCGGGGTTGAAAGCACCTCATTCCAGGCCGACGTCTCCCAGACGGATCAGGTTGAGGCGATGGTCAATGGCGCAGTGGAGACCTTCGGCAAGGTCGATATTCTCGTGAACAACTCCGGCATCATCCGCGATAAGCTCCTTCTCCGCATGACGGACGATGATTGGGACACCGTCATTGGGACTGACCTGCGCGGGCCGTTCCTCTGCACGCGTGCCGTCATCCGCTCCATGATGCGAGAACGCTGGGGACGCATAATCAACATCTCCTCCGTCGTCGCGCTCGCCGGCAACCCCGGCCAATCCAACTACGCCGCTGCAAAGTCCGGCCTCACCGGATTCACCTACAGCGTGGCCAAGGAGCTGGCCGCGAGAAACGTCACGGCCAACATTGTCGCGCCCGGATACATCTCCACTGACGTTACTGAAAACCTGCCTGAAGAGATCAAGCAGCAGCTGACCGACCACATCCCGCTCGGGCGGCGGGGTCATGCGTGGGAAATCGCGGAGATTGTCGCCTTCCTGTGCACCGATCGCGCCTCGTACATCACAGGACAACAGATCGCCGTCGATGGCGGCCTTGCCCTGACCGGCTGACGGCAGGACGCCGACCGGTCATCTTGCATACATCGTGCGTGTCATCGACATCTCAGTCCCACTGAAATCTCTCAAGGACGGGATGCACATCTATCCTGGCGATACTCCCTATTTCGCCAGCACGGAAAAGACCATCCACAAGGACCGCATGAGGCTGTCCCGCATCGAAATCGGCTCTCATAACGGCACTCATATCGACGTGCCCGCGCACTTCATCGACGGCGGAGCAGAAACCGAAACCCTGCCCCTTGAATTGGTTGTTGGCCCGGCGTGGGTTGCAGACCTTACCGGCTTGACAATGGGTACGGGCATCACCGTCGAGCACCTTGAAGCCGCCATGCCGGACACATCCGTCGAGCGCCTCCTCCTCAAAACGCGCAATTCCGCCCTCTGGACACGAGACTACTTTCAACCGCGTTTTGTCTTCCTGACTCCGGAGGCCGCCGATTGGCTCGTCGAGAGAGGCGTCCGCTCGGTCGGAATCGACTATCTATCGATCGAGCGATTCGGCGGCGACAGCCCCAGGGCTCACTTGGCCATCCTCGGAGCGAACGGCGTCATCATGGAGGGCCTTGACCTCACACACGTCGAAGCCGGCCGTGAATACACCCTAGCCTTCCTCCCTCTCAAGGCCCCCGGCCTCGACGGCGCCCCCGCCCGCGCCGTCCTGATTGCAGACGAAGAATAACCTCCCACGCCACCCCGCGCCGGTCCCCAACCCGGCGCCCACCCGTCACCCCGCGCCCACCCGTCATTCCCGCGCAGGCGGGAATCTGAATCGCATTTGCCTACCAAACCCCTCATTAGCCATTCCCCTCATGCCGGCGAAGGCTGGAATCCATTCGCTGGCCCCCTCCACAAAAAGCAAGAGAGGCCCCACCTTTCAGTGAGGCCCCTCTCTTGGGGAGGCGAGTAAGAATTACTCCCCAGCGCCGATCGCCACCTTGTGGGTCTCTGCGCCGGACGCCTTGGGGAGACTAATGGTCAGCACACCGTTCTTGAACTCGGACGTGCCGTTGGCCGCGTCGACTGCCCCGGGAAGGATGAGGCGTCGGACCAGCGAGCCGCTGTACCGCTCGCGCAGCACGTAGCTGTCCTCGGAATTCTCAGTTTCCTTCTCCGACTCCGCGGATACCGTCACCGTCCGACCCGTGATGGAGATGTCCACGTCATCCGCCTCGAAACCGGGCAGGGAAGCCGTCAGGCTATAGTGGTCCGGCTTGTCCTCCACGTCGATCCGCAGGTTGCCGCTGTTGCGCCACCATGCGTACGAGGGCGTGTCATTGAAGTAACGATCCAGGCTGCGTCCGAAAGGAGCTCGAACCGACCAGGGATTCCATCGCATCATCGTCATTGTTCCCAACCTCCTGCACTAAACTTGATAAAGATATTATAAAACTTAGTGCGTGCGTGTCAAGAGAGAAAGGCGTCGTAAGTCATTTCGAACTGAGCGTCACCGGCGTGAGAAATCTAAGAACTCACTGATGCCTCCAACGCTGAATTCACAAGCGCATCCATGGATTCCATGCCCTCGGAATGACAGCCAAGGGACGCCCGGTTGAGGAATATCTGCAGGAATCTGGAGTAAACGCCGGAGTGGCAGTGATGCCTATCCTGCCGCCCTCAGCACGTCAAAGAACTCAGCCAGGATTCCTGCCGTTGCGCCCCAGATACGGTAGCCGTCGTGGTGGAACTCGTACGCCATGATGGTGTTCTCACCGTATTTGAACGGCTGACGACCATTCAGGTAGGTCTCCCATAGATCGGCAAAAGAGACTTCAAAGATCTCATTCACCTCGAAACGGTCATGGTCGTAGTTCGCCTCCGACCTGACGATGCCGACAAACGGCGTGATGTGGTATCCCGTCCTCGTCTTGTGGTCGTTCAGCCTGCCGAGAATCTCGACCTTGTCCGATTCGATTCCAACTTCTTCATGCGTCTCGCGGACGGCGGTGGACTGAATCGACTCATCCTCGGGATCGCGCGCCCCGCCCGGGAAAGACACCTCTCCCTTGTGGTGCTCCACACGTGACGTGCGGACGGTGAACAGGATGCTCGGCCCATCCGACCCCTCAATGATGGGTATCAGCACCGCGGAGGGCATCAGGGACTCATCATCGATGAATTCGGGCTCGTAAGAACCAAGCGCGGTGCGGACGCTATCTGGCTGGAGTGAGGGCAGTCGCTGTGAATCTGTCATCGTCAGAGTATACTGCCAACGATGGCGATTCCTCTGTGTGCGCGGCACGGCGGCACGGAGTAGAATGCGAGCATGAAGCGCCTGGGGCATAGGGAGAGACACACATGAGTGATCGTCTCGAACGGGAGATTGAGGACATTGTCGAGAAGGCAGGCAGTCTGCCGCCTCCGCCCCGTCGTTCCCGCCGGGCACAGCGACGGCGTTCCACAGACAGCCCTCGACGCTCCTTCATGGGCGGCGTCAAATACGCCGCCGTATTTGGACTGGTCCTCCTCATCAGCGGCGCGCTGCTCTGGGGCATGTCAGGATCGCTTGGCGCAGCCCTCGCTCTTGGCGGCCTCATCCTGCTCGGTGCCGCCTACCTGAGCCACTTCAGGAACGGGTCTCCGTCCACTCTGCCCGGCGGCTATGAAAAGCGATGGCGCGGGCAGTCGATTTCTAGTGATCGACCTCAAGGCCCATCTCTGTGGGATCGCATTCGTGGCCGCCGTAACCGCCCCCACGATTAGCTAGGCCGTCACCACCGCAGACTTCCCGCTCATCCGCCCGAACTCCTCCATCAGTTGACGTAGCTGTTCCCGCCAATCCGCGCCCGCGCCTGCCGGCACCCGTATCTGTAGATGCCCCACGTTTGCGTTCGGCAACGCGCGGCGTATCGCCTCCCGATCCAGCCAATAGACGTCCCTGAGCCGCACGACAATCTCCGTCCCCTCGGTCGCAATCGAACGCACCATGCCGCGCAGCCGACCCGTCTGAGCCCGGACCTCGACAGCCAGGAGCAGGTCATCCACCTGCTGGGGCAGCGGCCCGAACCGGTCCCGCAATTCCGCGCGGATCGTCTCAACCTCCTCGGGATCAACGAGATTCGCCAGCCGCTCGTACACAGCCAGCCGCGTGCCGGTGTCCTCCACGTAGTCCGGCGGGATGCGGGCATCGGCAGGAAGGTCAACTGGAGCGCGCGCCGCTCCTGCCGCCAACAGCGGCCTCCCGCCTGTCAGCCCCGGCTCGTCCGGCACATGCGCCGACTTGCCTTTGCGGACCTCATCTATGGCCTCTGAAAGCAGCCGTGTATACAGGTCGAAACCCACCGCCGCCACGTTCCCGCTCTGCTCCGCGCCCAGGATATTACCCGCGCCACGAATCTCAAGGTCCTTCATGGCGAGCCGGAATCCCGCTCCAAGCTCTGCCGCGGACAGGATGGCCCGCAAACGACGCTCCGCCGTCGGCGTCAGTACCCGATCCCGCCGAAACAGGAAATAGGCGTAGGCACGAATCGACGAACGCCCCACGCGTCCGCGCAGCTGGTACAACTGCGTCAGTCCAAGCCGATCCGCGTCGTCCACGATGAGCGTGTTCGCGTTCGGCATGTCCAGCCCCGCCTGGATAATCGTCGTGCAGATAAGAACGTCGAATTCCTGCGCCGCAAACGAATTCATCACGCTTTCCAGCGACTCCGGCGGCATCCGGCCGTGCGCCACCCCGAAGCTCGCCTCCGGCACAAGCTCCTGCAGGTGCTCTAGCACGCGATGGATGTCCTGAATGCGGTTGTGGACGAAAAAGACCTGCCCGCCCCGATCCGTCTCCCTCAGAATCGCCTCGCGAATCGTCCGGTCCTCCTGCTCCGCCACAAATGTTGTCACCGGGATCCGGTCCTCCGGCGCAGTGTCGATGCGGCTCATATCGCGGATGCCGAACAATGCCATGTGCAGCGTGCGGGGAATCGGCGTGGCCGTCATCGTCAACACGTCCACCGTCGCCCGCATCTTGCGGAGGTGCTCCTTGTGCCGCACCCCAAACCGCTGTTCCTCGTCGATAATCACCAACCCCAGGTTGCGGAAACTCACGTCTCTGGACAGCAGGCGATGCGTGCCTATGACGACATCCACCTCGCCCCGCGCCATCGCCGCTACCGTCTCCTTCTGCTCGGCGTCCGTCCGCAGACGGGAGAGCATATCCACACGCAAAGGAAACGTTTCTAACCGCTCCATGAACGTCCGATAATGCTGCTGCGCCAACACCGTCGTCGGAACCAGCAACGCCACTTGCGAACCGGCCGCCACGGCCTTGAAAGCGGCACGCACCGCCACCTCCGTCTTGCCGTAGCCCACGTCGCCGCAGATGAGGCGGTCCATCGGCCGTTCCGCCTCCATGTCCGACTTCACATCGACGATGGCCTGCATCTGATCATCAGTCTCCTGGTACGGGAACGAACTCTCCAGCTCCCACTGCCACGCCGTCTCTCCCCCGAACGGAGCGCGCGAGTTCACCTCCCGCTCCGCGTACAGTCGCAAGAGCTCCTCCGCAAACCGAAGCGCGTCCTCCTTGACGCGACGCTTGGTGTTGGCCCACTCGTTGCCGCCAAGCCGCGTTAGCGTTGGATTACCACCCGTGCCCGTGTACCGAGCCACGCGGTCCACCTGATCCGTCGGCACATAGAGCGTGTCGCCGCCCGCGTAACCGAGCGCCAGGTATTCCCGCTCCGCCCCATCCGTTGCCCGCTGCACAGTCCCCTTGAACTGCGCGATGCCGTGCTCCACGTGAACGACGTAATCGTTCTCTACGAAATCCGACAAGAATGCGTCGCGTCGTACGACCCGCCGCCGCACCGGGCGCGGCCGCTTGATGAATCCAAATATCTCCGTGTCCGAAAGCGTGATGATCGATCCGCTGACACCGGACTCCCCGCCGCTCAGTTCCCACCCCTCCGCCAGCGCCGTCTGAACGACTACAAGGCTCCCGGGTGTCGGTACCGCGTCCATGTTGGTCCGCAGAGATAGCTCATGCCCGTTTTCCCGCAGCATCTCCGCCAATCGCTGCGCCTGCAATGACGCAATGACGACTGCGTTTCCGCGATGTCGAGCGCCCAGGATATCGCTGCTAAGCAGATCGATGCGTCCGCCATACGTCTCCGGCGGTGAGAAGCCAAGGCTCCCAAAGGACCTCGTTCCCTCCTGCATTCCATCGGGTGACGCCTGCGCGAATGGCTCAAGGTGCAGGCGGCGTGGCACATCTGCAAGAGACATCTCGAGCCGCTCCGACGTGGCAACGGGGCTCGGGAAGGCGCGAGGCAGTTTGCCGCGTTCGATTTGCCCGTCGCGAATCTCCAGCCCCCGCCTGATCACCTCATCAAGCCGAGTGCGTAGGCTCATGGGCCGATCAACAACGATGACCGTCTCATCCGGCAAGTGGTCGATCAGCGTCGAACGATGAAAATACGGCGCGAAGAAGCCGACACCCGGCACAGCCGCCCCATCCGCGAACCGCTGCAACTCATCACTAAAGACCACCGCCTCGTCGTCCCCAATTCCGTCCATGTCCGGCGGCGGTGCGCCTCGCACGGCGGACGGCAAGAGCTCCAGCGCCGGAGTCACAACAACCTCGTCCACCTCAGTGGCTGACCGCTGAGTTGCCGCGTCGAACGTACGGATGCTGTCGATGATGTCCCCGAACAGCTCGATTCGAGCCGGGCTTTCGTCCTGCGGCGGCCAGATATCCACGATGCCGCCCCGACGACTCACCGTTCCCGGCGTTTCGATCGCCGCCACCGGCTCGTATCCCAACTCCACCGCGTCCGAGAGAATGCCGTCGATGGAAACTGCCTCCCCGATGTTCAACGTGAACGCCGCCCGTTGAAACTCTTCAGGCGGCAGCGTCACCGCCGCTGCGGCGTACGCGCTCGCGATGATGAACGGGGCAGGGCGCGCCATGAGTTCCTGGAGCCGCGCTTCCTGCGACCCTGCCCGAAAATCGGCCAGAGCGGAAAGCGCCCGAAGTCGCTCCCGGGTCGTTGATGCGTCGTTTGCCAGTTGCTCATAGGGCAGGGCGTCCGGCTCAGGGTAGGGGATGACGGCACTCGCGGCGGATGAGGACACATAGGCGCTGACCTGCTCATGGGCCCGCCGAGCGTCCTCCGCTCCTGCGTGCAGCCACAGAACAGGCCGCCCCAAATCCCGCCAAAGACTGGCGACAATGAACGGCGTCGCGCCCTCCAACGGGTCCAACAGGATGGGCTCCGGCTGCCCGGCCCTCAAAGCCTCAACCAGCTGACGATACGCATACCGCCGCCGCAACCCCTCAGACAACACCGCCAGGCTCAACAATCACCTCCGCTTAAACGCCCAAAGCCCCGCCAAAGCGGGCACATACCAGTGTAGCGGGAATTCCAGAATTCTCTCTCGTGGAGAGGGTAAGGCCCGCATGGCGCCCCAAGCTGGAACGCGGAGTCCCAACTCAACTGGATTAACAACCTCATCGCGAACCGAGAAAACAATCCCTTGTCCCATACCCGCGCGTCCCCGTATCATCTAGCCAGCCGCTCATATCGCGGCAGAGGCGGACATTCTGTACTTGAGGAGCGTGCAGTAGTGACTCGAATCGTTGTGACCGGCGTCGGTATGGTGACACCCCTCGGCCTTGATACCCAGACCACGTGGGATTCCCTGCTGGCAGGTAAGTCCGGCGCGGACACCGTCTCCCTCTTTGACGTCGAGCCGTATTCCACAACCATTGCCTGCGAGGTCAAGGGCTTTGATCCGTCCACCTTCATGGACCGCAAAGAAGTCCGGCAGACCGACCGCTATATCCAGTTCGCGATGGCTGCCGCCGACCAGGCGGTTAATGATTCCGGCCTTGAGGTCACGGACGATAACCGCAACGAAGTCGCAACAATCATCGGTAGTGGCTACGGCGGTATCGGCACGGTCCAGAATGCCGTCGAAACTCTCTCAACCCGTGGCCCCAATCGTGTCAGCCCGTTCCTCATGCCGATGATGGTCACGGAGATGGGAGCCGCCAAGGTATCTATCGCCCTCGGCGCGCGTGGCCCCGCCTATTCCGTCACGTCATCCTGCTGCTCCGGCTCCGATTCTATCGGCGCGGCAGCCGATCTGATCCGGCGCGGCGACGCCCGCGTGGCGCTCGCCGGTGGCGCAGAGGCCACCATCACGCCTATTGCCTTCGCGGGTTTCAGCCAGGCGGGCGCACTGTCAACAAAACGAAACGACAACCCCACCCACGCGTCGCGTCCCTTTGACGTCGACCGCGACGGCTTCGTGATGGGCGAGGGCGCGTGCGTATTGGTGTTGGAAGACTTGGAGCATGCCAAGGCGCGCGGTGCGAACATCATCGCCGAACTCTCCGGCTTCGCCTCAACCGCGGACGCCTACCACATCACCCATCCTGCCGAGAATGGTGAGGGCGCGGTACGAGCCATGAACAAGGCCCTCGATAGGGCGGGGCTCGCCCCCGGTGAACTCGGCTATATCAACGCTCATGGGACATCAACGCCCATCAACGACCGCGAGGAGACGAAGGCCATCAAGACCGTGTTTGGCGAGTCAGCCTACGCCGTGCCGATCTCGTCAACCAAGTCGATGCACGGTCATCTGCTCGGCGCGGGAGGCGCGCTCGAAGCTGCCATCTGCGCCCTTGCCGTCTCGAACGACAAAATCCCGCCCACGATCAATCTCGAAAACGCCGACCCCGATTGCGATCTGAACTACACACCGCATGAGGTTCGCACCGGCCCCGTCAACAGCGCCCTGTCCAACACATTCGGCTTCGGCGGCCACAACACGGCAATCATCTTCCGCAAGTTCGCGGACTAGGCGCCGCCCGCATGACCCTCCGACGCCCCTTCGTCATTCCCGCGAAGGCGGGAATCCAGGACTCGGAGTGCGGCCAACCATGACCGTCCAACGTCGTTGGGCCTTCCCGGAACCGCCGTCTCCACAGGCGCGTGAGGCTTTGACCGCATTCCCGCTTACGCTCCAACAACTCCTCGTCAACCGTGGCATCGAGACAGCGGACGCAGCTGATCTATTCCTTCGACCTGACAAGCGACTAGCTGGAAACCCAACAGACATCCCCGGCATGAACGCCGCCGTACACCGTATCCGCCAAGCCATGTTTGGCGACGAGAAAATCGGAATCTACGGCGATTTCGATTCCGACGGCGTCACCGGCGCGGCACTCTTGTGTGAAGCTCTGGCAAACGTAGGACTGTCGGTAACCCCCTACATTCCCTCCCGAGCGGAAGGGCACGGCATGAGTCGCGCCGCCCTCAAGACGTTGCATGACGATGGCTGCACCCTCGTCATCACGGCTGATTGCGGTGTCGGCGGCGTCAATGACGGCGCAGTACCTAAAGGTATGGACATCATCGTCACGGATCATCATCTGCCCGGTGATGACTTGCCCGATTTCGCGGCCATCGTGAACCCAATGCGGCGAGATTCAACGTACCCGTCGCCAAAGCTCGCCGGAGTCGGCGTTGCTTTCAAACTTGCCCAAGCCATCCATCAGGAACTCGGCAAGGAGTTGCCCGACGGTCTGCTTGAACTTGTGGCACTCGGCACCGTCGCCGACGTGTCGCCCCTTGTTGATGAGAATCGATACCTGGTGAATGAGGGCCTAACGGGAATGCGAGACTCTCAACGTCCCGGACTCCGTATCCTCGCCTCGATCGCCCGTCGTCCTCTGGTACGCATAACTTCCGGAGACATTGCATTCCAGATAGCGCCGCGCCTCAATGCCGCAGGCCGTCTGACTCACGCGAACGACGCCTTGAATCTCCTGTCCACGCATGACGAGGATGAGGCGCGAACCCTCGCAATTCACCTTGACGAACTCAATCAGCGTCGCCGGGAACTCACCGAAGAGGCGTATAACAAAGTCCGCGAACGCATGAGTGCGGATGATGTCGAAGCGCCTGTCATTGTCGCCGGCGCGCCGGACATTCCCGCCGGCATCGTCGGGCTCGTAGCGGGTCGACTAACCGAGGAGTTCTATCGTCCAAGTTTCGTCTACTCGACATACGGCGATGGACTCCTCCGGGGTTCCGCCCGAAGCATTGAGGAATTTGATGTCGAGGGCGCCCTTAAGCATAGTGCCGATCTCCTCACACGCTTTGGTGGTCACCATCGCGCCGCCGGTTTCTCCGCGCTCGAAAGCAACCTCCCGGCTTTCCGTGACAGGCTGCGCGAATTGGCCGCCAAGGCTCTCGACGGTATCGATCTCACCCCCACGCTCGCCATCGACGCCGAGGGCGCGCCCTCGCGCCTTGCCGCGGACCTCACTTCGCACATGGACAAACTTGAACCATTCGGTGAGGGCAACAGGAATCCCGTATTCGTCGCTCGAGGTCTCCGTGTTATTTCAGCAAGGCAGGTCGGAGACGGCTCACATTTGCGTCTCTCGCTGGTAGAGCCTCAATCAGGCATGGAATGGAATGCGATCGCGTTCCGCCTTGGCGAAAAGGCAGGAGAAGCGCGACGGGAAATCGATGTCGCCTTCCAATTTCAGGAGAACGACGGCGGCCCAAACGCAAACCGCCCTACAACCCTGGAACTAAACGTCCAGGACTTCCGCCCCTCGGCCTGACCCCGCCGTTCCCCCAACTCTAACCAAAGCCGGAACGCGGCGTGCCGACACCGGTGGCCCACCAAGACTGATCGCGAACCGAGAAAATACCTCAGGCGGGCTGCGGCGGCGCGTCCGCCTGCCCGTCCTCGGATTCTTCCCCCGGGGTCCCATCTGACCCACCGGAGTCATCGTCCCCGGAACTCGCCAGCCTCACCCGCGTGATGAGGAAGGCCAGCGCAATCACTACGAGCAAGAGGGCTAACAGATGTGCCTGCTGGAGCCCTGCGAACCACACAGCATCCCGCCGCATGAACTGGATGACGAATCGGCCTAGCCCGTACATCAACAAGTACATGAAGAAGACTGAACCATCAGGCCGGAGCCTGCCGATAAGGAAATACGTAACGATGCCGATAAACGCGTCCAATGCCATTTCATACACAATGACCGGGTGCATCGGTCCCTCGCCGTTCGCGGGGCTGCCCGGATGCGTGTAAAGAAAAGCCCACGGCCTCACCAAAGTTTCGCCAAGGTGCTCGCCGTTGATGATGTCTCCCAACCGTCCGAGGAGCATGCCAAGCAACAGTCCCGGCGTGACCAAATCCACCATGCGCCCCACGGGATAGCGGTGCCGCCACGCGTAGAACGTGCCGCCGATTGTCGCGCCGAGAATTCCGCCAAGTAGACCGATGCCGCCCTCATAGATGCGGAGAATCAGCAGCGGATCCGTGCCGTAGTAGTCCCAGTTATCAATAACGTGAACCAGCCGCGCGCCGATCAGACCGCCCAGCACGGCCCAGACTGCCGTGCCGTAAACGGCGTCTTCATGGATGCCGTGCTTGCGGCCCATATACACGGCCCAGATGACGACGGCAACAATGCCCACCGCCGTAAAGAATCCGTGCCACGTCACGAGGAACGGGCCAATTTCGAAAAGGATGGGATCAATCCCAATGTTGATGGCGGCAAGAACGTTCAAGCTGTACTACCTCGCTGGTTAGAATTGGCTGGGTCATGCGCCCTGCGGCTCCACAACCTGCCGTGTCACTATTCTATGCCCCCGCCGTCGCATCTGACGAGTCAACGGCTCGCAGTAACAAACCACCTTACTAATCGGACTTTGTGATATTCTTCTCTAGACGTGACGTAATGCATCCATAACTATTCAAAAAGGACGGCTCCGGAATGCTTGATCAGGGCGTACGAAATTTCCTTGTGTACCTCACCACCGTCAAAGGCTTCTCCGCCAATACATCAGAGGCCTACCGGAGTGACATGACTCAACTGACAGAGTGGCTTACCGCTCCGCCGGAGGACTTGGCGCCTGCGGAAACATGGACGGACGTTTCGCGCGACCATCTCCTCGGATTCGTCAGTCACCTCAAGTCTCGGGAATACGCCACCACTACCATTGCGCGTAAGATAGCCGCCGTGAAGTCCTTCTTCTCCTACATGGTCACACATGACCTGGTCGAATCCGACCCCTCTGAGGGACTCAGTTCACCAAAGGTGGGAAGGGCGCTGCCATCACCTCTCGGGGTGGATGAAGTCGAATTGCTCTTGAATCAACCGAGAGGCACGTCAACGCCGGAGGGCATGCGCGCGTCCGCCATGCTTGAACTCCTCTATGCGACGGGGATGCGAGTCTCGGAACTCGTCTCTTTGAGCGTTGCCGACGTCAATCTTGACGAAGGTTATGTACGATGCAGAGGCAAGGGGTACAAAGAGCGAATTATCCCGGTCTATCCTGAGGCCATCCGTGCCCTGCGCGCCTACATTGATGAGGCCCGCCCAAGGCTCCGCCGCCGGCGTGACGAGCCTGCCTTGTTCCTGAATCGACGCGGCAACCGCCTTACCCGGCAGGGCTTTTGGCTCCTGCTCAAGTCGCTTGCTGCTGAGGCCGGCATCACGCACAGCATCACGCCGCATACCCTTCGCCATAGTTTTGCAACTCACCTGTTGCGCGGTGGCGCAGCACTCCGTCACGTTCAGGAATTGCTGGGGCATTCAAGTATTTCCACCACCCAGATTTACACGCGTCTGGCCCATGACCAACTGCGTGACGAGTACGACCGTGCCCATCCTCGCGCTCGCTACGGTCGTGAGCGCGACGCCGTTACTGCCGGATAGCTTGCCCTGGCGGCTTTGTTGCTCGGGTCGCTCTAAAGCGACATAACGTGGCATGATAGGGGCGTTCGCTGAACGAGGACGCACGCGGTAGAATTCGCGCGGGACAGGGGGCGTCATGGCTGTTGTAGCGATTGCAGGACAGATTGGCAGCGGCGGCCAGGATATCGGCCAGGAAGTCGCCCGAGAGCTTGAAGCTGAATTCGTCGACAATTTCCTCCTCAGTGAGGCTGCGAACCGTACCGGTATGAGCGTCGAAGAATGGGACGCGCGTGACATGCGAGTCGATAGCCTCACGGATCGTATCGCTCGTGTATTTCAAACTTTCGTCCAGCGTTCTGCCGCAAGCTATACCGCAGACCCCTACATGAGCGGCGAGCCGCTCCTCTCGCGCACCTATGAACAGGCCGCCGCAGAGCCGCGCAGTGACGAACAGAATCTCGATGACCAGCGCTTCCTTGAAGTGACGACGGAAATCATCCAGGAGCTCGCCCGTCTACCTCGGGTCGTCATCATCGGTAGGGGAACGACGTATATCCTCAGAAACAACCCCCGCGTCTTCAACGTCCTCGCGCTGGCCCCGCGTGACGCGCGAATTGAACGCTGGGCCAACCGTAACAGCTTGACCACGGACGAGGCGCGCCGCGAGGTCGATGATCAGGAACACCACCGGCAGGCCTTTCTGAGAAAATTTTTTGGTGTCGATCCGTTTGATCCCAGTTGGTTTGACATGGTGCTCCGCGTCGACCGGCTTGATATCAAGCACTACGCGCAAATGGTCGCGACAGGCGCACGCGCTCTGGACGAACAACTCCTTTGCGACGAAACTTAAGGTGAGTTCCGGCGAAGCAACGTGGAAACGGAGATACGAAACTAATGCCTGGTAAGCCAAGTAGACGCGACCGAAAACGACGCGGCCCAACCACTGAGCGTCGGCCTCGTCCGGCCCCGCCCGTCTCACCGGGACGCATCGTGCGGGCCGCTAGTGCCACCGCTCCTCCTGCGGCACGCGAAGATACTCCGGCACTGGCGCCCGAGCCTACCTCGGCCGCGTCACCGCAGGCCACTGCGGCTGCGCAAAACAGTGGGCGGGCACGAGGTAGAGGAATCGGTGCGCTGCGCCGCGGAGCGACGTCATCCGCACGCGCTCTTGAAGCGCAGCGCGAAGAACGAATCCGTCGTGATTCCGTCAGGGATCTACGCTCCATCGGAATCGCCGCCGTTGTCACCGCTGTCGCTCTTGTCGCTACTGCTGTTTTCCTCTAGCGTCCATGACCCAATCCGTGGGCGATAGAATGAGCGCACGATGAGCATTGATCTCGCTAAGGTCGCCCGCGGCCTGCCCACACAGCCCGGCGTCTACATCTTTCGTGACGCGCGCGGCAAGCCGATTTACGTCGGTAAGGCCGCAATCCTCCGCCACCGCGTTCGCTCCTATTTCGGCTCAGACGCCCTGACGCCGGGAACCAAGGCATTCCAGATCGCGCAACGGGCCTCTGACCTTGAGTGCATCGTCACGACGACTGAGGCGGAGGCCCTGATCCTTGAGAACACACTCATCAAGCGCCACAAGCCGCGGTTCAATGTCCGCCTGAAGGACGACAAGACCTATCCATATCTCAAGATCGATGTCCGCGAAGAATGGCCGCGTGTGTACATTACGCGCCGGATGCAGGACGATGGCGCGCGCTATTTCGGCCCCTATGCCAGCGCGTCTAGCGTCCGCAAGACCCTTGACCTGCTCAACAAGCTGTTCCCCTACCGCTCCTGCACCAAGGAGATCACCGGCACAGACCCTCGCCCCTGCCTTGATTACCACATCAAGCGCTGTCTCGGCCCCTGCATCGGAGCGGTATCGAACGAGGATTACCGCGAAGTTATCGGGCAAGTTTCTGCGTTCCTGGAGGGCAAGCAGGCGGCAATCGCGCGGGATATCAAGCGGAAGATGACCGACGCTTCCGACAACCTCGAATACGAGCGCGCCGCATTCTTCCGCGACCAAATCAACGCCATCAACCGTGTCTCCGCCGAGCAGAAGGCCGTTTCCACCCATGCCGTCGACGAGGACATCATCGCCATAGCCCGCGCCGGCAACGAGGCATGGGCGGAAGTCTTCTTCGTCCGCGGCGGGAGACTACTGGAACGCGACAATTTCCTGCTGGACGGCACGCTCGGCGAGACTGACGGAGAGGTGCTGGCCGGATTTATCAAGCAGTTCTATGTGAACAGCCCGGTCGTGCCGCCGCGCATCCTGACGCAAGCGCCTGTCGCCGACGGTTCCGCTATCACGGAATGGCTTGAAGAGCGACGAGAAGGCCGCAAGGTGCGTCTCATCGTCCCGCAACGTGGAGAGCGCAAAAAGTTGCTGGAGCTCGTTGCTGAAAACGCCCTGCAAGGCCTCGAAGCCCTTCGTATCAAGGTGCTCGCGGATGAGGCGGCGACGGAAACGGCGCTCTCGGAACTCAAGGAACAACTCAACTTGCCTGAACTGCCGCGCCGCATTGAGTGCTACGACATCTCCAACACGCAGGGCACGAACTCCGTCGCCTCCATGGTTGTGTTCCAGGACGGACAACCACTCAAAGATCACTACCGCCGTTTCCGTATCAAGACGGTGGAGGGCGCGAACGATTTCGCGTCGCTGCAAGAGGTCATTCGCCGCAGGTTCCAGCGCTCCGGCGCGCTCGGCAGCGCAGCCCGCGGCCTTGCGTCGACCGCCGAGGATGCAGAGGAAGTCATCGCGCAATTCAAGTCGGCCCCGTCTCGCAACAAGGACAACCGCGGCGGTTCAAAGAAAGAGACGGCAGACGGATCGTTTATGACTCTCCCTGACCTTGTGTTGATCGACGGCGGTAAGGGACAGCTGAACGCCGTCGCAGAAGTGATGCGTGTGGAGCTTGGGCTGCACCAGATCCCGCTCGCGTCGCTAGCGAAGCAGGAAGAGGAGGTCTTCCTACCGGAGATGGCCGAGTCAATCATGCTGCCCCGCACCTCTCCGGCCCTCTACCTTGTTCAGCGTGCCCGCGATGAGGCGCATCGATTCGCCATCACCTTCCATCGCAACATCCGCCAGAAGAAGGGCATGGAATCGATGCTTGATGCCGTCCCCGGCATCGGTCCGCGTCGCAAGCGAATGCTCATGCGCCACTTTGGCAGCCTCGACGCCATCCGCGAGGCCACCATCGATGACCTCTCTGCCGCCCCCGGCATGACCAAGCGCCTCGCCGAACGCGTCAAAGAATACGTGTAAGCTTCTCCGTCTCGCCCGCCGCCTGACGTATACTCAATGGGCGACTGAGGATGGTCGCCACGTTCATTCTGGGGGAGGGATATTCCACATGGCCGATTTTGAGACCCTTATCTATGAGGTTGGCGATGATGGCGTCGCTCAAGTCACGCTGAATCGACCGGAGCGCCGCAACGCGCTCAATCATGATCTGCTTGAGGAGCTTGAGCAGGTCTTCGATGCTGTCGAGAACGATGACAACGTGCGAATCGCCGTCATCACCGGCGCCGGCCCTGCATTCTGCGCGGGCTACGATCTGACTCCAAACCAGGAACGGCCAACGTACAGCGCCACTGAGCGTTGGGAGAATACCCATTGGCAGGCCAGGCTCGTTTCCCGCCCGTGGTACTCCCGCGTCCCATGGATCGCTGCGGTCGACGGCCCCGCAGCCGCCGCAGGCAACGTCCTCGCCATGAGTTGCGACCTCATAGTCGCGTCCGAGCGCGCACAGTTCGGCGAGCCTGAGATCCGCCACGTTGCCCACTCGCCTCACGTCCTGCTGCCGTTCATCACAAGCAACCGCCACCTGCGCGAGTTCTACTACACCGGTGACTTCATCGACGTCGAAACCGCCGAGAAGTGGGATTTGGTCAACAAGGTCGTTCCCGCTGGTGAGGCGCTTGACGCCGCAATGGAGATGGCCCGCCGTATTGCGCAGGTGCCGCCTTTCGCGCTCCAGATGATGAAGCGATCAATAACCGCCGTTTACGATGCGCAAGGCTTTGGCAAGGGTCTTGATGACCACCTCATGCTCCGCATGATTGAGTCGCTGACGCCGGACGTGCCGGAGCGTGAGCACTTGGGCAAAGTGCGCGTGGAGCAGGGTATGAGGGCGTTCCTGGACGCGCGTGACGGCCCATTCCGTTAGGCCGAGACGTACCAGGGACGTTCTGGCTCAGTCGTGAGGCTGATGGATGGCCGATAACCAGCAGGGCAGTCACCCGCCCATCATGCACGGGCACGGTCAGGCGAAGTTCTGCCTGAACTGTGGACAGGAACTTGCCGAGCGCGAGATTGACGGCGCGATGCGCCCTGCTTGCGAGGACTGCGGCTATGTCCACTACACGGATCCCAAGGTCGCCGTCGGCGTGCTGATCGGCGACGCGCAGGGACGTGTCCTGCTCATGCAGCGGGCGCATCACCCACGCAAGGATCTGTGGTCATATCCGTCAGGATTCGTCGATGCCGGTGAAAAGGTGGAGGACGCCGCTGTCCGTGAGACGCTAGAGGAGGCGGGCGTCACCGTCGAACTAGATGGCCTCCTTGGACTCCACTCGGAAACCGGCAACCGTGTCATCCTCGTGGTTTACCGGGGGCACATTGTGGAGGGGGAGCCGAGGCCCGGCGAGGAGAGCCTGGCAGTCGACTACTTTGACGCCGCCGACCTGCCGGACCTCGCTTTCGACCGGGACCGCAGGATTATCCAGGATTGGCACAAGAAATTCGTCGCGAGCCCGACAGGAAACTGACAGAAAACACTGATTCGTGAGAACATCGGAAAGAATTGGGGAACCAATGGAGGAGGGGAAAATGACGGACTACGAAAACATCATCTATGAGCTGCGTGAGGCAGCCGGCGGCAACGTTGCCTACATAACGCTGAATCGCCCCGAGCGCCTGAATGCGCTCAGCCGCGGCTTGCTGGCGGACGTTGGCAGCGCGCTCGAGGAGGCGGACAAGGACGAGACCGTCCGCTGCATCGTCATCAAGGGCGCCGGCCGCGCATTCTCAGCGGGCTATGACATGAACGTGCAGTCCGAAGGCAATCTGCCGCGTGACGCGCTCACCATGATTACCAGCGACCACCCCACGACGATGTATCGCCGTTGGATCTGGGGCAATCGCAAGCCGGTCATCGCTCAGTGCCATTCGTTCAGCCTCGCAGGTGGCGGGCAGTTGGCTTGCCACTGTGACATCACGATCGCCTCCGATGACGCGCTCTTCGGCTACCCGCCTGCGCGCTACGCCAGCGTGGCGACGTACATGATCTGGCCGGAATTGGTCGGCATGAAGAAGATGAAGCAGTTGGCATTCACCGGCAACATGATGAACGCGCAGGAAGCCCTCCGCGTTGGTCTGGTGAGTGAGGTTGTGGATCGGGACGAGCTGGATGACTACGTCTGGACGCTCGCCAACACAATCTCCAAGCTTCCGCCGGCCTCGACGGAGCTTAACAAGCGCGCCATCAACTACTACTACGAGTCTCAGGGCATGTTCCAGGCCTATGAGTACGCCGAGAACCTGATGTACGTGTCCTACGCCGCATCGCCGGAGGATCTGCCCAAGGGCCTGCAGGACGTGGATCGCGTCACGGCAGAGCAGGGTATGCGCGCCGGGTTCCAGTACATGAACGAGGCCTTCACGGACGAGGACCAGGCCATCGCTGCTGAGCAGATGGCGCGTCCCAGCCGCGCCCCCTAAAACCGTAGGCCATGACGCCCGTCCGCCCCCTGTGCTAAATTGGGCGGACGGGCGATTAGCCGCATCGCGGCCAGTACCCGGTGTGGTGGGGTAGGTGACGATTAACTCATTTCGTACACCCCTTGAAGAAGCACTGATACATCGTCGTGCCCGGCACGACTGCAAGGGAGGGAGATTGGCATGAAGGCACTCGTCTTCGATGAGTATGGTGGCCCGGAAGTCCTCCAATGGAAGGACATCGATGACCCCAAGCCCGGGCCGAATGACGTCGTGATTGAGGTCAAGGCAACGGCCATCAACTACAACGACGTCTGGGGACGCCGCGGCGCGCCTATGGAAGTGGAACTGCCACATATCTCCGGCAGCGACGCATCCGGCGTCGTCGTCGACAAGGGCAGTGAGGTCACGTCGCATTCAGTCGGTGACGAAGTTGTCGTTCACTGCGGTCGCCCGGCTTTCAATAATCGCACCGGGCAGGAGTGCAACATCTGGGGCTACGACTGGCCCGCGCTTGACGGTGCGCACGGCCAGTACGTCCGGGTGCCGGCGGAGAACGCCGTTCCCAAGCCCACCAACCTCACGCATGAAGAGGCCGCATCTTTCCCACTCGTCCTTGTTACGACGTGGCGCAAGCTGGTCGAAAAGGCGAGCATCAAGCCTGGCGACAACGTCCTCATCTGGGGCGCGGCCGGTGGTCTTGGTGTTATGGCCATCCAGATTGCCAAGCTGTTCCAGGCGCATCCGATCGCTGTTGCCTCCAGCGATGAAAAGCTGGAACTGTGCAAGGACCTCGGCGCGGAGTACCTGATCAACCGCAAGACGCAGGATGTCCGGCAGGAGATGCGCAACATTGTGGGGCGGCGCGGCGCGGATATCGTTTTCGAGCATCCCGGGCAGGCCACCATGGGCCTTAGCATCCAGCTCGCCAGCTGGGGCGGCACCGTCGTCACCAGCGGTGCAACCAGCGGCTACGACGCCAACATTGACCTCCGCCACATCTTCTTCCGACAGGTCAAGCTGGTCGGTTCCACACTTGGCACCGTCCACCAGTTGCAGGACGCGCTGGACCAGGTGCAGGCAGGCCACATCAAGCCGGTCATCGACCGCGTCCTCCCGATGAAGGACGCAGGCGAAGGCCAGGTCCTCCTCGAGACTGAGGCGGTTGCGGGCAAGGTCGTCCTGGTCCCGAACTAAACTCTGACCACACATCGTGAACAAAGGGGGGCGCCCGCAAGGGCGCCCCCCTTTCTTGTTTCCCTCAAACGGACTGGAATGAGAAACTGGGCGCATGACACGCCCAGACTCGCTCGCCCACGCCGTCGTCTTTATTGACGGGTTTGACCCGCGTGCCGTCCTGCCCGCCACGGGCCCTCATCCGGCGTTCAGAGATGTAAACGGCATGCCCGCCTCAGACGCGCTTCTCCGACATCTCGCAGCGCAGGGAATAACGGAAGTCTGGCTCGTCTCCCGTGCTCTGCCCGGCATGGTCGTTCACTACTTTGGCGATGGAAGCCGTTGGGGAGTCAGCGCGACACACGTCCGACAGGACGGATCGCCCGGCTCCGGCGGCGCACTGTCGGCCGTTCGCCAGCAGATCACGGAATCGACGCTCGTCATTGACGGTGCACTCGTGACAGACCTCGAGTTGGGTGCCATGTTCGAGGATCACCGCTCTGCCGACGTAGACCTCACTATGTGCCTTACGGGCGACGTGCAGGAAACAGCAGGATTGCCCCGCGCGCTAATCGATTCATCCTCACCTTTCGTGCAACAGATCCTGGTTGATCCACCGTTCCCGGCCAACCCGGAGATCCTTGTCGGAGTCGGCGTCTACATCATTGAACCGGAGGCCGTGGAGCCGTTGCAGACGGCAGGGGTGAACGCGGATTGGGTGACGGATGTCCTTCCTAACCTAGCCCGGCAGAGTCGTGTCCGGGGATGGCAGGCCAACCCCGGCACCCGATTCGATCTTCCGCGCCGCGTCCGTGTCATGCATTCCCAGACCGGCCGCGCGCTTCCCACAACCTGAACGTCTGAGCGATTGACCAGAGCACTAAACGGGCTTATAATTCGAAATCGGTTCAAAACAAATTCTCGGTTTTGTTTTGGATATCTTGGCCCTTGGAGGGTCAAAGCGCGGGATACGGGAGCAGTTGAGATAGCGGGCTACGGCCCAAAGAGGAGTGGTGTGTCATGCCATGGACGCATGCGGGCGTAAGCAGACGCCTGAAATTGCTCGGCGTGCTGGGAATCGTTGGTGGACTTCTGTTGGCCTCCATTACCGTCGCCCTGGCGCAAGAGACTACTGGAGACGATGAAAATACCGTCTCCGCTGATTTTGAATATGACGCAGGCGTCACCGTAGACATCCCTGCTACATTCTTCCCCGGCTTCGATGCGGCGGGATCCCTGATGATTCAGCCTCGCGCGCTGCAATTGGACGGCAATGAGATGCCGTCGGGCACCATCACAATTGAGCCGCTTGAGCTGGAAGAAAGCCAGACGATGCCCGCGCTCATTGCTCCTAATCCGAGCAAGCCCAGTGGAAGCACAGCAGAATACCTGCGCCGCGCAGTTACCGTTTCCGTCAGCATTGGCGGCGAGGATGCGAGCGGAGCAGCACGCTTCAACCCCACCATGATGCTCAATCTGGACCTGACGGATGCTGAATGGGAAGAAGCGGAAAATGACCCGGATGCGTTCGTCGTTCGCGCCTGGGATGCCGGCAGGAACATGTGGTTGACTGTCGAAACATCCACTAATCCGTTCGATATGGTCGTTACGGCCAAGGTCGCCCGGGCCGGTCAGTTCGCACTGTTCAGAGAGGAACCGCCGCCGCCTATCCAGGGTGGAGACGTTACCCTGAATTCAATGACGCTGCTGTTCATCGCCATGTTTGGATTCGCACTGGCCGCTACCGGCGTCATGATGGCGCGTGGCACGCTGGGTCGGCGCAACGACTAGACTTCGACACTCAAGAACTCACGGGGCGCGGAGGGCTGCCCTGCCCACCGCGCCCCGTTCCGTTATTGTGGGTAGGTGCAACCTGATTCCACCGCAGTCATTCGTGTCGCCTTGCTCCGCGAGGGCGCAAGTCTACCGTTCCGCGCCACACCCGGCTCGACAGGCTTCGATATCCATGCCTGCCTCCAGGATGGAGAGGAAGAGATCATCGTTGGCCCTGACCCGGTACTGATTCCAACCGGCATCGCCCTCGAGTTCCCTCCAGCTCTCGATGTCCAGATTCGACCACGCTCCGGCCTCAGCAGCAGGGGAGTGATGAGTACCGTCGGGACCATCGATAGTGACTATCGAGGCGAGGTCTTCGTCACCTTGTACACCGTTGGAAACCGGCCGCCCCATGTCGTTCGCAATGGAGACAGGATCGCGCAGATCGTTGTCGGTATCCGCGCCGACATCTCACTCGAAATCGCTGAAAGCCTGAGGGAGACGGAGCGGGGCGGTGGCGGACACGGCTCTACCGGCGCCTAACTCCCGCCGTTCATCCTGAGCCTGTCGAAGGGCATGAACGCCCTCACACCTCAAGCGGCGTATCGTCCCGGTTCGCCCACTCCCGCATGGAACCGTCGTAGTTCCGCGTGTTTTCATAACCAACAAGCCGCATGACGAATACTCCGTGCGCCGCACGGATGCCGCCCTGTCAATAAGTGTAGACATTCTTGTCCGGCGTGATGCCATGTTCAGAGAGCAGCCGCCGTATCTCGGACGCCGACTTAAACCGATGTGTTTCGCGATCCATCAATTTGAGCCATTCAAGGTGCACGGCTCCAGGGACATGCCCGGCGCGCGCGTTGGCGCGGTTGTTGGATCCGTCCCATTCGCCATCGGTGCGAACATCCCAAACGACGGAATCCTCAAACGTGCACGCCTCTTTCAGGTCCTCTACTTTCACCAGCATTGAGTCGTCGAGGTTAGGGGTGAACGTTGCGCCCTGCGCTCGCGCCGGACGCTGAAAGCTGATCGCGTGGCCGCCTGTGACCCACTCACGCCAGCCGCCGTTCAGAACTCGCGCGTCCCTGTGCCCGTACGTGTTGAGTACCCACCACAGGCGTGCCGCGGTCACACTCTGTCCGTTGTCGTAGCAGATTACCGACGTGTCGTCGCTGATCCCTAACCCTTCGCACATCTCCTTGAACTGTGAGGGAGTCATCATCAGCGTGCGATTCGTGTCAGGGTCTTTCACGAAGTTGTCCGGGATCAGAACTGCTCCCGGGATATGGCCTCTGTTGTAGCCCGCATCCACGTCGCAGTCCACGACGACAACGTTGTCGTCGTTCAAGTGCTCTGTCAGCCAATCCGCCTCGACCAGATACTCCGGATGTGCATAATCCTTGGTAGTCATTACGTCCTCCCCCTTGGAGAGCCTTCCTCATGCTAGAGAACGCTCATCGACAGTATGCCACCACACTGACGCTCGCCTGTCTGTCCTTCATGTCGCGCATGTAGAATTGACATATGAGCATTATCGATAGGGCGCAGAGAATATTCGGAGGCGCGGCGGCGGTGGACAAGGATCGTGTGCCGCCCGGCCAGACCGTCACGACCAAGTTCCCCGTTCTCTCCTATGGCCAGATTCCGCAGATTGACCTCGCCACGTGGACATTTGAGGTCATTGGCCTCGTTGACAACCCGATTCGATTCACATGGGAGCAGTTTCTCGCCCGTGCCGAAGACACGGTCACAGCCGACTTTCACTGCGTTACAGGATGGTCCCGTCTCGATAACCAATGGGAAGGCGTATTCGTCCGTGATCTATTTGAGGAGGCCCGCATCCGCCCAACCGCCGCCCACGTCATGGCTCACTGCTACGGTGGCTACACGACCAATATCCCGCTAACAGCGCTGCTCAATCCTGATGTCCTGATTGCCCACCGACACGATGGCGCGCCGTTGGAGTCGGAGCACGGCGGCCCCGCCCGCCTCATCGTTCCTGACCGCTACGCATATAAGAGCGCCAAGTGGATCAAGGCGCTGGAACTCATGCCGGAGAATAAGCGCGGCTTCTGGGAACTCCACGGCTACAACTCCAACGCAGACCCGTGGCGCTCAGAACGCTACGACTTCTAGGTTCTATCCCGTCCGTCATTCTCGCGAAAGCGGGAATCCGGAATCCCATCTCCCCGAGGGTGAGCGTCAGGTGAAGGACTACAACCCCAGCACGCCAATAGAGACCGCAGCAAGCGCCAACAGCACCCCAAATCCAACCACATCCGTCACCGTTGTGCCGAATATCCCGGCTGCCAAGGCTGGGTCAACGCCGAATCGCCGCAGGATCAGCGGAATCAGCACTCCCGCGGCCCCCGCCACAATCAAGTTAATCAACATCGCCGCACCAAGCGCCACGGACAGCCAAAGATTCTGCGACCAGACGAAAGCCGCAGCTCCCGCAACGACGCCCAGTGTTACCCCGTGTGCCAGACCCAACACAATTTCCTTCGCGAGCACCCGGCGTGCGTTCCGCAGCGTCAGTTCACCCAATGCGATGCTTCGTACGGCAATCGTCACCGTCTGGATGATCGCGTTGCCTCCCTGTCCGCCCACAATGGGCAGGAACGCCGCCAGAACAGCCGCCTTGGCAATGGTGGACTCGAACATCCCTACGACGGCCGCCGCTGCGAACGCCGTGACTAAATTCACAATCAACCATGGCATCCGAAGCCGCATCGACCTGACAATGCCGGTTTGGACGGACTCCTCAGCGTTGAGGCCAACGATCATGTACATGTCCTCGGTCGCCTCGCCCTCGGCAACATGCATCATCTCCGGAAGATCGATGAATCCCAGCAGGTGTCCGTCGTCATCCACGGTTGGCAGCGTGTCCAGCCGATACCGCTCCATGATTCGCGCGCACTCTTCCTGGTCTGTCCCGGCCGGAACGGATTTCGGATCGTGATCCATGATGCGAGACAGTGGGGTGCCGGGCGGCGCAAGCAACAGCTGTCGGAAGCTCACGCTGCCGGAGAGCTTGTTGTCGTCATCTACGACAAAAACCCGCGATAGGCGCCGGGTTAGCGCCTCCGATGCACGGATGGACGCGTGCGCCTGAAGGACGGTCATGCGCTCACGGAGCGCGAGAAAGTCCGTTGTCACCAGCGCCCCCGCCGTCTCCTCATCCTGCGCGAGGAGGTTCCGGACGATATCTCGTTCAGCCAGCGAGTCCACTATCTCGGAGCGCAGTTCTCTGGGCATTTCGCGAAGTACGCGCGCCGCAGTCCCCAGCGGTGTCCGATTGAATATTGCGGTCAGGCTCTCACCCGGCAGCCGAGCCAGCGGTGTTAGCGCCCGCTCGCCGTGCCGCACGAGGTACTCCAGCAGGTGACTGACATCCCGCGCCGAAAGATGAGAGAGAATTTCAGCGCGGGCGTGTTCAGGAAGTTCATTGATGACTTCCGCAGCATCCGCCGGCTCTTGCTCGCGCAGCTCGACGGCAACCGCCGCCGCTTCCCCTGCCTCCACGCGGTCGGCTAGCTGTTCCGCGTCTATCGTTTCAGGCAAGGTCATGGCCGATTCGCCCCCTCTACCGCCGTCGTGTTATCTCTACCCAGGCGCTGTCCAGCGCTCCTCTGATAGGCACGGACGGCTTGCTGACGCGGATGCGCGTCGACTCAATAGGGAGCTCGTCAAGAAGCCGCTGGGCGCACTCCTCCGCAAGGCTCTCCAACAGCGCGTGCGGCGGCCCTTCTACCACTCCCTGGACGATCTCGAATGCGCGCCCATAGTCAGCCGTGTCGGCTAGATCGTCTGAATGTCCCGCGACAGAAAGATCCATAGCCATCTCAAGATCGACGATGAATCGCTGGCCGACGGCCTGCTCTTCTTCGGTCGCGCCATGATGTCCGAAGAACACCATCCCTGAGAGACCGATAAGGTCCTGGGGCTCATAGTCGTTCATTGGCGCTCGTCTCCTGAAACGCTAACGCCGTCGATAGGGTGGATACCCCGGCGGCATCGGCGGCTCGTAGTAGTCGTCATCGTCATCATCGTACTGGTAGAGCCTCGATCTATTCGTCTCATACCTGTTCGGCTGCCACACCTTTTCCCGCCTCAGGATGCGCCAACCTGCAACGATGCCGGCGCCCGCGACAAAGCCTCCTACATGTGCCCAGTAGGCCACGCCGCCCCCGCCTCCCGCCACAACCAGCCCGCCGACGCCCTGGAACAACTGGATCACCATCCACATCACAAGCAGCCACACTGCCGGGATCTCCATCACCGTGATCAGCCCCATCATGAATAGCGTGCGGACCCGGCGGCGCGGGAACAACAACAGGTATGCGCCAAGCACGCCCGCGATTGCCCCGCTTGCTCCGATGGCCGGGATGCTGCTCTCCCAGTTGAACAGGATGTGCGTTGCGGAGGCGAGAACACCCGTCGCCAGATAGAAAACAAGAAACCCAACGCGCCCGAAATGGTGCTCGAGGTTGTCCCCGAACACCCATAGAAACACCATATTGCCCAGGATGTGCGCCCATCCCCCGTGCAGGAACATCGATGTGAACAGCGTCATCCATGACGGGACGATGGGCGCGATTGCCGCGTATTCGGGCAGCGACATTATCTGGTCGAATACTGCGCCGTTGGTGAACTCAAAGGGCACCACGCCGAACCGGAAATGAAAGATTGCACGCTGCTCCGGGTCGAGGATGATGGTGTACAGGAACGCGAGCGCATTGATGACGATCAGCGTGATGGTCAGCCACGGCGTCCCGTGCCGCCCACCGACGTTGTCTGAAAGAGGAATCATGGCCGCACTAACCCCCTGCGGCAGCCGCGCGTCGGCGCCCGCCCCATGTCTACAATGAAATTGTGTCCGCTCGGACACACGATTCTACCGATGGAAGGCATAGACACATGAGTGGACCACTTGAAGGTCTCCGAATCGTTGATTTAACCCGCATCCTCGCGGGCCCGTTCGCAACCATGATTCTATCCGACATGGGCGCGGAGGTCATAAAGGTCGAACGCCCCGAGGGCGGCGACCTCTCTCGCGGCACAGGCCCGTTCTTCGAAGGGGAGAGCTACTACTTCGTTAGCGTCAACCGCGGCAAACAAAGCGTTTCCATCAACCTCGCGCACCCCGACGGTCAGCAGGCGCTCAAAGACATCGCTGCCGAGTGCGACGTGCTCGTGGAGAATTTCGTCCCCGGCACGATGGCCAACTTCGGCCTCTCCTACGACAATCTCCAGGCTGTGAATCCTCGTCTCGTCTATTGCTCCATCTCCGGCTTTGGCCAGACCGGCCCCTACGCCCAACGCCCCGCGCTGGACATCATCGTCCAGGCCATGGGCGGCATCATGAGCATCACGGGCGAGGCCGGCGGCGGCCCCGTCCGTCCCGGCAGTTCGCTCGGCGACATGATCGCCGGACTCTTTGCAACAACCGCCATCCTCGCTGCCGTGCAGGAACGGGAGCGCAGCGGGAAAGGGCAGTACATCGATGTCTCAATGCTCGAGTGCCAGCTCGCCATCCTTGAGGCCGCAGTTGGCAGATATGTATCGACGGGACACGTTCCCGGCCCAATCGGCACGCGCCACCCCTCATTCACCCCTTTCCAGGCATTCAAGGCGGCGGACGACTGGATCGTCGTGGCGATTGTCGGTGGCGTCAACGACCAGTGGCCGCTATTTTGCGCCGCCATCGACCGCGTGGACATGATCGACGATGTCCGCTACGTCGATGGCTACCACCGTACCCTCAACTACGATGACCTACTCCCCGAATTAGAGGAGGCCTTCTTAAAGAAACCCGCCGAGCAATGGCTGCGCGAACTTGGCCGGCTGGGAATTGCGTGCGGCCCTGTCAACCGCATCGACCAGGTCCTGGCCGATCCACAGGTGCAGGAACGCGGCGCGATAGCTCATGTTCCTCACCCACGCGTCGGCAACATCCCAGTCGTCAACTCCCCCCTCCGCTTCTCCCGCACCCCCAACGGCAACCTTGGCCCCGCCCCAGACCTCGGCCAACACAACGAAACCGTCCTCCAAGGCCTGACAGGCTACACCGCAGAGCAGGTGGAACGGCTAAGGGCAGAGGGCGTGATAGTGGCGGAGGAGTAGGAGGCTATAATCGTAGCCTAAATAGCGGAAGCCAATGATGACCTCGTCGCTTGGCTAATCCTCCCCCTCAAAGGCTCAGCGTCTGCTGCCCCGCATTGATCCTTCTACGTAGAATTCTTCGAGATCGTAAAGCGAGCAAATGACCTCTCGATCGTCACCGTTTTCCCATGAATCTCGGGAGGGATAAAAAGTACTGATATCTAGGAGGGAGTCGTAGTAGGAAAGCCCCACGAATTGGTCGAATTCCTCTAGGCATAGGTTCGAAGCCGCATCGCTAACAAGAGTACGGCCGGGGAACGGCACTCCCGGGGCCTCTTCGAATGAAAGAACGGCGTAGACCTCGTACTGATGCGGTTCATCGCACGGCACGAGGTCTACATCAGCAACATCTTCCGACTCGTCCTCGTTGTAGTTGTAGCAATCCCCTTCCGCTAAGTCGAATACATTCCCCTCTGAGAGACATCCTGCTGCAAGAGCTGTAACCAGACCTAAAAGTACAACTGCTTTCAACATTGTCTGACCTCCTTGGGGCTCCCTGCGCGTCCCAAGGAGGACTCGAGCTCAGAACCTGCGGATTAGAAGTTTGCTGCTTTGTCCGGTTGAGCTACTAGGATAGGGACGCTGACACGGTTACCATGACGTTATCGACATAATATGTCAAGAAACCTCAACCCCATCCCCGTTGTCAACTCCCCCCTCCGCTTCTCCCGCACCCCCAACGGCCCTCTCGGAGAAGCCCCGGACCTAGGCCAACACAACGAAACCGTCCTCCAAGGCCTAACTGGCTACACGAAAGAGCACGTGGAACGGCTAAGGTCTGAGGGAGTAATAGTAGCGGAGGAGTGACCCTACCTGGTGTTCGCTATTTGGTAAGCCTCACGAAGTGCCGCAAAAAGCTCCTCAGAAAATGGCGCGCCGACCCAAGCGGATTGGCCGGTAGCTGCTTCCTTCCCGACCGCAGACCAGACGCGCTCAATAGAAGCGGACGCATAGAGATTGAAAGTGCTTCTCTTCACACCGACAAACGGTTTCCCCCCGGATTCACAACTGAAGTAGGCAAGATGGCCACGGCCCCCCGGCAACAATAGCCTGACCGCTCCTCCACCTCTCAGATAAGAGACACTGATAGGCTCTCCAAGCCCTGCTGCTCCAATCTCTTTGATGAACTCTAAAACACCATCGAATCGCTCTTGTTGCTCGAGTGGCAACGCCTCGATTAACTCTTCGAATTCTGATGTGCCCGGCACACTATTCTGAGATGTCAGAAGTGTGCCCGCCCGCGCCGCCTGCTCTCTATCCCGTGCCATTACCAGATAATCCTGCGCCTCTGGCAGAGGAATCACTTGGTCAATATCCAGCAAGAGACTGCCCTCATGCCGGTATGAACGTACGCGAACACACCTAATGTCCAGCCCCATCTCATTCAGCCACAAGACAGACGTCGTAATCTCCTTGTTGAAATCCTCGGATACAAGGACAATTCTCGGACGCTCAGTCGCTATGGATATCTCCTCATTCACGCCAAGACCAAGATGGTCTCGAATCCGTTCCTCAGCAAATCCCTCGATACTCTTATCTCGAAGGTAGCGTGCATGGCCCTCAATGATGCTCTGTGTTGAGAAATTCGCCATCATCGCGGCGTAGCGAATTGCTTGCAACTCCATGTGTACGCCGTCACCACGCTTCAACTCAACGACGACTAGCTTGCCGTCGACATCGATGCAGAGAAGGTCGATATACCGCCAGGCGTCTTGCCAATCTGTGAACTCGTCGGCGATGACGAACAATCCATCCTCAATGAATTCAGGATGCTCACGCAAAGCCTCTTGCAGATCAGCCTCAGCGATGCGTTCTTCGTGGAATGACGTCCTGTCAATCCCAGTCAGACTCTTATCGTTCATCTCGTAGAGCATTCTTTCCCACCAAGCGACTAGATGTGTTTAGTTCTAACCACGCCCCCAAATGATGGCGTCCCCGGTGGGACTCGAACCCACAACCTGCGGATTAGAAGTCCGCTGCTCTGTCCGGTTGAGCTACAGGGACGCGCTTGGGTCGCGGCATCCCATCCATGATAGCGCCGCAACTCCATAGGCGAGTCTACGTCCGTTACGCAGCCTGGTGTTGAACAGGTGAGCCCAACGGTCTTAGGAGACGGGTCGGTCAGACGCGACAGACCCGTTCTGCGGGGGCGGGGTGTCCACCACGTCCGGTAGCCAGGTATAGACACGGTGCAGGGGGCGATAAGCCCCGCTCACCTGTGACACGCTCTTGATCTCAAGCCCGCCGATGTCGGCTTTCGTTGTCCACTTGCGCTGCACGTACGCGCCCGCTCTGAACGAGCCGATGAGCGCCAGCGCGGAAAGCCCCATCGCCTGCGGCAGCCGCCCGACACGGTTGCGTGTGCCGAGGATCATCCCGGTCAGCAGGGCAGTCGTCATGCCGCCCAGCAGGAAATTCGTGCCGCAGAATGGCGAAATGGCCAAGTGGGATTCCCCAGCCCGCAGCCGCTCCACAGCCTCTTGTGCGGCGTCCTCTATGCGTTGCGCCGTCGTTGGCCCATAGACGAAGAATCCGTCCTGTTTCGCGCTGCCCCCAAGTCGACCAAACTGGTCATGCTTGCGACCAAGCACGGCGATCGTCGCGTGTTCAATCGCGTGATTCTGCCGGATGCGGTCAATGAGCTCAATGATATCCATCACACATTCGAGTATGGGAACCGCGCCAAACAGGGTCAAGGCAGAAGAAAAATCCTCGCCACCGCGCCCCCAAGTCGTCTATGCTTTTTACATGTCCAACGGTGCCACAGGATTGAGCCGTCGCAACGGGCTTGCGGGCCCCGCCGCCAAGGGCGTCGACCGCGTCCTCATCAGCAAGACGCGCCTCCAGCGTCGCGTGAAAGAACTGGCCGCGCAGCTGAGCGTCGAGTATGCCAACGGCGAGGTGGTCTGTGTTGGTGCGCTGAATGGCGTCATCTGTTTTCTCGCGGACCTCGTGCGTGAAATGGACATCCCCGCTCCGGTGGAACTTGTTCACGTTGACCGATTCATTGATGAAGACGGCCACACCGTAGAGATGCCCAACCCATTCCGGGAGAGCCTGCGTGGCCGTGATGTCCTCATCGTGGAGGACATCGTTGATACCGGTGTCACGCTCAAACTTCTGGAAGAGAAGGTTCTCGCGGAGAAACCTGCCTCGCTCAAGGTCTGCACGCTGTTGGACAAACCCGCGCACCGGATAGTTGAGGTTCAGGTCGACTACGTCGGGTTCTCGATAGATCCGGTCTTCGTCGTTGGCTATGGCCTCGACTACGAGGGTTTCTATCGAAACCTGCCGTTCGTAGGTGTTGTGGACAGCGCGGTTTGGCCACCCGCGCTACTCGAGCGCCCCAAGTTCGACACCTAAGTCCCCTCCGCCTCAGGGAGAGGGCCCCACATCGTTGACACGGCGCATTGCCATTGGCCAAACTCGCGGTACACCATCACAGGAAATGCGCCTTCATGGCGCGGGGGAGAGGGAGACGATGATTACCGATATTCGCTACAACGCCGTCATGGTGGAGGACCTCGAAGAGGGCGTGCAGATATGGAAAGACCTGTTCGGCCTTGAGGAGTTGAACCAGGCGCGCGGCAACCAATTTGGCATTCGCGCGCAGATGCTCGGTTACAACGGCCAGCCCGTGATCGAGGTCATGACCCCAGCCGGCCCTGAGACTGCGCTCGCCCGCATGATGGAGGAGCGCAAGAATGAGCGGAATCCCAAGGGCGAGGGTATGTACATGGTCTGCCTGGAAGTCGATGACATTGAGGCAACCATCAAGAACATCGAGGAAAAGGGCGGCCGCATCCAGCGTGAAGAGGGCAACTCCAACGTCGCGTGGGTTCACCCCCTCGGTACCAAGATGGTCTTCATTGAGTTGCAGCAGCGCGGCTCTGGCGGCATGGGCGCAGCCGGCGGAGGCAGCTAGGGTAAACCGAGCCGGCGCGTGAACGTCGACCTTGGTTACCAAACGAACCGTCCTGTCCTTCACCGGTTCTTGGGGGCGTGAGCATGCAGAGTGAGAACGCATTCCCTGAACGGGGAATGAATGACCTCTTTGCGGAGCTCTGGTCCGTTTACCTGGCGCGCATTCTTCGTCTGCTTTTTATCTCGGTTATCAGCGCCGCAATTGTCTTCGGAGCCGTGTCCGGCATCGATGTCATTCTGCCCGAGGGAAATCAGCCCGCAATCGACGAGATTCTTACAAGTGTGCCGGAGGACGAGACTCTTACTAATGAGCAACTTCAGCAAGTAGCCGAGTTGCAGTTGGACGATCTGCCGCTTGAAATGCTCCGATCAGGTCTCGTGATTGGCATCGCGCTGTTGGTTTCCGCCATTGCCGCGGGCGCCTACATGTTCGTTATCGGCGCCCATTATGTGGTTGGCCGCGTCCTGATCTCGGAGGCCCTTACGTTTTCCGTGCAGCGCGTTGGCAGCCTGATCATCACGACGCTGATGGCACTGGCCGTGGTGTTTGCCGTCTGGGCGTTGTTGTTCATTGCGCCGTTCATGATTGCAAACGCTGCTATGGATGCCGCACTTGTGGCGGCCCTGTTCGGACTGCTCTCATTCACCGGTTTTGTTGGCGCGTTGGTGATTACGGCTTATGTGGCCATACGCTGGACATTCATCTGGCCGGTGATTGCCTTCGAGGGCGTGATCGGTGTGACGGCTCTTCGCCGCAGCTGGGAACTGACGGAGAGTTTCTGGTGGCGGACGTTTGGCATCGTCGTCATCATTACGCTCGCTGTCTTCGCAGTGGGATTTCCCGGTTTCATTGCAACCGGAGCAGGACTCGACACTGTAGGAACCTGGTATTCGAATATCGTCGCCCCCACCCTTGCGGGACCGATTCAGGCAATCATGATATTCCTGCTTTATTCAGATCTTCGAACGCGAAAGGAAGTCCCGCCGGGCTACGGCCCCGACCAAATCGCGAGCGAGCTTAACTTCCAGACTCAAGCATGGGACGACGCGCCGTAGCGCAGTTACCCGCCGATCACCACGTTCCATTTCCTGATCTTCCATGAGGCGACCAGGCCGTTGTTGATATACGGGTCCTTCGAAACAAAGTCATCGATGACGGATGTATCGTCGGTGCGGAACACAATGGACGCCCCGTCGATGGGGTCGTCGTACGCCCCGGCAATTGGGACGATTCCTCGAGCATTGAGGTCTTTCAAGAGGCCCAGGTGCTCATCCCGATGCGCAGGCCGCCGCTCCAGCACATCCGCCACATATTCATAGATAAGGATGTAGTACATCGCGCTCAGCCGAGCCGTGCCAACTGCTCTTCGATCCGCTGCACCCGCTGCCGTGACTCTTCAAGCCGCTCCTCTTCCTTTGCTACAACCTGCGGCGGCGCCTTGGAGCGGAAACTCTCGTTCGCCAGTCGCTGCTCAAGGCCGGTGAGGCGACCCCGCATTTCTTCCAATTCCTTCGAGAGCCGAGACCGCTCCGCGTCAGCGTCCACCAGCCCGGCCAGCGGCACCATGACGGTCACGCCATCGAGGATTGCCGTCATCACGGACGCGGGATCAGGCCGCTCATCCTCGGGCGCAAGCACGCTGAAAGAGGATACGCGAGCCAATGCGCCGATGGCTTCACGTGAATCAGTGATTGCCTCTCGCGACTCAGGCACCGCGTCGACGATTGTCTCAATCAAGCGCGAATGTTCAACGTTGCCCTCGGCGCGCGCGTTTCGGATTGCCCGCACGACGTTGATGACATCGGCAACCTCGGACTCCGCCGCGCCGTCAAAGCGCGATGTGTCCGCCTCCGGGTAGGCGCTGATCATAATGGAATCCACGCCACGCGCCAGTTCCGGCGCGCGGGCAACGAGGCTCTGCCAGATCTCCTCCGTCACGAACGGCATGAATGGGTGGAGAAGCCGCATCGACTGCTCCAGCATGCCGACCAGGTAGTGAACGGGCCTATCATCCCCGTTGCGAATGCGAACCTTGGCAAGCTCGATATACCAATCCGCATATTCATCCCACAGGAAATCACGGATTATTTGCTCAGCCTGCCCAAGCTGAAAGTCCTCAAGCAGCCGGTTCACATCAGCCGTGACGCTCGCCATGCGAGAAACGATCCACCGATCCTCACGGTGCTCCGGCGCAGGCATCTCGCTTCCAACGCGCGCGTCCGCCTGTTCCATTGACCGCACCACGAATCGGGCTGCGTTCCACAGCTTGTTTGCGAAATTGCGCCCCGCCTCCATGCGACCCGGAGTCAATGCGAGATCGTTGCCTGGCGTTGTGGCAATCGTCAGTGCCATGCGCAGCGCGTCCGTGCCGTATTCCGCGATGCTCTCGAGCGGATCGATCACGTTGCCGCGCGTCTTTGACATTTTTTGTCGTTGCGCGTCGCGCACCAGACCGTGCAGGTAGACTGTGCGGAATGGAATCTCTCCCGTGTTCTCCAGTCCCATCATGATCATCCGTGCAACCCAGAAAAACAGGATGTCGTAGCCCGTCTCCATCACGGATGTCGGATGAAAATACGAATAGTCCTCCGCCTCGTCCGGCCATCCCAGTGTGGAGTGAGGCCAAAGACCGGACGAGAACCATGTGTCGAGCACGTCCGGGTCTTGTAGCAACGCAGCCTCACCGCATTCGGGGCAGACGGACGGATCCTCTGACGACACGATAGGGCGGGTGTCCTTTTCGGCATTCACACTGTCTGCCCGCGAAGCGACCTCTTCATGTGAAAGGCCAAGTTGACGCAACTCCGCGTAGCTTGCCTCCCAAACCTCCTGACCGTCCGAGCCCGTCACGGCCTCTCGCAGCACGATGTTTAGGCGGGTGCCCTCGCACTCGCCGCAGAACCACGCAGGAATGCGGTGCCCCCACCAGAGCTGCCGCGAGATACACCAATCACGGATTCCGTCCATCCAATTCAAATACGTGCCGGTGAAGCGTTCAGGAACAATGCTGATCCGTCCGTCACGCACTGCCTCCGCAGCGCGCTCGGCCAAGGGCAAAATGTCTACAAACCATTGAATACTGAGTCGCGGCTCGATAATCGTCTGACATCGATAGCAGCGCCCCACGCGGTTCTCGTAGTCCTCCGTCTTTTCGAGGAATCCCTGCGCCTCAAGGTCCTCCACAATGCGGCGCCGCGCCTCAAAGCGGTCAAGACCCTCATACGGCCCGGCGTGCTCATTCATCACGCCATCCGAGTCGATGACTTCAATCGCATCGAGGCTATGCCGCTGTCCGATTTCAAAGTCGTTTTGGTCGTGCGCCGGCGTCACCTTCAGCGCGCCCGTCCCGAACTCCATATCAACGTAGTCGTCGCCGACAATCGGAACCTCGCGGTCGATGAACGGCAGGCGCACCGTCGTGCCGATGGCGTCCGCGAATCGTGGGTCGTTCGTGTTCACGGCCACCGCCGTGTCGCCCAGATACGTCTCAGGCCGCGTCGTGGCAACGGTTACATGTCTGCCGGAGCCGTCCGTGTACGGGTAGTTGATGTGCCACAGCTTGCCCGCCGCGTCCTCGTACTCGGTCTCAAGGTCAGACAGGGCAGTGTGATCTGCCGGGCACCAGTTAATCATCCGCTCGCCGCGGTAGATGCGCCCCTTGTTGAACAGGTTCACAAAGGTTGCGCGCACTGCCCGTGAGGGTCCCTCGTCCAGTGTGAACCGCTCCCGAGTCCAATCGCATGACGCCCCAAGCCGACGATGCTGATTTTGAATCGCACCGCCGTACTCCCGCACCCACTCCCACACGTGCTCAAGAAAAGCTTCACGGCCTATTTCTCTGCGGTCGATGCCCTGCCCGGACAAGAAATTTTCAACGACATACTGAGTCGCGATGCCGGCGTGATCCGTGCCCGGCAGCCATAGGGTGGGGTCGCCCCGCATCCGATGCCATCGCACCAGCGCGTCCTCAACCGTCGCCGTCAACGCATGGCCGAGGTGAAGCTGTCCCGTGACGTTCGGCGGCGGCATGATGACGACGAAAGGCTCTTTGTCTGGGTCGATCGTGGGTTGAAAATACCCGCGATCCTCCCACCACTGGTAGCGCGCCTCTTCAAAACGGGCCGGATCATAAGCAGGCGGCATCTCAGCCGCAGAGTGTGAGTCGGTCGACATTAGCGGGCGCTCCGAAGGCTCAATGAGGCTGGACAATTGGAGAGTCGATTCATAGCAGCTTCTATTGTAGCGAATGGGTGTCGTGACTAACCCGCCGCCTGCCCCGTCACCGCGAGCGCCCGTTCATAGTCCTCGGGGCTATTCATGTTCACGATAACGATAGGGTCTGCAAACTCGACCCTGTTGACGCGGTCTGGGTCTCGCTCCGTGATTTCACGTAAGCCGCGCTTCGCCTCCGTAATCGCCTCAATCTCCGACCGCAGCGAAGAATTCATCACGGGCGGATGCCCTTCGATGCCGCCGTGCCACGGGTACGTGATCGGCAGCCCTCCCGCGTGATGCGCCTCCACCAGCATGTCCGTGATGTGCGCAGACTTCGGCGAGTCCATCGCGAGAAAGATCCAGTCCGTGGCGCGTGGGTCAGCGGCTGCCAACCCGGCCAGCACCGACGTCGTCTTGCCGCGTTCATAGTCCGGGTTCTCAATGATCTTGTAGACAGGCACTCGTTCCAACGACTCGGGCAGAAGTGGCCGATAGTCCTCGGCTTCCTCGCCAAGGACAACGATCAGCTCGTCGACGCCCGAAAGCCCGCCCTGTTCCACCTGGTACGTCAGCAAGTCCTTGCCCATCCAAGGCAGGGTCTGCTTGGGTCGCCCCATGCGTGATGAACTGCCTGCGGCGAGAATAACCAGGGAAACGAAAGGGGTACCCGTTCCGGTCACGCGAGTTCCTCGTTGATCACCCGGTGAGTAGGGTGCACACGCGATCCAGCACGGTGTCCGCCACCTCGCGCTTCGACATCAGCGGCAGGTCTTCCTGGCCGCCGGACTTGTCAAGGATGACAACGCGATTCGTATCAACCGCAAACCCCGCGTCCGTCGCCGAAACGTCATTGGCGACAATCATGTCCAGCTTTTTGCCCTCCAGCTTGGCGCGGGCATTATTGAGCAGGTCCTCCGTCTCGGCGGCAAAGCCGACCTTGATGCCGGGCAGGCCGCTCACTTGCGCGAGGATATCCGGCGTCTTTTTCATATCGATGGTTAGAATGTCTTGCCCCTCGACCTTCTTCATCTTCTGGCCCGCCGCCGTCACGGGCTCCCAGTCGGCAACGGCCGCCGCCATAACAAGCGCGTCCGCCGCGTCGTTCAGCGCATCTGAAACGGCAACAAGCATCTGGCGCGCGCTCTCCACCTTTACCACCTTGACGCCCGGAGGGTTGGCCAGGCTCGCCGCGCTCACTAGCGTTACGCGCGCGCCCCGATCACGCGCCGCCTCCGCGAACGCGTAGCCCTGCTTGCCGGATGAGCGATTCGTGACGACTCGAACGGGATCAATCGGCTCCTGTGTGCCGCCCGCCGATACGACGATGTGCCGCCCTGCGAGGTCCTGATCAGCGGAAAGCATGCCCGCGAGCGCATCGAGAATATCCGTAGTCTCGACGAGCCGACCGCTGCCAACCGCGCCGGAGGCAAGTCGGCCCTCATTGGGACCGGCGAATTCAAAGCCGCTCTCTCTCAACGACGCCACATTCGCCTGCGTGGCAGTGTTCGCCCACATGTGGTGCTCCATCGCAGGCGCGATGAGAACGGGGGCTTCCGTCGCGAGAACGATGGTCGAAAGCGCGTCATCCGCCAAGCCGTGTGCCAGCTTGGCCATCACGTTCGCCGTTGCGGGCGCGATGACGATAGCATCCGCCTCACGCGCAATCTCCACGTGTTCAAGGGGATCCTCAGAGTTCGCGTCAAACAGGTCGGTTATCACGAGGCGGTGTGTCAGGGAACGGAACGTGAGCGGTGTGATGAACTCCTGCGCGGAGTAAGTCAGCACAACGTCAACAAGGGCCCCGGCCTGCATCAGCTTGGAGGCGATGTCTGCCGCCTTATAGCTGGCAATGCTGCCGGATACACCCAGCACGATTCGCTTACCGGCTATCGCGTCTGCCCCACTCATCTCCTACCTTCTCACTCCGTCAGTCCCGCTTCACTCCGCCAGTCCCGCCTCACTCCGCCAGTCCCGCGTAACTCCGTCATTCCCGCGAAGGCGGGAACCTCAACCGTGATTTGCTCAGTCTACTCTTGGTTAAGCTCCCAGATCAGCCGCAACCCCTGCAGTGTCAGATCCGGCTCCAGCTTGTCGATGGAGTCCGTCTTCTCGGCAATTGTCTCAACGAGCCCGCCCGTCGCAATCACCTTCGCCTCAGAACCAATCTCGGCGCGAATTCGCATGATCAGGCTCTCCATCAACCCAACATACCCGTACATCAACCCGGAGCGCATCGCCTGATCCGTGTCGCGTCCTATGACGTGATCCGGAAACACCGGCTCGATAGGCGGCAGTTGTGCCGCCCGTGCTGTAAGAGCTTCGGAGGCTAACGAGATGCCCGGCGCTATGACGCCGCCGACAAATATTCCACCACCTGTCACAACGTCAAACGTGGTGGCAGTGCCAAAGTCGACCACGATGGCCGGCCCGCCGTATAGCCCGTATGCCGCCGCCGCGTTCACAATCCTGTCCGTTCCGACGCCGTCCGGCTTATCCACGTCCAGCCGCACGCCACGATCCTCTGCTTCCTTGACGTCCAACGCCGTGACGCCAAACGTGTCGGCCGCTGCCCGTTCCAACATCGTCGTCAGAGGGGGCACCACGGAGCAGAAAACGATGCCGCTGATGTCCTGCTCGCGTATCCCGTGCTGGGCCAACGACTCGCAGATCATGGATGCAGCAGTCGCCGGGGATGTACTCTCCTTCGTGGGTACGCGGTCAGACGCCACAATCCGCTCCCCGTCAAATGCGGCAAGCTTCATGTTCGTGTTCCCGATATCAACGGCCAACAGCATTCGCTACTCGGCTCCCTGCTATAGTTGCCTTCCAATTAACACACGCAATTATACGCGCGGGACTTTCCATAGTGACCGCCCCTCTGAAACAATCTGAGGAAAAGGAGTTAAACACATGACCAACCCAATACGCACAATCCTTGTCATCGGCGCAACAGGCAACCAGGGCGGTGGTCTCGTCGGCCACCTGCTTTCCTCCAAGGACTGGCACGTGCGCGGCCTGACCCGCTCACCCCAGGGTGAGAAGGCGCAAGCGCTTGCCGCGCGGGGTGTGGAGATTATCGAGGGAGACATGGACGATGTTGCGTCGATTGATGCCGCAATGGAGGGCGCATACGGTGTCTTCTCTGTCCAGTCACAGGCCGCCGAAGACGATCCACAACTTGAGATGCGGCAGGGCGTCGCCGTGGCGGACGCTGCCGTCAGGGCAGGCGTAAGCCACCTCGTCTATACCGCCTCATGTGGAGCCAAAGAGCCCGACCGTGGTGTTTCCTATTGGGACGCCAAACGCGACATCATGGCCCACATCCGCCAACTCGGCATCCGGTACACTATCCTCCGTCCCGTCTCATTTGCGGAGAACTACCTATACGACCGAGCAGGCATCGCGCTCGGCATCATCCGCGGCATGCTGACGCCGGACAAGACGCTGCAGGTCATCTCCGGCCATGACATTGGCGCGTTCGCCGCCGCCGCGTTCAATAACCCGGACACCTATGCAGCTGAGGAGATCGACATCGCTGCGGAGACGTTGACCATGAACGACATCGCCGCCGCCCTCGGTCGTGTTGTCGGTCACGACGTTCGATATGAACAGATACCGGTAGAAGATTGGCCCCGCGTCGCGCCGCCCCAGACCATCGCCATGACGAAGTGGTACCAGGCTTACGGCTACGACGAGGACATTCCCGCACTCAAGGCCAAATGGGGCATCCCGACCCTGACATTCGAGGAATGGCTCCGAGCCATAGCCTTGCGCTAGCCAAACATCGGCGGAACCGGCCCCTCTCCCTGCCCAATCAGCGCCATCGCCGCCGGAATCTTCTCGATCAAATCAGAAGCCAGCAGCCCCGATGTCATGTTGCCGTTGCCCTGAGCCGCCAAAGCCGCCGCCGTCCCGTGCACATACACACCCGCTCGCGCCGCCGCAGAGGTTGTCAGTCCTTGCGACAGGAATCCGGTGATGATCCCGGCAAGCGCGTCGCCCGTTCCGCCCGACGCAAGGGCAGGCATGGCGAGAGGGCAAATGGCCGGCGGCTCATCAGGACTGGCAACCACCGTATACGCGCCCTTCAGCACAACCGTCACGCCCCACTCCTTCGCTTTTGCCTCGGCGATCTCAAACCTGTCCTGCTGAATCTCCGCAACCGACATTCTGCACAGTCGCGCCATCTCGCCGGGATGGGGGGTGATGACGATAGGGCCATGCAAGGTCGTCCACCAGTCCGGCTTCTCGGCCAGCCGATTCAATGCGTCAGCATCAAGCAAAGAGGATGTATCCGCGGGTAACTCGCGAAGCAATACATCTGCAAACGAATCTGTACCGACGGACCGGCCCAGCCCAGGGCCGACGCAGAACGCGTCTGGTGCTTTTGTCTGCAATGCGGCCATGAGTTGGGAAACAGCCCCCGCTCCGGTCAGGCCGGTCTGTGGGTGGCTGGTCAAGGGAATATGCGTTGCCTCCGGCGCGCTACTCGCCAGGGAAGCCGTAATCGAATCAGGAGCGGCGATGGCTACAGTTCCTGAACCGGCGCGGGCAGCCGCTCGCGCTGCCAGCGCGGGCGCGCCGCGATATGCCTCCGAGCCTCCAACAATGAGGCTGTGACCGAACGTTCCCTTGTGGCCTACAGTATTGCGTTGTGGCAACAACTCTTGCACAACATCGGTTGTCAGCAGTGCAATACCACTGTCATTCGTTGTATATGTGCCGAGTCCAATATCTGCGGCGAGTATCGCGCCTGAATAGTCGGCCCCCCTGGTCGTGAGGCACCCTCGCTTTACGCTCCCTAATGCCACGGTGAAATCCGCCGGAATCGTCGCCGGATCCGCCTCCCCCGCGTCCGAATCAAGGCCCGACGGCAAGTCGACCGCCACAATCGTTGACCTGACCGCCGTCCCACGCACTGCATCTAATGCACTAAGAATCGGCCCTTCGATGGTGCGAGAGTGCCCCGTCCCAAGCAGGGCGTCAACAACAACATCCGCCCCCGAAAGCGCAGCCGCGAGACTTGAACCAACGTCTGGGATGATTGAGCAGCCGGCCGCCTCACTTTCGGCCAGAAGGAGATCGCCGTCCCCGCGCTCAACAGGGCACACCACGCTCACTGACGCCCCGCGTTGGCGTAGCAAACGCGCCGCAATGAGCCCGTCGCCCCCGTTTTTGCCCGGGCCTGCCAGCACGAGAATCCGCCTTTGAGCGATTTGTCCGCCGAGAATGTCGCCGACATGGTCCGCCACGGCTCGGCCGGCCCGCTGCATCAACTCTTCAACAGTCGTGCCGGACGCTATTGCGTCTTCTTCAATGCGCCGCATTTCTGCAGCTGTGACGGCTCTCATGATGCACCGCCAGACGCTTAATCCTCCAATTGCGGCGCGTGGTACGGCGACGGATACTCCGCCGTCCCCACCACGATGGAGAGGGCGTATTCGATGGAGTGCGTCTGGCTCACCGTCAGGTCGGTCAGTCCGATACGCTCCGCAACGGCCTTCGCCCGTCCGTGCAGCCGTACCTCCGGCTTGCCGCCCATCATCGGCAAGATCTCGATATCCTTCCAGCCGACGCCGCGGGCGCCCGTGCCAAGCGCCTTCATCACGGCCTCCTTGCTGGCAAATCGCGCCGCCAACTCCGGGTCGCGCATCCGGCTCGTCCGCTGCTCCTCCGGCGTATAGACGCGATCAAGAAACCGCTGTCCGAACCGCTCGCGAGCCTCCCGTATTCTCCACACCTCACACATATCGATTCCGGTAGTCAGCATTACGCGCAAATACTCCTCAATTGTTGCAGTCACCAGATTATCGCAGAACGGAATATGCGCCGTCCCTGCCCCTCATGTCATTCTGAGCGCAGCGAAGAATCTACCCTCTAGCCGCTATACTCAGTGGGGGGCAAGTTTAAGACAGGGAACGCCATTGACCGCACGCATCATTGACGGCAAGAGCATCGCGGCAGACATTCGCAAGGAAGTCGCGCGTGATGTGGCCGCGCTCAAGGCGAAGGGCGTCATGCCCGGACTCGCCGCCGTCGTCGTGGGCGATGATCCCGCCTCCCAAACGTATGTCGCCAACAAGGAACGCGCCTGTCGCGAAGTCGGCATCTACACGGAGCTTCACCGTATAGACGCCTCTGTCTCCCAGGACGGCTTGGTGGATCTCATTGAGTCGCTAAACAGCGCGGACCGTGTCCACGGCATACTCGTTCAGCTGCCCCTGCCGTCGCACATTGAGGAACACGCCATCATTGAATGTGTCCGACCCGACAAGGACGCGGACGGCTTTCACCCGCTCAACATCGGTCATCTGGCCATCGGGGACTCCCAGTTCGTGCCGGCCACGCCCTTCGGCGTCATGGAGATGTTGCGCCGGGAGGGCGTGCAGCTTGGTGGCAAGCATGCCGTTATTGTTGGCCGCAGCAATATTGTTGGAAAGCCCATCGCAACTGCATGGATGCAGGGCGACCCGAAGTCTTACCCACGCGTCACCGTCTGCCACAGGACGGATCCAAACCTCGGAGAGGTGACGAAACAGGCAGACATCCTCGTCGTGGCAGTGGGGATTCCGGCTGCCATAACAGCCGATATGGTCAAGCCGGGCGCTGTCGTCATTGACGTGGGCATCAATCACGTTGAAGACAAGAGCCAGAAGAGAGGCTACAAGATTGTCGGCGATGTTGACTTTGAGGCCGTGTCTGACGTGGCAAGTGCCATCACACCGGTGCCCGGGGGCGTTGGGCCGATGACCGTCGCGATGCTGCTTCGCAACACCGTCTCCGCCGCGCGGGCGCAACTGGCAGATAAGTGAGGGGAGGAAAACCATGGGCAGCGCAGGCAAGGTAGCCCACTGGGACGTCTGGCGCGCTGGCAGCCAGACATTCGCGGAGCGGGTCTCGCTCACGGGCGCGCCTGAGCCGAGGTCGGGGGACCAGGTCTACATGGCGCTCGCGCCACCCGTCTGGCGCATCACGGACTGGGAAGAGGCGGGAGAGGAGGACGGCGCGCCCGTCTACAAGGTGTGGGTCAAGCGCACCGGCAGCTAAGGGCCCCACGGCTCTATGTCTTCCGATTAGCGGCTCTGGCGGCCTTGTGTGCCGTGTTTGTTGCCCTCGCAACCGCCTGCCAAAACAATGGCGATATAGGCGAAACGGGCCTCCAGCCGGACGGCAGCTACATAATTGTTGGCACTGAATTCGCCTTTGAACCGGAAACAATCCAGATTCCCGTGAATGAGGAAGCAGTTATTGAGTTCAGAAACCTCGGCACGGTCGACCATGATCTCGTCATCGAGGAATTCGATGTCGCGACAGGATCGATGCGGATTGGTTCAAAGAAAACAGTCCGGTTCACGCCCACCGTGCTCGGCGAGTTTGAACTCATTTGCTCCATCCCAGGTCATCCGGACGCCGGTATGACGGGAACCGTCATCGTTGTAGAATCACCGATACAGGCAGTTGTGCAAGGCTGACATATCCCATGACATCCGACGATACCGGCAACCATGGCTCCGCCCCCCTGATGGTGGCTGATTTCGAGTTCGAATTACCGGAACACCTGATTGCCCAACAACCCATTGAGCCGCGTGATCACTCTCGTCTCCTCGTCATCCACCGTGACTCCGGCCTGCTTGAGCACAAGCACTTCTATGATCTGAGCTCCATCCTCACTGCAGGGGATGTTCTCGTTATCAATGAAACGCGAGTCATCCCCGCCCGTCTCCTTGGCACCAAAAGAGATGGTGGCGGTCACGTAGAGATTCTCCTCATTCGCCCTGTGGCCGGCACAGGAGAGGGGGTTGAGGCAAACGAGCGCATGTGGACGGCTCTGGTGCGGCCATCGCGCCGCGTTGCCGCAAACACCATCGTTGAGTTGGATGCCCCCGGCGCGCCCCGCGTCCACGTTGGACAGCAATACACGGATGGAACCCGACTCGTGACCCTGCCGGAAGGCTTTGTCCTTGATGATGTCGGTCAGGTTCCCCTGCCGCCGTACATCCGGCAGGAGATTCCCAACCTCGAACGGTATCAGACCATTTACGCGTCCAAACCCGGGAGCGTGGCCGCCCCCACCGCCGGTCTTCATTTCACCCCGGAACTGATGGAAAGCCTGCAAGAAAAGGGTGTCCGCATTGCTCGCCTCACGCTGGATGTGGGCCCCGGTACATTCAGACCTGTCAAAGTGGATGACCCGCGCGAGCATGTCATGGGAGAGGAGCGCTACGAGCTGCCTGAAGAGGCCGCAGAGACAATCTCACAGGCACTTACTGAGGGCCGCCGGGTTGTCGCCGTTGGCTCAACGCCGGTCCGTGCTCTGGAATCAATCGCCATTAACCAGGGGCTGCCCAACGCCTCCGACGGCCCAAGGACTATCGGCCCCGAGACTGGCGAAACAGAGCTGATGATACTGCCCGGGTTCCAGTTCAAGGTGATTGGCGCAATGATCACCAACTTCCATCTGCCGCGCTCCACCCTCCTCATGTTGGCGGCAGCATTTGCCAGCAAGGAACTCGTAGACAGCGCATACCGCGAGGCCATCGCGCAGGAGTACCGTTTCTACTCCTTTGGCGACTCTATGATCATGCTGTAGCCTGTCGGGCTGTTATCGTGGAAACAGAAGCCCAAACGCAGAGGTAAAACCGCGCATGATCGACCGAGACCGACTCGTCCGAACGTTCACTGATCTTGTCCGCATTGACAGCCCATCCGGTGAAGAAGCCGCCATCGCCGATGCCCTCACCGGCCGTCTCACCAACCTCGGATTCACCGTCTCACGAGATGCCTATGGCAACGTCATTGCGTCCGAGCCCGGCGACTCTCCGCTGCTTCTCTCTGCGCACATGGATACCGTCGAACCCGGACGTAGCGTGAACCCACTCATTGAAGGCGACGTTATCCACACGGACGGCTCCACCGTCCTCGGCGGCGACTGCAAGGCCGGTCTCTCTGTCATCCTTGAGGCTCTGGAATCCCTGCAGAGCGACGGTGTGGCACGGCGCCCCGTTGAAATCGCCCTGACACGCGAGGAGGAGATCGGTCTCGTCGGCGCAAAGAATCTCGATTTCTCGATGCTTCGCGCCAAACAGGCAATCGTTTTTGACGGCGAAGGTCCTGCGTACCACGTCACAACCGGCAGCCCCACCTACATCGCATTCGACATCGACATCACCGGCCGTGCCGCCCACGCGGGTGTCGAACCGGAAAAAGGAATCTCCGCTATCCAGATTGCCGCCGAGATGATAGTCCAGATGCGCCTGGGTCGCCTCGACGAGAACACCACATTCAACGTCGGCAACATTGAGGGCGGCAGTGTCCGAAACGCTGTGCCGGAGCACGCGAGCCTAAAGGGTGAGACTCGCAGCCACGATCCTGAGGCCCTTGAGCGCGTCCGCTCCTATCTCCTCAACATCGTTCAGGACACGCGGGGGCGGTGGACGGAAGCAACCATCGAGTGTGAGCTGCACGAGGAATTCGTCGGTTATCGCCTGGATGAGAACGCCGGCCTGCTCGCCCGCGTCAAGGAATCGCTCGGCGCCCTCGGCATGTCGCCTGAACTAGCGATCTCCGGCGGCGGCACGGATGGCAATGTCTTTGTCCTCAACGGCATAGAGGCCGTTGTTGTTGGCGCGGCTATGCATGACGCCCACACCGTGCGCGAGAGCGTCAGGATTTCTGAGCTTGAACAGGGCGCTCAATTCTGCCGCGCGCTCCTCGAGCTCTAGCTGCCCATCACCCCTGAGCCCGTCGAACGGCTAACCCGGTTTTTTCGCGAGGAAACAGTACAGCGGCGTGAAGATTCCCGTCTTCCCGCCGGCCACATAGGCGTTGGCAGTTCGATCAAGCAGCTCGATCACGTCGGCAGACCCCTTGGGGAATATCCTGACCAACTCGGCCAGTCTGGATGCGATCTCGATTGTCTTGCGGCCCAGGGGAGTCTGGCGAAAGGCGTTGCCCAGCGTGCCGTGCCGACCATCCATCGGCTTATACCAGGGTGTTGTCAGATCACCCTCCGCGACGACGCCTCGATCTATCCCCTCGAGAACCTCAAACCCCGCTGCCTCCAGCGCCGCGTTCACCTCACCCATCGTCGCAATATCGTTGAGCGCGATGCCGTGCTTGAGTTCCAGCTTGATAGCCTGGTGCCGCTCGTTGTCGGGATCAAATGTGTCGGTCAGACACATTTCCTGACCCCACAAGAGCGCTCCCGGTTTCAGTACCCGAAAGATCTCCGCGAACGCGCCCGCCTTGTCCGGCGCGTGGCATGTAGATTCGATTGCGTATCCGCGGTCAAACGTGTCGTCTGCAATGGCGTCCATGTCCATGAAACTGCACGCCAGGTAATCGACCTTGTCGGCGATCCCCGCCTCGGCGTTAAGGGCTTTCGCCTTCTCCAACTGGAGCTCGTTATTATTGACACCGAGAACGCGGACGCCGCCCTCGCTGACCACCCGGCGCATCGGGCCGCCAAGCCCGCAGCCCACGTCGATAACTCTCATGCCCTCGCGCAGGTCCAGCTTGTCAATCATCAACCGCTGATGCCGAACCTTGGACTCCTCGATACTCTCCGTGGGCGATAGCGGAGCGAAGTGCAGGGATTCGCCCCAACCGTACACCATCAACTCGCTGCAAAGGTCGTAATATTCCTTCACCGTTGCCGCGTGGTCGTATTCGTCGCCCGCGTTATCGCTGGCCGCTCTGGCCGTCCAATCATTGAAATCCCGGACGCGACGGGCGACGTCCGACCCACGGTACGCATTCTTCAACCCGCCGGATAACTTGAGAATTGACATGTCGCTCCTTACACCGTAATTGCCGCTCATCCTATCACAGGCCCCCGGGCACACTGAGCTTGTTGAAGAGTGAACCACATGCCTCGCGTACACAACCCAATTCACCGCGAATCGACCACAAAAACCCCTCTTTTTCCATTGACACGCCCATCTCCGCGTTCGTATAGTGTTAGTTCGCCGCCGTCCTCGGATGGGGGCATGTTGGTTGGCGCCTTAACAAGTGAATAGGTCAAGAATGGTCAGTATGTACTGACCGCGGCTCTTCAATTGAAGAGGAAACGAGTCAAGAACGATAGTAGGGTTAAGCTACTAAGGGCGCGTGGTGGATGCCTTGGCGTCAGGAGCCGAAGAAGGGCGTAGCTTGGCTGCGATAAGCCCGGGGGAATTGCCAAGCAAGTTGATCCCGGGATGCCCGAATGGGGAAACCCGGCCCGCTTTATCGCGGGTCACCGCCGGCCGAACACATTAGGCCGGATGGAGGCAAGTTGGGGAACTGAAACATCTAAGTACCCAGAGGAAAAGAGATTATTCCCTCAGTAGTGGCGAGCGAACGGGGAACAGCCCAAACCGGAGAGGCTTAACGGACGCGGGTCCTATGCCTGTCCGGGGTTGCGCGACAAGATGGGAGAGATCCCGCGATCTCTCGCGGAGTTACCAACCGGACTCCAGCCGAAGGACCGTGGAAACGGCCACCAAAGAAGGTGATAGTCCTGTAGGCGAAGGGGAAAGGCTCCGTGCATTTTGGACGAGAGTACCACGGGACACGGGAAATCCTGTGGGAAGCTGGGGAGACCACTCTCCAAGGCTAAATACTCCTGACGACCGATAGTGAACTAGTACCGTGAGGGAAAGGTGAAAAGCACCCCGGGAGGGGAGTGAAATAGATCTGAAACCGCGTGCCTACAAGCGGTCAGAGTCTCTCGAAAGAGGGATGATGGCGTGCCTATTGAAGAATGAGCCGGCGAGTTAATCCGTGTCGCAAGGTTAAGGATGTGGCCATCCGCAGCCGTAGCGAAAGCGAGTCTGAACAGGGCGCCAAAGTGGCACGGATTAGACCCGAAACCTGGTGAGCTACCCATGGCCAGGGTGAAGCGAGTCTAAAAGCTCGTGGAGGCCCGAACCGGTGAACGGTGCAAAGTTCTCGGATGAGCTGTGGGTAGAGGTGATATGCCAATCGAACCAGGAGATAGCTGGTTCTCCCCGAAATGCATTGAGGTGCAGCCCCATGGGTTCACCTCCGGAGGTAGGGCTCTGAATGGGCTAGGGGGCGAGAGCTTACCAAACCCAATCAAACCACAAATGCCGGAGGTCCAGACCATGGGAGTGAGTCGGCGGGGGATAAGCTTCGTCGTCGAGAGGGAAACAACCCAGATCACCAGCTAAGGTCCCTAAGTGCGGTCTAAGTGTCCAACGAGGTGGAGTTCCACAGACAGCCAGGAGGTTGGCTTAGAAGCAGCCACCCTTGAAAGAGTGCGTAACAGCTCACTGGTCGAGGGACTCTGCGCGGACAATGTACCGGGGCTTAAGTCCGCCACCGAAGCTGTGAACTTCCTCCTTTCGGAGGGAGTGGTAGGGGAGCGTTGCCTGTGCAGTGAAGCCTAACCGTGAGGTTGAGTGGAGCGCAGGGAAGTGAGAATGCCGGCATGAGTAGCAATGAACCCGGGTGAGAATCCCGGGCGCCGAAAACCCAAGGGTTCCTACGCCACGGTTGTCGACGTAGGGTTAGCCGGGCCTAAGCTGAGGGCGAAAGCCGTAAGCGATGGACAGCTGGTTAGTATTCCAGCGCCGCCGGTGTGTCGTCTAAAGCTGCGGAGTAACACAGGAGGATAGGCGGGGCATGCCTATTGGACATGGTGTGTCCCTGATCCTAGCCGATGCCGGGATAGGCAAATCCGTCCCGGATATAGGTAGGTGAGGAAAGGGGAGAGCTTTCTCGCTACGGCGATAGGGCGATCCCGCTGAGTTCATGCTGTCTAGAAAACCTTCGTATGCTATGGCACACAGGCGCCCGTACCGCAAACCAACACAGGTGGGTGCTCCGAAAACGGAGAAGGCGCACGAGATAACCCCCCTTAAGGAACTAGGCAATCTAACCCCGTAACTTTGGAATAAGGGGTGCCTTTGGGCGTGGCAGCTTCACGCCGCTGCGCTCTGGAGGTCTCAGATCACCGGCCCGAGCGACTGTTTAACTAAAACACAGGTCTCTGCGAAGGAGTAATCCGACGTGTAGGGGCTGACGCCTGCCCAGTGCCGGAAGGTTAAGAGGAGAGGTGCAAGCTTCGAATTGAAGCCCCGGTGAACGGCGGCCGTAACTATAACGGTCCTAAGGTAGCGAAATTCCTTGTCGGGTAAGTTCCGACCCGCACGAATGGCGTAACGACTTGGGCGCTGTCTCGAGGGGGGACTCGGTGAAGTTGAAGTACCCGTGAAGATGCGGGTTACCCGCGGCAGGACAAAAAGACCCCGTGGAGCTTTACTGTACCCTGGCATTGTGTTGGGGCCAAAGATGTGTAGGATAGGCGGGAGACTGTGAAGTGTCGGCGCCAGCCGGCATGGAGTCAACCTTGAAATACCGCTCTTCTCTGGTTTTGATGCTAACCCCTGATCAAGCAGGGAGACCGTGTCAGGCGGGCAGTTTGACTGGGGCAGTCGCCTCCCAAAAGGTAATGGAGGCGTCCAAAGGTTCCCTCAGGGTGGATGGAAATCACCCGTGGAGCGCATTGGCACAAGGGAGCTTGACTGTGAGGCCTACAAGCCAAGCAGGGACGAAAGTCGGGCAAAGTGATCCTACGGTACCGTGTGGAAGGGCCGTGGCTTATCGGATAAAAGCTACCCCGGGGATAACAGGCTGATCCTGCCCAAGAGTTCACATCGACGGCAGGGTTTGGCACCTCGATGTCGGCTCAACGCATCCTGGGGCTGAAGGCGGTCCCAAGGGTTCGGCTGTTCGCCGATTAAAGCGTTACGCGAGCTGGGTTCAGACCGTCGTGAGACAGGTCGGTCTCTATCCGCCGTGGGCGTAGGAGGTTTGAGGGAAGCTTTCCCTTGTACGAGAGGACCGGGAAGGACGGACCGCTGGTGTGCCAGTCGTCTCGCCAGAGGCGCCGCTGGGTAGCCATGTCCGGACGGGATAAGCGCTGAAAGCATCTAAGCACGAAGCCCCTCCCAAGATTAGACCTCCCGCTCGGTTAACGAGGTAAGGCCACTGGAAGACTACCAGTTTGATAGGCCGCATGTGGAAGCGCAGCAATGTGTGGAGCTTAGCGGTACTAATCGGCCGAGGGCTTAACCGCCTACTTACTACCTCGTTTCCAGCCCACTAACGAAGACCGCAATGGTCAGCACTCAATGTCCGCTCTTGACCCATTCACTTGTTTAGGCGCCAACCGCCATTTCTCATACGTTCGCGCTATAACCGGCCTTGCCTGAAAAGGCAGGAACACTCCTTTGCCACCAGATAGCGCGGCGCGTATACTTGGTCTCACGTTTCATTACGACGCGGGGTGGAGCAGTGGCAGCTCGTTGGGCTCATAACCCAAAGGTCGCAGGTTCGAGTCCTGCCCCCGCTACCAGACCTTTTCTCAGTTCAGGATCATTGTTGACGACAGAATGCGATTGCGTTCCGCGTTCCGGCATAATGGCCGAACCTTCCGCCCCTGACATTCCCGCGCAGGCGGGAATCTGAATCTCAATTCCGCAACCAAACGGGCCCATATGTCATTCTGAGCGCAACGAAGAATCCAAAGTCATGAACACGCGGCCCAACGGAATGGCACAATTCAACGTGACCTGATGCACCGCTCCCTAAAGGTCTTCACTCTCTTCGGCACACCGGTCCGCATCTCATACACCTGGCCAATCGCACCCATCATCATCACCATCGCCCTTGGCACGTGGGTGAGTAATAGGTACAGCCCGACCGGCGAAATCCTCGTCCCGTACACGATTGCGGCCATTGTTGCCCTCTGTCTCGGGGTTTCTGTCCTGATCCACGAGTTCGCCCACGTCCTCGTCGCTCGTCGATTAGGAATCCGGTCAACTGGCATCACCCTTTTCGCTCTCGGGGGAGTCTCTCGTCTCGATGATGATGACCACGGCAGGCCCCGCACAGACCTCGCCGTCTCAATGGCAGGCCCAGTAACGAGCCTCATCCTGGGGCTCGCGTGCGGCGCAATTGCCTTACTGCCGGACCTGCTGACCGATTCCTCCATCGTCGAGACCCGCTACGCGAGCCTCGAAGAATGGCCAAGCATGATCGTCGGCCCGCATCTCATTTACATGGTCTTTGAATACCTCGCCATCGCCAACATCATCATCGGCCTCTTCAACCTCCTACCCCTCTTCCCCCTCGATGGCGGACGAATTCTCAGCGCCATCCTCTGGGCGATAACGAACAACCGACAGCGAGGAATCAAGATCGCTGCCCTGATTGGCCAACTCGGCGCAGCGGCCATAATCGTCTACGGCGCCTACAATCTCTTCTTCGGTGAACTGCTTGTCGGCGCCTGGTTCATCGCAATCGGCGTCTTCCTCATGGAAGCGGCGGCGGGAGCCGGCCCCAGAACTAGGGAAGAGCAACCCGCCGTGAGCTAAACGTCGTCATTCTGGCCGACAAGCCAGAATCTGAAACGCATTCAGCAAGCCAACCTCGTCTTTAGGCCGCCCAGTCGGCACTGACTGAGCAGCCCCAGCCCTCAGTCATTCCCGCACCCGCCCCTTGTCATTCTGAGCGCAGCGAAGAATCTAAAGTCGTGACAGAACGCCTACCTAGTCGTGGTAGAGACAGAAGTCGGTGCAAGGGAATCGAGGAGTGTCGAGGAAACCCGCGTAATGTCATGAACCGCCTGATCAAACACCACACGATTGCGCTGCGATGGAGCGCGAAAGCCGCTGATCTTACGCACGAACTGCAGCGCCGCCTCCCGAATCTCATCCTCGGACGCCCCCGGCCCCTCACTGACCCTCAACCGCTTAATACTCCGACACATCACCCAATCTCCTTACGAAGTCGCCACATCCAAATGCCGTCCAACATGGCCGATGTTTCGTACATTCTTGTTCTCACACCAGGCCACATGCATCCACCATTATCCTGGACTAGCAGCGGCTGGATTCGGTTCAGTAAGTGAGTCGCATCAGGTGGACGTATATGGCTGATGGTTAGCGTGGCGTGAGGCGTTTCGACTCCGCAGAGAGTTCCGCCCCACCATAAATCTCGTCCAGGAATTCAAAGATCTCTGGATATTTGGTCTCTACCAGGTTGCGACTGGTATTGGGGCCAAGCTCTGCGGTCACTTCAAAATAAGCGGTGCTGAATACGGCAAAGAATTCCATGGAATTGGTCATCAGATAGGCTCCCGGATATAGGTTGTCTTGCAAAGCCGAGTCATAGAAGGCTTCCCACTCACTGTGATCCTCAGCCGTGAAACAGAGATTCTGAATGCTATGAGCGAATTCATGGACCGTCACAAGCGCGATGTACCGATAACCATTTTCCTTTAGTCCGAGCAGGCTTTCTTCTGAGGTTACCGTTATCGGCCGACCCCTCACTGCGCCGCCGCCGCGTACGGATTCGTACGACCTGCCGTCGTGAGTCGTTCTGCCTTCCAGGAATCGAAATTCTGGCAGCGTAGTGATCTTTTCGTCTTTGGGAATGATCGCTAATTCCATATCCACTTCGTCTGCGCACTCAGCGATGTCTTGCCGCCCCGACAGCATAGGGCCAATCATATCCGCCGCTGACTGAAAGGCCATCGGATCGATTGCGTCATTTCCCTTGATGGTGACGCCTTTGAAGGTAAGGAACTGGGTATAGTACTCGTCTTCCGGGTCTTCAACGATAGGAGTGGGTGTCGGTGTAGGAGTGAGGGTAGGTGGTGGAACAGGAGTGAAAGTTGGTGCCGGTGTAGGGGTGAGCGTAGGTGTCGGTGTGGGAGTGAGAGTAGGTACTGGTGTGGGGGTAAGGGTCGGTGTTGATGTAGGGGTGAAGGTGGGTGCCGGTGTAGGGGTGAGCGTAGGTGTCGCCGTAGGCGGTGGGGTAGCTGGCGGTTCGAGGGTATCGTCTGTGCAGCCAATCAATACAACAGACGTCACGATGAGCACCGCAGCAGAGAGCAACCAAGTGCCACCGACCGGCCAGGACATCTCTTGGAACCTCCAATATCCATCAGGGCCCGAGATCCCTGCTAGTCTATCGCGGAAAGCTTGCTGATTAACAGTTGAGCAATATCAAACGAAGTTTGCCCTCTGCTATTCTGTCCACATGACGGCATCCAATCGTTCAAACGGCGCTAATCCGGACGCCCGCCAACGCGCGCGTGACATCATCTCCGGCTACGTCGGCCACAAGGGCGCGCTCCTCATGGCACTGCTGGATGTCCAATACCAGCTCAACTACATCCCCGAAACCACTATTGATGACGCCGCCGAGATCCTTGGCTACTCGCAGCCGGAAGTGTGGGGCGTACTCTCCTTCTACTCCGATTTCTCCGTGGGGCAGGGCAGCGATCACTTCATCGACGTGTGCATCGATGCTCCGTGCCACGTCACCGGCGCCCGATTCATCGAACGCGCCATTCGGGATGCGGTTGCTGACTCGGATGTCGAGGTTCGCCCGATCTCCTGCCCGCGCCTCTGCAACCAGGCCCCTGTCGTCGCCTACGACCAGCAATGGCGAGGCCAGCTAACACCGCAAACCGCCGCTGAATTCGCTCGAGACATGGGAGTTGTTTCCTAACCATGCCCTCTGATATCTACACAAACCTCAAGCAAGAGGCCGACGCCGCGTGGGCGGAGTGGGACGATGCCTCTGCGGCCCGCGTCAGTGTCGGCATCTCTGCCGCCGCCCTCACCGTCGGCGCGGGCGAAACGCTAGAGGCTGTCCGGCACGCCCTCCATACGTTCAACATCAAAGCCCGCGTGCTCGAAGTCGGTGATATCGGCTTCTCCTGGGCTGACCCCGTCGTGCACATCGCCCCGCCCAACATGCCCCGCATCACCTACGGTAACGTAACGGCCGATAAAGCTGACAATCTTATTCGGGATGTGCTTATCGACGGCAACCTCCGCCCTGACCTCGCCCTCGGTGTCCACGGTGACACCCCCATCCCCGTCAGTGACATTCCTCTCCTCAAAGACCAACCTTGGATGCGCGACCAACTCCGCCTTCTCATGGCCAACTTCGGCCATATCGAGCCCGGCAATCTGATGCACTACGTGGCGCGCGGCGGCCTGGAATCACTGGACAAGGCGCTCCATGAGATGTCGCCGCAGGATGTCGTCGACACGGTTCGCAACTCCGGCCTGCGCGGCCGTGGCGGCGCTCTGTTCCCCGCCGGCGTCAAGTGGAGCTTCATGGGCCCGCCCGGCCCCGGCGACCGCTATCTCGCAATCAACGGCGAAGAGGGCGACCCGGGCGCGTTCACGGACGCCGCTATCGTTGAGAATGATCCACACCGACTCTTGGAGGGCATCCTGATTGCTTCCTACGCGATGGGCGCGAACAAGAGCTATGTCCACATACGTGCCGAATACCGTCTGCCACTTGAGCGGCTCCGCCGCGCGCTTCATGAGATGGAGGAGCGTGGGTTGGTCGGCAATAACATCATGGGCACGGAATTCTCCCATGAGATCGAGATTGAGGCTACCGGCCACGCGTATATCTGCGGCGAAGAAACGGCGCTGATGGAGTCCGTTGAAGGGCATCGTGGCGCTCCGAGGCCACGTCCGCCATTCCCCGCCGCCTACGGGATCTTTGGCCGACCGACCACTATCAACAACGTCAAGACGATCTCCTATGTGCCAAACGTGCTCGAGATGGGCGCGGAGGCGTTCGCCGCCATCGGCACGGAAAACGCATCCGGCACCGCGATGTTGTCACTATCCGGCCATATAAATAAACCGGGAATTGCAGAAATCCCCGTTGGAATTAATTTGGCCGGAGTTATTGAGAATGTTGCCGGTGGCATTCGCGGCGGTAGGCAAGTGAAGGCTCTCCAGTGCGGCGGCCCGCTCGGCGGCATCATGTCAGCCGACGAGACAGACATGCCCGCGGAGTTCCAGGCAATGACCGCCAAGGGCAGCCCGCTCGGCTCCGGCGGCATCCTCGTCCTTGATGAGGACACCTGCATTGTCGATCTTGTGAAGAACATCGCCGAATTCATCGACGCCGAATCGTGCGGCAAATGCTTTCCTTGCCGCAAGGGCGCAACCCACATCTCCCGCCTGCTCGCCACCATCACCGAGGGCTACGGGCAAGCGGACGATCTTGCCAAGATGCAGAACGTTGGCACGTCCATGGTGCAGGGCTCGCTGTGCGGCCTTGGGCAACTCGCCCCGGGCGTCCTGAACAACGCCATCCGCTACTTCCGCGCGGAGTTCGAAGAGCACATCACCGAAAAATTCTGCCGCACCGGCTCGTGCGGAGCACTCACCCGAGAAGAACAGTCCGTTGCCTAAAGTAATCCTCGATATGGACGTGGGAGTTGATGACTCCCTCGCCATCCTGCTCGCCCTCCGCTCCCCTGAGTTGGAGATCCTGGGTATCACCGCAGTGGCAGGAAACGCCCCGCTTGAAAACACTGCCAACAACACGCTGCGTGTCCTTGAGGCCGCAGGACGGACGGACATAACCGTCGCCCGCGGCGCGGCCAAGCCTCTCACCCGCGAGCCTGAGGCAGCGCTCCACGTTCACGGCAATGATGGCCTCGGCGGCTCATCCGTCCCACAGCCGACGCAGATGACTTTTGACGAGCGCCCCGCGGTTCAATTCATCTCTGACATCGTCATGGCGCATGATCCAGGCGAGATAACCCTTATCCCCACGGGCCCAATGACCAACGTCGCCCACCTGATGCATGAAGCGCCGGATGCCTTTGCCTGCCTGAAAGACATCGTGCTCATGGGTGGCGCGTTCGCCCTCACCCCGTATGGCCACGGCAACGTCACAACTGTCTCCGAATTCAACATCTGGGCTGATCCCGAGGCCGCTGCCGAACTCGTGCAGGCTGACATTCCAATCACTGCTATCGGCCTCGATGTCACCACTGATCCGACCGGCTCAATCAACCCGGAACGCCACCAGGGGTTGGCCAACAGCGCTGATCCTTACGCGAATCTTGCCGCCATGATCAGTGCGCAGGTGCTCGAACGGTTCGGTGTCGTCAATATCCACGACGCGCAGGCCGTCGCCGCCGTCATCGACCCCAGCCTTTTCCGAACCGAAACCTACCCCATTGAAATCATCACGCAGGACGGCTCCGTGCGCGGGCAGACCATTGTGGATCGACGCCCCGGGTCTCGCAGGAGCAGCGGCCCTGAAATCGCCGTTGCTACGGATGTCGACGGCCCCCGTTTCCTTGAACTCTTGTTAGGCCGGCTGACGCAGGAGGCGTAACGACTACTCAAGCCCCCCTCGTCGTTGCCGTTGGGGCCATCAACTGGGATACCACCCTGTTCGTGGAGTCGCTGCCGACCCCGGGACAGGAAGTCACCGTCTCTGAAGTAGCCCGAGTGCCGGGCGGCACTGCGGCCAACGTCGCCGTCGCCGCCGCGCGAGTCCTGCCCGCCAATGCCGTCGCCTTCGTCGGCGCGCTCGGCGATGATGCCATCGCTGAGCAGCAACGAGAAATTCTCCACTCGGAGGCCGTATTCGTGGACGGCATAGTGACAATCCCCGAAGCTGAGTCTGGTCAGGCGTTCATCCTTGTGGATGCCGATAGTGAGAACGTCATCGCCAGCGCGCTCGGCGCAAACGCCTTGCTCTCTCCTAACCATTTCCGCCAGCCAGCCATCCGGGACATGATTCTCCGTGCCCGAAACTGCGCCATAACCGATCCGCCGCTCCAAGTCATTGAGGAAATCCTGACTATCACTGAAGCCACGGAGTGTCGCGTCTCATGGGACCCCGGCGTCTTGGTAGTCGACAGCGACGCCGTGCTCAGCCTCGCACGCCGCGTCGATACGCTGCTTCTCAACGAAGAAGAGTCAACCGGCTTATTCGGTGGATCCTCCCCTCGTGACCTTGGACGGCGGTTGCGAGACGAAGGCTGGACGAACCGCATCATCCTCAAGCAGGGCGGGCGGGGGGCAACCGTCATTGATCTTGTGAACGATAAACTCATTGAAGTGCTTCCGCTCCCGCTTACTGAGCTCGGCATGAATCCCATTAACAGCGTTGGGGCAGGGGACGCCTTTCATGGCGCGCTCGCTGCCTTGGAGGCCGAAGGGCAGGAATTCACCGCCGCCCTGCTCGGCGCAACGGCCGCCGCCGGCATCAAAGTCTCACGCCCCGGAACAAGAGACGCCCCTACATCCGATGAACTAACACAGGTGCTCACTGCGTGGCACGAACGTGGCAATTCCGTCCGCACAGATGCGTTGTGAGGTGGCACTATAGTGGGAGAAGTACTAACAGCCTTGCAATAACCCCCAGATCAATCACAGGAGGAAAAGGATGAAAGTAACGACTGAATTCGATCCGGCGTACACCTATATGACAGTGGAGCTTGGTCAGGGCGAGTCGATCAGAGTTGAACCCGGAGCTATGGCTACCTCGCAGGGTGTCGAAATGCAGACGGGCATGACAGGCGGTGGCCTCTTCGGCAAAGTGCGCCGCATGGTCGCCGGTGAGTCCTTTTTCGTCAACACGTTTACCGGGGGCGCCGGTGGAGGCTGGGTTGGTATAGCGCCAACCGTGCCCGGCGATATGAAGTCATTTGACCTTGAGCCCGGCCAAGACCTGTTTATTCAGGGCGGCTCGTTCCTGGCATCCGATTTGAATGTAGAACTGGACACAAAGTTCCAGGGGATGCGCGGCATGTTCAGCGGCGAGAACCTGTTCTTCCTGCGTGCCTACGTGGAGCGCGGTGCCGGAACCGTCTATTGCAACTGCTTCGGCGCAATCAAGGAACTGTCTGTCTCCGGCGATCAGGAATTGGTGGTCGACACCGGCCATCTCGTCGCGTTTACGGACGGGGTCGACTATTCCATTGGCAAGGTCGGCGGACTTGTCTCACTGATCGGTGGCGGCGAAGGCTTGGTGATGAAGTTCCGTGGCGAAGGCAAAGTGTGGGTTCAGACTCGCACAATCGCTACCCTTGCCGACCAGCTGAACCCCTTCATCTCCAAGAATTAAGCGACACCAATAAGAGGAGACCAATGACCAGCAACGGTTCGAACCCGCCGCGCACCCGCCCCTGGGACGCATTCATCAGCGACCGTGACCGCGAAATCTACGCGAAAAGCGGCTTCGGCGCGAGCGTCGGCGTAGGTGAGCGACCCGCGCTACTCATCATTGACGCTCAATACCGCACAACCGGTGAAGGCCCCGTTCCCATCCAGGAAGCGATGGAGCAATACGCCACCGCCGTCGGCGAGGATGCCTGGCACGCCGTTGACAAGATTGAGCAGCTGGTCAAGGTCTTCCGTGCCAAGAGCTGGCCTGTCATGTACGCGCAGGGCGAGCGTACCGGCGTCCAGGAGGGCGCGCGCTACACGGACAAGATTCCGTCGCTCTCCGCCGACTACAACCTCCCCGGCAGTCGGGGCGCGCAGATTGTTGAGCCGCTCACGCCGGAGCCGAATGACGTCATCATCTACAAGCGATTCCCCTCGATCTTCTTCGGCACCAACCTGGTTACCCAGCTTGTCGCGGCAGGGGCGGACACACTGGTTGTTGTCGGTTGCACCACAAGCGGCTGCGTTCGCGGCACTGTCGTCGACGGCATGAGCTACGGTTTCCGTTGCATTGTGCCGGAGGACTGTGTCTGGGATCGCGGGCAGGCGTCCCATGCCATCAACCTGTTTGACATCGCCCAGAAATACGCAGACGTCATGCCTCTCGATGAGTTGACGCCCGTCCTCGAAGCCGTCCCGGCCCACAAGGCAGGCACTGCCACCGTGTGATGGATTCCGGTGTGGATGTCATTCTGAGCGCAGCGAAGAATCTAAAGACGCGGATGTCATGCCCGCACCCCACCGTCATTCCCGCGCCTACCCGTCATTCCCGCGAAGGCGGGAACTGAATCATGACCACTAAACCCGCCACACTCCGCCACCTCATTGAGACGCGGAAACCCCTCGTCGTCCCATTCGCCTACGATGCCTTCTCCGCCAAACTCATTGAGGCCGCCGGTTTTCCCGCCGCAGGCATTAGCGGCTCGTCCGTCGCCGCATCCGCATTTGGGCTTCCAGACGTCGGGCTGCTCTCGCGCGAGGACGTTGTTGGGCAGGCGCGACACGTTGCCGCAGCCGTCACCATTCCTGTCTTCGCTGATGCCGATACAGGCTACGGCGGTCCGCTGCAGGCGGCCCACACCGTTCGTGCCATGGAAGATGCAGGTCTTGCGGGACTATTTATGGAAGACCAGGAAGACCCAAAGCGCTGTGCCCATCTTGACGGAACGATCGTCATCCCGGTGGAGGCGATGCTCGGCAAACTGAAAGCTGCTCTCGGCGCGCGCCGTGACAACGACTTCCTTATCATCGCCCGCACGGATGCCGTCGAGAGTGAGGGAGTCGAGGGCGCGGCAAAGCGTGCCCGCGCCTATCTCGACGCCGGCGCAGACATGGCGTTTCTGGCAGGCCCGAGCACTGTGGAAGAACTGCAAAAATTCCCGAAACTGGTCGGGCAAGGCAGGTTCATGGTCGTGCTGACGGAGGGAGGAAAGACCCCCCTCTTGCCTGCATCCCAACTCTCAGATATGGGCTACGGCGTCATCGGCTACTCGGGACTCGCCATCGGCTCCGCGGCGAAGGCCGTACAGGACAGCCTCAATGCCCTGAAAGAACGGGGAAGCAATGCCGATCTCATCGAACGAGTCATGCCGCTGAGCGACCGCAACGAGATTCTCGGACTCGCAGAATGGCAACAGTTGGAGACCGACACACTAGCGTAGCCATTTGTCCAATGGGCATAGATAACGGAATGACGAAACCTGCCCTGCTATTGGGATGCTGTATCGTTCCAACCCCTTATCTGGTATAAAGGACGCATGGAAGCAGCCCCCCTGCTAGAAGCCTCCAATCTCACGAAGCGCTACGGTAGAGTCCTCGCCCTCGATAGCGTCACATTTGCCGTCGGTGAAGGTATCACTGGTCTCTTGGGCCCAAACGGCGCAGGCAAGAGCACAGCCATAAAGCTCTTTCTGGGCCTGCTTCAACCAACGGGAGGCGCCGCCCAGGTGATGGGCGCGCAACCCTACCACGATGTGAACGCCCGCTCCCTCATCGGGTACATGCCGGAACATGACTGCCTTCCAACGTCCGTTAACGCCTCAGAATTCCTCACACACATGGCGCAGGTCAGCGGCCTGCCCCCCGCGCAGGCCCGCACACGTGCCGCCGACACCATGCGGCACGTCGGACTCGATGAAGCCCGTTACCGCAGCATCGGCGAGTACTCAACAGGCATGAAACAGCGCGTTAAACTCGCGCAGGCCATTGTCCATGATCCCCGCCTCGTACTGCTTGATGAGCCGACAGCCGGACTCGACCCGGGCGGGCGCGAGGAGATGCTTGACCTTGTCAAGCGAACCGGCCGCGACTTTGGCATCAGCATCGTCTTCTCGTCTCACCTCATGGGAGAAGTCGAGCGGACCTGCGACAACATCATCGTCCTGGATGGTGGCCGCGTCACACACCAGGAGAGCGTGTCCAGCTTTACCCGGAGCACGGATATTCTGGCCGTGGATATTGATTCCCGGCACGTTGAGCTTGTCTCAGCTCTCGCCTCTCGCGGTATTGAGGCCGAGCGCGAAGGCAATTCCATACTCGTATCCCACGAGGACGGCCAACATCTCCCAGCCATCCAGGATGCGCTCATTGAGGCGCAGGCCCCGCTCCGCCGCATGGGATTCAGACGGCGCATGTTGACTGAAATCTTCCGAGACAGCCCCGACGGCTCCGATGGTGCCGGGAACTAACTGCTGATGGCATCGCAACCTGCCGGTCAACTCTTTGACATTGGCTATCAGCGCTATGACGGCCCCCGGCAGGGACGCGCCAGGGCGCGGATCGCCCTCTTCGTCGGTGGAGTGCGGCATACGCTGGGACTCGGCCGCGGCGGGCGATCAAAGATACTGCCCGTCCTGATGGTGCTCGTCTCAGTCGTTCCGGCGGCGATCATACTCGTTGTTGCCGCTATAAGCGGGGGAATCATAGACCGCCCTGTTGAACTGGGCGACTACTTTCCTATCAACTCGCTGCTCCTGCTGATAATCTCAGGCATTCTTGGGCCAACGCTGTTGATTCCCGATAGAACGGATAACGTTCTGAGCCTCTATCTTGTCCGGCCATTGGGAATGCTCGACTATCTGGCGGCCCGCTGGTTCGCGTTCTTCCTGGTCACGTCACTCATCGTGCTGGCCGGGCCTCTCATCCTTCTTTGCGGCTACATATTGCTTTCCGCAGACGCGGTGCAAGAGTTCCGCGACAGTTGGATGGACTTCCCAAAGGTGTTGCTTGGAGCCGCGGCACTGGGCGCTTTCATCGCATCCATCCCGTTGGGTGTCGCCGCCTTTGCGCCCAGGCGTGTTTACGCCGCTGCGTTCGTTATTGGGGTAGTACTTGTTGGGACCACAGTCGTAGGAATCCTCACGGAACCCATCGATTTCGATGGATCATCTTTCGAGCAAACGGTAGAACGGCCAATCACCGAAGAAGAGATTGCCGAAGCCGACCAGTTTATTGATGCGACAAGATCCCTACCGGGTGAAGCTGAAACGATAATCAATGTCGAATTCGACTCGGGCGAATCCCGCCAGTATCTAATGTCTCGGAGTGACGTTGAGGAAGCGCTGGAAGGCGGAAACGTCACGACCTTTGAGAGCGATGAACCCCAATCACTGCTTGATCCTGAAATCGGCAAATGGGTCGTCTTCATGGATCCAACAGGAGCCACGGTCTTCGTAACGGATCTCCTGTTTGAGGACGTTCAGTCCGGCACCTATCGACGGCTGGTTGCGCGCCACCCGGACTACTATCCCGTCGCCGCCTACCTCGCCTGGGTGCTTATTCCCCTCGCGCTCATGTGGTGGCGCTACCGGAGGTACACGGCATGAGCACGAATGGCGCCACCATCGTCGTGGATAACGTGTCCAAGTGGTTCGGCAACGTCGTTGCCGTCAATGAGATCTCGCTTGAAATAAGCCCCGGCATCACCGGCCTCCTCGGCCCCAACGGCGCGGGCAAGACCACGCTTCTCCATATGATGACAGGCCTTTCTGCCACCTCACGCGGTAACGTCACGGTTCTAGGTCGCCCGGTCCGCGGGGATACGAACCTTTATCGCCAAATCGGCGTCATGACAGAGCACCAGGCCGTCTACGATTTCTACACGGGGCGCGAGTTCGTTGAGCTGTCTGCCCGGATGCACAGACTCGACGACATTAGCCAGGCAGCCGAAAAGGCCATCGAGTCCGTCCGCATGACGGACGCGCAGGACCGCCGTCTCTCTACGTATTCACGCGGCATGAGACAGCGAATGAGGCTTGCGGCAACGCTCGTCCATGATCCGCCCGTCCTTGTGCTTGATGAACCCCTCAATGGCACGGACCCGCGCCAGCGACTGGAGTTCCATGACCTTGCGCGCCGACTTGCCGCCGAAGGCCGCACCATCATCGTCTCCTCACACATCCTTGAAGAAGTGGAGACATTGGCGGACAACATCGTCCTCATGGTCAGCGGCAAACTCGCTGCCTCAGGTGATTTCCGCTCCATCCGGGCCTTGCTGGACGACCGGCCGTACCGTATTCGCGTCACTTCAACCAGCCCGCGTGCCCTCGCAGGCGGCCTCATGAACAGCGAAGCCGTGTCGTCCGTCGCGATGGAAGACAATGACTCGGTTCTTCTGTTGACGGACGATTTGCCCACACTGCAGACGCAGCTACCGGTTATCGCCCGAGACGCCGGCGCCGTCCTCCAAACAGTCGAACCGGAGGACGAATCACTTGAGAGCGTCTTCACTTACATCGTGGAGCGATAGCGAATGTACACGGTTTTCACGCTTACACTCCGCCAACTCACTGGCTCCCGCCGACAGGCCATCCTGTGGCTCTTCGCCGCCCTCCCGGCCGCATTCGCTCTCTTGCTCCGTTACCTGACAGATGACTACTCGGCCCAGATAATCAATCTCTTCGATCTGCTGCTCATAGCCATCGTCTTGCCCCTTGTTGTCGCCATTCTCGCCACCACTGCCCTCGGCGAGGAGGTGGAGGATCGCACCCTGGCCTTCATCGTTCTGCGGCCCGTTGCAAAGTGGCAGATTATCCTTGCCAAATACGGTGCTGTCGTCATCCTGGCCGCCCTGCCGCTCCTGATATTTGGCGCGGTGACCGCCGGCATAGCGTTTGTTGGCGATGTGTCCGGCGAATCAGCCTTCGACTATGAGACCGTGATCAAACCCATCCTCGGTGTTGTGGTGGGGCTTGCCGTCGGAATAGTTGCCTATGCGGCAGCATTCCTCTGGCTCGGCTTGATCTCCAGTCAGGCCCTGGGCTTTGCAATCGTTTACGTACTCATTTGGGAGGGCATTGCCGCCGGCATCTTTGCCGGAATCCAGTACCTCAGCATACGCAGTTACAGCGTCATAGCTATGCGCGAGACGGGCGGCGAGGCGCTAACCGCCGTCGGGGCCATTGCCGAATCGGATATCGGAATTGCCGTCGCCCTCGGCGGCGCAGCCACCATCGTAGTAATCTTCCTTTCCCTCACGCTCACCCAACTCCGCAACATGGACGTGCCTTAGGAAACTGCCCGTCATTCTGGTCGCAAGGCCAGAGTCTGAATCCTAACTGCGCCGCATCGTCATCCCCGCCTCTCACCCGTCATTCCCGCCGCCCCACCGTCATTCCCGCGAAGGCGGGAATCTGAATCTCATTCCGAAACCGAACTCCGTGACGCCAACCTCCTCACCGCCCAAACTCCATTTCCCCTATCATTTCCCTAGACACATTCAATTCAATCGGAGACCCACATGCCATTTGACACACTTATCCGCGGCGGCGATGTTGTGCTGCCGTACGGCGACGGACCCCGCCGCATCGACCTTGCCATCACCGATGGCCGCGTTGTAGCCCACCTCGAACCCGGCGCGGATGCCGAGGCGGCGGAAACTATTGACGCAACCGGCCGCGTCATCCTCCCGGGTGTCATTGACCCGCACACGCACCTGAATCTCGGCGACCCGGAGACCGCCTTTGAAACCGAGACCCGCGCCGCGGCCCTCCATGGCATCACGACCATCCTCCACTTCCTCATGTCCAACGATCCCTACGAAGCCGAATACAAGCAGTACCGTGACTGGGGCGATTCCCAAAGCCTCATCGACTATGGCCTCCACGCCGTCATCTCCACTCGCGATCAACTGGCGGAAGTCGACAAGTACATCGACGAATTCGGTATCGGCAGCTTCAAATTCTTCATGAGCTTCCGCGGCGAGGAGGGCGCATACATTGGCCTCCCACCCATCGACGACGGCCTCATGTACGAGGTTTTGGAAAAGCTCGGCCAGCGCCCTGAGTCCGTCCTCTGCGTCCACACCGAGAACATCGAGGTCGTGTGGTCTATCCGCAAACGCCTTGAAGAATCAGGCCGTGATGACCTCAAGGCGTGGAGTGAGTCGCGACCCCCGTTCACGGAGGCGGAGGCTGCTGCCCGTGTCATGCTCTTTGGACGCGAGACCGGCTCCATACCTTACGTCGTCCACACGTCAACCACCGAGACGCTGGAAGCGGCGCGGGATTTCCGCGCCCTGGGCGGCAGCGTCTACATCGAAACGTGCCCCCACTATCTCTCCCACACGTATGAATCACCCGTCGGCACATACGGCAAGCAGAACCCGCCCCTCCGCAGCCCGGAAGACCAGGACGCGCTCTGGGAGGCCATCGCCGACGGCACCGTCGACGCTATCGGATCCGATCACGCCGCCCGCCTCGGCGACCGCAAGCAGGGTACAATCTGGAGCGCCTCGCCCGGCCAGCCCAACATGCCCATGATCCTGCCCGTCATGTTGAACGACGGTGTGCGTGCACGAGGCCTGCCGCTTGAGCGCGTAGCCGAACTAACCTCCGCCAACGTCGCCCGCATCTTCGGTCTCTGGCCGCAAAAGGGCTCATTGCAGGTTGGGGCTGACGCGGATATCGCCATCGTCGATATGGATGAAACTCGAACCGTCACTGCAGCGGGTCTGCAGGGCCGCGCCGACTACTCCATCTACGAGGGCATGGCATACACCGGCTGGCCCGTCCGTACCCTCGTCCGCGGCAAAACCGTTACGGAAAACGGCGAAGTTATGGCATCTAACGGCAACGGTCGCTATATTTATCGTTCAGTAGGGTAGGTCGGTAGAGCCGACCAAAAGGGGGCGATTATGTCAGGTCCGCTATCGCATCTGCGAGTTGTTGATGTCACCGCATCGCTGGCCGGAGCATATGCCGGCCGCCTCCTCGGTGAGCTCGGCGCGGACGTTGATCGCATAAGCCGTATGCGGAACTTCTACGTCCGAATCAAGGGGCGCGAAATGACCGAATGGGACCCGATGCTCCATCGCTCCCTGAATGCCAACAAGGCCCACCGCTCGAATACCGACGCCGACAGCCTCACTCCAGAATCCCTTTTGGCGATCCTGGACGGACAAGACATCCTCATCGAGGACATCGGCCTGCTCGACGGTGATGCCCCGTTCCTTGATTGGGACGCCCTCCATGCCCGCTACCCTCACTTGACCGTCGTTTCGCTCATGCCATACGGAAATGACGGCCCACTCGCCAACCTCCCTCCTAGCGATCTTGCAACGTGGTCGCTCTCCGGTATGGCGTGGACAACGCCCGGCCCGCCTGACACCACTTATGACCTGCCGAGCGAGCCGCCTCTTATGCCGACGGGCGCGTCCGTGCCCTCACTGATGGCCGGCGCAGTCAGCGTCGTGGGAACACTCGCCACGCTGTATGCGGACTCCGGCAGCAGCAACGGCGCAGGCCCCGGCGTGACTGGTACGCACATTGAGCTCACTGAATTGGAAGCCATCACCGCCCTCAACTACCATCCCGTGACGCAGCGCGAATACCTTGAATACGTGCTCGACCGCGGCCCCAACATCCTTGCCCGCCAGCCCAACTGCTACATCGAGTGCAAGGATGGCTACATAGTCATAGTCGCCATGAGCGCCCGCCACTGGGAACAGTTTGCGGAAGTTATGGGCAGCCCGGAATGGGCGTATACCGAGGACTATGACGACGGCACGAAACGCGCCATGAACTGGGACGCCGTCAGCGTTCTGATGACCAATTGGACAATGGAGAAGACTGGCGAGGAGATCACCACCGAACTTCAAGCCCGGAACATCCCCGCCTTCTGGGCGACATCCATCGAAGAGGTCATGACGCATGAGCATGTCAAAGAACGCCGTTATATCCGAAACATTACAACCCAGGACGGCCAGCAGATTCCTTACACTGGCGTCCCCTTCATCCTGACTGGCTACCCGCGCAACGAAGAAGGCAAACCCGAAGCGGTTGATTCGACGCCTGTCGCGCCGTCTACAAATGGCGCATCCTCCCCACACGTGGCATCCACCCCGTCTCTCCCCTTGAAGGGCATCCGAGTCGTCGACTTCGGCCAATACATCGCGATTCCGTACTGTGCCAAGTGGCTAGCTGCCCTCGGCGCGGACGTGATTCAGGTGGAAAGCCGCGAGAATCCCGCCGACTTCCGTAACTCCCCGCCGTTTGCTGCCCAGATTCCGGGCATGAATCGCGCCGGCGCATACAACACGCTCAGCATGGGCAAGCGAGCCATCCCCATCAATCTCCGCACGGAGGAGGGCAGGGATGTTGCACGGCGGCTCTGTGCCAGCGCGGACATCGTGCTCGAAAACTTCTCCACCGGACTGATGGAAAGATGGGGCCTTGGCTACGGCGACATCGCCCCCCTCAACCCCCGGGTAATCTACACATCCGTCGCTGCGTTTGGCCGTAGTGGCCCGCTCAAGGACTACAGCGGTCTGCACAGCATCATCAATGCCTTCTGCGGTCTGGCAGATGTTACCGGGTACACGGACGGCCATCGCCGCCTACTCGGCTCCTACTTCCCGGATGTTGTGTCCGCCACATACGCCACCATGGCTACGCTAACCGCCCTACACGACCGCAAACGCACCGGAAGTGGACATCACGTCGACGTCGCCATGACCGAGGCCCTGATGACGCTCATCACGGAGCCGATGGTCGCTCGCGCAGTCGGCAGCTACACGCTCGCCCGCGATGGCTCCCACCACCCGTTGCACGCCCCGCACAACATCTTCCCTGCCGCCGGTGACGACCAGTGGATCGCCGTCACCGCCCGAACGGACACCGAATGGGCCGGCCTGTGCAGTGTCATCGACAGCCTCGCCAACGACGCCCGCTTTGCCAAACCTGAATCCCGCAAGCAGAACGAGGCTGCGCTCGACGCAATCATCTCAGCGTGGACGGCAGGGCGAGACAAGTATGAGATGGCTGAGCAATTGGCCGTCGCAGGCGCATCCGCTGCCCCCATCCTCGACCCGCTCGAGGTTGTCGAGCACCCGCAACAACAGGCTCGCGGCTTCTTTGCGACCATCGATCACCCGGAGGCGGGACCACGTCGCACTGCCAAAGTACCGTGGAAGGTGAACAACGAGTACGCGGGCGAACTGCGCCGCGCGCCCATGCTCAACGAACACACGGACGCAATCCTCACCGAGATCCTCGGCATCAACCAGGAAGAGACCAACGAACTCGTAGCCGCCGACGCCCTGAGATAAAGGTGGAACTCCCAAGGGCATAGGGTCAATCAGATGACCACCCTAATCGGGGTCGACTTCAGCGGCTCCCAAGCCGATAACGCCACGTGGATTGCCATGGCATCCGTTGGTGACGATGGCATTATCGAATGGCAAACCCCGCTCCCCATCCGCCGCGCCGATCTTGAACAACTGCTCTTGACCATCGACGGCCCCGCCATCGCCGCTCTTGATTTCCCCTTCGGCCTGCCAGCCGACTTTGCCGTAACGCAAGGTTTCATCAGGTGGGGCGAGGGCCTCATGGACTCCTGCGACCGCATGTCCACCACTGCCCAAGCCGAGTTCGAAGAAGTTGCGCGAGAGTACGTCGCGGCCTACGGCGAACCCCGCCGCGCCAGCGATGTAGCCCCCACTTTCTCTCCACTTCACCAGCGAGGCAACCCCAACATGGTCCCCATGACCTACCACGGCATGGCCATGCTTGGCCGTCTGCTTGCTCGTGCTCGAGGTCGATTCAGCATCCCGCCGCTCCCCGCCAACTCCTCACGATGGCAGGTAGCTCTTGTGGAACTGATGCCCGGCCAACTCCTGCGTGCTCGCGGCGACTCGGGCGTCGGTTACAAGAACGGCGACAACAACCTGAACCGCCGCCACGAGATTCTGGCAATCGTTGAAGAGTGGATTGGCGCACGGCTGCCGGAATACGTCCGCCTCGCCTGCCGCGCCAACGCCGATTGCCTTGACGCGGTCGTCAACCTCGCCGGTGCCCTCCAATGGCATCGCGATCCCCAAGCCTTCAACCAACCCGATCCTGCCCAGCAAGGCTCCGCCCACGACGAAGGCTGGCTCTACACCCTCCGCCACTAACCCCTCCCCGCATTCCCGCCTCTATCCGTCATTCCCCTACAATCCCCCGTCATTCCCGCGAAGGCGGGAATCCGGATCGCCATTCCGCAACCAAACCTCAAAACTCACACATCAAGGGCTTGCATCCCCCTCCCGTCCGTGTTAGTTTTGGAACAAATGTTTCAAACAAGGGAGGCCATGCAATGCTCATCAAAAGCACCCCGGACGTCTATGAGAAACTCCGTCACCTCGGCGGAATGGCCACCGATGACATTCTCTCACCCGCCGAGCGGTCGGATGGAACCACGCGGCCGAGTGGTGGTGGGGAGCGCGTGGGTCCGCGTGGCGGCGTAACTCCCCACGCCGGCGTCTACAAGGCCGCCATGCCGAATGGCAAACGCATCTCTCTCATGCGCGTGATGTTCACCGATCACTGCATCATGGACTGCCACTACTGCCCCAATTCCCACTGGGTCCCGCGCCGTCGCTACGGCTTCAAGGTGGATGAGCTCGCGCGGCTGTTCAATGAGATGCATCAACGCCACATGGTTGACGGACTCTTTCTCAGTTCCGGGATCTTCAAGAATCCCAACGCCACGCAGGAGCGCCTGCTTGATGTGGTGGACGCGGTTCGTTCCCGCTACGGAGTCCGCGGCTACGTTCACCTAAAAGTGATGCCCGGCACGAACGACGACTCACTCCTGGAAGCGAGCCAGCGGCTCGGCGCGCGCCTCTCTATCAACATCGAGTCGCCCTCCGCCGAACACCTCCGCAAAGTCAGCAAGATGAAGGACTTTGATAAAGGCATCATCGAACCAATGGGTCGTATCAGCGACCTCATGCAGGAACACTACGGCGGCGCGGTCGGTCAAGCCACGCAGATGGTCGTGGGTGCCGCGGACGAGTCGGACTGGGACATCTACAACCGGATGACGAGCCTCTACGGGAACTACGGATTCAAGCGCGTGTACTACTCGGCGTTCCGTCCAGTGCAGTACACACCGCTGGAAGAGCATCCCACAACGCCGCCCGCGCGGGAGCATCGCCTCTACCAGATGGATTGGTTGTCCCGCATCTACGGCTACGACTCTGAGGAACTGCGCCCCGCCTTCAGCGATGACGGTTTTCTGGATACGCGCACCGACCCAAAGCTCATGATCGCCATGACCAACTACGAGCGCTTTCCGGTGGACGTGAACCAGGCGAGCGAGCAGGAACTCTTGCGCGTCCCCGGTGTCGGGCCGTTGGCGGCAAGCCGGATCATTGGGCAGCGGAGCGAGCACTCCATCACCCAAACACGAGAGCTCAAGGCGATGGGTGTCGTGATGAAACGCGCCCTCCCGTTCCTGCGCTTCCCCGGCCACAAACCCACCCCCGCCAAGCAGGCCGAAATGCCCCTCTTCCAGGAGCAGCCCGCGAAGGCCGCCCAACCATCCAAACGCGCGATGGAGCTGCACACCGAGTCGGCTGCCAACTGCTCCACGTGCCCCCTAAACCCCGGCACCTGCGGCATGGCGGCATAAGAAACTGCAACAACGGCCATACAAAAATGGCCACCTGCCCAGTACTGGGCAGGCGGCTGTTGGCGACTACCTCTTGGGCTCGTTGCCCCGGCCGCCCCCTGACGGTTTGCCGGTCGTGCTCGGGTAGTTGGGGTTGCTGCCACCGCCGCCCTTGCCTCCGCCTTTTGCTAGTACTCTCATGCTGGTCCTCCTTTCCCGCCGCGTGATTGCATGCGGCGTCGCTATACAAGATGTTCGGGTAATTCGGGTTGTGGCATCTTTGCACGGCTGCGAAGCCGTTCCTCGGCTCTCTGTTTCTTGGCATTCTCGATAAGCCGGTGGACGGCGTTGAAATACGCGAACCAGGCAGGCTTGTATTCTCGCTCGGCGTCGCCGCGCGGATATCCGTCTAGGCCCCACTGATCCAACCGATCGAATTCCTTCTCCTCGAGATCCTTGTGCTCGTTCATTCGGTCATGAAATCCGCGGACGCCATCAATGTGAATAGCCATGTCCACGAGCCAAAACAATTCCTGCGGTGCCCTTTTCTCTCGCAGATAGAATTCTCGTCGATAAACAAATGCCTCATATTGCTCTCGATCAACTTTCCGGAACCAGTCGCGGGCGTCCCTCCAGCCGTACTCCCGCCAATCGATGTCGGCCCATTGCTCGCCTTCTTCCGCAAGTTCGTCGACTATGTTCCCAAGATTGTCCTCATCGATCCGCGCGGCCAATTGCTCATGCTGCTCCACGATGGCCTCAATCGCGCTGCGACAGACCTGCGATACGTTGATTGGCTCTTGAATCGCTTTCAGCCTCCGGTGGAGACCATTTGAGATATTGATTCCGATTCGCATAAAGCTTCCCTGATTCCAGAATACGAAGGTGTATGCTGTATGTCAAACCAAACATACGGCATACGATTCTTAACGCTAGCGGCCAACCCGAATCCTTTCCTTTATCTGTGTTACGATTTTTCTACGTTTTGAATACGATCTTTGTCCTCATGGCTTACAGGTAGGTGTTCCGACTAAGAAGCGGCAGTCGATTCAATCCCAGCCAGGTCTTCTTCGGCTGGTGGATTGTGTTGGGCGCGTTCCTTATCCAGGTTCTCAACGGTGGACTGTTTTTCCAGGCGTTCCAAGTCTATTTCAACCACCTCCAGCGAGAATTCGGTTGGAGCAGAGCACAGATTGCGCTGGCCTTCACCCTTGCTCGCGCCGAGAGTGGCGTTCTTGGCCCGTTTCAGGGCTGGCTGGTTGACCGGTTCGGGACTCGCCGTGTTCTCCAGGTTGGCGTGTTGCTCTATTCCGGTGGTTTTTTCCTCTTCGCGAATATCGAGGAACTGTGGCAGTACTACGGCGCGTACCTGATCATCTCCATTGGATCGAGCCTCGGCGGATTCATCACGATCAACGCTGCTATCGCCAACTGGTTCGACAAGAAACGATCCCGCGCGATGGGACTAGCCGCCGTCGGATGGGGCGTATCGGGCTGGGCAGTCCCCGCCGTCGTTTTCGGGATGGACATGATGGGCTGGCGTGGTCTTGCCATGTGGTCAGGCGTGATTGTCCTTGTTCTCGGCCTGCCGCTTACCTTTCTATTCCGGCATTCCCCGGAACCATACGGTTACTTGCCGGACGGTGAAAAACCGGACAATGGCGGCCGGGAGGGAGACAGAATCCCAGCGACTGCAAGGCCTATTCTCAGCATGGTTGCGCGGGGATTCACCGCACGCGAAGCGCTTAAGAATCCGTCGTTCTGGTTTGTCTCTTTCGGTCATGGAAGCGCGATGTTTGCCGTTTCTGCCATCAATGCCCAGTTCATCCCGTATCTAGAAGATGATCTGGGTATCTCCAGGGTGACCGGAGCGTGGATATACACGTTCCTTACGACAATCATGATCGGCGCGCAGCTGGCGACCGGCTTCCTCGCGGAGAAGGTCGAGATGCGACTAATCATTGTCGCTTGCATGTTTGGCCACACCCTCGCCCTTATCCTGCTTGTACTGCCCAGGGGAAATCCGGAATACGCCATTCCGCTGCTGCTCACATTTGCAGTTGTTCAGGCCCTTTCGTGGGGATTCAGGGGCCCACTGATGACGGCAATTCGCGCAGAGTACTTTGGCCGCGGCTCATTTGCGACGATCATGGGATTTTCCTCGCTTGTGGTGCAGTTTGGGACGATGTTGGGCCCTGTGGTGGCCGCGGGTTTCAAGGATGTGTTCGACTCGTACGCAGGCGCGTTCATCCTCATGGCTTTCGTCACAACGGCGGGCGCGTTCATGTTCGCCGCCGCCCGCAAACCGCCCTTGCCTCCGCGTTCTCCCGACGAGATGGTGGAAGGAGAACGCGGGGATTCAAATGTGTATGCGGCTCACTAACCCCGAACTTGAGTGCGTCCCCCGCGTGGGATAGTCTGAACACAGAAACACAAGCGCTTGGGAGGTTTCGGACGTGACGCAGGCAGCCCCCGCTGACACAATCACCATTACGATTGACGGGCGGCAGGTAACTGCCCCGGCGGGCTCTACCATCCTTGAGGCGGCCGCGCAGGCCGGCATCTACATCCCCACGCTCTGCTACGACGAACGTCTCAAGGCCTATGGCGCATGCCGGATGTGCATGGTTGAACAGGTTGACCGCCCCGGCTTTGCCGCTGCCTGCGTTGCACCTGCCATGCCGGACGCCGCCTACCGAACCAACTCTGACGACACCGTTGAACTCCGCCAGTCCGTCCTCAACCTCCTAATGTCGGAACACCCGCACGGATGCCTGACCTGTGACCGCATCGTCCACTGCGGCCCCAACGATATCTGCCTGCGTAACGTCTCCGTGACAGACCGGTGCGTAGTCTGCCCCCAGAACCAGCGGTGCGAACTGCAGGCCACCGTCGAGATCGTCGGCGTCACGGAGCAGCTGCTTCCATACAACTACCGTGAACTGCCGATCCGCACCGAAGACCCGCACATTGATCGCGACTACAACCTCTGCATCTCATGCGCGCGGTGCGTCCGTGTCTGTGATGAGATTATCGGCGCGGAGGCCATCTCAATGGTGGACCGCGGCGACCGCATCCTCCCTGGCACGCCGAATGATGTTCCCCTTTCTGACCCGCTGACCGGCTGCACATTCTGCGGCGCGTGCGTGGATGTGTGCCCCGTGGGCGCGCTCACGGAAAAGGACAACAAGTGGGCTGGCCTGCCGGATACCAATGTCACAACCGTCTGCACGGAGTGTGAGGTCGGCTGCCAGGTGACCGCGGAACTCAAGGACGGTCGCCTGCTGCGCGTGACCCCCGACATTAATGGCGGCGCAAACGGTGGCTTTGGCTGCATCCACGGCAAGTTTGAACTCGCTAACGAGTCCAACAATGAGGCCCGCCTCATCAGCGCCATGATTCGAGATGCGAATGACGCGCTTGCGGAAGCGTCCTGGGACGATGCGATAACTGCTGCTGCAGAAGGCCTCCGCGGCCATGCCGGCGGTTCCGCTGCCGTCGTGATCTCTCCTCGCGTTGCCAATGAAGACTCCTGGGCACTGAGTCGCCTCGCTCGTGAGGTACTGCAGACCGAGCGTGTTGCCATGGCAGCGTCCGCGCCGATTCAGTCGGGCAGGGAACTCGCCGCCATGTTCGGCAGCGCTGCCAACGCGAGCCCCATTCGAGATATTGCAAAGGCCCGCGCCGTTCTCGTGATCGGTTCAGATATAGAACTCACGCATCCCGTCGCCGCATACCAGGTCCACAAGGCTGTCAATTACAACGACGCCACTCTCATCGGCATCGGCCCCAATGCCTACCCGGAGCTTGGTCGCGCCTCTGAGCGATGGCTCACCTGCGCCGAGGGAACTGAGCCTGCCCTCTTGCGTGGCATCCTCCGAGCGCTGCTGGACGCCAATCTTGTCCACGGTGAATTCGTTGAAGAGTCGATAGACGGCCTTGCCGACTTGTCTGAGAGCCTTGAAGGTACGACCGTTGAGGATGCAGCGGCTCAGGCGGGCGTCTCCGCTGATGATCTCCGCTGGGTAGCCCGCATCATCGGCACATCTGCACCCACTGCTCTCATCTATGGCGCGAGCGAAAACGACGCGCCCGGCCTGACTACGCTGATCGCCTCGGTCGCCGCGGTGACGGGCAACGTCACCAGTAGCCAGGGTGGTGGTCTACATGTCCTGCGACCCGGTGGCGGCAACGTTCAGGGAGTCAGTGATGTGCTTGGCGCGGAATCTGCAAGCCTCGAAGAGATCATTGACGCAGTCGAATCCGGCGCCGTCACAGCCCTCTACTGGACCGGTGGCATCCCGGTGAACATGAGCGAAAGCGGCCGCACACGGCTGCTCGCCGCGCTTGGTCGCCTCGAGTTCCTGGTTGTGCAGGGCCTCGTCATTGATGATGAACTTGCCACGCTGGCCAACGTGATGATTCCTGCCGCAGCCGCTGTCGAACGCGAGGGCACGTATACGAACGCCGAGCGCCGTGTCCAGCGCGTCCGCGCCATCAAGGACGCCGCCGGTGATGCCCAGCCAGTCTGGCGTGCCCCGGCTGAGATCGCCCGTCACCTCGGCGCAGCGAGTTTCGGTTACGACAATGCTGACGCAATCCTTGCTGAGATCGCCGCGACTGTTCCCACGTACGCTGGCATCACCGCCGAAGCGCTGGAATCTCGACTCACCGGTCCCACATGGCCGCTCCGGGACGATGGCGCGGATGAGCGCCTCTATCAGGCCGGCGCGTTCGGCAACGCCAGTGGCCGCATTCGCCTCACCGCCGTCTAATCGGCATGGTTGCCACTGCCGCAACCTGGTACCTCCGTGCCCATGACGACGGTCGACCTCTTGGCATTCACATCCATGATGAAGAACCCCTCGAGCCTACCCCAGGAATCGTCATCAATGCCGAAGACCCCAACCAAACATGGCGCAGCGCAGAAGTTGTCTCTTTCGAGGCCCTCCCCAACGCCTGCTCCATGCCCCGCTATAACGTGATCGTGAAAGTTCTCGTTCCCGCATGACTGACAACGACAACGTGACCCGCTGCTGGCCGGACGTGGACTCCAGCCCGCAGATGATTGCATATCATGATGACGAGTGGGGCACTCCCCTCCATGATGATGGCAAGCTCTTTGAATTCCTGATCCTTGAGGGATTTCAGGCCGGCCTTTCATGGCGCACCATCCTAAACAAACGGGACGCTTTCCGAAAGGCGTTCGCCGACTTCGATGTTCAGAAAGTCGCTCAATTTGACGACGATGATGTTGCCCGCCTACTTGAAGACAAGGGCATTGTTCGAAACCGCCTCAAGATTCTCGGCGCAATCACCAACGCCCAGCGATTCATTGAGTTGCAGGAAGAGTACGGCTCATTCGATCGCTACATCTGGCAGTTCACCAACTACAAGACGCTCCGTAGCCCCAACCCGATACTCAGCTGGGAGGACGTTCCTACTACCTCGCCGGAATCGGACGCCCTCGCAAAGGACCTCAAGACGCGTGGCTTCAAATTTGTAGGATCAACGGTCTGCTACGCCCACATGCAGGCCACCGGTATGGTCAACGATCACCAGGACCGCTGCTTCAAGGCCACCCTCGGCGATTGGTAGACCAAACCCTCGTCATTCCCGCGAAAACGGGAACCCTTCCTATACCCGTAAAACCCACCTTTCTGTAAATGCGGTACTCTACTCCTAGAGGATTAGCGGAAGGAGTGCACACCATGGCAACAACAAGAAAACGCCTGACCCTCGACATCGACGAATCCCTCCAACGCAGACTCAAAGCCGCCGCCGCCCTCAAGGGCATCTCCATGCGCGAATTCTGCGAGGGCGCTTTGGAGGACAGGCTGGTTCAGGACCCACCGGATGAGCTTCAGCGCGGCAAGTCACGCCGCGAGGCAGTCGATGCGATATTAGCGAGAAGCAAGGCGCGAGTTGGTGGGCGCAAATTCCCCGGCAATTCCGCAGACATCATCCGCGAAGAGCGTGAGCTAAGGGCTGAGCAAATTGACAACAGGATCTAGCGAATTTGTTGTCGTGGACGCGAGCATCGCCATCAAGTGGTTAGTTGACGAGGAAGACTCCGATTTGGCTCAGATTTTGATCCGGTCATGGGCGACGGCAGGAACACAGCTCGCGGCCCCTCACCTTATGCCCTACGAAGTATCCAATGCGCTTCACCGTAAAGTGACCGAAGGGCTGATGACATCCGAAACGGCGGCAGGATTCATGGAGGACCTTATGGCCCATCAAGTCGAACTCTATGAAGCGCACAGAACCTATGGCGCCGCCCTCCAACTCGCCGCCAACCTCAACCAGCGCGCCATCTACGATTCCCATTACCTCGCGCTCGCCCAAGCTTTGAATTGTGAATTCTGGACCGCAGACGAAAGATTCTATCGCTCCGCGAATCCCGACCACGCCAACGTTCGCTTAATCAGTGAAGGTGCACGCAGCGGCTAACCGATAGCTCTACGCAGACTCGGCAGTAGTTTCCCGGGCCCCTACATCATCCGGCTGTCCGGCATGTTCACCCACGCGCTCATCTCGTGCGGCGACGTAACCGTGTACCCCTCCGTGACATAGGAACTATCAAGCTGGTCAACCTTGGACGTTCCGATTAGCGCCATCGCGCTCAGCATCTCGTCTTCCATGATTTCGAGCGCCCGAACGATGCCGTCCACACCGCCTGCTGCCAGACCCCAGCCCTGCAGCTTGCCAACCGCGACGCAGTCCGCTCCCAGCGCAAGCGCCTTTACAACGTCGCTTCCGCGGACAATCCCGCCGTCCAAAACGATCTTGGCGCGCCCATCCACGGCCTTGGCAATTTCCGGCAATGTGTCGAGACTGCCAAGCGCGTGATCAATCTGTCGTCCACCGTGGTTTGAGACCCAGATGATCTCGAAACCCCGCTCAACGGCCATCTCCGCGTCCTCCGCAGTCTGGATGCCCTTCACCGCGAACGGAAGTCCCATCAGGTCGCGGATCCTCTCGGCCAACTCCCACGTCACTTTGGAGCCGGGTGAGACACGCTGGCTGGAGAGATTCGCCGGCGTTGAACGTCCAACAATCGGCCTCTCCCGTCGGCTGTACCGGGCGTTGTCCACAGTCAGGACGAATGCGTGGTACCCCGCCGCCTTGATACGCGGCGCCATGCCCTCGATCCACTCCCAATCCCCCTGGATATACATCTGGAATAGCTTGGGGCCGTTTGCCGCCTCCATCGTCCCCTCAAGCCCTGGGTCGGACACGGAACTCACCGTTTGAATTGTCCCGAATGCCTCAGCCGCCTTTGCAGAAGCGCCCGCCCCCTCAGGATGCAGTCGCTGCATGCCGCCAACCGGAGCCAGCATCACCGGCATTCGCATCGTGTGACCGAGAAAATCCGTTGACGGATCCATCTCCGAGACGTCTCGGAGTACGCGTGGGCGGAACGCGACACGGTCGAATGCGGCGCGGTTGCGACGCATCGTCGTCTCCGACTCCGAACCGCCAACCAGGTAATCCCACCCTGCCTGGTCGAGGTTCTTCCGCGCCGCCTGAATAGTTTCCTCGTTGCTTACAAAATCTACGCCCATCGTCCGTTGTCCTCCGGTGTGCTTTATTGCCGGGCGCGAGTCTCATATACGATCACGCCGCCCTGTCCTCAAATTGTAGCGCCCGCGCCACCTATTCGGCATCCATTCTCTTACGCGGCGCTACGCTCCGGCATGACCAACAACGGAATCCGCCGCCGTCGGAACCCCCACAACGCGATAACCAGGGCAACGCCCGCCGTCAACGCGAGTCCAAGGAACGCCGCCGTGAAGTCCAGCCGCTCGCTCACCTCGCCAACGAAGACGGTTCCGGCTGCGGAGCCGAACGAAAAACCGCCCATCATCATCGCCATCGCCCGTCCATATTTCTCCGGCGGTGTCCAGTCTGCGGCGACAGCCTGTAACATCGGCTGTCCCGTCCCAAACCCAAGCCCCAGCATGAACGCCGCGGCAAGGAATCCGATGGTCGAATGAGTGAATGCCAGGGTAATCATGCACCCCACCGTGAGGGCCAGCGACGGCAAGAGGATGATCGCCCGGCCGTACGTGTCAGAGACGCGGCCGGTCAGGAGCCGACCGGAAATGACCACGACCGCATACAGCACGAAGAACCACTCGTAGTTTGGCACCTCCCTCGTCTCTCCGAGGATGGAGACAAACGTTGTGGTGGCCAGATAGGCTGCGGATAGTAGCAGCACCGTGATTCCCGGCACCAGCGCCTCCGGCACAATCAGCCTGTCCACCCACGATTCTTTGTGTCGCTCTACATCACCCTCTGGGAGCGATCTGGACTGAGGTCGTCCCCTGGCACCCTCTCCCTGCTGCTGTGATTTCCCTTTTACCGGCCATAGAAACAAACTCGCCCCAGCCATCACCGCCGCGCATGCAATGAACAGCTGCGTCGATCCGAAATCGTTGTATATCCACAGCCCAAGCGCAGGCCCAAACGCAATGGCAATGTTGTGCGATGTGGCGAAATTCGTCATTGCCTCGCCGCGCCGGCTCGGTGGCGCGATGTCCAGGATCAGCGTCCGCGTCGCGGAACCCGTCGCCCCGGATCCCACACGCCGCAGGATCGTCGGTAGCAGCATCATCAGCGGCGAAACGACGAAGATCATGATTAGCGCGCCGATCACGTTGATTGCCAGGCCGAGAATCGCCATGCCCTTGCGACTCCACCGATCCACACCCAGCCCGTATAGCGGCACTCCGAACGCCGCTAACGGCCCCGCGATGCCGATGACCAAGCCAACTGTTGAATTCGTGCCGCCCAATTCCTTGATATACAGGGGAACCGTCGGCAACAGCATGTAGAAGGTCACGAAAATCGTGAACTCCATTAGGAACAGCAGTATGAAAGCACGCGTATAGACGCGCTGCCCCGCCGGCACGCCCTGTTCAGCGTCTACAGTCGAACCTCGTCCTCTCATATCCTCGAATCCTACCGTCGCGAGCGCCAACTGTATATTCGCCGCACCCCTCCGCTATACAATGACCCAACGGGGTAGGCGGCGTGACAGACTGCATTCAGGCTGGGGTCGGTCGATGACAACAAGGGGTTCTCCCCTCAAGAAACAATACGAGCGGATCAAGGCCGAATTTCCCGACGGAATCCTGCTCTTTCGACTCGGCGACTTTTACGAGACGTTCGGCAAAGACGCCGAAATCGTCTCGCGTGACCTCGGTATCGCCCTCACGTCCAAGGAACTTGGGCGCGGCCACCGTGTCCCCCTCGCCGGCGTGCCCACCCATTCGCTCGATGCCTCACTTGCCCGCCTGCTTGAAAAAGGTCACCGCGTCGCCGTCTGTGAGCAGTTCGGCGACCCCAAAACCGCGAAGGGAATCCTCGACCGCGAGATAATCCGCGTCGTCACTCCCGGCACCGTCCTCCAGCACGATCTCCTTCCCGAGAGCGCCAACAATTTCCTGGCCGCCTTGGTCATTGACGGCCAACGCGCCGGCCTCTCCTATGCCGACATTTCCACCTCAGAATTCGTTACCCTCGAGGTCTCCCTCGATGACCTGCAGACAGAACTCACCGCATTGGCTCCGGCGGAACTGATCGTCCCCGAAAACAGTGATGCACTTCCCGTCCTGGACGGCGCCGCCATTGTCTACGAAGACGCCTCAAACTTTGACGAACATGATGCCCGCCAGCGCCTGCTAAAACACTTCGGCGTCCACTCTCTGGAACCGTACGGATGTGACAACCTCCCCCTGGCAATCTCGGCGGCGGGCGCAGTCCTCTCCTACCTGCAGGAAACCCAACGCGGCGCGCTCACACAGATACAATCGCTCTCCACTCGTCAATCGGCGGAGACGATGGTCCTTGATGCACAGACTGTCCGCACCCTTGAACTCTTTGAGGGCAGCTCCGGCGCACGAGAAGGCGGGTTGCTTGATCTCCTTGATACCACCCAAACACCCATGGGACGGCGCCTCCTCCGCCAATGGCTCGGACGCCCCCTCCTCAACAGCGATTCCATAGTCGAACGGCACGACAACGTTGAGGCCCTCGTTCAGGACCCCATGCTCCGCTCGCGACTCCGCACCGCAATGCACGGACTCCCTGACCTTGAGCGCCTTATCAACTTCATTCGCTCCGGTTCAGCCGCGCCCCGTGACGTTGTTGCCGTCCGCCGCGGCCTCGAAGCCGTCGCGGGAATCCACTCCGTGCTCAGCACCGGCCCACTTCCTGAGATTCGACGAGATGATGAGACCGTGAGCACTCTCGCCTGGACTCTCAACGACATCGAAACCCACGATGAAATGCGTAAGCTGCTGAACGAGGCCATCGCTGACGAGCCCGGCACTACACTCTCAGCGGGCGGCGTCGTCCGCAAGGGATTCTCGCAGGAACTTGAGGACCTGCGCGCCATATCCACCGACGCCCGCGTTGCAGTCGCAGCCCTCGAAACCGAGGAACGCGAAGCAACTGGCATCCCAACACTCAAGGTCGGCTACACCCGCGTCTTTGGTTACTACATCGAGGTCACCCGCTCCCATCTGCCCCGCGTGCCTGAACACTACATTCGCAAACAGACCGTTGCGGGCGGCGAACGTTACTTTACGGGACGACTCAAGGAGCTTGAGGTCCAGATATCCGAGGCCCAGCAGCGCGCCGAGGAACTAGAATCCGCCATATTCAGGCAGGTCTGCAGCCAGATACAGGAACAGGGCGAACCCATCCTCGCCACCGCTCGTGCCATCGCCCGGCTCGATGTCCTTGCGGCTTTCGCCGAGAACGCCGTCCGCCTCCGCCTGACTCGCCCGAAGATCGACGACTCTCGCGTTCTGGAGGCCACGTCGGCTCGCCATCCCGTCGTGGAGGAAGTCCTTGACGAACCGTTCGTTCCGAACGACATCTCCCTAATGGAAGACCGCCCCATCGCGATCATCACCGGTCCCAATATGGCCGGTAAATCCACCTATCTCCGCCAGATTGCCCTCATCGCCCTCATGGCGCAGACCGGCTCCTTTGTCCCGGCAGCCACAGCCCGTGTCGGCCTCGTCGACCGCATCTTCACCCGTGCGGGCCTCCACGATGACATCTCAACCGGCCGTTCCACATTCATGGTCGAGATGATCGAGACCGCCGCAATCCTCCACCAGGCTACCGACCGCTCACTCATCATCCTCGACGAAACGGGCAGGGGAACCAGCACGTATGACGGCCTCTCCATCGCGTGGGCCGTCGTGGAGCACATCCACAACCACCCCCGCCTGTCCGCCCGCACCGCCTTTGCCACCCACTACCACGAACTCGTTGAACTCGGCGATACCCTCCCCCGTGCGTTCAACCTCCATGTCCTCGTATCTGAGGAAGAGGGCAAGGTTGTGTTCCTGCGTCAGGTCGTTCTAGGCGGCGCAGACCGTTCGTATGGCGTCCATGTCGCGCAACTTGCCGGACTGCCGCGTGACGTCGTCGCCCGCGCCCAGGAAGTCCTCAGCCAACTCGAAAGCGGGAACACGACTGCAGCCCCTCCCAACGCCGCCCAACCCGCGCTCTTTGCATTACAGCCCACCCAGCCGCCGTCGCCCCACGCCGACACCGAGATCCGCGATGCAGTCCTCAACATGTCCCCCGACCAAATGACACCTCTCGAGGCCCTCGCCAAGCTTTATGATCTGCAGCGTTTGGCGGAGCAGGGCAGGAACGGCGCGAGCGAAGACTGACATGCCCATCCAACTCCTCGATCGAGATGTCGCCTCCAAGATTGCCGCCGGTGAGGTCATCGAACGCCCCGCGTCAGTCGTCAAGGAGCTGGTCGAAAACGCAATCGATGCAGGAGCCGGCCAGATTGAAGTCGAGATCGCGCGCGGCGGCCTCGACCTCATCCGCGTCACAGACGACGCATCCGGCATCCCGGAAGACGAACTCGAGCTCGCCGTCATGCGCCATGCCACCTCCAAGCTCCAAAGCGTCCGCGACCTTGAGCGCATCGCGACTCTGGGCTTTCGCGGCGAGGCCCTCGCATCCATCGCCGCCGTCGCCCGCATGACAATCGTCTCTCGTGCCCCGGACTCAGAGGGCGGACACTACGTGATTACGGCGGACAACGAGATCGTCGAGCGTGGCAGGCAGGGCGCGCCATTTGGCACCACCGTCTATGTCCGCGACCTATTCAAGAACGTCCCCGCCCGACTCTCATTCCTCCGCTCAGCGGCGGCGGAGGCCACGCGCTGCGTGACAGTCCTTACCCAATACGCCCTCGCCCATCCCGATGTTGCCCTGCGCGTCATCGTTGATGGCCGCCTTGCGTTTCACTCCCCCGGCAGCGGCGATGCCTCTCATGTCCTTCTCGAGATGTGGGGCCCGGACACCGCATCCGGAATGCTCCCCATCCAACCCACGACCATGGGCGGGACAACCGTTTCCGGCTACGCCAGCGAACCAGGTACAACGCGCCCGCGCCGCGCGGGCCAGATTTTATTCGTCAATGGACGCCTGGTTGAAGCACGGATTCTCTATTACGCCATTGGCGACGCCTACCGGGACCTCATTCAACGAGGCCGCTACCCTCTCGTTGTCCTCTTTCTCACCGTCCCGCCCGATGAGGTCGACGTTAATGTCCATCCCACCAAGGCCGAGGTGCGTCTGCGCCGCGAGGGTGAAGTGATCGCAACCATCCAGCGTGCCATCCGCCGCACTCTCGCCGCCCACGGCATCGTCGCCGCCCCCTCCACAGGCGGTCAGGGAAACGCCCCCCCAATCCCCACCGCACCCGCTGACGCAGAAGTTCAACTCGAAGCCCCGCCGCTCTTTGATACCCGTCATTCCCAAGACCTCCGTCATTCCGGCGAAGGCCGGAATCCATCCGATTCCCCTCCGCCAACCCAATTCACCCTCCGCCCTGTCGGTCAGGTCGGCCTCACATACATCGTTGCCGAAGGCCCGGACGGCATGTATCTCATCGACCAGCACGCCTCCCATGAGCGCGTCGTATTTGAACAGATCCTCGCCGAGCGCCGCGACCGCCACGCAACATCACAGGGCCTTCTCACGCCCGCCACCGTCCAACTCACGTCCCGCCAGCTGGAATCCATCTCCCCGCTAAGTGATCTGCTGTCCTCATATGGCTTCGAGTGGGAGACGTTTGGCGAAGACGCCATCCTCCTCCGCGCCATGCCCGCCTCCCTCAAAGAATCGGAAGCCCCGCAGGCTTTTCTTGAAGTACTTGACGAGCGTTCAGGCGGCGAAATCGACGATTCAGGCCTTACCGGAGAGGCCGCCTCAGCCGGCTCATCCGGCTCCATCGCCCGAAAGGATACTGATGCCGCGGATAGCATAATCGCGTCCGGCGCAGACGCTGTGGATATGCGAGAAAGACGCATCGCAGCCACAATCGCCTGCCACTCTACCGTCCGTGCGGGACAGACCCTCTCCCTCTCTGAAATGGAGTCCCTGATCACCCTCTTTCGCGACGCGAACTTTCCCCGCCTCTGTCCCCATGGCCGCCCCACCATGGTCCACCTCAGCTCCGCCCAACTTGAGCGCCAATTCGCCCGTCGCTAACCCCACAACTCCCGCACAAAGGCGTACAATCCCCCCATACGCTTGGATCCAAAAGGAGTAATCCAATGGCAACCGCCGACCGTGAATCAGCAGCCGACTACCCGCCGTCTCCCGGCCCCGTTCAGCCGGTGAATCGCCGACTCCGCGTCGAGTTCAACGGAGAAGTCCTTGCGGAAACCACGCGTGGCGTCCGCATCGTTGAGAAGGACATGCCGCCTGTCTACTACTTCCCGCCCGAGGATGTGAAGAAGGAATTCCTGGTATCAGAAGACCGCACCTCCACTTGACCCTTCAAAGGCGCCGCCAATTACTGGGGCGTCCGTGTCGGGGACCGACACGCTGAAACGGCAATCTGGAGCTACGTGAATCCCAAGGACGAGTACGAATCCATCAGGGAGTACATGGCCTTCTATACCTGGAAGCTCGACGCCGCATACGTCGATGACCTTCAGGTCGCTGAGGTTCACGGCGACCTATACGGAGGCTGGCGCACCGAGGATATCGTAGGCCCCTGGAACTCCTAACCCACCCCCGTCATTCTGGCCCACGCTCCGTCATTCCCGCGAAGGCGGGAATCTGGATTGCATTGCCCAACCAAACTCCGTGACGCTAGCCGCTATTCCACGCACAAGAGAGGGTTAGGGTGAGGGCTCCTCCTCCCACTTCTCCAGAAACCCCGTCGCCTCCGCCCACGAGTCCGCCCGCACCATCACGCGGCACGGCTGCCCAAGCACGCCCAGGAAACTGCTCGTATCTCCCTGGTTGACGAGGGCCTCGATGCCCTCCTCCAGCAGCGCTTGCACAAGAAGCTCCGCGCTCAACTGGTCAGGGGTCGTCGTTAGGTGCGTCCAATCCATATAGCAAGACTACAGGAGCGGAGAAAGGCCGGGGCGAAACGTCTACATCAGCAGCGGCTGAACCGTCAGGTAACTGCCGCCCAGGATGCCCGCAATCTCGGTTTCCAGTTCCTGTGAGTGCGCCGTCTGGAACGGCATTGTCATTACCGACTGTTCGCCCTGCTGCATAATCACCAACTGAACGGGACTCTCGCCCGGATAGCTCTTAAGGGCCTGCACAACCCGTTTCAGCTGATCCACGTCGGCCTCTTCGTCCGCCGTCTCGTGCATCATCACGGAGATCAACACACGCCGTGCCGTGCCGTCACCGGACCCATTTGTTGAGGCCGATGTGCCGCTTGCCTGTGGCGGCGCGTTCGTAACTGCCCCATTCGACGCGTCTGGCTTGGCTTTCACATTGTCGTCTGCTGACTTCGCTTCAGGTGCGCTCTCAGCGGTGTGCTCAGCAGTCTCAACCGCATCAACTGTGGGAGCGGCCGCCTCAACCGACTCGGCTTCAACCTCGTTAGGTGGCGCGACCTCTACAGGCGGCTCAGCCACCGCCACGGCGCCATCCGCGTTCTCAGCATTGACGGTCTGCTCGGACGAGTGTCCGTTGCGGCCATCTGAAGCGCGAGAGAGTGCGGGCGCAGACCCCTGTGTCGTCCCGTTGTCTACCAGCACCTCGTACTGGCGGCAATCAACGGACGGCTCCTCTTCGCGCACACGCACGGAACCCGTCACGCGCACTGGTGTATTGATCTGCCATGTTTCCATGGACTTGCCGTACACGTCCGGCCACACCGTCACAGCGACTGAGCCGGACTGATCGTTCAACTCGATTGACGCCGCGCTTTCCCCACGCACCATGAACGTGCGCACGGATGTGATGTTTCCGGCGACCGTTATCTTATCTCTCTCCATCTCTGCTGAGACATCCCCGCACGGCGTGACGTCCGCCCCCACGCCTGCCGCCCGCAATACCTTGTACGGATCGTTGGAGAAGTGGATGCCCATCAACTCCTTCTCCCACACGCCCTTCTCTGCGTCGGACACCTCCTCCTCCGCTGCCAACTCAATGGTTGGCATTTCCAGGGCGGGGTCTCCCGCCAACGCATCGAACATGCTGGACTGCGATGAGTTTCGTTGGCGCTGCTCATGTGCCGCGGACGAAAGTATCCGTTCAACGTTCGCCAGGAGCGTCGCCCGATCGCCAAGCTCGTCCATCGCTCCGGCCTTGACCAGGTTCTCCAGCCCCCGCCGATTCAGAGACGTGAGGTCCGCGCGACTGATGAAGTCCCCCAGGTCCTTGAATGTCCCGTTCGCCTTGCGTTCCTCTACCAGCGCCTGCGCAGCCCCATACCCCACGTTCTTGATGGCCGATAGCCCCACGCGGATCACAGCGTCGTCCGCCGGTGACTCGTCATTCGGGTCCTGGAGGTCTTCGATGGAAAACTCTTCCGTGCTTGCGTTCACACTCGGTGGCGCGACCGTAAGTCCCAGGGCACGGCATTCCTCTGCGTCTGCCCCGGCACGATCCTGCGATCCCAGGTGTGCGTTCAGCAGTGACGCCATGTATTCGCGCGGATAGTTCGCCTTGAAATACGCCGTTTGGTACGCAATGTAGGCGTAGCTCACGCTGTGCGCCTTGTTGAACGCATACCCGGCAAACGGCTCAATAAGCCTGAAGATCTCCCGCGCGTCGTGCTCCGAATAACCTTGATTGAGCGACCCGGTGAGGAACCCTTGCTCCTCCGCCTCCATGATCTCTCGCACCTTCTTGCCCATCGCCTTGCGGACAATATCCGCCTGCCCAAGGCTGTACCCGGCAAACTTCTGCGCAATCTGCAGCACCTGGTCCTGGTACACGATGACACCGTATGTCTCATGCAAGATATCCCTAAGGTCGTCATGCGGGAACGTGGCGGAAATCTCCCCCTTCTTGCTGTCGATATAGCGCGGTATGTGCTCCATCGGCCCCGGCCGGTAGAGCGCGATCATCGCCGAGACCTCGTTCAGCGACCGCGGCTGCAGCCTCTGAATCCACCGCGTCATCCCCTGTCCCTCGAGCTGGAACAACCCCATCGTTTTGCCCGATGACAGCAGGTCAAAGGTCTTCGAGTCGTCGAGTGGAATCGTGTCGATGTCGATGCGCTTGCCGTGACGTTGTTCAATCAAATCGCGTGTCCGCGCCAGCGTTGTCAGGTTCGTTAGACCCAGCAGGTCCAGCTTGAGAAGCCCCGCCTCTGCCACGCGGTGCATATCCCACTGCGTCATCGGCACGCCGTCGTCATCCGATCCTGCGCTCTTGACCGGCCGCTGAAGCGGTACCACGTTGACCAGCGGCTCTCGTGAAATCACCACCCCGGCCGCGTGTGTGCTCGCGTTCCGGGAAATCCCCTCCAGCTGCATCGCCGTCGTGACCAGCTTCTGCACCTTCTCATCGCGGTCATAGGCGTCCCGGAACTGGGGGAGCCGATCCAGTGAATCCTGCAACGACGACGGGTGCGCCCCCGCCGGCAGCAACCGCGCCACCTGGTCGACCTCGCCGAACGGCATCCCCATCGCCCGTCCAACGTCACGGATTCCCGCGCGCGCTCCAAACGTTCCAAACGTGATGATCTGCGCCACGCGATCTTGTCCGTAGCGTCGCGTCACATAGTCAATCAGCTCATCCCGACGCCCGTCCTCGATATCAAGATCGATATCCGGCATCTCTTTGCGTTCAAGGTTCAGGAACCGCTCAAAGACAAGGTCATACCTGAGCGGCTCGATATTCGTGATATAGAGGCAATACAGAACCGCGCTTGCCGCTGCGCTCCCACGCACTCCCACCAGAATCCCCTGCTTGCGCGCATACGCCACAAGGTCCCACACGACGAGGAAATAGTCGGCGAAGTCCATCTGCCGGATCACGTCCAGCTCATACGCCACGCGCTCTCGTGCCCGCTCCTTGTCCGCGTATTCCGCGTACCGCTGGTCGAACCCCTCGTAGCAAAGCCGCTCAAGGTATTCATATGACGAAAGGCCGTCTGGCAGCTCGATCTGTGGTAGCAACAAGCGGTTGAACTCCAACTCCAGGTTGCAATCATCCGCGATGCGACCCGCGTTCTCAATAGCCTCCGGCAGATCGGCGAACAACTCCCGCATCTCCGCCTCGGACTTCAGGTAGAACTCGTCGTCGTTCATGCGCATCCGGCCCGGCTCATCGACCGTGGAGTTCGTCTGGATACACAGCAAGACGTCCTGCGCCTCTGCGTCCTTGCGTCGCGTATAGTGCAGGTCGTTCGTCGCAACGATGGGAATGTCCAGTTCCCGAGCAAGCTCAAGCAGGGCAGTGTTGAGCCGATCCAGTTCCGGAATGCCCGGGTGCCGTTGAATCTCTATGTAATACCCGTCAAACGTCTTCTTGTGCCACAGAGCCGCCTCTCGCGCATCATCAAGGCGGCCCTCCGTCAGCGCCCGCGGCACCTCGCCCGCCATGCACGCGGAGAGAGCGATGATCCCTGCGCCGTATTGCTCCAGCACCTCGCGGTCCATCCGCGGCCGATAGTAGAACCCCTCGAGATGGCCGATGCTGACCAGACGCAGCAGGTTGTGATAGCCCTCATCGTTCTTGGCCAACAGGACGAGATGATACGGCTGATTATTGCCCGGAGTTCGGTCCGTCCTGCTTCCCGGCGCAACGTACCCCTCAACGCCGATGATCGGCTTGATGCCCGCCTCTTGCGCCTCTCGATAGAAATCGACGATTCCGTACAGGCTTCCGTGGTCGGTCAGGGCAAGGGACTCAAATCCAAGCTCGCGCGCGTGTTCCACAAGGTCGGGAATGCGGCACAAGCCATCCAGCAGGCTGAACTCTGAATGTGTATGCAGGTGCGCAAACATGACTGGATACGCTGATTATATGCCTCGTAGGTCAATGACTTAAGCGCCGATTCAGCATGATTCAGCGCGTTCGACAGACCTTGCAAGCACGGCAACGCCCTGGCCTCAACCTGCCATCCCCAGACCACTAACTTTCATTCCCGCGCACCGTCAGACCCCCCGCGCCGCCGGGGAATCTACGCCCCTGCTATCGTCGCCACCCTCTCCAGGAACCCTGCCGCCTCCCGGTTGAACACAGTTGCCTGCTCCACTTGTGGCCAGTGCCCGGATGGGGATAGCTCCATGAACTCCGCCTCCGGCCATGACACCAGGTGTTCCTCCTGCCTCTCCGGCGGCGGCACGATAATATCCTCTCGCCCCCAGAGAATCAGCGTCGGACAGTGAATGCCGCGCACGCGGCCTCGCAAATCGTACTTATGCTTGAGCCCTTGCAGGGTGAGTCCCTCCCGCAACAGCGCGAAAAACGCCTTACGTTGTTGCGAATCCCGGTGCCGGGATACCCACTCATCCATGATTGTGCGATTCACCAGTTCTTCGTCTGCAAATATAGTCTTGCTCGCCCGATGCCCGGACAGTAACCGCGGCTGCCACAGCATTTCTCCCAGCAACGGGATTGTCACTAGCCGCAAAGGCCACCCAACCTTGCGTGTGAGTCCGCCCGGAGCGGCAAGCACAAGACCCTGAACCCGATCAGGGTGCTCAAGCGCAGCCAACATCGCCGTTATTCCACCCGCAGAGTGCCCGATCAGAGGAGCCCTTTCGATTCCCCACGCGTCCATCAGGGCCATGATTGTGTTGCCGCTATCGGACGGATTCCAGTTGTCATGCGGATAATCGGACGTGCCGTGCCCCGGGGAACTCGGCGCCAGAACCCGATACCCCTGCTCGCCGAAATACCCCAGGTTCGCCCACCAGTCCTCGATGCCCCCGCCGATTCCGTGCAGGAACACCAGCGGCGGCCCATCACTCGGCCCCGCCTCTACGTACTGCAGGCGCATCCCCTCGACGGAGACAAACCCCTCCTTAAGTGGATAATCAGTCATTACGCCTGCACCGCTACGGGCTCTACCGCCTCAACCGCCGACGTAACCTTCGTGAACGTCAACTCCTCATCGCCGACATCCACCGTGATGTCGTCACCCTCGGAGAAACGGCCCTCAAGAATCTCCCGCGCCAGCACGTTCTCCATGTGCCGCTGCACGGCTCGCCTCAACGGCCTGGCACCGAACGACGGATCGAAGCCAACCTTTGCGAGCCACTCGCGTGCCGCATCCGTCAGCCTGATTCGCAGGCTCTTCTCGTCAAGGCGCACCTGCACCTCCGCCACCATCAAGTCCACAATTTGCAGAATCTGCTCCTGGCTCAGCGGTTCGAACACGATAATCTCGTCGATACGGTTTATGAACTCCGGCCTGAATGCCTTCTTGAGGGCTTGGTCAACGGAACGCTGTAGATCCTGGAACGCCTGCGCTCCGGCTGCCGGCCGCAATAGCCCGATGCTCTCCCTCTGAAGGATCTCTGTGCCAAGGTTTGACGTCATGATGATGACCGTGTTGCGGAAGTCTACCGTTCTGCCGTGCCCGTCCGTCAGCCGTCCGTCCTCCAGGATCTGCAGAAACATGTTGAACACGTCCGGGTGCGCCTTCTCGATCTCATCAAAAAGGATCACCCGATACGGCCGCCGACGCACCAGTTCCGTCAACTGGCCGCCATCGTCGTACCCAATGTACCCAGGCGGCGCGCCCACAAGCCGCGAAACCTCATGCCGCTCACCGTATTCCGACATATCTAGCCGGATCATCGCCTCCTCGTCGCCGAAGAGGAACTGTGCCAGCGCCCGCGCCAACTCCGTCTTGCCGACACCCGTCGGCCCCAGGAAAATGAAACTGCCGATCGGACGCTCCGGGTCTTTCAGACCTGCGCGCGCGCGTCGGATAGCATCGGACAGCGCAGTAACGGCCTGCTCTTGCCCAATGACGCGCCGATGCAGTTCACCCTCCATCAGCGTCAGCCGCTGCGTCTCCTCTTCCAGCATTCGACTCACCGGCACGCCGGTCCACTCGGAAATCAGCGTCGCGATGTCGTCCGCTTCAACCGTGTTGCGGATGCTTTTCTCCTGCTTCCACGTGGAAAGCGTCGTTTCATAGTCGTTCTGAAGCTGAGCCCGCTCCTGTTTGATGCGTGCTGCCTCTTCATAGTCCTCTCGCTGTGATGCCGCCTCGTCCTCGATCTCAAGCTGACGCATCCGCTGGTCCATCTGTTTAAGCTCAGGCGTGAACGACTCCGCGTCGATTCGCAGCCGCGACCCCGCCTCGTCAATGAGGTCGATAGCCTTGTCCGGCAGCTGCCGGTCCGTGATGTACCGCGCGCTAAGCCGAACGGCGGCCTCGAGTGCCTCCGGCGTGATGGTCACTTTATGGTGAGCCTCATAGCGCGGAGCGACACCCTGGAGAATCCTGATCGCGTCCTCCACGGACGGCTCCTCGATATACACAGGCTGGAAGCGTCGCTCCAAGGCCGTGTCCTTCTCGATGTGCTTGCGGTACTCGTCCAGCGTCGTCGCGCCAACCGCCTGTAGCTCGCCGCGAGACAGCGCAGGCTTGAGCATGTTGGAGGCGTCCATAGAGCCCTCCGCAGCACCTGTGCCCACAACCGTATGCAGCTCATCGATGAACAGCACGATGTCGCCGTGTGCTTTCCGCACGTCGTTCAGCACGTTCTTCAGACGCTCCTCAAACTCGCCGCGGAACTTCGCTCCTGCTACAAGCGCCCCCATATCGAGCGCGTGAACGCGCGCGTGGCTCAACGACTCCGGCACGTCTCCGGCAATGATTCGCTGTGCCAGCCCTTCGGCGATAGCCGTCTTCCCAACGCCCGCCTCACCAATGATGACCGGATTGTTCTTCGTCCGCCGAGTCAATATCTGCATGACCCGCTGAATCTCAACCTGCCGTCCGATAACGGGATCCAGCTTGCCCTCTTCGGCCAGCGTCGTCAGATCGATGGTGTAGCGGTCCAACGCCCGTGACGACCGTTCGCCGCCGCGTCCACCCTCAGATCCGCCCTTTGCTTCCGCTCCGCCTTGAGTCTCCTTGAGCGCCGTCTCAAGGCGTGGCTGCGTTAGATTGAAGTCCGTGAAGATCGCATGCGATTGGCCGTTGCTCACGCCCACTGCGCCAAGCAGCAGGTGCTCAGTGCCGATCTGCTCGGAATTGAGCCGCTTGGACGCCGTTGTCGCGCCGGTCAACAAGCCCTGCGTTCGGGGCGTGAGGTACAACTGTGTCGTGCCTCCTGCCACCTTGGGCGCGCTGTTCAGCACACCCTCGAACCGTTCCTCCATCGCGTCAACGTCAATGCCGAGCCGTTCGAGCACAATCACGGCCTGGCTGTCCGGCTGTTGAAAAATCGCGTAGACGATGTGCTCCACGTCCATTTGGCTGTGGCTCATGTCCATTACCGTTTGCTGCGCCACGGCCAGCGCCTCCTGCGCTCCATCCGTGAATCGATCAGGGCTCATCATGACTGTGTTCCTTCGCCTCCACTGCGATTGGTTCTTTGTGTTTCGGCGCCGTCCGCCGATCCCTCGCCCAGCGCCCTGACACCGGTCAGTCGCTCCAACGCGCCCTCCAGATCCTGGATGCGCTGCTCCATCTCCGCCATGCGCCCGCTCATCCGCATGATGACCTCCGCGCCGGCGAGATTGACGCCAAGCTCATCGATGAGCGACTTGATCTTCTGGATGCGCTCGACATCGGAGTCGCTGTAATAGCGAACGTTGCCACGGGACCGCTGCGGCTGCACAAGCCCGTTCCGTTCGTAATAGCGAAGCGTCTGCACATGCAAACCGACCAGGCGAGCGGCGACACGGATGGAGTAGACCGGATCGCTCGGGTTGCGGAAGCTCATTCCGTACCTCCTGCCGTCTCGCGCATCCCGCGCAGTTGCGCTAGAAGTTCGCGTTCGGATTCCTGCAGATCCTTGGGCAGTGTCACGCTCACCTTCACGAAGAGATTGCCCGCGCCGGTTCCGTGCATCTTCGGCATTCCCTTGCCCGCAATGCGAAACGTCTGGCCGTTGTCCGTCTCCGGCGGGATGCGGAGCGCCACGCCGGAACCGCCGATAGTCGGCACCACAACCTCGCCGCCCAGCAGCGCGTCAAGCATGGGAACCTTGACCTCCGTTGTCAGGTCAGCCCCCTTGCGACTGAACTGCGAATCCGGCTTGATCGTCACTTTCAGATAGAGGTCGGAATTGCCGCCCCCCGTTGTCCTGGGACCGGCGCCACTCATCTTCACGCGTGAGCCGGTGTCGACTCCCGCCGGAATCTGCGCCTCGATCATGCGCGTTCCGCCTTCGCCGTCCTGCACGCGTATCGAGCGTCTAGTCCCGTCAAATGCCTCTTGCAAGGTTATTTCCACCGGCACGTCACGCGGGCGCTGGGGTTGGGGACGTCTATGGAATCCCGTCTCGCTTCCGCCGCCGCCCCCTCTGAAGAATTGCCCGAGTATGTCTCCCAAGCCGGAGAAACCCTCCGTGCCGCCAAAACGGAACGCGCCGCCCATCCCGGGCCCCGCGCCGAAGCCGCCCTGCCGCTGCATCTCTTCCATGCGATCGGCATGCATCCAGTTCTCGCCGTACCTGTCGTAATTCTTGCGGTTGTCCGCGTCGCCGAGAACCTCGTGCGCCTCGTTGATCTCCTTGAAGTGGCGCTCAGCCTCATCGTCGCCGGGATTCACATCCGGGTGATACTGGCGGGCGAGCTTACGGAACGCCGACTTTATCTCCTTCTCGGAGGCCGTCCGCGATACCCCAAGCGTCTTGTAATAGTCAGTTGCAGCCATCACTGTCGCTCAACAACTCGCATTGTCCTACTATCTGTCCCACCTACGTTCCTACCAATAAAATCATCATACAGCTAACAATAACATTGTCAACTTTCTACCAGTAGCTGTTCCGCCATGCCGGCCGCAAGGCCAGAATCTGAGCCTCAATTGCACAACCAAAGCCCCTGCCACCTCACCCTCTACGCTAAACTAAGTTCATGGCTCCAAACGTCTACACACGCTACGGTGACAAGGGAGAGACAGGTCTCCTTTATGGTGGCCGCGTCCCCAAGAACGACCCACGCGCCGAGGCCTACGGTACCGTCGATGAGGCTGTCTCAGCCATCGGACTAGGCCGCAGCCACTCCGAAGATGAGCGCGTCCGTGACATAGCCATCGCTCTCCAGCGTGAACTCTTCACCGTCGGCGCTGAACTCGCCACCGACATCGGTTACTTCAACACCTTCCTCAAGCACTTTTCGCCTGTCACGCAGGAGCACATCGACGCTCTCGAACGGCACATCGACTCCTTACAGGAAGAGTTTGAGCTGCCCCGGGCCTTCGTCATCCCGGGGGCAACCCCCGCCTCGTCCGCCCTTGATCTCGCCCGTTCAACCCTGCGTCGCGCGGAACGCCACGCAGTCGGCCTCATGCAGCTTGGCCATCTGCGCGAGGATTCGCTCGTCATTCCCTATCTCAACCGTGCCGCGGACCTGCTGTTCATCCTCGCCCGCTATCAGGATCGTCACCTGCCCATGGAGCTACTGACCGGTGAGCAGTAACGCAGCAACCCCCCTCATCGCCGTGGTCGACTACGGCGCGGGCAACCTCCGCTCCGTCGCCAAGGCGCTGGAAGACTTGGACTTCCGAGTGTTGGTCACAGACGAGGCGGCGGATCTGAATAAGGCAGACGGTGTCGTCTTCCCGGGGCAGGGTATCGCCGGGCCCTGCATGGTCAGGCTCCGCGACGCCGGTATGGACTCCGCCCTCCAGGACCTCATCGCCCGCGACACCCCATTCTTTGGCGTTTGCCTCGGCCAACAGCTGCTGTTTGAGCGTACCGAAGAGGGCAATGCGAATTGTCTCGGCATCCTTCCCGGAGAGTGCATCCGCTTCTCTCACGACCTCACCGTCCCCCACATGGGCTGGAATGACGTGATGTTCACGCGCGATCACCCCGCCGTCGCCAACATCCCGCCCAACTACCAGTTCTACTTCGTGCATAGCTATCACGTTCGCCCCGCGTCGGAAGACATGAATCTGGGTATCACCGACTACGGAGGCCCGTTCGCCAGCGTCGTAGCCCGCGGCAAGCTCATCGCCACTCAATTCCACCCGGAAAAGAGCGGCAGGCCCGGCCTCGCCCTCTACCGCGACTTCTTCAACTGGGCGATTTAACGGTGGCATCCCATGCAGATCATTCCGGCCATTGACCTTCGCAATGACAAGGCAGTCCGCCTCGTGCAGGGCGACTACGACCGCGAGACCGTTTTCGATGATGATCCCGCCGCCGTAGCCCGTTCGTGGGAAGAGCAGGGCGGCACGCGTATTCACCTCGTTGACCTCGACGGCGCGCGTGAGGGACGAACCGGCCAGGCAGAATTAGCCGCCACCATCGCCCGCGCCGTCAGTGTCCCCGTCCAACTCGGCGGCGGCGTCCGCTCCATGGACGACATCACGGCTCTTATCGACGCAGGCATCGCCCGCGTAGTCCTCGGCACCGTCGCCGTCACAAATCCCGAGCTTGTACGAGAAGCCTGTGAGCGCTACGGCAACCGTATCGCCGTGGGCCTCGACGCCCGTGATGGCCGTGTCGCCGTCCGCGGCTGGACCGAGGACTCAGGCGTTAACACCATTGAACTTGCCTACCAACTCGCCAACGCAGGCGTCCGCAGATTCATCCACACAGACATCTCCCGCGACGGCGCGATGCAGGGTGTCAATGTGGAGGCCATGCAGGGATTCGCCGAAGCCGTCGCCCCGGTCCCCGTCATCGCCTCCGGCGGCGTCACCACCCTCGATGACATACGCGCCCTCGCATCCACAGACGTCGAGGCCGTCATCATCGGCCGCGCCCTCTACACCGGAGACATCTCCCTCCCGGACGCCATCGCCGCCGCAGGCCACTAGCCCTCCATCATCCCCGCCCCGTAGTCCGTCATTCCCGCCCCCCACCTCGTCATTCCCGCGCAGGCGGGAATCTGAATCGCATTTCCCAACCCAACCCCCTACCGCATAAAATGAATCATGCTCTCTCGCAGAATCATCCCGTGCCTCGATGTGAAAGGCGGCCGCGTCGTCAAGGGCGTCCGCTTCCGCGACCACCGCGACGCCGGCGATCCCGTGGAACTCGCCCGTTTCTACGATGAGCAGGGCGCGGATGAACTCGTCTTCTATGACATAACCGCCTCCTCGGACGGCCGCGCCATCATGCTGGATGTCGTTCGCCGTGTTGCCGAAGAGGTCTACATCCCCCTCACCGTCGGCGGAGGAATCCGCTCGGTCGAGGATGTTCGAACAATGCTCAATGCCGGTGCGGACAAGGTCAGCATCAACACCGCCGCCGTCCAGAATCCTGAACTCATCCGTGACTCTGCCGCCCAGTTCGGTAACCAATGCATCGTCCTCGGCATGGACGCCCGCCGCATCGACCCCGCCACCATCCAGGAACGCGCCCCCGCCGCCATCCCCGAAGTCGGATTCGACGACACCACCCGCTGGGAAGTCCGCACCCACACAGGCGCGGATGGTGGACGCCCTGCCGGTATCGATGCCCTCAAATGGACGATCTATGCCGCCGAACTTGGCGCGGGTGAGGTCGTTCTCAACAGCATCGACGCCGACGGAACAAAGTCCGGCTACGATCTCGAACTTATCCGCTCCGTTGCGGACGCCGTCACCATCCCCGTCATCGCCTCAGGCGGCGCGGGCAACGTCGAGCACATGTGTGAGGCCGTGGTGCAGGGCGGGGCGGATGCCGCCCTCGCCGCCAGCATCTTTCACTACGGCGAATTCACCATCCAACAGGCCAAGGAATACATGCTCAGCCAGAATGTCCCCGTCCGGCTGAACGCGGGCGCTGGGGCGTGAACTCTCCGAAACCTCCCCGTCGCCGGTCACGATTCCGGCTCCGCGCCGTTCTTCTCGATGCCTACGGAACCCTTTTTCACTTTGAGCCCGAGCGACTGTCAGTTCTTTTCCGCGCCATCGTCGAACAACTCAACGTCCCCGTAGACTCTGAAACCCTCCTCCAACACTGGCGCGCCCATGAAACCGCCTTCCGCCAATCCCGCGTCTGGCTCACCGACGACGGCCAATGGGACGCCCCGACACCCGACCAATTCACCCCCTACCGCGACGCATGGCTCAGCGCCTTTGAACTCGCATCCACCGAACTCAACCTCGACCCTGCCTACGCTCCCGCCGCCATCGACATGTTCTACGAGGATCTGAAGGGCAGGGAGATGTACCGTGACGTCGTCCCCGCCCTGGAAGCCCTCCGCGCCCGTGTCCCCATCGCCATTGTCAGCAACGCCGACCACGAATATCTACACGGCACCCTCAAGACTCACAACCTGTCATTCGACCACGTCATCCACTCCGAGGGCACGCGCGTCTACAAGCCCCACCCCCTAATCTTTCAGACCGCCCTCGACGCCCTATCCATCGAAGACCCCTCCCACGCAATCTACGTAGGCGATTCCCCCCGAGAGGACATCCAGGGCCCCCAGGACATCGGCATCCCCGCCGTTTGGGTCAACCGCACCGGCGCGGACTGGCCGCAGGACGTCCCAACAACCCCCGACTACGAGGTAACCAACCTCCTAGGCCTCGTAGACATCGTCGCCTCAAAAACCCTCTCCGCCCTCTAACCCCCCACTCCACCCGTCATTCCCACCACTGTTCCATCATTCCGGCACAGGCCGGAATCCATCCGGTCTCCCTGCAACCCCATACAATTGATATACGCCCCTAGGAAAAAGGCAGGAGAAACCCCATGCCAACCCAACTGATAATCGATGAGAAAGCCCTCATACCCGCCATCGCCCAGGACGCCCAGACCGGCGCCGTCCTCATGGTCGCCTACATGAACCATGAGTCCCTCACCCGCACCATTGCCTCAGGCCAGGCGTGGTTCTACAGCCGCTCGCGGCAGGAGCTCTGGCACAAGGGCGCAACATCCGGTGACTTTCTCAACGTCGTCGAGATTCGCCCCGACTGCGACGGCGATGTCATCCTGCTCAAGGTCAATCCGGAGGGCCCCGCCTGCCACACTGGCAATGACACCTGCTTCTACCAGGACTTCGATACCGCCGAATGGCAGATGGAGCCCCCCAGCCAAGACCTCCTCGGCGCGACCCTCACCGAACTGGCCATGACAGTCTCCCAACGCAGGAAGGACAAACCCGAGGGCAGCTACACCGCCTCACTCTTCGAGCGAGGCACGGAGCGCATCGCCCAAAAGGTAATAGAAGAGGGCGGAGAAACCGCCCTGGCCGCAATGGCCAAGGCGCCGGATCGTGTCCGTGCAGAGGCCGCCGATCTCCTCTACCACCTCACCATCCTTCTTGAAGACGCCGGCGTCTCCCTCTCAGATGTCGCCACAGAACTAGCAGACCGCCGCCGCTAACCCTCGCCCTGTCATTTTGAGTCTCCCCTCGTCATTCTGAGCGCAGCGAAGAATCTAAAGCCTCAACAAGCCGTTCAACCGTGATCGCGAACCCCAAAAATTGCCGCTACCAATTCAGGTGCGATAGACTGGGAATCTGTCTGAATCTAAACGAGTCTTAGGGAGAAACGCCAATGCCATCACTCGCCTTCTTTGAAGGGAAAGTTGTCCCGCTTGAGGAGGCGAAAATTAGCGTCGTCACGCACGCATTTAACTATGGCACCGGCGTGTTTGAGGGAATCCGCGGCAACTGGAATTCAGACCAGGAGCAGATGTACCTCTTCCGCGTACGGGAGCACTATGCCCGCCTGCTCCGCTCCTGTGCGATGCTCAACATCAAGCTCCCCTATTCCCTCGATGACTTTGAGCGCATCACCCTTGATCTCGTCCAGCAGTGCGGCTTCAAAGAGGACGTGTACGTCCGCCCACTTGCCTATAAGTCCTCGGACGTAGTCGGGCTCCGCATCCACGACCTTGAAGACGAGTTCCTGATCTACATCGTTCCGTTCGGCAACTACCTCGATTCCGACGCTGGCATCCGCTGCACCTTCTCTAGCTGGACCCGTATCCAGGACAACGTCATCCCGCCCAGCGCCAAGGTCACCGGCATGTACGTCGCCAATAGCCTGGCCAAGAGCGAAGCGGTCTGGCGCGGCTACGACGAGGCCATACTCCTCACCGACGACGGCAATATCTCCGAGGGCAGTGGCGAGAACATTTTCCTGATCGAGGACGGCGTCATCAGCACCCCTCCCCAGACCGACGGCATCCTCGACGGCATCACACGAAACACCGTCATGGAATTGGCGCGCGATGTACTTGGGCTACGCATCGAGGAGCGCACCATCCCGAAGACCGAAGTCTACGTGACGGAAGAGCTATTCATGACCGGCACTGCCGCCCACGTCACGCCCGTGCTTGAGGTTGATGGCCGACCCATCGGAAGCGGCAGCATCGGCCCCGTCACCGCCGAACTCCAGAAACTCTACTTCGAAGTTGTCAAAGGCGAGCGCGACCAATACGCCCACTGGCTAACCCCAACCTACACCCCAGCCGCCGCCCCGGCCTAAACCTGTACTCGTCATTCCCGTGCTTGGCACGGGAATCCAGAAAAACAGGAACGACCCGCCCAAGCCGGAACGCGGCACCGCAACCCCAGGAACAAACCAATCCGGATCGCGAACTCCGGCAGTGGGCACTGCCTACTCCGCCGGCTCCTCCCACGGAATATCATCTGCGGAGCGACACCACGAGCACCGGCCACTGTACGCCGCCAACTCCTCTTCCGGCGACTCATTCCCGCAACGGTTGCAGTACTTAAGCGGCGTGGCCGAATCCCGGCAGTCCTCGCATGTGAATGGCGAAACAGCGTCCATCGTCTTGAACTCCCGCCGTCCACACCGCCCGCAGGCAAGCGTCATGATCCGGTCGGGCCACCGGCCTCAGCAGCGACAGCGCCAATGCGCGGGCGGTACGGCACGTCCCGTTCCTCTGTGATAGCCAAAGGGTTGTCTCGTGCCAGCGCCCATGCCCGTGCCTCGTTCGTGAGCTCAGCAACGCGGTCGAATCCGTCGCGCATATTGGGTACACGATTCCCCGTCGACCCGTGGGCGTCCGTAGCGATGACGTGCATCATCTCCTGCTGAAGGAGATATTCGCCCGCCTCTCGCGACCCCGGCCCATAGTGCCCAAAAAGACTGCCGGTGTTCAGTTGGGTCAGGGCGCCCTTTGTGATGAGCCGCCTCACGATGTCCGGGTCCTTTTGGATGATCGTGTTCCGTTCCGGATGCGCCAACACCGGGCGATAGCCCAGCGCGATGATCGCCTCAATCTGTTCATCCACATAGTCCGGCGCGGAATTGAACGGAGGCTCAGTCAAGACGTATCGCGTTGTATTGATGGTCACGCCGTCCCCGGACTCCAACTGCTCCTTCAGACGATTCGTGATACGAATCTCCTGCCCGGATAGCAGCGTAACGTTCAGGTTGTGCTCCGCTACAGCCCGACTCAGTAGCCCAACACGATACTGCGATTCTTCCAGTACAGACTGATGTGAGCGCGGAAAATTGTGAGGCGTTGTGACGATGGTCACCGTGCCCTGATCTTGCGCAAGACGCGCCATATCAATCGCTTCCGCTCGGTCCCGCGCCCCGTCATCAATCCCCGGCAGAATATGGCAGTGAATATCCACGAATCCCGCAGCGGTCATGTGGACATGATTTGCGCTATTCAACCTCTCTCCCGTCACTACCACTCACTCCGCTCCCGCGCCAACCCCGCCCTTACTGTCATTCCGAGCGTAGCCGAGGAGTCTAAAGCCCTCATTGCACCGCCAAAGCCGGAACGCGGAACGCTAACTCCAAAGACCGCCCAACCCCGCTCGCGAACTTCAAAATCAACTGGGCCACCTGAACCGATGAACGCGGAACCCCTCCGCGTACTGGTAGCCCGGCGACTTCCCTTGCTCCTCGTGCCGGGAATGAATCCGTTCAATCAACCCCTCAGGGTTCTTGATCTGGCTCGTATGCTCCCGCAGCGCCGCCACTTTCAGGTCGATGGAGTCCGCGATATCGATCCACGTGTCCGGATCATCGCTCCACGACCACGCCTCCGACACGATGTGCGGCTCAAAACCTTGCTGTGCCAGGTGTGGAAAATGGTGAAAGTCCCGCGCATACGGATACATCGCGTCGAACGCCGCCTGCCCCACGTTCCGATGGTCGCGGTGATTATGCCCTCGACGATACGGATCAAACGTGAATACAACCTCCGGCCTGAACCGTCGAATCTCCCGTACTAGGTGCTCACGCAGTTCGCGGCTGTCGTCCAGCTCCCCGTCCGGGTATCCCAGGAACGTCACGTCCTCGATACCGAGCACCCTGGCCGCCGCCCGCGCCTCCGACTCTCGTGTCTTAACAAGGTCCTCCGGCTTCGTATCCGGATCGGCTGTACCGGCGCGGCCGTCGGTGGCGATGACTAACGCCCCCTCCCAGCCCTCGCGAATCCACTTGCCGATCGTGCCCCCGCACCCGAACTCCATATCGTCCGGATGCGCTGAGATCGCCATCAACCTCTTGGGTCGCCCCTGTGTGTCGACCATTCAGACCTCCGTCATTCCCGCGCAGGCGGGAACCTGAATCGCATTTGCCAACCAACCCCCGTAACGCCACGCCCGCTCCCACTGTCATTCCGAGCGCAGCCGAGGAATCTAAGATCTCAATTGTCCAACCAACTCCTGTAACGCTAATCGTTCTAATCCTCTTCGTCGGTTCCCATGCGACTTATCCCGTAGCGTCGAAAGTCCTCCGCATACGCCATGCCCTGCGGCTCCCCTTTGCGGGCCGACCAACGTCGGATCCAGTCGCCGGAATCCGGTTCAAACTGGCTCGAGTGGAGCATCGTCGCCTCAATCTTTGCTTCGATTGTGTCCGAAATGTCAACGAACACATCGGCATTCTCTGAGCCCCAGAAATAAATTTCCGCTGTCTTGTGCGTCGCCAGACCCGCCGCGTCGTGCTCCGGGAAATGCAGCCGGTCGCGCGCAAACGGGAACACCGCGTCCATCGTCACCATCCCCGTGATTCGGTGATCGCGATGAATATAGAAACTCGTCCTGAATGGGTCGGTTGTCAGAACGATGTCCGGCTTGATTCGCCGGACGTGCCGTGTGATCTCGCCAAGCAGTTCCCGACCGTCCACCAGCTCGCCGTCGCCGTTCTGGAGTATCGTGACCTCTTTCACGCCCAGCATCGCCGCCGCATCCCGTTGCTCCTTGTCGCGCGTCGCCGCCAGGTCAGCGTTCGTCAGGGTAGGGTCTTCCGTCCCCTTGTCCCCGTTCGTCGCGATTAGGTAGTAAACGTCCACGCCATCCCGTACCAGCCGTGCCACGGTTCCCCCGCACCCGATCTCCGCGTCATCCGGATGCGGCGCAACCACCAACACCCGCTGAACCTCCCCAAACTCCTCAATCACGATTCGCCCCCCGCTGTTACTGCATTTCCCTCATTCCGGCGAAAACCGGAATCCATCCGGTCAATCACCCGCTCATATAATCCCAGCACCGCATCCGCGCTCGCACCCCACGTCATCTGACAGGCAGCCGCCAATCCACCACTACCCAGCCGATCCCTAAGCGTCGCATCCTCCAGCAACTCTTGAACGGCACAAGCAAGGGCAGGGGCGTCACCTGACGCCACAAGACGACCCGAAACCCCGTCCTCGATAAACGACGCCGGCCCCGGCACATTGGACGCCACAACAGGCATCCCGCATGCCATCGCCTCCGCCGCCACGATGCTGTAACTTTCCGAATACGACGGCACAATCACCATATCGGCCGCTGCGTAATACCACGGCAACTCATCATTCGGAACGGTACCAATCCACGAAACCCTGTCTGCAATATCTAGCTCAGCCGCCAGCGTGCGTAGCTCCTCAGCGTAGTCCGCATCCACCTCGCCACCCACAAACCGTATGTGCAGACGCGGCCTCTCAACCAACAGGCCCGCAGCCCTCAGCAGGACGTCCGCGCCCTTGATGCGGTCGAGTCGTCCCACGTAGAGCAGCGTCTCCTCATCGACGGGAATGCCCATCCGCGACCTCGCCTCTGACTGATCCAGTGGCCGAAATCGTTCCGTGTCTACACCAATCGGCGCAACCGTGATCTGCTCCTGCTCAGCCCCGAGCATCGAAACCAGCGAATCCGCCTCAAACCGCGTCCACGCAACGATACCGTCCGCCCCTTGTGCAATCGCCCGCTCCGCCTCATGCCGCTCAACGGGCTCCCTGTCAGCCCCAAACGCCTGCTCTTTGACGGCGGCTATGGTGTGAAACGTAGTCACATGCGGAATACCAGATAGTCGCGACACCTCCAACCCCGCGAGACCGGAAGCCCAATAGTGTGTGTGAATAAGGTCGCAGCCCTCACCGACGGCTGCCTGAATCTCCCCCGCGTACTGACCCGCTTGCGCCACCCACTCAGCCGCCGATCCCGCACCAGCGGATGGCAGATGCTCCACTCGCACCCCGCAATCCGGCTCCTCTGAGTGGGCGTCTTGATGGGATGCCGTCACGATAGTTACCCCAACCCCGCGCCGTGCCAGCTCTCTACCGAGCCCAAGCACGTAGGCAGACATGCCGCCCGCCTTCCCTTCGCCTAACGCAGACAGCGGACAGGAATGCAGTGCAACCAGCCCCACCGATCGAACAGTCACCGTGTCCCGTTCTCTCGCGCCAGCTGCCATCGATAAAGCACGCGATCATTGCCGCCGAGGTCGTACTTGTACGGCTCATTTCCGCGTAGGAAATCGTACTCGCGCAGCCCCTGTTCGATTGCCCCACGCAGCCCGTACGCCTTGAGCAACAACCCGACTGACAAATGGCGATACTCCGGGTCGTAGCCGCTGTTATACAGCAACAGACGGTCACCCTCCAGGAAGCTCATCGTCGCTGACACCGGCTTGCCTCCCACGTCCAGAAACGCGAGCTGCAGCGAGTCCGCATCCGCCATGGTCTTGGTCAGAGTTTCCAGGAATGACCGACGTTCAGGCGTCAGGAAATCCGACTTTGCCTCGCTGCTCTTGCCCATCAGAGAAACGAAATCGTCGAGCGCATCCGGTAGCTCATCGTGATCCTTGTCGTAGACGCGATACTCGGCCTCCCCGCTCGCCTCCAGCCGCCGCAGCTTTCGCCTCAACTCATGCCGGTCCTTCTTCGAGAGACTCTGAACGTGCGCGTCCCACGAATCGGGCAGCTCAACATAGGGAGAAACGTCCCACACGGAACGATCCGCCCGCCAACCGTACTCCGCGGCCCGCGACTCCAATATCTGTGTGGATGGCGAATCATCCCTCAGGCCGATTAGCTCAATGGACGCCCACCCCGCCGCCACACCGTGCTCCAGGATCGCGTCCCAAACGGCTTCTTCCTCGCCCGGTATCGACAAAATATCCTGGTAGTCCGTCACGTTGTAATCGAGCCCGAACGTGACGGCATCCTTGTCATGATTCAGAGGCGCGACGCCGTGCAGCGAGCCGTCCGCGTCGTCCCGCACGGTCAGAACAGGATGCTCTTCAGTTGAACCACAGCAGTTGACAGCCCACGCCGTCTGCCAGGGCAGAGAAAGAAATATCGATTGCGTCGTCGATCTGGAAAACAGGTTCGGCCACTCAGCCGCAACCGCCGCCAGGGACTCCCACTGTGCCGTGAAACTCAAGAGCCTGCCCCTTGTGGTGAAGTCAGTGACAGGAATTCAGCTCGTGCCGCCGCGTCTTCCTTGAACACCCCTCGAAATGCCGTCGTAATCACCCGGCTCCCCGCAGCCCGAACACCGCGAATCGTCATACACAAGTGCTCCGCCTCAATGCGAACCGCAGCCCCCTGTGGTTCAAGCGCCTCCGTCAACAGGTCTGCGGACTGGTTCGTTACGCGCTCCTGCATCTGGGGCCGGCGAGCAAGGCACTCAATAGCCCGCGCCAGCTTGCTGATGCCCACCACCCGTCCGGACGGCACATACGCCACATGCACGGTACCGAAGAACGGCAGGAGATGGTGCTCGCAGATGGATGTGAAAGGAATGTCCTTGATGGTTACCATATCCCGCGCTCCCTCGTCATAGGACACCGTCAAGAATTCGCGCGGGTCCTGCCCGATGCCGGAGAAGAGCTCGGCGTACATCGACGCAACGCGCGCGGGTGTCCTGTCGACGCCGTCGCGCCTTGGATCGTCTCCAATTGCGCGAAGAATCTCCTCAACGGCGCGGACTATGCGCTCTTGATCAATCATCCGGGAAAGTATCGACCTTCCAACTGCTTTCCAGTAGTGTAGCGCACGCGATAACGGTCAGTTCATGCCAAGCAGTCGCTGCACAGCCGCGAGATCAGCGGGCGCCTCCTCAACGTTCAGACCTTGTGCCATCGCATTATCCGGGTCCTTCAGCCCGTTCCCGGTAATTATGCAAACCACTCGCCGATCCTGCATCTCCGGGTGGGCTGCCGCATACTTCGCCAGCCCTGCAACTGAAGCTGCAGACGCCGGCTCGCCAAAGATTCCCTCCTGCCCGGCCAGCAGTGAATATGCGTCCATAATCTGCTCATCCGTAACGCTGTCGATCAATCCACCGGAATCGTCCCGCGCCGTCACTGCCTCTTTCCAACTCGCCGGACGTCCGATACGGATTGCGGATGCCACTGTTTCCGGATCTTCGACAGGATGACCGAGTACAAGCGGCGCAGCGCCGGCTGCTTGAAAGCCCATCATCCGCGGCAGGCGCGCCGCGTTGCCCATTTCGTGGTATTCCTTGAAACCCCTCCAGTAGGCCGTGATATTCCCCGCGTTGCCCACGGGAATGAAGAGATCGTCCGGTGCATCCCCAAGCTCATCGATAATCTCGAACGATGCCGTCTTTTGACCCTCGATTCGATCCGGATTGATCGAGTTCACCAGCTTGATCGGCCCCGGCTCCGCAAACGACCGCACGATGTCGAGAGCGTCGTCAAATAAACCGGAAATGGCGACAACTCGCGCGCCATACATAGCGGCCTGCGCCAGCTTTCCGGCAGCAATATTGCCCTTCGGCACCACAACGATGCTCTCCAGCCCGCAGGCGGATCCATACGCTGATGCGGAAGCGCTCGTATTCCCGGTTGACGCGCAGATGACGCCGGTGCAGCCATCCTCCACAGCCTTCGCCACCGCCACAACCATCCCGCGGTCCTTGAATGACCCCGTCGGGTTCATTCCTTCCAGCTTGAAGTACAGTTCACCGACGCCTAATTGAGATTCAAGGTGCCGCGACCGGATCAGGGGCGTGCTGCCCTCTCCCAGCGAGATCTGCGGTGTAGATTCTGTAACCGCGTCAATCAGGTGGCCGTATCGCGCAAGCACGCCCATCGTCACGCCCTCCGCGTCTCTCGCGCGGCCGGGTGTGAGGCGTGCCGGCTCATGCCATCGTCCATGTCAGTCTCCCTACTGACACTGTAGCCACAAATACAGGCATAAACATCCGTCCCGGGCTCCTCATTCCTCAACTCGGATGATGCTGCCGATCTCCCGAACCACATCAAGCGCCGTCAGTTTCCCGGTCGCGTCACGCAATGCCGATTCCCGTGCGCGGTGTGTCGTAATCACAATCTCGGCGGAACCGGCCGTTTCATCGACCTCTTGCTGAATCACGGAGGCAATGCTGATTGATGCGTCCCCCAGGATCCGCGCGATTGCTGCGAGAACGCCTGGTTGATCCGACACGGTCAATCGCAGATAGTATCGAAAATCCAGCTCGTCAATCGGCCTCACCCGGCTGCCTGTGCCTGGAGTCTGTCGCGATTGTGGTCCGCCGTGCCCCGTCAATCTGCGCGCAACCTCAATGAGGTCGCTGAGAACGGCGCTCGTCGTCGGCCCGGATCCTGCACCACGTCCGTACAGGAGCAGCTCCCCCGCCGAATCACTGTCGAACTGCACCGCGTTGTAGACGCCGTCAACCTTTGCCAGCTGCGCGTCCGACGCGATGAATGCCGGATGCACCCGCACGTCCAACTCTCCGTCACCGATTTCCTTTGCGATGGCGAGCAGCTTGATTGCATACCCGAGATCATGCGCGTACCGAAAATCCCGAGGAGTCAGGTGGCCAATCCCCTCGCAATAGATAGACTCCGGTGACACCGGCGATCCATAAGCGAGCGTCGCGAGTACTGCCAACTTGTAGGCGGCGTCAGTGCCATTGATGTCATTGCCGGGGTCGGCCTCCGCGTATCCCTGCGCCTGCGCGTCCGAAAGGGCATCCTCAAAAGCCATGCCCTCGACGGCCATTCGCGTGAGGATGTAATTCGTCGTCCCGTTGATAATCGCCCGAAGCGCCCGAACCCGTGCTCCGGTCACCCCCCGTTCTAACGCTGAAATGACAGGAATTGCGCCACCCACCGCCGCCTCAAACTTGAGGCTGGCGCCCTTCGCCCGGGCCATCGCCAGAAGACCGGCGCCATGCTTGGCCATGACCTCCTTGTTGCCCGTCACAACGGAGCGACCGTCGGCCAATGTGCCTCTGATGGCGGGCAGGGCGGCATCCTCACCGCCCATTAACTCAATGACAATATCGACCTCAGGATTCTCAAGAACGTCTTTCGACTGAGTTGTGATCAGTGATGAATCCACGAGTGCAGACCGGCTACGCCCGGCATCGCGCACCAAGATGCCTTGTAACTTCAGAGGCAGTCCGACCGACTCCTGAAGAAACGAGCCGTGGATCGAGAGGGCCTCCGCGACGCCGGTTCCAACGACGCCCATTCCAAGCAGCCCGACGCCTATGAATCCCCGTTCAGTGGGGCCCGCAGCCCCCTTACTCACTCGCGCTCCTCGTCGGGAATAGCTCGCGATCCTGCTTGAGTTGCTCTAACACCCACTGGTAGCGATTTGAACTCAGCCCTCCGCCCGGCCTGCTGAGCGCATTCGCCGCAACAAGGTCTGCGCGGTGGGCGGCAGTCCACGCCCGTAGGGCCTGATCCTGTAGTGGCTTAATGTGATCTTCGCGCACGTCGCGCAGTTCCAATACGCCTTCAGCCAGGAATATCGAAACACCCGTTGATGTGACCACGGGGCCGGATACTTCCCCATCGCCCAGTTCTACCATGACGTCGTTGTACTCGTCCTTGATTCCCCGGGGTACCCAACCAAGGTCTCCACCCTGCTCAGCCACGGCGTTGTCGTCGGATAATTCGCGGGCCAGGTCCTGGAAGGATTCACCTGCGTCAAAGCGGTCAAGCGCCGCCCTCGCGTCAAGCAGATCCGTCTCGGAACTGTTGAAGCGAATCTCGTACAGATGCCGTTGTTCCAGCTTGGCCGGGATACTTTCCTGGAGTACGGCCTCCAACTTGTTTTGCAGAGCCTGCTCTCGGGCAATCTCCCGGAAGAACTCTTCGGAAACCTGCAGGATTTCAAGACGCAGCCGCAGACGCTCCCGGTACTCAGACTCCGGTATATCAGGATTGTCCACGTTGGAAACGCCAACAATCCGCGCCTTCATCTCGTTGTCAATTTCCTGTTCGCTTACCGCTACGTTCTCCAGCGGCGCGTACTGCTTGACGATCTCGCGGCGCTCCAGGTCGTTCACCATGTCAAATATCAGATTGTTCAGTGATTCCGGCGCCCACGTGCCTATTGCTTGCGCCTCCGCAACAATCATCTTCAACCGTGCCAGGTAGTCACCCCACGTATAGCGTTCGTCATTGATGACAAGCGCGGTCTCGCGGTGAGGCTGAACGAAGACGACGAAATATCCCGTCGCAGGAATCACAAGCGCTGTAATCAGCAGCAGGATACCGGCCAATGACAGGATCCGCGTGAAGCGGTGCCGACGGCGGCGTTCCGTCTCACGTCGATGCCCGCCAATGACAGGCGACGAGACAACGTCCTCGTTGTTGTTCTGGTCCTGTTCGGTCATTGTCAGAACCTTGTGCGTTTCCCGCTATTTCCGCGGGATAATCTCACTGCAGTACGGCGTTCAGCGTGCCGGCGGCATATCGTGGAGGGTATCCGTCGTGAACGGAATCAGACCCGCTTGCCGCGCGCGCTTGATCTCCCGGGCCAGTGCCCGCTGATGACGCGAGCATGTGCTCGTCTTGCGTCGGGGCTCAATCCGCGCCCGCTCAGATATAAAACGCCTCAGCGTCTCCGGCTGCTTGAAGTCCATCAGTGCTTCCTTGTCCGCGCAGAACAGGCACACTCGGCGACGCGGATAGAAACGCCGACCGCCGCCGCCCTCGCGACGCCCGCCTGACGGCCTGTCTCCGGGTCCTCGCCCGCCCTGCGGCCTGTCTGAGGCCGGTCTCGGCGGTGGCCCTCCGGCCGGCGCGCCGGTTGACTCAGGTGGCGCGGGAGTATCTGTCGTCATTCATTTCCTCCAGGACTGGTTGCGATTAAGTCTACACGGCTTTGAGAGGGTAGTAACAGATGCTATTCCGCAGAGCACCTAGAACGGCAGGTCGTCCTCCGGCCCGCTGCCCCCGAAAGCCTCTCCCGGATAGTCCTCTTCACGCGGCGTCCCGCCGCCCTCCCCCGGCCTGTTCATAAATACAACGTTCTGCGCCACGATCTCGATAGTAGTTCGTGGCGTCCCGTCACGGCCTTCCCAACGGTCGGTCCGTATGCGACCGTCAACGTACACCTTCTGGCCCTTGCTGAGATATTGATTGCAGCGTTCCGCTAGCTGATTCCACGCGACAACGCGGAACCACTCCGTCTCCTCGTGCCGTTCGCCGTCCTGAGTGTTGTAAACCCTGTTCACAGCGACGCTGAACGTCGTTACAGGATTCCCGTTCGGCGTGTACCTCATCTCAGGATCACTCCCGAGATTGCCGATAGCCGTCATTCTATTCAGAGTCATTGAGAACCACCATCCCCCAAAAAGCGCCTATACGCGCGTCAGAAACGTTCGCAGGTGATTCTCATTTGTGCGCAGCGTTGTTGTTAAGGCCGCAATGGCATCACCCGACATATCGAAACGGGAAATAACCATCGTCCCATCGGTCTTCGCCTTGATCGGATACGCGAGTCGACGGCGTCCCTGCACCTCTGTCGTCTCTTCTGACCCACCCCGATCGGCAATGACCTGCTTGATTCGGTCCACCGCCCCGTTCAATTCTTCTTCCTGGATCTCCGGATCCACAATCACCATCAATTCGTATCGAGTCACTCACCCTCCCTTGCCGTTTTCGCTAATGAAGTATACAAGAGACGCCATTCCACCAAACGTCTCACATATCTGGAAATTATTGCGGTCGGTTAGTCGAAAAGCTGCGGAATGGGATGTGCCCCGGTCAGCGCCTTGATCTCCGCTCGTGCACCCTCCAGCACAGCTTCATCCTCCGGATTCCGTAGAACCTGTGTAATCAGTCGGGCAACGGAGCGAGCGTCATCCTCGTCGAAATTCCGGCTCGTGATCGCAGGTGTGCCGATCCTGATGCCACTCCCCACCCGCGGTGGCAGCTCATCAAACGGAATCGCATTCGGGTTCGTGATGATGCCCACGGACTCCAATAGGTCCGCCGCAGCCTTGCCCGTCGTACCGAGCGTCGTCACATCCACGAGAAAGAGGTGGCAATCGGTTCCGCCGGAGACGATTCGCAATCCGTCCTCCGTCATCTCCGCTGCCATTGCCCGGGCATTCCTCAGCACTTGGTCCTGGTACTCGCGGAATGACGGCCGTAGCGCCTCCCCAAAGCACACGGCCTTGGCTGCGATGGTATGCATCATCGGGCCACCCTGCGCCCCGGGGAAAACGGATCGGTCGATGGCTGCTGCGTATTCCTGCTTGCACAGGATGAACGCGCCGCGAGGCCCCCTCAGGGTCTTTTGCGTTGTAGACGTCATGATGTCTGCGTAGGGGGCGGGATCGGGGTAGACGCCGCCCGCAATCAAGCCCGCGTAGTGGGCCATGTCCACCATCAGCAGGGCGTCAACTGAGTCCGCCACACGCCGCATATGCTCAAAATCGATCGCCCGTGGATACGAACTCGCGCCCGCAACGATGATCTTTGGACGATGCTCCCGAGCCAGCGACTCCACCTCGTCGTAATCGATCATCTCCGTCTCGCGGTCTACTCCATAGGAGACGAATCGGTAGTACTGGCCGGAGAAACTGACGGGACTCCCGTGGGAGAGGTGCCCTCCCTGGTCAAGCCTCATGCCGAGAATGGTGTCTCCCGGCTTAACAAAGGAAAAATACACCGCCATATTCGCCTGCACGCCACTGTGCGGTTGCACGTTCGCATGCTCCATGCCAAAGAGCTGCTTAAGGCGATCCCTCGCCAGATCTTCCACAACGTCCGCGAATTCGCATCCCGCATAGTACCGTCGCCCGGGATACCCTTCCGCGTATTTCTCCGTCAGCGCGGAACCCTGCGCCTCCATTACCGCCCGGCTCGTGTAGTTCTCGGAAGCGATGAGGATTATCGAGTCACGCTGGCGCGCCTCCTCGCCCTCAATGGCGGCAAATACCTCGGGATCAGACTGCGACAACAGCGACATGAATGCTCCTTAATCTACCCCTCGTTTCAGTATAGCAACGAGGCATCCATGCCTACAGTCATTCGCCGCGCCACACAAGGGACTTCCCGTCCGTCGTCAACGTCACAGTCCCGTGTATGTCAGTCCGAAGAATCGTCGGCGCGGACGGCAGCGACTCCAATCTCTCGAGAGTCTCTGGATGTGGATGCCCAAACCTGTTGCCCTCGCCCGCCGTGATAACTGCAACCCTCGGCGACACGGCCTCCAAAAACTCCTCACTCGAGGAATAGCGGCTCCCCTGGTGGGCAACCTTCAGAACCGTCGCACGCAGATCCACCCCGGAATCCAGCAGAAACTCCTCCCCGGGCCTGTAGATGTCAGCTGCAAACAGGAATGACACGTCCTCGTAGGACAATTTCGCAACCACGGAATTGTCATCGTGTTCAGTGGCCGCGTCGAATGGTCTATCAGGCGGAGGATGAACTAACTCCAGATGCGCCCCTCCCCCCAGATCCAAAGTCGTCCCCCGCTCCGCCTGTACAACAGTCAGATCGGTGTCTTCCCGCAATGCCGCCGCCCACTGTTGCCCGTAAACAGTGCCGGATTCCAACTGCGGGTCCATCACAAACCCCACGTCATAGCGCCCCAGGGTTTCCGTCAGGCCAATCAAGTGATCCGCGCTGGGATGCGTCAAGATAACGACATCGATGCGTCGCGACCACCATGGCAGGTGCTCTGCCAGTCGCCGCTGAAGCAGTGACCCATCCGGCCCTCCGTCGATGAGAACGCGCCGACCCGTCGGCGATTCAATCAGAATGGAGTCGCCCTGTCCCACGTCCAGCACATGAACCACGACTAGAATCTAGTCGCGAGGGGATTGTCCAGTCGAAGACCTTGAACACAAGTAGGTCGGTTCACTGACTCTTCCACTGCGGCACTCGGAACACCACGACTGGTCTATTATCCTACCTCCGGCATTCCGTTCTCCAAACGAGTCCAGATGTTTGAATGCGTGGCGTCCGAACCTGCCGGAACAATTTGGGCAACTCTTATAGTCTCCGTCCTTCACGGAGACACGCACAGATCGTCCGCACTCTGGACACATCAGAGCAACCCCCTAGAAGCGAAACGCTGGAACTCGCCTTGGTCGAGCACGTCCTTTAGGTGCCCCTCTCCTGCCTGCCCGCGAAGCCATTCCGCCGCCCCTTTCGAGTAACCTCCACCATCGAGAAGAATAATCGTGTCATACTCGCCTGCCTGAATCGACAGCACCTCATACGGATACTTCTCTTCCACGCTACCGCTAACGCCTTGCCATTTGCACTGAATAACCAAGCCGTTCGGATGGAGAAGTGGATGAAAAAGGAAGAAGTCCACGCGCCGAATTTTCCCGTAGATATTTCGGCCGACTTCTACCTGCTTCGCGTACACAGGCTGTCCCATCTCGCGCATGGCGAATATCATCCAAGAAGGCCAAATCGCCTCATAATGGGCGTCCTCTAGAATACCCTCGACAAAGTTCTCAAGGTTCTGGCCCCGACGGTTGGCTCTGGTGCCTCCTGTGGTCATCAGTAGGTCGTTATGAGCAACTCAGTGATTTTGCCCCGCCCGTTGCCATCACTGTTGATGTTGCGCGGTGCGGCTACCTCGGCAATTGAAAAGGGCGGCCTGCTATATAACTCCCTCATGCGAGGAGTGTCAGAATTCGAGATCATGACAAATGCCCCAGCATTGTGCCAGCGCATCGCAGCTTCACTTAAGCGGTGTTGGTCGTCCTGCGAGAATCGGTTGGCATCGTAGCCATTGAACGTGTCATCGTATGGTGGATCGCAATAAACAAAGTCGTTTGGGCCTGGGTTCAACTTAGCGAAATCGCCAATCTTCACCGTGGCCTTCTGCAAGACGTCTGACGCAGCTCGTATGTTGTCTGCGTCGCAGATTGTGGGGTTCTTGTAACTGCCCATCGGCACATTGAACTGACCGTTCTTGTTTACGCGGTACAGGCCGTTATAGCAAGTTTTATTCAAATAGATGAACCGGGCAGCCAACTCGGTAGCATCAAGCCTGTTGGCCATCTTGCGTACTCTCATATAATGCGCCTTGGAGTGCTTCGCCGCGTGTTCAGCAAGCAGCTCGATGACCGCTTCCGGCTTGTTGCGGATAGTCTGGAAGGTCAGAGCTAACTCCGCATTCACATCTGAGAGGTGGGCTGATCGTATGACGCTGTCGAGAGCAAAGAACACCGCCCCACCTCCGAGAAACGGCTCCCAGTACGCCTCAAAGTTTTCTGGGATGCGCTGTGCGATTTCAGGCAGGAGAACGCGTTTTCCTCCGGCCCATTTCACGAAAGGGCGAGCGCGAGCGGGACCTACGAATTGTCGTTGAGAGCGGATGCCGATGTCTAAAGCCTGACCTGTCATGCTGTCAACTCCATGTAGCACTACCTCGCTGCGCGCATCATACCAGCACATAGCAGTACATTAGTGTGATTCCTGTGGTTCACATTCTGGCGAATCGCGCCCCGTCCCGGATCGGTTCCGCCAAGTTCAGTGCGTGCTTGCCTGCGGTGGAGAGCGTGCCGCCGGCGGCCAGGATTGCATCGATGAGCCGTGTCCCGTTTGGCAGCGTGTATAACCCCGGCGTGGCCACCGCTCCCGCAATGTGTACGGTCACCTCTCCGACGGCCTCCTCACCTTTATAGGGAACGTAGTAGCGCTGACCATCCTCCAGCTGCAGTGCAAGGTCGACGGCATCTGTATCCGCGCCCGCGGAAATTCCACCCGCCATGTCAATAACGTCAGTTAGGCGGGCCCCGAGGCCCAGGGTGTACGTTCCCGGTTCCTCAATTGCGCCCACGATGTGGACGAAGACAGCTCCATTCTCCGAATCGGCCGGACCCGACACGTCATAGCGCGAACCATCTTCGAGCACCTCGGCAAGATTCAGACCGGACAGATCGGCCCGGTCTGTCAGACCACCTGCCACCGCCAATGCGTCTGTAAACCGTGATCCCTGAGGCAATTCATACAGCCCCGGCTCTCGCACTTCGCCCCGGACATGCACAACCACCACGTCGTTCTCAGTCGGTGCATCCTCTTGCAGGGGGACGACATAGCTTGCGCCGTCCTCCAACTCCTCCGCCATGGTCACGGCGTCTGCGTTCGCCCCATCGGTTAGTCCTCCGGCCAGTTCGATTGCATCGACAACCCGTGAAGGCGCTGAAAGGGAATACACGCCGGGCTCCATGACTGCTCCCCCAACGTGGACGGTTACGGCGCCTATCGCAGGTTGAGGCGGTGGAAGCTGGATCTCAACCGGAGCCGGCGCAAAAGCCCACTCGCGAGCCATCAGGATGGCAAATGCCGCCGCGACAACTATCAGGAGTGCCGTCGCAAGGAGTGGTCTCAACCGCGATGAACGAGATTCCTCTACAGTCGCAGGAGTGTCTACAGGAGCCCGCCGATCCATCCGATCCAATCCGCACCGTAACCGACCGGCCGCTTGTATGCGGCCTCCAAACCCGAATCGTCGAAACCGGCAAACAAACTGGGAGGAAACTGTAAGAACTTGCTGACCAGTAACAGATACATACTAGAGCATAAGAATCTGTAATCAAGGCCCGACGCCGTCGATGGCTGGTTTCCTGCTCCTCTCCCCATATACTCAAGAAGAACCTCAAGTGTCCTGACAAGAGTGATTTCCTATAGCCTGCAGCCCGCTAGGAGGTGCAACCGGTTTGTCTTCAATAAGTCGTCCTGATGGCCGTGCCGTCGATGAACTGCGGGCGGTATCAATAACACCCGGCTACCTCGACCACGCCGAGGGATCGGCACTAATCGTGCAGGGTAACACCAGGGTACTCTGCGCTGCGTCCATCGAGGACCGCATCCCTGGCTGGTTGCGCGGCCAACAGAGCGGATGGGTCACAGCGGAGTACGCAATGCTCCCACGCTCCACCCATACCCGTACCGCCCGGGCCCGTGCGCAGGGCAGGGACGTCGGACGCTCTCAGGAGATTCAGAGGTTGATTGGTCGCTCCCTCCGCGCCGTCACGGATCTTGGCGCGCTTGGAGAGCGCAGCGTGACTGTGGACTGCGATGTCATCCAGGCCGATGGAGGAACCCGCACCGCCGCCATCACCGGCGCGTATGTCGCGCTCTATCAGGCCTTACGCTGGGCGCAGAACGCGGCAATCCAAGCCGGTGAGGAAGACCCCTTTCCAACCTTTCCCCTCAAGGAGGCTGTCGCCGCTGTTTCCGTCGGCATCATGGCCGGTGCATCCGGGGACCAAATGCTCCTTGACCTCTGCTACGAAGAAGACGCCGAAGCAGGGGCTGATTTCAACATCGTCGCAACAGAATCCGGTCGCCTCGTGGAAGTGCAGGGCACAGCCGAAGGCTCAACCTACACCCGCCCCCAACTCGACGCCGTCCTCGACCTGGCAATGCAGGGCATCGAGGAACTCATCACCGCCCAAAACGCCGCAATAGCCACGATGAACGATGCTGACTAGCGTTTACATAGACGGATTCAACCTCTACTACGGTGCCCTCAAGCGCACCCGATTCAAATG
>DAOUHQ010000008.1:0-207953 GCA_034428515.1 Dehalococcoidia bacterium
GGCGACATCGACGAAATCGACCGAGAGCAGGTGGAAAATCTCATCGGTGAGGACGCCGCGCGTGATCTTGATTGGCTCCGCCAACTCCAGGAGCAGCTCGAAAAGGCAGGCTACATCCGCAAGAACGGCGACAAGCTGGAACTGACGCCCCGCGGCATCCGAAAGATCGGTGAAAAGGCTCTCAAGGACATCTTCAACAGGCTGCGGAGCGCCGGAATCGGCGCGCATGAGATGCGCAAGAACGGCCTCTTCGGCGAGAAGGACGAGGAGTCCACGAAGATCTATGAATTCGGGGATCACTTTGACGTCCACATGTCGCGGACGGTGAAGAACGCCGTCATGCGGAGCGGCCCCGGTACCCCGCTTACAATTGCCCCCGATGATTTTGAGGTCTATCGCGACGAGGCGCTGACACAGGCGAGCACGGTGATCCTGCTCGACCAGAGCCGGTCAATGGCAATCAGCGGCAGCTTTGACGCCGCCAAGCGCATGGCGTTGGCCCTCCACACGCTCATCAAGATGCAGTTCCCTCGCGACAACCTGTACGTGGTCGGATTCGCCGACTATGCGTGGGAGCTCAAGGGTGATGAACTGATCAAGGCAACGTGGGGCGGCTATTCCCCCGGCACCAACATGCAGCACGCGTTGATGATTTCACGCCAGCTGCTCAACAAGCACCGCTCCAGCACGCGGCAGGTGATCATGGTCACGGATGGCGAGCCAACGGCCCACCTTGAGAATGGCGTCCCATATTTCACCTACCCGCCCAGCCAGCGCACCATCGATATGACTCTGCGTGAGGTCAAGCGTTGCACGCAGGAGGGCATCACCATCAACGTCTTCATGCTGGAGATGGCCTATTACCTGGTTAACTTTGTGCGGCAAATGACACGGCTGAATCGCGGCCGCGCCTTCTTCACCCAGCCCGACAAGCTGGGGCAGTACGTGCTTGTCGATTACCTCAACAACAAGCGCAGCGCAATCGCGTCCTGAGGCCCGTTCTTCACCTCGCGTATTACGGTATGACTAACGGAGCGGAGTCTGATCTAAGCCGCATTGCCGCCGCGTTGGAAGAATCCGCCGAGCTTGCCAGCACGTTCTCGCCGTCCTCCGTGTATGTACAGCACAAGGGGTGGGATGGCCCGGTTACTGAAGCCGACCACGCCCTCGATGAACTGTTACACAAGGCTCTCGTTCGCCCCGGGGAGGGGTGGTTGTCTGAGGAAACCCATGATGATGGGCATCGCATCGGCATGGAGCGTGTGTGGGTAGTCGACCCCATCGACGGCACGCGGGGCTTTCTGGCGGGACGGCCTGAATGGTGCGTTTCAGTCGGGTTGTCTGTAGGCGGGGAAATCACTGCCGCAGGAATCCTGAATCCGTGGGCCAATGAGTCCTATATGGCGGAACGGGGCGGTGCGGCCACGCTGAACGGCGAAACCGCGCAGACCAATGACCATGAAGAACTGTCCTCTGATGTCACGATTCTTGCGTCGCACAGCGAGGTTCGATGGGGGATGTGGAATCGATTTCGAGGCGCATCATTCAAGGTGCGAACGCTCGGCTCTATCGCGTACAAGATGGCGCTTGTTGCCGCGGGCAAGGCAGACGCAGTTATCAGCCTTGAACCAAAGAATGAATGGGACGTTGCCGCCGGCGCGCTGCTAGTAGAGGCGGCGGGCGGCGTGGTGACGGACGCGGATGGTCGTCCCATGCAGTTCAATCGACGGGACACGCTGGTTGACGGTGTTATCGCGGCGGGGCCGAATACCCATGCCGCGATCCGGGAAATGATGACTCGCCGCCCGGCAACATCCACCCATCTCTGGACTCCGGGTCACCACTAGGAAACGCCCCCACGGGGCGTCACGCCATTAGCGTCAAGTGGTTCAAGTGATGCCGTTGTGCGTGTGGCCTGCGTGGCCGCCGCCATCGCCGCCCATGCCGGGGAATCCAAAACCGAGATCCGAGCTGCCGCTTGTCATCCCGAACAGCGATATGACTTTGTGCGTATCGGTAGAACCGCAGCCCGGGCATTCCACTTCGCCCGGCTGTGCGTTGATGCTGCGAGTCAGTTTCTCGAAACGACCGTCACAGCCGTGGCATTCATATTCAAAGAGGGGCATCGCTCAGGCCCGCCGCGTCCCTGCCTATATCCGCAGTACGCTTCAGGTTACGCGATGCAGCGGAACGGGTCGTCCGGTCGTACGCGCTGCGGCTTCGGCATCTCGAATTGAGGGGCGTTGCTCTGCCAGACGCCCGTGACGCCGACGGCGGACATCTTGCGCTCGACCTCCTCGCTCTCGCAGGAGGGGCACGTCACACCGACAGGCGTGTTGTAGCCGCGAATGAACTTGTCGAAGCCATTTCCGCAGGTCTTGCAACCGTATTCAAAGATGGGCATTTTTCCGTGCCTCCGTGTAGCGGATTATAGTCGCCCTCGCCCTTAGCGGCAACTCACTCCCGCGGGAAGACGGGCAGGGGATGGCCGGGGGTGATGCGGAGACTGACCCGCGCCCCAACCTCTATAGCGGTCGCGTGGGAGGCTATGGCGCGACACATAACCCCGGAATCCAATTCTACGTTGTAGGCGTAGAATGCCCCGCTGAATATCCGTCCGACAACGCGACCGTTTCCAATGTCATCCGCACTGATGGACAAATCTTCCGGCCGCACCATCAAGTCCATGTCGGCCTCGCCATCAAGTGTCAAGGCGCTGCTCACCTCTGCCTCCCCCAACTCCGTCAACACTCGCGATTCAACTGCCGTCGGCTCCGCCGGAATGAAGTCGGCCTCACCGAGGAACGCGGCGACGAAACGGTTGACGGGGCGATGGAACGCCATATCAGGCGCTCCGACCTGCTGGATGCGCCCCCGATCCATGACAGCGATGACATCGCCCATGGACAGAGCCGCCTCCTGGTCGTGCGTCACGAACACCACCGTGATGCCCGCTTCATGAAGGATTTCACGCACCTCCAGCTGTAAGCGGGCGCTCAGGTTTGGATCGAGGTTCGAGAACGGTTCATCCATCAGGAGAATCTTGGGTGAGGGCGCGAGGGCTCGGGCAAGCGCCACCCTCTGCCTCTCGCCGCCGGAGAGTTCATGAGGGCGGCGGTTGCGGCGGTCAGAAAGGTTGACGAGATCGAGCAACTCATCAATGCGCTGTTCGCGGTTGGGAGCGTCGCGCTGCAGGCCGTAGGCAATGTTGGATTCCACCGTCATGTGCGGAAAGAGGGCATAGTCCTGGAACACGAAGCCCACGCTGCGGTGTTCCGGCTGCACAAAGACGCCTCTCCCCGTGACCGTTCGGCCATCGACCTCGATTGCCCCTTCGTCCGGGCTTTCCAGCCCCGCAATGGCGCGCAACAACGTGGTCTTGCCACAGCCGCTTGGGCCGACGAGCGCGAGGATCTGCCCCTCCGTGACCTCAAGGGAAACGTCATGCGCTCCCGCGCCGGACGGCGCGTATTGTTTCGTCACACCGGCGCAGCGGAGCATGACGCGGGGCGACTGATCAATGCCTGTCATGCCTGCTGGCTCCTGCCTCGGCCGATGAGGAAAAACATAGGAACTGCGGAAATCGCGATGAGCAACAGGGCGGGCAGGGCAGCACGAGCGAAATACGCCTCTGAGCTCGCGGCCCAGATCGTCGTTCCCAAACTGCTGAAATCAAGCGGACTGAGAAGCAAGGTTGCAGGAAGCTCCTTCATCGCGGTGAGGAATACCAGCGCGCCTCCGGCGAGGATGCCGGGGCGCAGCAAAGGCACTGTAATTGTACGGAAAACCGTGAGTGGACGATGGCCAAGTGTCCGTCCAGCCTCCTCCACGCGGGGATTCACCTGCAACAGTGATGTCCGCAACGGCCCCATCGCAATCGGCAGGAATAATATGACGTAGGCCAGGACCAGCATGACATGCGTCTGGTAGAGCACGGGGGCGAGCCTCGAGCCGAAGAAGACGAGCGCGAGTGCAATGACGATCCCGGGGAGGGCGAAGCCGACGTGGCTAACGCGGTCGATCAACATGCTGAAGCGTCCCGGGAATCGCACGGCAAGAACCACGACGGGCAGGGCGACGAAGACCCCGGCGACCGCCGCGAGCGACGATACCAACGCCGAATTGATTGCCGGACCCCACACCGCGCTCAGCTCTTCTCCCGCTCCAATACCGCGAACCAGCCAGAACAACAAGACGGCCATCGGGACAAGCAGCGCAAAGACGCCGACGAGCGAACACAGCCCCAACGCCGGATACTTCCACGGACCGAGCGGGACGGACGGCGAGTCTGCTCCGCCCAACTCCGCCTGGTGCGTCTCCTCCATTGGGCGGTCCCCATGCGCCGTCGTTTCCGTCAGGAAAAGCACGACCGCAAGCCCGACGAGGACGAGTGAGAGTGCCGCCGCAGCTGTGCGGTCAACATAGCTCGTGTATTGGAGGTAGATCGCCCACGTGAACGTCTCATAGCGCATCAGGGACACCGCGCCGAAATCGCTGATTGTGTAGAGAGCCACCAAGAGACTCCCGGAGGCCAGCGCGGGCCGCATCTGCGGCAACGTTACGCGAAGGAAAGTCTCCCAGGGCCCCTTGCCCAGCGTGCGGGAGGCTTCTTCCAGCGCGCGCCCCGAACCTCGCAGCGCTGCTCGCACGGTGAGCAGCGTGTACGGATAAGAGACGAGGATCAGGACGATAGCCGCCCCGGGCAGGCCGTAGAACGACGGTATCTCTTCGATGCCGAACGGCTCGGCGAAGATTCGCTGCACCATGCCGCGTGGCGCGAAGACGGAGATGAACAGGAACGCCATGATGTAGCTCGGAATGACGAGCGGGAGCACCGTCACGATGCTCCACACCCGCCTGAATGGCAAATCCGTGCGCTCGATAAGCCAGCCGAGAGCCAACGCGAGAACTGCTGATCCGCCGGAGACAATGATGACGAGCGCCATGCTGCGCATGATGATTGCCGCCGTTCTTGGCCGAAACAGGAGGTCTGCCAGCGAATCCAGACCTGCGTCGAGTGTCCGGATAAACAGGTAGATGATGGGCAAGAGCAGGGCAAGGCCGATGATGGACGTTGTGAGACTGAGCGTGAACGGCGGCCAGCGTCGCTGACGCCGGATCGCCCGGAGCCGTTGGATGCCGGCCGCCGTCCCACTCATTACGGAAGGATTCCCGTGTCGCGGAGCAGGTCGACCGTGCCTTCAAGGTCTCCCAGGTCCGCCATGTCGACTTGCGGCGCGTTGATCTCATCCAGCGGAGTCAACAGCCGGTTCACGTTTACTCCCTCAACGAGAGGGTATTCATACGTCTGCCCGGCGAAGTATTGCTGTGCGACGGTGGACAGCATGAACTCGATGAATCGAATCGCGTTGTCGCTGTTCTCCGCGCCGTCCAGCACACCGGCCCCCGCTACAAGGATGATGGAGCCCGGCCCGCCGCCGTCCAGGTGGGCGTTTCGCGCGCCAAAGCCCTCACCCTCTTCCGCGAGGAATCGGTACAGGTAGTAGTGATTGACGAATCCAACGTCGATCTCACCCGTGCCGGCGGCTGCCACGGTAGGGGTGTTCTTGGGGTAGATGGTCGGGTTATTGGCCTGGATTCCCTTAAGCCACGCCCGTGTCTCCTCCTCGCCCCACGTCACTCGCATGGCCGTTACCATCGCCTGGAATGAGCCGTTGGTGGGCGGCCAGCCGATGCGGCCCTCCCATTCCGGGTCTGTGAATCCACGCAGGTCGCTCGGCAGGTCGTCCGGGGAAACCCGCTCTGTGTTGTAGACGATGACACGCGCGCGGCCCGATAGTCCGATCCACTTGCCGTCCGGCGAACGGAAATTGGCTGGAACACGATCCAGCACATCGCCCGGCAGTGCAGCGAACATGGATTCCACTGCAGCAAGCCCACCGGGGTCTTGCGCGAAGAAGATGTCCGCGGGCGAGTTCTCGCCCTCCTCAAGGATGGTGGCGGCTATCTCCGACGTGCTGCCGTACTTGATGCTTACATCGATGCCGCTCGCCTCTGCAAATTGCTCAATGAGCGGCGCGACGAGGCTCTCGCTCCGACCGGAATAGACGACTAACTCGCCGTTGGTCTCTGTGGTGGACGCGCTCGAATCTGCAGTGGATTCAGGCGTTGACGTGGAATCGGAACCCGCTTGGCACGCGGCTGCCGAAAGAAGAGTCAGGACTCCAATGAGTCCGATAAGTAATCGGGAAATGGGTCACCTCCAATTGAACGAAGAAACGATTTTCCACGTCAATTGGAGCGTTTGGTAATCTGGGCAGTCGATACGCAGACCGAGATCTCAGTCGGCTGCGTCTATGAGCGTGTCGGATGACGGTCGGGCCATGCACCGCCGTCTCGTGGGATGGCGCAAGTTGCTCCGGAGTGGGCGTGTCGTGGCCTGTGGAAGTCTTCTCCGGGTTGTGCTGCCAGCTTCCCACCTGCGCCGGGGCGCAGGACTCCGGCATGGGTGGAGGCACATGGCCAATCCTGCGCCTGCGTGCAATCGAGGCGAGGGCAACTATGGTCCGGACACAGGCAGGTGTGACAGCGGGTGGAGTGTCTGTAGGGGTCTGATTGTCGACCTCAAGACTGAGAACGACCGGAGCGGTGCGATGTGATTCTTCGGATTGTTCGGTGGCGCGCGTTGTGAGCAATGAGGATGCGCGCAGCCGCAGCAGCGTACGCGAGCAACTGATGTTCGCCCCGCCTGCTCCTTGCGCGGCAGCGTGGGTGGGGATGCGCTCCGGCGAGGCTGAGAGTCGAAGCCGATTCATAGCTCGCCGAGTCCTCTAGCGCAGATCATGAGCCCCTTTCGCGCTCTTCTCGCGCCTTGGCGGAGCGGGGGCCGAACGGCTCCGGCTGGAACGGCTCATCCCGCTTGCGGATGAATGCGCGGAGGCCGCCCTCCTTGCGCGCTTCTTCCAGCGGGGCAGTGAACTCCTCACGCTTGGAGACGATTACGGCGGCGGCCAGCTCCGAGTTGAGCCGCATCACGTTGTGGAGGCCCATTGTTTCAAGGCCGCGCATCGCCACTGCGAGGTTGATCTTCACCGTCTCAGGGCTCACGAGAGCAAGCCGCTCGACAAGCTGAAAAGCCTCTTCCAGGGCGTCGTCCTTTGTTGGGACAACCTTGTTTACGATGCCGATGCGTAGAGCCTCCTGAGCATCTATGTGGTCGCCGGTGAGAGCGTAGCGCAGGCCGTTCTTGTAGCCGGCGTGGTGAATCCATATGTAGTTGTCGTCCGAGATCATGCGGACCTCAACCTGGCCAAAGACGGCGTCCTCCGCTGCGATGGTGATGTGTGAGGTCAGGGCGTACCAGGAGCCGCCACCCATGCACCAGCCGCTGACGACAGCGATGATCGGCGTGTCGATCTCATCAATGATGCGGGCGATGCGGCCGTGCTCCTTCTTCCAAAAGCGGGTGCGCCAGCGGTCAATTTCCGCCGCGATATTTGAGCCTTCGGGCAGGCCATACGGCCAGACATAGTCCGCGCCTCCGCCTGCGATGTCGAATCCGGCTGAAAAAGCCTGACCAGCGCCTGTGAGCACGATGGCGCGAACCTCGGGATCAGCGTCGGCGGCGTCGAGGGCGTGGTGAAGCTCAATGTCCAACTCATCGGAGATGGCGTTCATCACCTCGGGGCGGTTAAGCGTGATGAGCACGCCATTACGCTGTTTCTCATAGAGCAGATTCTGGTAGTCCATATCGCCCTTCCCCCGAATCTCGACCCCGTCTGAACGCTAAACCAGTGACGGGGATAGTGTACCTGATTGGGCGGATCAACCGCGACGGCGAACCGGTGTCCTCTATTCGCCTCCATCTCCCACGTTACCCCAGCGGGCTACGCCGAGGCGCCAGAGGACTACCATGTTGGTCAGGATGCCGATGACTGCCAGTGTTGCTACGCCCTGTCCGATGATTGCGCCGAGCATGATGACGAACAGCCGGAGATCGCGTGAGGCCAGCGCGCCTGGCAAGCCCTCGAACGGCTGGCCGAATGTTGCTTCTGCCCGCGCGCGGCTGTAGCTGATCATCAATGAGCCGACAATGGCGACACCGGCGAGGAAAGTCACTGTGGTTTGATCGGCCCCGGCCTGGAATTTGAATGCCCAATAGCCAAGCCCGGCGAGGATGACCGCGTCCGCGTATCGATCCAGCAGGGCATCGAAGAATCCACCGAATCTGCTTGCCATGTTCTTGGCGCGAGCCAGATCGCCGTCGACGCCATCTACGATGGACGATGCCTGGACAAGAACGCCCGCCCAGATGTTGAGGTCGTAGTAGAAGAGCGCAGCTGCCCCTGCTGCCATCAGGAACGCAATGAACGAGACCTGGTTCGGCGTGACGGGAGTGTGGGCGAGCGCCCGCGCGATGGGGCGCGAGAAGCGTCGGTTCAGGTACCGGGAGACGAAGCCTTCGTGCATGCGTCGGCGCTACGTGACGTACCCGAGCGCCTCACGCGCCAGCTTCAGGTCTTCCCACGTGTCCACGTCAAACCAGAACGCGCCCTCCACATCGTGGGCATGAAGGTCGTTTCCGGAGAGGATCATGCGCGTCACGGCCTGGCTCAACTCATCGTGGGAACTGTCCTCAGCGAGCTTGTCTTGAATCGCATCAAAGATAGCGGGCGTGAAGAGGAACACACCGCAATCGATACCGTTCCAGTTCGGCAGATTCTTACCAATGGCCACGATATGACCGGTGTCATCCACGCTAACCCGAGTCCCCTCTTCGACATCCCGGTCGTCAGGGTCGAAATCCACGGCCAGCGCATTGAGATTCCACCCGTTCTCCTTTGCGCCGTCGACAAGCCCTCTGATGATATCTGCGGATGGCATGTGATCGGCCATGGAGAGGATGAACGGTTCTGTGCCGACCTCATCCTTCGCGGTGAGGACGGAAACGGCGTTCCCCCGATGGTGCTCCGTGTTCATGACATACGTGATGTTGAGGCCTCGCGTTGAGCCGTCCCCAAGCACGTCCTGCAGCGCCTGCCCCTCATGGCCAATGACGATGCAGATGTCCGTTATACCGGCCTGTTGCATCCCGTCCAGTGTGTGGTCAATCACCGTCTGCCCGTTGACGGGCAGGAGCGCCTTATGGCGGACACCGTATTGGCTAAAGCGAGAGCCATGTCCCGCTGCCAAAATGACAGCCTTCATACAAATCTCCTTTGTGCGGCGGCGAGGGCTCTATTCCCCACTCGAGCCCTTCGCGGCCAAGAATCGTCGGCTAACGCCGGATTGGGTAGTCTAGCACGTAATGGCCGACAAAATGCAATTATCCGATTTTGCCGTCGCCACCGGGAAGAAGGACCCCAAAGGGCAAGCCGGTGTGACGGTTGTTCCCCCTAATGCGCTGTTACGAGCGCGGCCCCCTCAACCTTCTTGAGTACCTCGGCGAGTGAGAGATTCTTGTCGCGCAGCTGAGCGGGCAACGCCTTCCAGAACATCGCGCGGTACCTGGGCCAGTCGGCAAGGATCTCCGCGGAACGCTTGCTGCCCGTCGTCTCGGCATGGCGCTCAATGAGCTCCAGGACGTGCCGCTCGTCATCATCGTCTTCAAGCCTGTCCAGAACCAACAACTCCTGGTTGTAGAGCGACGGAAAATCGCCGGTCTCGTCCAGAACGAACGCCGCGCCGCCGGACATGCCCGCTCCGAAATTGCGCCCCACCGTTCCGAGCACCACCACGATGCCGCTGGTCATGTATTCACAGCCGTGATCACCCACGCCTTCTACAACGGCCTGCGTGCCGCTGTTCCGCACTGCGAACCGCTCGCCTGCCCGTCCGGCGACAAAGAAGTATCCTCCTGTTCCGCCGTAGATACAGGTGTTGCCGATGATGGAGTTCTTATGCGACTCGAAATTTGCATCGGCTGGCGGCCTGATGACGAGTTCTCCGCCCGCCATGCCCTTGCCGACGTAGTCATTCGCTTCACCCGTCAGCGTCATCCGCACGCCCTCATTCAGGAACGCGCCGAAGCTCTGTCCGGCAGAACCGGCGAATGATAAGTCGATCGTGCCGGGAGGCAGCCCTTTCACGCCGTAACGGTGAGCGATGGCTCCCGAGACACGCGCGCCCACCGTGCGCTGTGCATTCCTGATGTCATAGGACAGCGAGACGGGAGTCCGGCTCTCGATTGCGCCGGTGATCTCCGAGAGGATGCGGTCATCCAACTTCTCGTCGTTCGGCCTATCGTTGCGGTCTTGCTCATTGCTGACCGGGCGCTGGAATGTGGGGTCGGCGGGGGCAATCAGCTTGAGCGCGTCCACAAACCTGGCACGCTCGAACTCTTCAATGTCCGGGCGGAGCGCCAGGAATTCGGGGTGGCCGATGATCTCATTCAGCGAGCGCACTCCGATGCTTGCAAGGATTTCTCGGACCTCTGTTGCGACGAAGGTGAAGTAATTCACGACCGTCTCAACGGAGCCGTTGAACTTGGCAATCAAATCGTCCCGTTGCGTGGCCACCCCGACGGGGCAGCTGTTCAGGTGACATTGACGCGCCATCTCACAGCCCAATGCGAGCAGGGCAACTGTGCCAAATCCGACTTCATCCGCGCCGAGCATCGTCGCGATGACGGCATCACGCCCGGTACGGATTCCACCGTCCGTGCGCAGCTTGACGCGGCCGCGCAGGTCATTCATCACCAAGACCTGCTGCGCCTCAGTCAGGCCCAGCTCCCACGGCGTGCCGGCGTTCTTGATGGATGACAGCGGACTTGCGCCCGTGCCGCCCTCATGGCCGGAGATCTGAACCTTGTCTGCGTAGCCCTTGGCGACGCCGGCGGCGATTGTCCCGACACCCGCCTCCGCCACCAGCTTGACGCTGACCTTGGCTCGGGGATTGACCGTCTTGAGGTCATAGATGAGCTGTGCCAGATCCTCGATGGAGTAGATGTCGTGGTGTGGCGGCGGCGAGATCAGGGTGATCCCGGGCTGCGTGTGCCGAATGTAGGCGATGTACTCAATGACTTTGTGGCCGGGGAGCTGCCCGCCCTCGCCGGGCTTGGAGCCCTGCGCCATCTTGATCTCAAGCTCTTCGGCCATCGCAAGGTATTCCGGCGTGACGCCGAAACGGCCTGATGCGACCTGCTTGATCTTGGAGTTGGCGTTGTAGCCGCGCGTGAGGCCACGGAAGCGTCGGGGGTCCTCACCGCCCTCGCCCGTGTCAGCCGCGCCGCCGATGTGGTTCATGGCCATCGCCAGCGTTTCGTGCGCGGGGGGGCTCAACGCGCCGAGCGACATTGCGCCCGTCGTGAAGTGCTTCCAGATCTCTTCGATCGGCTCCACCTCATCGATGGGGATTGGCTCACGCGTCTTGTTGAACGTCAGCACGTCCCGCAGCGAGGAGACCGGCCGATTGTTCAGCGCGTCACGGTAGGGAACATAGTCCTCGTAGTCGCCGGATCGGACAGCCCTGTGCAGCGTCCGCACGACGATAGGGTTGTTGGCGTGGAACTCGCCGCTCTTGCGATAGCGGATGAATCCGTGGTCTTCGAGCTTGGACTTCGGCGTCAATTCCGTGTTGAAGGCCCGCTCATGTCGGGCCAGGACGTCTGTTGCCAGCTCGCGGAATCCCAGTCCGCCCACCTGCGACGGCGTGCCCGCAAAGCACTTCTGAACGATATCGTCGCTCAGGCCGATGGCCTCAAAGATCTGCGCACCATGGTAGGACGTGACCGTAGAGATGCCGATTTTGGACATGATCTTCAGCACGCCCTTGTTGGCCGACGCCTGGTACTTGGCGAGGGTGTAGTCCTCGTCCTCTTCCTCGCTGAACTCTCCGCGTTCGAAGAGTTCACGCAGGCTCTCCCAGATGAGGTAGGGATTGACCGCGCTCGCGCCATAGCCGATGAGTGCCGCGAAGTGATGTACTTCTCTCGCCTCGCCCGTGTCACATACAAGGCTCGCCTTCATGCGCTTGCCGCGTCGGATGAGGTCGTGATGGACTGCCCCGAGGGCCAGCAACATTGGGATGGGCGCGTGTCGCTCGTCAACGGGCCTATCTGACAGAACGATAATTGAGTGTCCCGCGTCCACCGCGGAGACTGCCTGTTCGCACAGATCGTCGATTGCCTTTTCCAGAGCGTCCGGACCATCCCCAGCGGCGAATACAGTGGGCAGCGTGACGGACGAGAGGCTTGGTGAATCGATACCGCGGATGGCGTCGAGCTCATGGTCGCGGATGACGGGGCCGGGGACGGCGAGCAAGTGTGCCGCCTCCTCGCGTTCCCGCAGCATGCTGTCACGCGGGCCGAGGTACGTCTCTGCGGACATGACGATGGCCTCGCGGATAGGGTCGATTGCCGGGTTTGTCACCTGCGCGAATCGCTGCTTGAAATAGTTGAACAGGGAGGGCTGCATCCGTGAGAAGACCGCCAACGGCGTGTCATCGCCCATCGAGTACGTGGCGTCCTTGCCTTCTTGCACCATGGGCTTGATGACGATGAGCAGCTCTTCCGCCGTCATGCCGAAGGCCTTTTGTCGGCGCATCAACTCCATCTCGTGCTCGATGAGATGCCCCGCGCCGTTCTGCATAGAGTGGATGGGCACGTTGAGCTGGATGTACTGACGCTCCGCCCACTCGCGATAGGGCTGCTGCACGGCGATTTCGCTCTTGATCTCGCCGTTCTTCATGATGCGCCCGCTGCGCGTGTCAACAGCGATCATGTGCCCGGGGCCAAGACGGCCCTTTTCGATGATGCGCTCATTCGCGATGTGCGGCAGGACACCGACCTCCGACCCCATGACCACGAGGCCGTCATCCGTGATGATGTAGCGGGCAGGGCGCAGGCCGTTGCGATCCAGCGACGCTCCTACTGTCTCGCCGTCAGACCATGCCAGAGCGGCTGGGCCGTCCCACGGCTCGGTCAGGGATGCGTGGTATCGATAGAACCCGCGCAGGTCCTCGTCCATGTGCGGCATGTTTTCCCACGCTTCCGGCGTGAGCATCATCATCGAGTGCAACAGGCTCCGACCGGACACCTGGAGGAGTTCAAATGCGTGGTCCAGCGAGGCGGAGTCCGAGACCGTCTGCGATGTTAGCGGCGTGATCGTGCGAATATCGTCCTTCGACCACACTTCGGAGCTGAGGTCGGCCTCGCGAGCTCGCAGCCAATTGCGGTTGCCCTGCAGGGTGTTGATCTCACCGTTGTGGGCCAGGAATCGGAACGGCTGGGAAAGCTGCCAATTGGGGAACGTGTTGGTGGAATAACGCTGATGAAAGACGGCCAGAGCCGACTCATAGTCGGGATCATCCAGATCTTTGTAGAAGCCTGACAACTGCGTTGCAACAAGTAGACCCTTGTACACGACTGTCCTTGATGAAAAGGACGGGATGTAGAATTCGGTGTCGTCCTGTGCCGTCATTTCGTTTTCGACGGCTCGCCGCACAAGGTAAAGCGCACGTTCAAACGCGTCATTATCGAGGTCTGACGGGCGGGCAATAATCGCTTGTCGAATATCCGGCAGGGTGGCCATCGCCTGCTCTCCGAGCACGGAGGGATCGTTCGGCACATCCCGCCACATCAGGAAGCGCAGCCCACGCCTCGCCGTCTCCTGCTCGACCATCTTGGCTGCATGCTTCGAGCCATCCGGGTTCTCGGCGTTAAAGAACACCATGCCAAGGGCGAGGTCATCGCCTGAGACATCGGAAATGCCGCGCGAGGCGAGCTCGCGAAGGAGCAGCTTGCGTGGAAGTTGCGTCAGGATCCCCGCGCCATCGCCTGTCCGGGCGTCCGCGGATACCGCGCCGCGGTGGGTGAGATTGACCACGGCAGTGATTGCCTGCCGCACGATGTCATGCGATGGAACGCCGGAAACCTGTGCGATAAAGCCGGTTCCGCAGGCATCCTTTTCGTGGATGGGATCGTATAGCGGCGGCGCGTCAGGACGCCGCCACTGACGTGCTTCTATTGAGGCCATAGCCAATTGTACACAAAACCCCCTTGAAACTCACGGGGCGGGCAACGACGGTGGTTATAGGGTTTGCAGGTAGCGGTCGATCTCAAAGTCGGTCACATGCGCGCGGAACGCTTCCCACTCTATCCGCTTGTTCTCAATGAAGCTATTGAATATGTGGTCACCCAACGCATCGCGCACAAGGTCACTCTTCTCCGTCAGCAGGATTGCTTCATGCAGGCTGCGGGGCAGTTCTCCAATGCCCATCTCAGCCCGCTGAGCCGCGGACATGCCGAACGCGTTCTCGTTCAACGCGTCGGACGGCTGCAGATTGCGCTCGATGCCGTCAAGGCCGGCGGCGAGCATGACGGAGAAGGCGAGGTACGGATTGCAGGCCGGATCAGGCGCCCTATATTCGAGGCGCGCAGCCTCCGGGTTGCTGGGCGGAACGCGCGGAATGCGGATGAGATCCGAGCGGTTTCGGTGGGCCCACGTCAAATACACGGGAGCCTCATAGCCCGGTACAAGTCGCTTGTAGGAGTTGATCCACTGGTTTGTGATTGCTGTGAATGCCGGCGCGTGCTCAAGCAGCCCCGCGATGAAGTTCAGGGCAATTGGAGATAGGTGATTGGGGTCGTCCGCCGAATAAAATGCGTTTGCCTCACCCCTGAAGAGCGACTGGTGCGTGTGCATGCCGCTGCCGTTCTCAGTGGTAATGGGTTTCGGCATAAACGTAGCGTGAACGCCATGCTGCCGCGCGATTTCACGTACCACCAGGCGATACGTCATGCAGTTGTCGGCCATTGTTAGTGCGTCCGTGTACCGGAGGACGATCTCATCCTGTCCGGGCGCGACCTCATGGTGGCTGTATTCAGCCTCAATGCCCATTTCCTCCAGTGTCAGGATGGTTTCCCTGCGAAGGTCGGAGGCGACGTCCAACGGCATCTGGTCGAAGTAACCGCCGTTGTCCAGCGGGGTCGGGTCGTCAGGGCCGCGGAAATAGTAATACTCAAGCTCCGGCCCCACGTAGAACGTGTAGCCGAGTTCCTGCGCGCGCTGCAGATTGCGGCGCAGAACGTAACGGGGATCGCCATCGAAAGGCTCACCCTCCGGCGTATAGATGTCCGCGAAGATGCGGGCGACGCCCGGATGCTCCGGACGCCAGGGCAGAATGGCGAATGTGGACGGGTCCGGTACGGCGACCATGTCCGATTCATCCACGCGGGCGAATCCCTCAATGGATGCGCCGTCGAAACCGATGCCGTGCTCAAGCGCGACCTCAAGCTGCGCGGGACTCAATGAGAATCCCTTGAGGTTCCCGAGGATGTCTGAGAACCATAGCCTGATGAACTTGACGTTGCGCTCCCTGACCGTCCGGAGCACGAATTCCCTTGCCGATTCGTCAGCCTGTATTGCCACTGTTCCCACCGTCTTCCCGTGGCTTCTTGTGGTTGACCGTTCTGCGACGTTGCGTATTACGGCCTTGAGGGGCGGCAATTGCCTGCGAGACCCGGCCACTCATTGGCCGGAGAATCCCGCAGGCGCGCCGCTGTGCTTTAGGTGTCGCCGTTTAGCCGTCGTAGTACAGAAAGTACTCGTAGGGGTGCGGGCGGAGGCGCATCGGGTCCACCTCGTTCTCCCTCTTGTAGGAGATCCAGCCCTCGATGAGGTCCGGCGTGAACACGCCACCCTGGAGCAGGTAGTCTTTGTCCGCCTCCAGTGCAGCCAGCGCATCGGCCAGACTGCCGGGGACGTTGGGCAGCGCTGCGGCCGCTTCACCCTCCATCTCGTAGATGTCATGGTCCACGGACGGGCCGGGATCGATCCGGTTCTGGATGCCGTCCAGCCCTGCCATCAGCATCGCGGAGAACGCCAGGTAGGAGTTCGCCATCGGGTCCGGGCAGCGGAACTCAATGCGCTTGGCGGCCGGCGTGTCCATCTCATACATGGGAATCCGCACTGCGGCGCTCCGATTCCGCTGCGAGTAGACCAGGTTCACGGGCGCCTCGTAGCCGGGAACCAATCGCCGATACGAGTTTGTCGTCGGCGCGGCAAAGGCCAGGATGGACGCGGCGTGCTTGAGCAGCCCGCCAATGTAGAAGCGCATCACCTCACTGGTCTGCGCGTAGCCGTTCGCATCGTAGAAGATGGTCGCGCCGTCTTTCCAGAGAGACTGGTGCGTGTGCATTCCGGTGCCGTTGTCGCCAAAGATGGGCTTCGGCATGAACGTGGCGGTCTTGCCCATCTGCCGCGACTTTTCCTTGACGATGTACTTGTAGACCTGGATTGCGTCGCACTCTGCCACGAGGGGCCCGTAGTGGAGACCGATCTCACCCTGTCCCGCCGTTGCCACCTCATGGTGGTGCTTGTCGATGTTGAGGCCGGCGTCCATCATCGCCAGGATGATATGGGAGCGAACGTCCTGCTGGGTATCGACGGGCGGTAGCGGGAAGTAGCCCCCCTTGTTTCGTGGGCGATGACCCAGGTTGGGGCGATTGTTGTGGACATCATCAGGACGCCCTGAGTTCCAGACGCCCTCGTCAGAGTCAATGAAGAAGTAGCCCTCGTTCTGCTGGTAGTCGTAGCGGGCACTGTCAAAGATGAAGAACTCCGCCTCCGGGCCCCAGAAGCTGGCATCCGCGATGCCGGTGCTCTTCAGGTACTCTTCCGCCTTGCGCGCCACATAGCGCGGGTCCCGGGAATACGCCTGACCCGTCACGGGGTCACGGATGTCGCAGATTACCGCCAACGTCGGGACCTCCAGCAGCGGGTCCACGTACGCGCCGGCGGGGTCCGGCACGACGAGCATGTCGGACTCGTCGATCGTCTGGAACCCCCGAATGCTGGAGCCGTCGAAGCCCGTGCCATTTCTAAACAAGTCTTCGTCCATCAGGGCAGCGGGGATCGTGAAGTGTTGCGTAGTACCCAGCAGGTCCGTAAATCGCAGGTCGACCATCTTGATGTCGTTCGCGGCCGCGAAGGAAATTACCTCGCCCGGCGAGGAAAATGTGCCCAGCACCCCGTTGCTCGTCGAGTCTGCCATCAAAAACTCCTTCCGGTATTGTTCTGCCAATTAATCGGAGGGAGCCTGACCAATTGGCCAGCCCCTGCCCCTACATCCAGAATGCTGACGCAGGTGGGGTGTTGGGTTACGAACGTGTTACAGTCCGCGAATCGATGTTGGTTGTCTAGCGTGAATCCGGGTTGGCACGAAGACGGTACCCGACATTACGCACTGTCTCAACAAACGTGTGCGTGGGGTCTTCGATCTTGCTGCGCAAGCGGCGCACGTGAACGTCCACTGTTCGCGTGCCGCCGAAATAGTCATAGCCCCACACCACGTCCAGCAAGGTGTTGCGTGTGAAAACATGCCCGGGGCGCGAGGCAAGGATGCGCAGCAGTTCGTACTCCTTGAACGTGAGTGTGACCTGCCGAACGCCTACCCAGACTTCATAGCGCGCGAGGTTGATTCGGAGATCGCCAACGTTTATCTCATCCTCATTGGCGGAGCGGGCCCGATACCGAGCATAAAGGAGGGCAAGGCGCGCGATTACCTCTGAGGGATCGGCGGGAACCAGAACGAAATCATCAAGGCCCAGCGATGCCTCGATTTCGCGGAGCTGGCCGGGGCGCACCAGGCCGAGAACGGGAACGTAGACATCCTTGTGGCAGGCTGAAGCAATCTCACGGACGTAGGCGGACCTTGCAAGCGGCCCGGCCATATCGATGATCAGGATGTCATGGGGGCCCTGCGAAACCTCCTCAGTATCGTCGGCCTCCGTGAGCGGCGTGCATGTGATGACCTCACGGTCGAATGCGGCCGTCAGGTCGGTAAAGGCGGGCGCCTCCTGGGCGGTTAACAACGCGACATGCATTTTATGTACCTATTGAGACTGATTGAGTATAGCTTGTGCTGCCGATGGTATTCTGGTGAGCACAATGACCCTGACAGTTGAACAGCCCATCCCGCGGCCGCGTCGCCTGCCGGAGTGGTTCAAGGTTCCCGCCCCGGGCAGCGAGCGCTACCGCAAATTGAAGGCCCTCGTGGAGGGCAATTCACTTCATACGGTCTGTGAGGAAGCTCGCTGCCCCAACATCGGCGATTGCTGGGATCGGGGCACGGCAACATTCATGATCCTTGGCGATACATGTACACGCGCCTGCCGTTATTGCGCCGTCAAGACCGGCGACCCGGGTGGCGTTGTCGATGCGCTTGAGCCCTTGCGCGTCGCACAGGCCGTCCACCGCATGGGCATCACGTACGCCGTTATTACATCTGTTGACCGTGACGATCTGCCCGACGGTGGCGCGTCAATCTTTGCCCAGACGATCGGTGCGGTGAGGCGAGTCGCATCAGGCGTGGGTGTTGAGGTCCTTATTCCGGATTTCGGCGGGAATTGGGACGCCCTGCGCACAGTAATGGATGCCAAGCCGGATGTCCTAAACCACAACATTGAAAGTGTGCCGTCCGTGTTTCGTACGGTGAGGCCCCGGGGAAACTATTGGCTATCGCTGGAACTGCTGGAGCGGGCCAAGCGGGAGGGCATGAGCACGAAGTCCGGCATCATGGTCGGGCTGGGGGAGACTCGCGAGGAACTCCTCTCAACGATGAATGATCTGGTCAGCGTTGGGTGCGACATTCTCACCATCGGTCAGTACTTACGGCCAACGCCATCACACGCGCCGCTGGACAGGTTCTATACGCCTGAGGAGTTTGCCGAACTACGCGACGAGGGGATGGCGCGCGGTTTCAGGCACGTGGAATCCGGACCCCTCGTCCGAAGCTCCTACCACGCGGAGGAGCAAGCGGGACGCTAGCTGCTGTCCTCCGGGACTTCTTGGGAACCCATTCCCTTTAGGGACACCGTCGCTCCGGCCCAGGCAACCCCCATCTCAACGATGGTGGCGAGGCCGATGAGCAGTGTTGCCTGCAGGAAGAAAAACTGCGGGAAGAGCTGAATCATCCTGTCGTCTGCAGTCCCCCGCCACAGATCGTTGGAGAAGCTGAGCAGGTGGAATTGCAGGAAGAGGAAATTGAACCCGCCCAGCGCCGCGAACAGGCCGATACCAATGATTGCCAGCACCGTCCAGAACGCGCCCTGACGGATACGACGAAAGATGATTGCAGCCAGATCCGGCCGTCCGCGCGCCGCAACAACTATGGCCGCGATTAATGTGCCAAGGATGGTGACAGTCGCTACTGCCTGTACGAAGTAGACGCGGTTGAGCAAGTCACGCACATCCCGGAAGTGAATGGCCTCCGGTTCGGTAAACAGCGGCTCGCTGATGCCGTTGACGATAATCTCGGTTGTGATCAGGTCCTCATCCGACTCGAAGTAATCGATGAGCCCGGCAGTGCCCTTGATCAGTTCAGCGCGTTCGACACCCGTTCGTTCCGGCGCGTCAAATGCATCGATGACGTAGGTATAGACAGCCTGACTGTGGAAGGCGATTCGGACGTTTGTCGTGATGAATAGGGCGGGTAGGGCAAGAATGATAATTATGCCGAGCGCCTGGAATAATCGTAGGGATAACACGTCCGCAAGAATAAGGAACGGATGCTGAAGGTGTCAAAAGCGGAAAGGGGCGGCGCATTGCGCCGCCCCCATCTCGTTGCCTGATTGTGACTTCTCTGCCAGAGGCAACTATTTCTCAGACTCGGTGCCCGATTCCTCCAGCTCAGGGAAATCGTCATCGTCCTCTTCGTCATCCAGGTCGAGGTCGAAGTCTTCTCCATCGTCGCCGAAGGCCGCGTTGAAGATTCGCTCCAATCCGGCGTCGATTCCGTCTTCCTCGAAGCCCTCGTCGGGATCGGCAAGCGCCGTTGCCACGGCGCCGGCCTCGAGTAGATCGTCCTCGATTTCGTCTGCAATACCCAGCCTCGCGGGAATCAGACGACCGATGATGACGTTTTCCTTAAGGCCGACGAGACGATCGACCTTGCCAAGCAGCGCCGCTTCCGTGAGAACCCGTGTGGTCTCCTGGAATGACGCAGCCGCAAGGAAGCTCTCCGTGCTGAGCGAAACCTTTGTCACGCCAAGCAGGACGGAGACTGCCAACGACGGCTCGCCGCCCTCGGCGATGATCTTCTCGTTGACGGACTGCCACAGGAACCGGTCGACAAGCTCGCCCTGAAGGAACTCAGTGTCGCCGGGCTGCTCCACGCGAACGCGGCGCAGCATCTGGCGGACGATAATCTCAATGTGCTTGTCGTGGATGACGACGCCTTGGGAGCGGTACACGCGCTGGACCTCGTCCACGAGGTACCGCTGCGCGGCGTCCTTGCCGCGGACACGCAGCACGTCCTGTGGGTTCAGCGGTCCCTCGGCGAGCGCCGCGCCTGCGTCAATACGCTGGCCGGTTTCAACGAGGATGCGAACGTTAGGAGAAACCTGGTAGGTGCGGTCATCGATGTCACGGTGAACGATAGTCATCGTGTCGCCGCGCACCGTTACCTCGCCGTCCATCGCCGCGGTGACTGGAGTCGGGACGGGCGCTGTGGTTTCCGGCGCCTCTTCCTCTGCAGCCTTCTTTCGGCGGCTTCGGGTCTTGGGCTTGGCCGCAGGGCCCGCGAGTTCCGCGCCCGAGTCGACGAAATCGCCGGACTTGACGCGCACCTCGAAGCCTTCGGGAATCTGGTAGTCCTCTGCGACAGTCTCTTCGTTGACGACGCGGACGCGTCGGCCGTTCGTGTCTTCTGTCACTTCAACAACGCCGTCGATCTCGGTTATCGGCGCGACCAGCTTAGGCACGCGCGCTTCGAAGATCTCCTCGACGCGCGGCAGGCCGCTGGTGATGTCCACACCGGCAACACCGCCCGTGTGGAACGTCCGCATTGTGAGCTGCGTGCCGGGCTCACCGATGGATTGCGCGGCGATGATGCCAATGGCCTCGCCGGCCTCCACCAGCCGCCCACGAGCGAGTGATCGCCCGTAGCAGAATCGGCACATGCCGTGCGGGGCCTGGCACGTTAGCGGGCTGCGCACGTAGACGCGGTTGATTCCGGCGTCCTGGATCACGGCCGCCTTCTCTTCATCAATTTCCTCGTTGCGGTCGACAATGATTTCGCCGGTGTTTGGATCCGCAACCGGAGCGGCAGCCATGCGGCCAAGAATGTGCTCCGAGAGGGAACCCAGCAAGCGATCCATCGTGTCGCCGTCAATCCACACGCCGTCCAGCGTGCCGCAATCGTCATCATTTGCGATAACGTCCTGCGCCACGTCGATGATGCGTCGTGTGAGGTAGCCGGAGTCAGCTGTCCGCAAAGCCGTGTCAGCGAGTCCCTTGCGCGCGCCGTGCGTTGAGATGAAGTACTCCAGCACGCTCAGGCCTTCACGGAAGCTGGAGCGAATCGGCAGCGGCAGAATCTTGCCCTTGGGGTCTGCCATCAGGCCCCGCATCCCGGCCATCTGCTTGATCTGGGCGATATTACCCTTCGCTCCGGAGCCGGCCATCAGGTACAGGTTTCCGAACTCGCGGAGGCGGGTCTCAATAACCGTTTCCATCTCGCGGTTCACGCCCTGCCAGATCTCAATGACCCGCTCTTCCAGCTCATCCTCGCTTACGAGGCCGCGCTGGAAGTTGCGCTGGACCACGGACACTTCTTCCTCGGCCCTCTCCAACATCCCCGCCTTCTCCGGTGGAACGACGACGTCGTTCAGGGCGATGGTCAGACCCGATTCCGTCGCATAGTGGAAGCCGAGCTTCTTCAGGGCGTCGAGGATCAGGGCAGTGGAGTCGTTGTCCTCAGAGCGGTAGCACTCTGTAACGACTTCCTTGAGCGCCTTCTTGTCTACAATCTCGTTGCGGTATGGCACGGCGCTGGGCAGCACCTGGTTGAACAGGATGCGACCGACGCTGGTCGTCAAAGGTTCCAGGGTCCAGCCATCCGGCATCTCTTCCTGGAGATTGAGCTCGACAATGTCAGTCCGGCCGTCCTCGCTCATCACGAGGCGCGGCAACAGGTTCAAGCGTGTCGTGCCGTCGGTGCTGACTGCCGTACCTTCGCGGATACGAACCTCAGCCCGGAGGTCAATCTGCCCGAGGTCGTGAGCCAGCTTGGCGTCGTCATAGGTGATGAAGCCCTGGCCTTCGCCCTGTGCGCCCGGCAGCGGTGTTGTCAGGTAGTAAATGCCGACAACGATGTCCAGCGTCGGGGCGACGATCGGCTCGCCGGAACTCGGCAGCAACATGTTGTGCGTGGAGATCATCAGCTTGCGCGCCTCTTCAACGGCACGCCGGCCAATCGGCACGTGGACGGCCATCTGGTCGCCGTCAAAGTCGGCGTTGTAGGCCGCGCAGACAAGCGGATGAATCTGGATAGCGCTGCCCTCAACAAGCACCGGCTCAAAGGCCTGGATGCCGAGGCGGTGCAGTGTGGGGGCGCGGTTCAGGAACACTGGGCGCTCCGTGATCACCTCTTCCAGGAGATCCCAGACCTCGCCTCGGCGCTTCTGGTCCACCATGCGCTTTGCGCTCTTGATGTTGGGCGCGATGCCGTGAAGCACCAGCCTGTGCATCACGAACGGCTTGAACAATTCCAGCGCCATCTGCTTGGGCAGGCCGCACTGATGGAGTTTCAAGGTGGAGCCGACAACGATCACGGAACGGCCGCTGTAGTCCACGCGCTTGCCAAGCAGGTTCTGGCGGAACCGCCCCTGCTTGCCGCGCAGCATGTCTGAGAGCGACTTGAGCGTGTGGTTGTGGCTGCCGGTGATGGCGCGGCCTCGGCGACCGTTGTCGACCAACGCGTCGACGGCCTCCTGGAGCATCCGCTTCTCATTACGGACGATGATGTCCGGCGCGCCAAGTTCCATGAGCCTCTTGAGGCGGTTGTTGCGGTTGATAACACGACGATAAAGGTCGTTCAGATCGCTCGTGGCGAAACGACCGCCGTCCAGCTGCACCATGGGGCGCAGGTCCGGCGGCAAGACGGGCAGGACAGTCAGGATCATCCATTCGGGCTTGTTATCGCTCTTGCGGAATCCCTCAACGACGCGCAGCCGCTTGGCCGCCTTCTTGGCCTTCTGGCCGGTGGAGCCGATGGCCTCGGCATGCAGCGTCTCGCGCGACTCTTCAAGATCCATCGTGCCGATGATTTCCAGCAGCGACTCCGCGCCCATGCCGGCACGGAACAGGAAACCGTACTGTTCGTTGCGGTCCTTGAACTCGTTCTCTGTCATGGTCTTGCGGGTCTGCAGTTGCTCGAGGTCGCCACGGCGGGAGTCCCACGCCTTTCGCGCCTCCTGAATGCGCTCCTGGGTATCCTTTTGCAGTGTGGCAATTTCCTGTTGTGCGCCGCCCTGCTGCTCCACCGACTCCGTGATTAGCTCCTCAAGAACGGTATCAAGAGAGGCAACGCTCTCCTCGGTGATCTTCCTGCCCTTCGCCACAAGCGTGCGTCCATGAACGCTGATCGTGTCGCTGGCCTTCTGGCCAACCAACTCGGGCAGCCCGGTGCGGAGGGCTTCAACATCAGCCTCGATCATCGCGCGGCGCTCGGCGAGTTCCCGCGTGCTCTGCTCGCGGATGGCGGTGACGTTGGCGTCCAGCTCGGCGCGAATCTCCTCAAGGAGCTTGTCTTCTCGCTCCGCGAACTCCTCAAGGACTTCCTTCTTGCGCTCCTCATCCACCTCGATAATCACGTACTGGGCGTAGTAAAGGACTCGCTCCAGGTTGCGCGGTGTCATATCCAGGAGCATGGCGAGCCAACTCGGCGTGCCCTTGGCGAACCAGATATGGGCGACGGGGGCGGCCAGGTTGATGTGCCCCATCCGCTCACGCCTCACCTTGGCGCGCGTCACTTCAACGCCGCAGCGGTCACAGATCACGCCACGGTAGCGGATGCGCTTGTACTTGCCGCAATAGCACTCGAAATCCTTGGTCGGACCGAAGATGCGCTCATCAAAGAGCCCATCCTTTTCCGGCTTCTGATTGCGGTAGTTGATCGTCTCAGGCTTGGTGACCTCGCCGTAGGACCACGACCGGATCTGATCCGGGGAGGCGAGTGAGATTCGTATTGCGCTGAAACTAGGATCCGTCATTCTCTCTCTCCTCCGTGTCTCCATCGCCGAAGTCATCCACGCGCAAGGCCCCGCTTAGGGCCAATTCCAGTGCCGGAACGTCCGGGTCTTGCAGCAGCTCGATAGCAAGTCCAAGGCTCTGCAGTTCCATCTGCAGGACGTGGAAGGACTCCGGGATACCGTGTTCAATCACGTCCTCGCCCTTCACGATGGCCTCATACGTCTGCTGCCTACCTTGCACGTCATCGGACTTGATCGTGAGCATTTCCTGGAGGTTGTGCGCGGCGCTGTATGCCTCAAGCGCCCAGACTTCCATCTCGCCGAACCGCTGGCCGCCGAACTGAGCCTTTCCGCCCAACGGCTGCTGCGTAATCAACGAATACGGGCCCGTTGAACGGGCGTGAATCTTGTCTTCCACAAGGTGGATCAGCTTGAGCATGTAGATGTAGCCGACGGTCACGGGCTGGCCGAACGCCTCGCCCGTGCGGCCGTCACGCAGGATTACCTTTCCGAAAATCGGCGGATGGTTGCCGCTCTTCCGGTAGTGCTCCTCCGTCTTCGCCACAACGCCTTCGGCGTCCAGCTTCTTGTGGGACACTCCCTGCTGATCCAGCCAGAGCCGCAGGCAGACGTCCTTCGCGACGCCGCGTGTGCGGTCGCTGAATACAGGAGCCGGATCGATGCCCTTCTCCTGCAACCACGCCTCCGCGATCTCCTGCTCAAACGTTGGCTCGCCATGCTCTCCGGTTGCGCGAACCGCGCCGGACTCGTGTGCGATGTATGCGCGGCCGAGGGCGTCCTCAATGGACCCCGGGTCTGCGCCGTCAAAGACGGGCGTCACTACCTGGAATCCAAGCTCGCGCGCCGCCGAGCCGATGTGTGTTTCAAGGATCTGGCCGAGGTTCATGCGGGAGGGCACGCCGATTGGGTTGAGGATGATCTCAACCGGCGTTCCGTCCGGCAGGTAGGGCATGTCTTCAATCGGCATGATGCGGGAGATGACGCCCTTGTTGCCGTGCCGTCCGGCCATCTTGTCGCCGACGGAGATCTTGCGCGTCTGCGCCACCCACACGCGCACCAGCTCATTGACGCCGGCCTGCAGGTCATCCTTCTGCTCGCCAGTAAGGATTCGAACGTCGATAACCTTGCCGTGCTCGCCGTGCGGGACACGGAGCGACGAGTCTTTCACCTCGCGCGCCTTTTCACTGAAGATCGCGCGGAGCAGCTTCTCCTCCGGCGAGAGCTCAGTCTCGCCCTTGGGAGTGATCTTGCCGACAAGGATGTCGCCGGCGTTCACCTCCGCTCCGATGCGGATGATTCCCTTTTCGTCGAGGTCGGCGAGGGCCTCTTCACCCACGTTCGGGATGTCCCGCGTGATTTCCTCGCGTCCCAGCTTGGTGTCACGCGCCTCGACCTCGTGCTTTTCGATATGGATGGACGTGAACTTGTCCTCGCGTACTACGGATTCTGAGAGGATGATCGCGTCCTCAAAGTTGTAGCCCTCCCAGGACATGAACGCGCATAGCACGTTCTGGCCCAGGGCCAACTCACCCTGCACCGTGGAGGCGCAGTCGGCGATCGGATCGCCTGTCTTGACCACGTCGCCCGGGGCCACCGAGGGCTTCTGGTTGATCACCGTTCCCTGGTTGGACCGCTCAAACTTGCGGACGCGGTGGGGATAGGTCTTTCCATCGTCGCCCTTGATGATGATCTCCTCGGCCGTCGCGGTAACGACTGTTCCGTCAACGTGGGAGAGCAGTATTTGACCGCTGTCTTTCGCGACGCGGGACTCCATGCCGGTGCCGACGATGGGCACGTCCGGGCGGACGAGCGGGACGGCCTGCCGCTGCATGTTGGAGCCCATCAGCGCGCGGTTGGCGTCGTCGTGCTCGAGGAACGGGATAAGCGCAGTGGAGACACTGAAGATTTGCTTGGGAGAGACGTCCATGAACTCAACGTCCACGGAGCGTGCCGTGTGCGGCTCTCCTTGTCGCCTGACCTCGATCATGTCCGTGATCATCTCACCGACCTCATTGAGCTCGGTGTTGGCCTGCGCGATGTCGTGCCGCTCTTCCTCGTCCGCGTCCAGGTACTCGGACTCATTGAGCACGAAGGGGCGCACGGGGATGTCCAGCGGCGCGAGCCGCGCGATCGACTTGGCAAGATCGGCGGAGACGACTGTTCCAGCCTCCGCGACCAGCTTCTTGCGCCGATCTCTCACGTCCTCGAGAAGTGTGTGGCCCTCGAGCCACTTCGGCTCCTTGTTCGGGATTTCCTTGAGCACGCGCCGGTACGGCGTCTCGATGAAACCGAAGGGGTTGATCTTTGCGTATGTGGCAAGAGAGCCAAGGAGGCCGATGTTCGGTCCTTCCGGCGTCTCGATGGGGCAGATGCGTCCGTAGTGGGAGTTGTGAACGTCACGCACGTCGAAACCGGCGCGCTCGCGGGACAGTCCGCCCGGGCCCAGTGCAGAGAGACGCCTCTTATGCGTCAACTCGGCGAGAGGGTTTGTCTGATCCATGAACTGCGAAAGCTGGGAGCCGCCAAAGAACTCACGCAGCGATGCAACGATTGGCCGCACGTTGACGAGATGTCCGGGAGTCGCGCCCTCCGGCTGCACGAGCGTCATGCGCTCCCGCGCCACGCGCTCCATGCGAAGGAGGCCGACACGGAACTGGTTCTGAATCAACTCGCCGACGGATCGGACACGGCGATTCCCCAAATGGTCGATGTCATTGGGCCGCGACGCACCGCTGTGAACGCGAATCATCTGCCTGATGAGCGCGACGATGTCCTCCGGCAGGAGGATGCGCGTTTCGGAGTCAACCTGCGATCCGAGGCCGCGATTGAGCTTGTAACGGCCCACACGCGCCAGGTCATAGCGCCGGGGGTCAAAGAACAGGTGATGAATGAGCGTCTTGGCGTTGTCCAGCACGGACGGCTCGCCGGGGCGCAGGCGACGGTAGAACTCCAGTAGCGCCTCGTCCGTCGTGCCCGCGTGCGGCTCCTTTTCGAGCGTTGTGCGAATCAGGCTTGCGTCGCCGGGCTGATCCACGTCGGAAAACATGGAGAGGATCTCGTCCTCGTCGTAGCCAAGAGCGCGCAGCAACAGCGTGACCGGCATCTTGCGGCGACGGTCTACCTTGACGCTGATGATGCCCTTGTTGGAGATATCGAATTCCAGCCACGCGCCGCGATTGGGAATGAGCTTGGTCATGCACAATTCGCGCCCTGTGGACGGGTCACGCTCCAGCGTGAAATAAGCGCCGGGCGAGCGGACAAGTTGGCTCACGACGACTCGCTCCGCGCCATTGATAATGAACGTGCCCCGGTCGGTCATGAGAGGAACATCACCCAGGAAGAGGTCTTGTTCCTTGACCTCGCCTGTTTCCTTAACGGTCAACTCAGCCTTGACGTGGAGCGGGGCAGAGTAGTTCAGGTCCTTGTCGCGGCACTCATCTTCGGTATGCTTGGGCGCATCAAAGCGGTGCTCGACGAACCGGAGCTGGAACCTGCCGCCGACCGCCTCTGCACGCGCCTTGCCCTCCCGGACAAGTTCCAGAATCTCGCGTGGAGAGCGTCCGGCGCTGAGATCGTTGGGCAGGGTCTCCCGCGCGGCGTCCTGAATGGGACTGATTTCGGAAAGGAGTTCGGCGATTCCATCAGTCTTGAACCAATTGAAGGAGTCGACCTGTATCTGGATTAGATTCGGCGGCGCGAGTATTTCATCGACCCGCGAGTAGTTCTTGATTGACTCCCTCATGGTTGCGACCATTCGGCGCTCCTCTCTCTAAACAAGCAGAAAAAGCCCGCTCGCGGGGCATGCTTCACTAACCCAGCGAACAGGCATATCGGTGCGATCTAACGGGTCGACGTCCACCCAAGCACAATCGAATACTATATCACACGCCTGCAAACGTCAAATGAAAGGTGCGGTAAAAGGGCGCCCCCTCATACCCGGTCTATCTCATCGAGCCCGGCGAGGAAGTCCCGAAAGCCGCTGGGCGGCTCGCCGGGAATGACGGTCACGGTGGACTGGAGCGCCGCCACCAGGTCGTCGTCTATCTCGAACGGCATGTTGAGCGCGACCGACCACGCGGCGGCATGCGCCAACGAGGCCGGCACGGCTTGTTCCACAGGTGAATCGGCTTTTCGCATAATCAGCACCGGGGTGAGGGCGGGGCCGTCCCGCGAGTCAATCATCAGTAATTTGATGCCGAGGACGACGCCTGCGCCCCGTGACGCCGTGTCCTTGAGGTGGTCGAGAACATTCCGGCCGGGCATTCCGTCATCTGCCAGGAGGCTGCCGAGAACGACGGCCTCCTTTTCCAGAACGTTGAGCGCCAGCCTGTCCTCCCCCTCCGTGCTGTGGAGGATGAGCACGCGCTGTTTCGTTTCGGCGTCCTCAGACACCTTTTCAACTAGGTAGTTCATTGCTGTCCCTGCGCGCTCCAGTATAGGCGCCGAAAGCATGTCGCAGAGTGGCGCCCTGTATACTGCAAAGGCATCTATAACGGCGGAAAATTACGCAGGGGACAGGCATTCAATGGTAGTGGAGCGGCGCGAAGGCAATCCATACAACCTCAGATACGATCCCATCGCGCTTGATCGGAAATGGCAGGAACGGTGGGAGGCGGACGGCCTCAATGAGGCCAACTCTGACGATTCCCGTCCCACGTGGTACGCCCTCACAATGTTCCCGTATACCTCCGGCGATCTGCACGTTGGCCACTGGTACGCGGAGGCCCCGGCGGACGCCCACGCGCGCTATATGCGGATGCGCGGCTACAACGTGCTTCACCCGATGGGGTTTGACGCATTCGGCCTGCCGGCGGAGAACGCGGCCATCCAGCGCGGAATCCATCCGCAGACATGGACGCTGGACAACGTTGATCGTATGCGTGGGCAACTCAAGACCATCGGCGCGGGCTACGACTGGCGGCGTGAAGTCATTACGTGCCTGCCCGAGTACTACAAGTGGAACCAATACTTCTTCCTCAAGATGTTTGAGAAGGGCATCGCCTACCGCGCGATGGCCCCCGTCAACTGGTGTGAGAAGGACCAGACGACGCTCGCAAGAGAGCAGGTTATGCCTGACGGCACGTGCGAACGCTGTGGCACGGTCGTCTACCAGCGGGACCTGGAGCAGTGGTTCTTCCGCATTACGGACTATGCCGAGGAACTGCTGGACAACTCGAAGATCGATTGGCCCGAGCGCATCAATCTGATGCAGACCAATTGGATCGGGCGCTCCGAGGGCGCTGAGATTTCGTTCGGGCTTGATGTGCCCGGCGTGGATGTTGACGAGCTGCGCGTGTTCACAACACGGCCGGACACTACCTACGGCGTCACCTTCATGGTGCTCGCTCCTGAGCATCCCCTCGTTCCGGCGCTGACCACGGACGAGCAGCGCGCCGAGGTGGAGGCCTACGTGGCACAGGCGCGACGGCTGACGGAGATTGAACGGCTGGCCGTGGATAAGGAAAAGACGGGCGTCCCGCTCGGGACGTATTGCATCAACCGGCTCAACGGTCAAAAGGTCGCTCTGTGGATCGCCGACTATGCGCTCGCCACGTACGGCACGGGCGCGGTCATGGGTGTGCCGGCGCACGATGAGCGAGACTTTGAATTCGCAAACAAGTACGGAATACCGATCGAGACAGTCATCGCGCCGGAGGGCTATGACGGCTCGCCGCTGAGCGAGGCTTATATCGATCCTGGCGTCATGGTCAATTCCGGGCCGTTCACGGGGATGACCAATGAGGACGGCAAGGCGGCGGTTGCGAAGCACCTTGAGGAGAACGGCTGGGGTGGGCCGACCGTTTCCTACCGTATGAGAGACTGGCTCGTCTCCCGTCAACGGTATTGGGGCACGCCGATACCGATTATCTACTGCCCGGATTGCGGCATCGTGCCTGTTCCTGAGGATCAGCTGCCGGTGGTATTGCCGGAAGACGCAGAGTTTCTCCCGACGGGTGAATCCCCGCTCAGATATCACGAGGGGTTCCGCCACGCAGCTTGCCCGCAATGCGGCAACGCGGACGCGGAGCGTGAGACGGACACGATGGATACGTTTGTCGACTCCGCGTGGTACCAGTTCCGCTACACGAGCCCGGACGCGGGCACGAATACGGCGTTTGATCCTGAGGAGATGGCGCGGTGGGCGCCCGTCGATCTCTACACGGGCGGCGCGGAACACGCCGTCATGCACCTGCTCTACGCCCGTTTCTTCACGAAGGCCCTGCGCGATCTTGGCCTGCTGAACTTTGACGAACCGTTCAAGAAGCTCTTTAACCAGGGCGTCATTCTCGGTGAGGATCACGAGAAGATGTCCAAGAGCCGGGGCAACGTGGTGAATCCGGATGAGCAGACTTCGTTGCTTGGTGCGGACGCCGTGCGCGCATATCTGATGTTTGTGGGGCCGTGGGACCAGGGCGGCGCGTGGAGCACGCAAGGCATTCGCGGCGTCCCCCGGTGGTTCAATCGCGTGTGGGAGCTGTGTGAGGCGCGATGCCGCGATGAAGGCGTGCCCGCCCCCGCTGGCATTGCCACTGAACTTACCCGTGAGATGCACCGAACAATCCAGAAGGCGACCGAAGACATCAAGGATTTTCAGTTCAATACGATGATCGCCGCGCTGATGACGTTCACCAATACGCTGTCACGCATCGAGTCCGATAACCCTGACGCGGCACGCAGCCCGGAGTGGCGTGAGGCGTATGACAACCTACTCCTGCTGCTCGCCCCCATTGCGCCGCATCTCACCGAAGAGCTGTGGGAGATGACAGGGAAGCCGTATTCCATCCATCAGCAGTCGTGGCCTGAATACGACTCCGCCCTGACGAAATCTGAAGAGATCACGTTGATCGTGCAGGTGGACGGCAAACTGCGCGACCGCCTGACGGTAGCGGCCGATATTGCCGAGGATGCCGCGCGGGAGGTCGCGCTGGCCAGCGAGAAGATTCAGGCGGCGCTAAACGGCGCGGATCCGGCGCGAGTCATTTACGTGCCAGGCCGCCTGCTTAATCTCGTGACGAGATAATGACCGGCGCCACCACCGGCATCATTGTCGCCGCCGGCTCCGGTGAGCGGATGGGCGGGGTACCGAAAGCCTTTCAACCACTGCTTGGCCGCGCGATGGTGGCCTATTCGCTTCGCGCGATGGAGGACTCTCAAGACGTCGACCACATCGTGCTCGTAGTTGCATCCGACTCCCTCGACAAGGCGGCGTCCCTCGTCTCATCGATGGAGCTGTGCAAGGTTTCGGCAGTATGCGCAGGAGGGGCCACGCGTCGCGAATCCGTGTTGGTCGGTCTGCGGGCTGCGCCGGACGACAGTCATGTCGCGCTGGTTCATGACGGCGCGCGCCCCTGCGTTACGACGCAGCTGATTGCGCGGGGCGTTGCGGCCGCGCGTGAGCATGTCGCGGCGGTTCCTGCCGTGCCGGTGCAGGACACCATTAAGGAAAGAGGGCAGGACGGACGGGTTGTCGCAACGCCGGACAGGTCGCGGTTGTACGCTGCGCAGACCCCGCAGGCCTTTCGCATCGAACTGCTGAAACGCGCCCACGCAGAAGCTCCGGCAGATCTCGTTCTGGACGACGCGAGTCTTGTGGAGGCGCTCGGTGAGCCGGTGCACATCTTTGAGGGCGACCCCGGCAATATTAAAGTGACAACGCCGATTGACGTGGCGGTAGCCGAGGCAGTGCTTCGTCACCGGGGAATTTCCGCGCCTGATGAGACGGAGGCGGGTTCTTAGTGGCTGCTTCGCGTGTTGGACTTGGGTTCGACAGCCATCCTCTGGTGGAGGGCAGGGCACTCATCCTGGGTGGGGTACGGATAGAGCATGACCGTGGTCTGCAGGGCCATTCGGATGCGGACGTACTGGCGCATGCGCTGACGGACGCGCTGCTCGGAGCGGCAGGGTTGGGCGATATCGGCCAGCACTTCCCCAGCACCGATCCTGCTTTCAAGGACGCGGACAGCATGGACCTGCTGCGCCACGCGATGGATATGCTGGAAGGGCGTCAATTGCGGCTCGGAAACGCCGATGCTACGCTCTATGCGGACGCGCCCCGCCTCGGTCCATATCGGGACGCCATGATTCAATCTCTTGCCATGAAACTTCGAGTCGAGCCACACAAGCTAAACCTTAAATTCAAGACGCTCGAGGGTCTGCCGCTGGGCAGCGCAGAGGGAACCGCAGTCATCGCGGCTCACGTCATTGTTGCGCTTGAGGCCGAGGCCTGATGCTGCGTCTGACAAGCACGCTGAGCGGCGAGAAGTCCGAGTTCACGCCGCACAATCCGCCGGACGTACTCATGTACGTCTGCGGCGTCACCCCGTACTCCGATTCACACGTCGGACACGGCATGAGCTACGTCATCTTTGATGTGGTGAAGCGCTATCTCGCTCATCGCGGCTACAACGTTCGGGTGGTGCAAAACTTCACGGACGTGGACGACAAGATTATCGCGCGGTCGCAGGAGACCGGAGAGACGGCAGAGGCGCTCGCCGGCCGCTACATGGACCTCTTTCGTGACGACATGGCGCTGCTGAACGTGCTGCCCGCGGATGAGTATCCACTCGCAACTGTTGAGGTTCCCTCGATGCTGGAGATGATTGGGGGCCTGATTGAACGCGGTTTTGCCTATGCTTCCGATGGCGATGTGTATTTCCGCGTCGGCAAGTTTGAGACCTACGGCAAGCTCTCGCACCGCACGCTGGACGGGATGATGGCGGGGGCGCGCATCGCGCCCAATGAACTGAAGGAATCGCCGCTGGATTTCACGCTCTGGAAGGGCGCGAAAGAGGGCGAACCGTCGTGGGACAGCCCGTGGGGCCCCGGCCGCCCGGGCTGGCACATCGAATGCTCGGCCATGTCCCTCAGCTACCTGGGCGAGAAGATCGATATTCATGGTGGCGGCGCGGATCTGATATTCCCGCACCACGAGAATGAAATCGCGCAGACGGAGGCGTTCACGGGAACCGCGCCGTTCGCGCAGTACTGGCTTCACAACGGCCTCCTGCAAATGGGCGAGGAGAAGATGAGCAAGTCGCTCGGCAACCTCGTCTCCATTCGGGACGTTGTCGAGCAGCACGGCGCGGACGCGTTCCGATTGTTCGTGCTGACCTCCCACTACCGGATGCCGCTGACATGGACGGACGATGGCGTGGCGGCGTCGGCGCGCGCGGCTGAACGACTGTCTCGCGCCGCTTGGGCATCCGGCGGCGAGGGTGATGCGCCCGACGTGGACGTATTCCGGGAGCGGTTCTATGAGGCCATGGACGACGATCTCAACACTCCGCAGGCGCTCGCCGCGCTCTTTGACATGACGCGGGAAATCAACCGCGCGGCGGGGGATGGCGCTGACGTTTCAGACGCGTGCGCGCTTCTCCGTGAACTTGGCGGCGTTCTCGGTCTGAGACTTGAACAACCCGGAACAACAGGCGGGGAGGGGGATGTCGCTTCGTTTGTGCAACTGCTGATTGAGACGCGCGCCACATTGCGCAAGGAGAAACAGTTCGCGCTGGCGGACAACCTGCGCGATCAACTTGCCGAGTTGGGTGTTGTGCTGGAGGATACGGCGCGGGGCACGGAGTGGCGTTTTGAACAGCGGGAAAGCCGGTGAAGGCCGTTCATGGGAATTCTCGGCCATTGAACCTTCCAGAGTTGGGATCATTCAATACGAATAAGAGAATATATTACAAATTGCATCGAATCTTGACGCCAATTGTAAGCGGTGCGTACAGTAGCGGAACCGCACCAGGACTTGCCGGAGAATAGCTGCGCCCATGTGGCTTATCACCTTTGATATTGACGGGACGATGGAGTTTGGCGACCCAATCGGCGTCCTGACACGGGAGCACGTCGAGTATTTTCGATCCAAGGGAGCCGTTGTCGGCAGCGCATCGGACCGACCGGAGAGTTCACAGACACTCATGTGGAACGGTTACGGTCTTGAGCCTGACTTTGTGATCCTCAAGCATCACATGCCTACGTTAAAGGAGAGGTATCCGGACCTCAGCACGTATTGGCACGTTGGGGACCGGCCGCTCGATCAACAGACAGCGCGTCAGGCGGGTTTCACGTTCTTCTGGCCGGACCAGTTTCCCTCACCCGAGATGGCGGACGACTTCTTCATCCACGTCAAGCCGCCGGAGGAAGGCGGGTCACTCACGGCCGGGGAGGCCGCATTGCGCCTTGCCGACCATGCGCTGCACATGAACGGGGCTGCGGAGGGCAGCTAACCACGCCTTTCCTCGTCCCCGCTTGGGCGGCGGCGTTCAACCTTAGACAGACTCAGGGCGAACGGGCAGGGCGCTCCATTTGTGTTTGAACCGTTCTTTGTTCCAACCGCAGACTCGTTACTTCTACTAATGCTTGGGATGCTCAACATCATAGAGAAGTTACAAATAGACCGAACTTACTGCTCTATCGTTGCTTTTGGTTATATTTCATGATATTATCCAAACAAGCGCGGGTTGTCAGGCCGCATCTCTGGTGAGGTGATGGAATGGTCGGCAATGCAATGAGGATTGTTTGGTAGCCAGCTTTGTGCGTGCTCGGACGCAGGAGGCCTTGGTTGTGCCATTTGATGTCCATTACGAGGGCAGTAGACTAGCTGGTCTACCCTCCGATAATTTGTTCACCTAACGTCCTTTTTGCGTGCCGAACAAAGTCCTGGCCACCCCCGTTCTGAAAGAAAGGATGGTCGGTCAGCGCTATGCGGAATACGAGCAAATGGGCTATCGGAATGGCTTTAACCGTCGTTGTTCTCGACGACCTGCGGAAGAACAAGGCGATTCTTGGACTGGTCTTCGCGGTCACCTTTCTCGGCGTCATCGGGATTGGGCTGCTGGTCTCCCTGAATGAATTGAGCGGAGCGCGGGATGAGCTCAACGCTGCCACGCTCAATCTCAGTGAGACAGAGGTTGAGCTTGAGGCGGAGCAGGCAGCGATTGTCTCGCTGCAGGAGGAACGCGATTTCCTCCCCCTGGTCGCGCGTGAGACGGGGCAGCAGCTTGAAGATTTCGAGGCCGCGTTGGAGAGGGAACGCACGGAACGTGCTGACCTGGAAGATGCCGTCGCTGTGCAGCGCGCCGAGAATGAGCGCTATGAGAGGGCCATCGCCAGCGGGGATCGACAGCGCGACCGCCTGCAAGCCGCCATTGATTCATCGTCGGCGGAGAAGGCGGAGCTCCAGGGCTCGTACGACACACTCGTTGGCACGTATGACACTCTCGTCATTGAGCATGGGATCTTGTCAGAGACTGCCAATGGGCTCACTGCGGACGTGGCTTTCTATAGCCTCGCCCATGAGAGCTATGTGCTGCTCGAAGAGCGGACGACCGTTGAGCGTGAGTACAGCGACCTGGCCATTTCCCTGTGCGGCAGTGTTGAAGAGGTTGCAAACTGCCCGACTGACAATGACGGCATCCTCCGGCTTGAGACCTTATACAGTCGCTATCTGGAGGCTCACGAAGCGGCGCTCGCCGCCTACAACGCGTACACAACGGCTTACCAAGGGAGGGTAGCTGATGAATAAGCGTGGACGGTTTTTGGGTCTTGGTGTTGTGGGGACACTTGCCCTTTTGGCGTCGCTGATCGTGGCAAGCGCATCAGCCGTGGCGCAGAACGGCGATCTGCCCGATTTCGGCGATCTGAATAATGTGATGCCGCCGCCCCAGATGGAAGCGACGCCCGAGGCTGCGGGACCGGCGGATGGCCCTTCAGGACAGGATGACGGGTCAGAGGGGAATCAGAATGCGGATCCGACGCAGCCTGTGGCACCGCCTGCTGCCTCTCCAACAGCGGAAGAAGTAGGGCCACCTGCGCCGAAGTCGAGTCTGTCCACTCACGTATCCGGCAGAGATTCGTCACGAGGATCGTGCACCATGTACACGACCTCCGCAACCAATGCTCCCACAGGGTTCCCCTTCCTCGATACGCCGGCGGGGACGTGGACTCGAGCAAACAGAGGTACTCTGTTGGGCACCTCTATCACGCTCAACTATGGCAACGGTCCTACTGTGCACTCGGCCTCGCGGAACTGCACGTCGATACAGGAACGATACTTGATCGATTCAAGCTACCAGAGCGTCGCCGACTGTCCCAACGATAACTACGGGGCCTGGCAGTCAATTGGCAGCGCGTACTGTGTGAGAACGATAAGCCCGGCCTTTTGGAGGCAGTAGTGACCACCTGCATCCATCGTTCAACTATGACGATTCGGTTGTGTTTGGAGTTGTGTAAGTAAAGAGAGTCGGGACGGCATCTCATCATGCCAACCCCCAGCTCCCCGTCCTCTCCCTCACGAGGGGCGAGGGCGGGGGGTATGTCATTCCGATTGTTTGACTCGTTGCCCGGCCTGCCGGAGGCGCTTAATATAGAGTGTCGTATAGGAAAGATGTTGCTCCTGCGCTCCTTCAGGGGAGAGGAATGGACTGATGATTCGACCAACGGAGGTGGAAGCGCGCGAGGGATACCGGATCTGGGTCCGGTACTCCGATGGCGTTGATGGTGAAATCGACTTGTCAGACCTTGTTGACAAGGGCGTGTTCGCCGCCTGGAACGAGCCGGGCTACTTTGAGAAGGTACACGTCACAGAACATCGATCCATTGCGTGGGACGATGACATGGAAATCTGCCCCGATACGATCTACATGGAACTGACGGGGAAGACGCTCGACGCGATCTACATAGACGACGCCATGCCGGTAACGGATGCCTGAAATCGCCCGATTCTACGGAATCGTAATCAGGATGTATATGAGAGACCATTCGCCGCCGCACTTCCACGCCCAATATGGCGAATACGAGGCTCTGTTAGCGGTCGATGACCTTGAGGTGATTCGGGGCAGATTGCCGGTGCGGGCTCATCGGCTGGTAATGGAATGGGCTTCGGAACATCATGACGAGCTGCGCCGAGCCTGGAATCTTGTTGAACGTGAGGAGCCGCCCGGCAGGATTGCTCCCCTTCCGTAGATTAACCTGGGGCCGGTTCAGGGCGAACAGAAGCGCGCGTCTGCCCTAGCCCGTAAAGCGGGAACTGGCGATGGCCAGTACCACGAAGATAACAGCGAGGCCGATTGTGGCCTGAAAGAGTGTCTTTTCAAAGCCCCGGCGCGCCCGAAAGACTGATGCGCCTGCGCCGAACACGCCGCCCAGATCCTGCGTTCTTGCTTGCAGCAGGATGGCGCCGATGAGCAGAACAGCTACAAGAAGCTGCAGCACGTGGATGATGACTGTAAACATTAATTCAATTTCGCTTTCCTATTTGGGCTGCATGACCCGCATCTATTCTGCCTCATCTGCGCCCGAGGCGACCGCAGCCAGCTGCTCGGCCACCAGCTGATTGGCAACCTGCGGATTGGCCTGTCCCCGCGTCGCCCGCATCACCTGGCCCACGAGAAAGCCGACGGCGTTCTGTTTGCCCTTCTGGAAGTCAGCGACAGCCTTCGGGTTCGCTTCGATGGCCTCTTGAACTGCGGCAGCCAGCGCCTCCTGGTCGTTGATCTGGGTTAGCCCCTTCTCGGCGACGATATCCTGCGGGGTCCTGCCCGTGCTGAACATCTCCGGGAAGACTTCTTTGGCCATACGTACGCTTATGGTGCCGTCGTCCATCAGATCGAGCATCGCCGCAAGGGCAGAGGCGGAAATAGGGGAATCCGCAATATCCGAGTTGGCCTCGCTGAGCAGGTGGGTCAGATCACCGGCGATCCAGTTCGCCACGGCCTTTGCCCGCGCCTGCCGCGCATCTCCCTGCGTCTGCGTGGATGCGGCCAACGCCTGCTCGAAGTAGTCGGCGGTGGCTCGGCTGGCCGTGAGCAGACCGGCATCATACGCCGACAGGGCAAAATCACTAATAAGTCGGACGCGCCGCGCATCCGGCAGCTCGGGGAGCGAATGACGCAGCTCGTCGACCCATCCCCTGCTGACGACCAGCGGAGGCAGGTCCGGCTCCGGGAAATAGCGGTAGTCCTGAGCGTATTCCTTGGAACGCTGGGAGAGCGTCGCACCCGCCTCCTCGGACCAGCCACGAGTCTCCTGCGGGATGCGTTCTCCGCGTTCAATCAGGTCTGTCTGTCGCTCAACTTCAAATTCCAATGCGCGAAAGACGGCGCGGAAGGAGTTCATGTTCTTGACTTCGACTTTCCAGTTGGGCAATGGGTCGCCGGGCTTGCGCATGGAGATGTTGGCGTCGCAGCGGAAACTGCCTTCCTCCATGTTGCCGTTTGAAACGCCGAGGTATTGCAGGATGGATCGCAGCTTTGTCAGGTAGAGGCGCGCTTCCTCCGGAGAGCGCAGGTCAGGCTCGCCGACGACCTCCATGAGGGGCACGCCGGAACGATTGATATCTACGAGCGAATACGTCTCTCCGGTGACATCGACTCGGTGCGTCAGGCGGGCGGTGTCCTCTTCAAGATGGACGCGCGTGATGCCGATCTTGCGCGTTTCGTCGCCCTCCGGCTCGATTTCCAACCACCCGTTGCGTGTGAGCGGTAGATCGAACTGAGAAATCTGATAGCCCTTCATCAGGTCAGGGTAGGGGTAGTTCTTGCGGTCGAACTTGGTATCCTCGGCGATCTCGCAATTCAACGCGAGCGCGGTCATGATCGTCGCCGCCACGGCCTGCCGATTGATGACTGGCAGCGTTCCCGGCAGGCCCATGCAAACCGGGCAGACGCGAGTGTTCGGCTCCGCGCCTGTGTAGTCGGTGGAGCATGTGCAGAACATCTTGCTCTGTGTCAGGAGCTGCGCGTGCACTTCAAGCCCAATGACGGGCTCAAGAGCGACCTCAGTTTGAACAGTGGCTACCATGGCTTATTCATTGTAGACGCGCAAGGTGGCAGGACGCCGGCGTCCTGCCGCTGCTTATGTACCTGCCTAGGTTCTACAGAACCGGGCCGAAGTCTAGGAACAGCGGTGCAAAGACGAGAGCGACAATGGACATCAGCTTGAGCAGGATGTTGAGTGACGGTCCGCTGGTGTCCTTGAAAGGATCTCCTACGGTATCGCCCACCACGGTCGCCTCATGATGCGGGGTGCCCTTGCCGCCGAAGTTGCCCGTTTCGACAAACTTCTTGGCGTTGTCCCACGCGCCGCCCGCGTTCGCCATCGTGACGGCGAGCATGAATCCGGCTGCGATGGAGCCGATGAGCAGTCCGCCAAGCGCCTCCTTGCCTAGGAATACGCCGATAAGAACCGGGGCCACAACTGCCAACACGCCCGGCACCACCATCTCTCGCAACGCGCCGCGGGTGCTGATGTCCACGCACTTGGCGTACTCCGGCTCAGCTGTGCCTTCCATGATCCCGGGAATCTCCCGGAACTGGCGCCGCACCTCATTGACCATTGCATTCGCGGCACGGCCAACGGCGGCCATCGTGAACGCAGAGAACAGGAACGGAAGCATCGCGCCGATGAATAGACCCACCAGGGTCTTGGAATCAAGCAGGCTGATGACAGTTAGATCAACGGCCTGGGCATAGGCCGCCATGAGCGCCAGGGCCGTCAGCGCGGCTGAGCCGATGGCGAAACCCTTGCCCGTCGCGGCCGTCGTGTTGCCCAACGAGTCGAGCGCGTCCGTGCGTTCCCGCACCTCAGGATCGAGGTGAGACTGCTCGGCGATGCCTCCAGCGTTGTCCGCAACGGGGCCGTAGGCGTCCGTCGCGAGTGTGATGCCCAGCGTGGACAGCATTCCAACGGCCGCTATGGCCACACCATAGAACCCGAAGAGTTCAAATGCGATCCAGATTGCGCCGCCGACCACAAGAACCGGGACTACCGTGCTCTGCATGGCCGTCGCAAAGCCGCTGATGATTACCGTGGCAGGGCCCGTTTCGCCGGACTGGGAGATCTTCTTCGTGGGGCTGTAGTCGTAGGACGTGTAGTACTCGGTGATGAGACCAATAATCACGCCGCCTATGAGGCCGACGAGCACCGCGCCAAATAGACGCAACCCAACGTCAGAGGCCGCAATCGTCTGGCCGCCAACCTCAACGTCCGAGAATTCAAGGTAGTTAACGACGGCGAATGTGGCGATAGCGACGATGATTGCGGAGGCAAAGATGCCACGTCGTATCGACCACAAGAGGCTACCGAATGAGGCCTGCTCACCGGAGCGAACGAGGAACGTGCCGATGATGGAGCTCACGATTCCTGCACCTGCAATCGCCATTGGCAGGATCATGAAAGATGCGTCGTAGTCAGCGATGGCGTACGCCGTCGCAGCAATGGCCATGGCGGCAATGATCGAGCCAACATACGACTCGAAGAGGTCCGCGCCCATGCCGGCCACGTCGCCCACGTTGTCGCCAACGTTATCTGCGATGGTGGCGGGGTTGCGCGGGTCATCCTCCGGGATGCCCTGCTCAACCTTGCCGACGAGGTCCGCGCCAACGTCTGCGGCCTTCGTGTAAATGCCGCCGCCCACGCGGGCGAACAGCGCGATGGATGATGCGCCGAAGCTGAATCCGGCCACCCACTTCATGATTTCTGCGGCATCAATGTCCGGATAGATATTGGAATAGACGACATACATGAGGCCGACGCCGAGCAGTCCAAGTCCCACTACGGACATGCCCATAACCGCGCCGCTTGAGAAGGCGACACGGAGCGCCGGGTTGAGTCCCTGTACGGCTGCGGCGGCCGTCCGAACGTTGGCTCGTGTGGCGACCAACATGCCGAGCGCGCCGGTGACTGCTGAAACGAGCGCGCCGAGAATGTAGGCAACTGCGGTGCGCGGTTCAACAAGGAGGGCGACGATAATCGCTACGACAACCACGAACGCGGCGAGGTATGTATATTCGCGGCGCAGGAAGGCCATTGCGCCCTCTTGAATTGCGACTGCGATGCGCTGCATCGTCTCGTTCCCTTGATCCACCTGCATAACGCGATAGATCAGAATTGCTGCAAAGATCAGCGCCAAAAGCCCGGCGCCAAGGGACGCGGCAACGGCAACATCCATGATTCCTGGTTAGCCCTCCTACCCGTTTCGCAAAAAATGACGGGACGAATCCCGTCTTAGATAGGAAAGTAGCATTTGCGCCGCGATTCCGTCAATTGGGAACGCCTTCTCCCGTCAGCCCCTTAACCGCCTCCTGAAGCCCGTCCAGCTTCTCAATTGCACCGTATGCGGTCGCGTCCATCTGAACCGGCGTAATGGACACCTTCTTCTCGCGCAACGCCCACACGTCAGTACCCTCCTGTATATCGACCTTCCGACGAGATCGCGTCTGCCGCTCGACGCTGATCCAGTAGTAATCGCGCCGCCCATCGTTGCCGTGCGTGACGTCGAAATTGACAGCGCGCGGGATGAGGTTCGTGATTTCGACGCCCCGCAGCTTTTCCAGCCCCAGGTTGGGCACCGTCACGTTAAAGAGGAGGCCCGAGTAGCTTTCTGTATCGGCCAGAATCTGCTTTGCCAGCGCGTGCGCCACCGTGGCCGCGGTGCGGTACCGCAGTCGCTTGCGCAGGGGCATGGAGATAGCGATGGAAGGAATGCCGCGGAAATGCGCGTGCAGGGCCGCACCCACCGTGCCGGAGAGAAACACGTCTGCCCCCAGGTTTGTGCCGTGGTTGATGCCGGAGATGACAAGGTCCGGCTTCTCCTCCGCCATGATGTGGCCGAGCGCGACAATCACTGCGTCGCCCGGCGTTCCGTCAACGGCATAATGGCGAACGCCCCGTGTCTGTAAACGCCTCACCCGCACGGGTCGATGCAGGGTGAAGCTCGCGCCCATCCCGCTCTGCTCGCGGTCCGGCGCAACCACGGTGATCTCGCCCAGCCCGCGCAGTGCCTTAACGAGCGCCCGGACTCCGGGCGCATGGATGCCATCGTCGTTTGTGAGGAGTAGTCGCACGCCGCGAGTCTAGCACGCCGTCCAGTGCTTTCGCCTACGCCAGGCGTCGCCTTCTCTTCGCGAAAAGGTATAAGCTTGCAGAAGTGTAGGGGGAACAGAACACTCGGCATTCGTGCTTGTGTTTTGATGGGGTAAAGCCGCGGACTCGCCTGTGCTTCAACAACTTCTAGGGTCAGATCGGCACTATAGCCTGCAAACTCTCCGAGGGGATGTAGTCGGGGGCGTTACGGCAGCCGTCGTTGGCCTGCCGGTTGCACTGGCCTTTGGTATCGCGGCCGGTCTGGGTCCGGCCGCCGGGATTTACGGCGCAATTTCCGTCGGCTTCTTTACCGCTGTGTTCGGCGGCACAAGGTCCCTGATATCCGGCCCAACAGGCTCGATGACCGTGGCCATGGCGGTCATTGTCGCCGCGCACGCGGACAACATCTCTGAGGCTTTCACGATCGTCATCATGGCCGGACTGATTCAGGTCATGTTCGGCCTGCTGCGAATCGGACGTTTCGTCACATACACACCGTATTCCGTCATATCAGGGTTCATGAGCGGCGTCGGCGTGATCATCATCGTTGGGCAGTTGGAGCCCTTCATGGGCGGGCATGTAGGCGTTGGCGGGCTGTTTTCCACGATTGCAGACATTCCCGAACTCATGAGTGAGTTTCAAAGCAGCGCCCTGCTGATAGCTCTCATGACGCTTGCAGTGGCCATGCTCTGGCCCAGGAAATTCCAAAGGTATTTGCCGCCGACTCTGGTCGCGCTGGCGGTGGGAACGGCCATAAGCCTCATATGGCTTAAAGACGCCCCATCCGTTGGGGCCGTTCCCACCGACATCCCGCTTTTCCAATTGCCGCACCTTGACCCCGGCTTCATCGTGCGGGCCACTGAGCCCGCGTTGGTCATCGCGCTCGTTGGATCTGTTGACACCTTGCTAACGGCGCTTGCTGCAGATTCAATGACTCGCTCGCGAAACGATCCGAGCAGGGAGCTTTTGGCGCAAGGCATTGGCAACGTTATCACCGGGTTCATCAGGGGCCTGCCTGGCGCCGGCGCCACACCAAACACAGTGGCCAATATTCGCGCTGGCGGGTCGACCCTCATCTCCGGCGTGCTGGCTGTCGCGATCCTTGTGATTATCGTGATGCGGTTCGGCAACTACGTTGAGTTAATTCCAAGCGCCGTCCTCTCCGGAATCCTGGTTAAGGTGGCGCTCGATACTATTGATTGGCGGTTCGTCACCCGCATGTTCCGCGTTCAAAGAGAGCACCTGGTGGTCATGCTGCTCACGTTCGGACTGACGGTGTTCGTTGACCTGGTTGCTGCTGTTGCCGTGGGCATGATTGCCGCGGCTGTAACCAACGCGCGCCAATTTGAGCGTCTCGAGCTTGACAGTGTTATCTCTGTCCCCATTCTGGACCAGGTTTTCTTCGCGGGGCACCCCAATCAGGATCAGTTCGATGACTTTTCGGCCAGGGTCGGACTTGTGGCCCTGCGGGGAACCTTTACGATCGCATCCTCCGGCAAACTCATTGACACCATCGGCGAAGATATTCGGGAGCATGAGGTAGTTATCCTGGACTTCTCCGAAACGGTCTACATCGACGAAAGCGCAGCCCTGGTGGTTGAACAGCTGGTGGAGACCGCGATCATTCAAGACACGCACTGCATCGTGATGGGGCTGTCGGGTATGCCGGAACGCAATCTCAATGCTCTCGAGGTTCTCAGGCAAGTTCCCCCGGAGCAGATAGTGGGCACGCGTGACGAGGCGAGGAACATGGCGGCCAGGCTGCTTGCCTAAAGGGCCGCGTTGAACGAGCACCCGCCCCCATATCCGCTACCATGAACCCATGCACGCCATCTGCCGCGAGGCGACGGCGCGCAACGACGAGAGAACCATAAGAGAGGGAGAGGGAAATGGCACGCTCAATCACACTGGACGAGGCGAACAAAGTTATCGAGGCCGCGATAGCCACGGCAAACGAGCAGGGCACCAGGATGAGCATCGCCGTCGTTGACACGGGCGGCAGGCTCGTCTCATTCGCAAGGATGGATGATGCGATCTGGGCAGGCGTCTACGGCTCGCACGGGAAGGCGATTGCGTCGGCCGCATTCAAGCGACCCAGCGCATTCTTCCAGGACATGGCGGACAGGCCGATCTTCCAGGGCATCAAGGCCGGCGAGGGCGACCACATGATCCTGAGCCAGGGCGCCGTGCCGATCGAGAAGGACGGCGAGGTCATCGGCGCAGTTGGCGTCGGCGGCGGCACCGGCCAACAAGACGAAGACTGCGCAGTAGCAGGCGCAGCAGCGGTGTAGGGGGGAACTGATCCATCTATAGAGGACGTGGAAAATAACGACAGTGACATCTGAATTGTAAGTAGTTTCTATATCTAGAGACTCCAAACCACTTCCATATCGAGAAGAGAAAAGGATATTTGGTATGACTAGCCAAGAACAGCAGCAACCCTTCCCCACCCTCTCCGTCTACCTGAACTTTGAGGAGAACTGCATGGAGGCGTTTGAGGCGTATCGCGGCATCTTTGGGGGCGAGTTCTCGAACATGATGACGTTCGCGGACATGCCGCCCTCCGATGATATGCCGCCCATGCCGGACGGGTGGGACAACAAGGTTATGCACGTCGGCCTGCCCATCGGCGACAGCATCCTCATGGGAAGCGATACGCCGCCCGGTTTCGGCCCGCCCCTCGTTGTCGGCTCCAACTACTCCGTCAGCTATTCCGCTCCCACGCGCGAGGAGGTTGACCGCGTCTTTGCCGCCCTCTCGGACGGCGGAGAGGTCACGATGGAACTCCAGGATATGTTCTGGGGCGACTACTTCGGCTCCTGCACGGATCGCTTCGGCATCAATTGGCAGGTCCACTACGCAGACGAGGGCGCAGCAGAGTAGGAATCCCTCGCGTCATCTGCGATAGAATGTGCGCGGATTGGCGATTCGCGACCACGGGCTAAGGGAAACGCGCCGCATCCGGAAGGCAGCCCGGAGTCACGTCTCACCGGGGGGCGCATCGAATGGAACTGCACGAAGCCCTTTTGGCAGTTGGCCTGCTGATTGTCCTTGCCAAACTCCTTGAGGGTGTCTTCAAGCGATTCGGCCTGAATGCCATCATCGCCTATGCCGTCACCGGAGTCATCCTTGGCCCGATCCTGGGAATCGTGGAGCCGGGCCGTGAGATGGAGATCATCCTCAGCATCGGAATCTTCATCTTCTTCTTCCTTATCGGAATTGAAGAGCTGGACATCCGGGGCTTCCTCGCCGCCGTCCGAGGTCGCCTCTTTCTCGCCGCCTCGCTATCGGTGGCCATCTCGTTGCTGATTTCCCTGGGGGTCACGTCCGATTTCCTGTTTGATCTGGGCCTGGACCTGGAATTTGAACACGCGCTGGGGCTCGCCGGCGTGCTCTCATTGTCCAGCCTGGGATTGGTCGCGAAGGTGCTTGTCGACGAGGGCCGTTTAAAGGAACCGGTGGGCGTTCAGATATTCACTGCGGTGGTCATCGCCGAGTTGATTGCGCTGTTTGTTGTTGGATTCGCGATCAGTGAACAATTCTTCGCAGGCGAATCCGATGAGTCAATAAACGCCGTCAGCGCTCTTGTCATCATCGGGCAGATCCTGGGATTCGCTGCCCTGACGTGGCTATTTTCCACCAAGGTTCTTCCATGGGTCATTGTTCGCCTACATCGTTTCCTGCGCGTTCCGCAGCTGTCCTTCGGAGTGCTCCTCGGTGGGCTCTTCCTGGTGGTTGTGGGCGCGGAGGAAGTCGGGCTGCATGGTTCTCTCGGAGCGCTGCTCTTTGGCGCGGCACTCTCCATGCTGCCGTACCAGGTTCGACGAGATATCATGCCCGGCATTCACAGCGCCGCAGAGGGATTCTTTGTGCCGCTCTTCTTTGCTTCTGCAGGACTGCACCTGAGCATGGATTTCCTCAACTTGCCAATCGCGACCATCGCGGCGCTCGTCCTGATCCCGCTGGCCGGAAAATTCGCAGGAGCATTCCTGAGCACCTACATCGTGCGGCTTAAGGCTCCATTCGCCATCTCAACCGGCCTGATGGCCAAGGGTGTGGCGGAGATTGCCTTGCTGCTGCTGCTGTTCCAGACGGGCGGCATCGATGAGGCAGTGTTCTCCCTGCTTGTGGTCGTTATGCTCGGGTACATGCTTCTCTCACCGTTCGGAATCAGCTTCGCCCTGAACCGACTCGAGCGTTCTGATGAAGTGACGAGCACAGGAAAAGTACCCCCCTCGCTGGTTCCATTCGCCCTGGACGGGATAACGGTAGGGGACATCCTTGACCGTTCCCGAAGCTATGCGGAACAATCGACTACCGTAAAGGCGTTCACAGAATTCTGGTTGCTGCCGGAACAACACGACTACGTGATTGTCGATGACGGGAAGCTGGCCGGAATAGTGTCGCTGAGTATGCTGCGTTATCTTCCTCGCACCGACTGGGATGACACGCCGTTGAGCCGGGTGTTGCGCGAGAACACCCCATCTGTAAGCGAGGAAGAACTGATAGAGGACGCCCTGCAGCAGATGATCGATAACTCTCTGACGGTGCTGCCCGTCAAAGATGAATCCTCGGACGAATTCATCGGCTCGATTTCCAGCAGTGAAGTGCTTGAATTGATCACAACGACCGCCCGTGGGCACTAGGCTTCACACTCTCTCCACGTGTAGTGATTGAGGGCAAAAAATACGCTAACGAATCCGTATACGTGCTTGCCAAGCCGTAGAGCGCGGTGGTAACGTATCCGCACAACGACGGGGCAGAGGGCCTTGCACTCGTGAGGTGAACGTATGAGTCTTCGTGGTGAAGCAGCGATCATTGGGATCGGCGAGTTGCCTACAACACGTGCGACGCCCGGCCGGTCAATGATTGGCCTCATGGGAGATGTGGGCCGCATTGCGATTCACGATGCCCACCTCCGCTATTCAGACATAGACGGACTCGTCACAGAGGGCGGTCTGGTTTACCCCGGTTTCGCTTCCGAATACTTGGGCATCCGCCCGAGATTTGCTTCCGGCTCCAGCATGATGGGCGCGAGTGGCGCTACCGGTGTGACCCTCGCATCAATGGCCGTTCAGAACGGTCTTGCTAACTACGTCCTCGTCGTCATCGCCACCGCCCGCAACCCTGTCATCCCGGCAGGTGGCGGCGGGCCTCCAAGCGTGAGGTCGGAGGTTGAGGAGCCATACGGCATGTCCGCCGGCGCCAACACCGGCTACGGCATGATGTACGTCCGCCACATGGAGGAGTACGGAACGACCGAAGAGCAGATGGCCCACATGGCCGTCAATGAGCGGTTCAATACGCTCGAGAATCCCAACTCCGTCTTCCAGGGGCAACCTGTTACCCATGAAGACGTTATGAACTCCCGCTATGTCAACTATCCCATCAAACTGCTTGAAACCGTGATGCCGTGTGCCGGCGCCGCCGCCGTCGTCGTGACGAGCGCCGAGCGCGCCAGGCATAGCCTGAATCGACCCGTCTATGTCCTCGGCGCAGGCGTCGCGACCGACCCGCTCATGGGCTGGCAGCGTGACAAGTTGACGGAGACACCCGTCGCGCGATCCGCCCCCACAGCGTTCACCATGTCCGGCTACACCCCGCGCGACATGCAGTTCGCCCAATTTTATGATTGATACACCATCCTCCATGCCGTGTGCCTGGAAGATGCGGGACTGATGCCCAAGGGTGAAGTAGGACCCTTCTTTGAATCGACGGACACGCGCTACAACGGCGACTATCCCATCAATACAGATGGCGGTCAGCTCTCCAGCGGGCAACCGGGCCTTGCCGGCGGCTTCCGCCACGTTGTGGAAGGCGCGCGCCAGATAATGGGGAAGGCGGGCGTTAGACAGATCGCCCGCAATGACCTCGGCCTGGTGAATGGTTGAGGCGGTACCGCGAGCACGATGTGCACGCTGGTTCTCGGGTCCGAGAACACACTCTAGAGAGACCTACCGAGCGCAACCATAAATGTGCTGGGAGATGATGCAGCCATGACAAGCGAATACTCGAAGCCCGTTCCACGGCCTCATTTGAATCCGGAGGTGAGCGCACCTTTCTGGGCCGGAACGAAGCGCCATGAACTCTGGCTCCAGCACTGCAAGCGATGCAGCAACTTCATCTTCTACCCGCGAGAGGCATGCCCAACATGCTGGGGTCATGGAGATGACCTGATCTGGACGCGTGCCAGCGGCATGGGACGCATCCACTCCTACACAACCGTTTTCCAGCCTGCAGTCCCCACGTTTGGCGAGGATATGCCCATGGCGCAGGTTCTCATCGAATTGGACGAGGGTGTGCGAATGGTCGGAAACATGGCTGATGTCTCACCTGAGGAATACCGTGAGAACCCGGCGCTCCTCCAGATCAGTCAACGTGTCGAGGCCGTGTTCGAGGATGTGACGCCGGAGTGGACAATTATCAAGTGGCGACGAGTCGACGAAGAGCCCGTCCCGGGGTCCGACTCACCGGCTGACAACGAATGGATGAAAGATCCCAGGTTTAACTGATAGCCAAAGCGGGATGACACCAGCAGGAGGATAAGGACGTGAGTTTCCGAGGCGAGGCCGCAATTATCGGTATCGGTGAACTCCCGACGCGCCGGACAATTCCCGGCATGAGCGTTGGTGGCCTTATGGCGCAGGCCGCTCGACTCGCCATGGAAGACGCCCACATCACGAGAGATCAGATCGACGGCCTTATCACGGAGGGTGGTGACACCTTCCCCGGATTCGCCGCGGAATACCTCGGCATCCGCCCCCGCTTTGGCACCGGTTCCTCAATGATGGGCGCGAGCGGAGCCACGGGCGTCACGCTGGCATCCATGGCCGTCATGAACGGCCTCGCAAACTACGTGCTCGTCGTCATCGCGCAGGAGCGAAACCCGGCGCTGCCGCGAGGTATTGAGGGCTTCCCTGGCCCTGGCGCAGAGTTCGATTTCCCCTACGGCCCCGCCGCCGGCGCAAACACCGGCTATGCCCAGATCTATGGGCGGCATATGGCCAAGTACGGCACCACCCAAGATCAGCTGGCCCACGTCGCGGCAAACGAGCGCGCCAACGCCCAGGGCAACGAGAACGCAGTGTTCAACGGCCAACCCATCACACACGAAGATGTGATCAATTCACGCTATGTGAACTACCCGCTCCGACTTCTCGAGTGCGTTATGCCGTGCGCAGGCGCGGCGGCCGTCATCGTCACAACTGCTGAAAGAGCAAATGCGAGCCTGAACAAGCCCGCCTACGTGCTCGGCGGGGCGACGGCGCTCGATGACTTCGGCGGAATGCAGCGACCGGACATCACAGTCACGCCGGTAGCCCGCTCCGCGCCAACCGCGTTTGCCATGTCCGGCTACACGCCGCGGGATATCCAGTTCGCCGAATTCTATGATTGATACACGATCCTCCATGCCGTGTGCCTGGAAGACGCAGGAATCGTACCCAAGGGTGAGATTGGACCGTTCTTTGCGGAGACTGACACTACCTACAACGGCACCTTCCCCATCAACACCGACGGCGGCCAGTTGTCCGGCGGACAGCCCGGCCTCGCAGGCGGATTCCGCCACGTTGTTGAGGCAGCCCGTCAGATCATGGGCAAGGCGGGTGTGAGACAAATAGAACGCAATGACCTCGGCCTGGTGAATGGTTGAGGTGGCACAGCGAGCAGCATGTGCACGCTGGTTCTCGGGTCCGAGAACACACTCTAGAGACAAGAAGAGAAACGTCAAAGGCGAGATTCGCTAAGGGGACGCAGAGTCATGACGAGCGAATACAACAAGCCGTTGCCGCGAGCGACGCTCAACCCGGACGTGTCACGGCCGTTCTGGGAGGGCACAAAGAAGCATGAGTTGTGGGTGCAGTACTGCACCGTCTGCAACAAGTTCATCTTCTTCCCGCGCGAGGTGTGCCCGTACGACCTCTCCCCCATGGACAAGCTCGTCTGGACAAAGGTGAGCGGCAAGGGACGCGTCTACTCCTACACGACCGTCTATCAGTCGTCCATTCCCTCGTTCACGGAAGAAGCTCCTTACGTCCACGCCACCATCCAGCTTGATGAGGGAGCCCGCATGACCGGCAACGTCCTCATGCCGAAGGAGCAGTTGATGGAGGATCCGGGCTCACTCGCCGTCGGGCAGCGCGTTCAGGCCGTCTTTGACGATGTGACTGACGACGTCACCCTCGTGAAGTGGGAGCCAATCGCAGAAGATGAGCCCCCCGGCGCTGAGGACTCTGAAGGTGACGGCGGTGACGGTGCCGGACAACGCCCCGCAGGAGGCTACGGCGGCTAATCCCTCACGCACAAGCATAGAGAAAGGACGCCGCCCAAAAGGGCGGCGTTTTCTTGTCTGTGAATGCACCAGCACACCCATCGCCTGCGCTACAATTGATTCACTGTTCATGGGGCTGTAGCTCAGTTGGGAGAGCGCCGCGTTCGCAATGCGGAGGTCAGGGGTTCGACTCCCCTCAGCTCCACCACCTCGGATGGTACTGCGAACACCATCGGTCAAGGCGAGTTCAGCAGAATCTGAATCCCCGATGGGGCTATCCTCCGGCATAGGGATCGTGTAGACGATTGTTGCCTTGCCAGGCCCAATTTGAATGTCCTTGACGAACGACCTGATGAAGGATCGGGTTTCGGTCAGTTCGCTAGTCTTGAGGAACTCGCTCATGTCCGCTGCGAATGCCGTGATCGTCTCCGCCCGATCCAGCAGCGCCCATCGCTCCGCCAGCACGGCCCGCGCCTCATCGGCGGCCTGCTCCAGCTTTTCCTTCCGATCTCGAAGTTCCCTAACACGCTCCGCCGCGTCGGCCATCTCCATGTCCGTCGTCTCAATGACGTGCCAGATGCGTGCCAGTCGGCGTTTCACGTCCTCAAGCTCACCCTCGATGGACTCCAGTCGCCCGCGTTGTTCGTGCGCCAGGCCGTCCATCTCTTCGTCGAGGACATTGACGAGGCCGCGGATGTTGCCCTCGGTGAGGACGTTCTCGCGGAGATTACGGATGATGGTCTCCTCGAACGCCTTGGCGTTGATGCGCGGCGTGGCGCATGAGCCGCTGCCCTTCTTGAGGATGGACTGGCAGACGTAGTAGGTGTACTTGCCGCTCTTTGCTTCCGAAGCGGTGAGCTGCTTCCCGCAGAGAGCGCATGTGGCCAGCCCGCTGAGGAGGTAGGGGCTGGCGGCGCGCCGGGGATGAACGATCTTGGGCGAGCGGGCCTTCAACAGGCTGTTGACCCGCCGAAACTCCTGATGGGTGACGATGGCGGGAAATGCGTTCTCGACGCGGACGGGCGGCGTGCCATCCTTCGCACCCGTGCCCCAGACGAGTGTGCCCGTGTACACCTCATTGACGAGGATCTTGTGGACGGAGGTGATGCGCCACTTGCTGCCGGTTGACGTGGCGACGCCCTCGGCGTTGAGGGTCTTTGTCACATCCATGAGGGACTGGCCCTTGAGCACCATATCGAAGATCCGGCGGACCACGGCGTCAGCGGGAGGATCGAGCTCAAGGCGGGGCCTCTTCTTCACCCCGTCCTGGACGTAGACCCGCCGGTAGCCGAAGGGAGAGCTGGACGTCACCCAGAAACCGCGTGCCGCCGCCTCGCGCATACCGCGCGTAACCTCCTGGGCGAGATTCTCGGAATAGAATTCATCGACACTCTCGATGATGGCCTCCATGAGCTTGCCGGTGGGGGTGTCGTCGGCGTGCTTGGTGATGGAGACTACGCGGACACCCTTGCGGCGGAGCATGGACTTGAAGGCCACAGCGTGCTCGCGCTTGCGGGTGAAGCGCGAGAACTTCCAGACGAGGATCTCCGTAAAGGGAGCGTCCGTTGCCGTGGCGGCATCGATCATCTTCCTAAACTCGGGCCGATCGGCGATGCGCCCGCTCTCGGCCTCGTCGATGTACTCCCGCACTACAATCTGTCCGTTCTTGGCCGCATGGTCCCGCAGCGCCCTAAGCTGCGCCGCCACGGACAGATCGACGTCCTGCTGATCGCTGGACACGCGAGCATAGAGCGCCACGGGCTCATATGTTTCGTCCTTCTGCATTTTTGCCGCGGTTTCCCTCTTCACTCCAAGACTCCTTCCATCAAGCGCATATCTGCGGGGAATGAGGGCATCCATCGATGCTTGTCATAACCATACGAGAGCAGTCAAGGGCTCTTGGCACAAGGGCGGACTATTGCTTGCTCCAGTGAGTCGGATGCTTGCTCTAGCGGAAAGAAGGCACTTGTCATCTGATGCGGGATGGCGGTAGAAAGGCATGAGGGTGGCCAGACGATTGGAGGGGAACTTTGGCGGGCAAGAGCACGACGGGTCCCGGCTACATCAATCGGAACAACCAGATCAATCTTGGTCGAACTGACCCTCTAAGATTCGGCTCCGACCACAACTCGTACGTATACGTGATGCACTGCCCTGAATGCCGGGCAAATTACGGGGCCAACCGGACCGACATATTTCAGCGGAAATGCCCAAACTGCCAGGGTGGTGCGCCCGGTATACCACTGGAGGGCAATGAGCTGTTGTGGAGGCCAAGTTAGTCCAATTTACCCAACGATCTGTGCAGGTCACAATTCCCTGAGGCGTCAATGTACATTGCTGATCTCTTCACAATTAGTACGCGGCCACTCCCAATGGGCATGGCTGAGATGAACCGTGCGCCGCACAAATTTGAGCCCCTCGGAGGTTCATGTAACTGCGCTCTAAAAGTAGCGGCTTCGCGCCAGTTGGCGCGTGGCGCAGTGTTCCTCTCGTCACGATGACAATGATATTCATTCACGCCATGACTGACCTGGAGGGGAGGCTCGTCAACGAGCCCTGCCTTCCAGGACATGGTGTGAAGCCTCCGCCTGGGGCAGTCTGGTGAGGCTGAAGGCGAAATCTGCGTCGAGCAGTGCGGGGGCTGTACAGGGATTAAGGGTTTTGACCATCGATGATTGCACTGGTGTTTAGCGCGTCGTGATGCGGAGAACGGGATATGCCAGCTAACTGGAGCAAGAATCTCGAGTTCGGGGCTGAGTCCCTCCGCAACGAACATCGGCCGTATCTGAGGTGGTCATTTTGTCTGAGAGATGGTGGGCAGGAGCGGGGCAAAGGCCAAAGCTGAAACGGACATTTTGTCTACGGTCGAAGTCGGCCCAGTCTCTACGTGTCGAGTGCTGTTCGTTTCCAGAGCTCTAAAGCTCCATAGTCATATGAGCTCATGGCGGCAGATGCATGAGGGTTGTTGTGAGATCACCGGGCCGGGCACAGCCTGGATCAACGTCTGTGGCGACCTCTCCAAGATGACGCCAGCACGCTCCGAGGCCAGCCCGAAACGACTCTTTGCCGCAGAACTCCGCTGGGAGGGCTGTACAGGGATTGAGGGTTTTGGACATCGATGATTGCAGTGGTGTCTGGCACGTCGTCATGCGGAGAACGGGATATTCCAGCAAGCAGGAGCAAGAATCTCGGGCTTGGGGCTGAATCCCCTCGTGATTGCGGTCGGTGTATCTGGCGATTGAGGAAACTGCATCGGCGTTTGCCGCCTTCCGATTGACCTCTCAGGAAAGAAAGATTGCGTTTCTTCCACTGCAGGGATGATCCACGCGGGTGATCCTTAGAGCCTACGCGGCCGCCGAGAAGGTCCGTTGAAATCCCTCCCCCATGCCTTTCGTCGCCCGCGATGGTCCTTCGAGGTACGCGGGGTGTACAGAGATTGAGGGTGTGAACGAGAGCAACGTCAGGGGTTGTTTACGACGTCGTAATGCGGAAAACGAGTTTTGTGGAGCCATCAATGTGAGCATTTCAGTTTTGGTCGGGACTGTGAGGTGGTCCACCAGAAGCCAGCCTGGAGGGCACCAATTTTTCCGAGGCGCTGATGGTTTGCCAACACCATCGCTCAGATAGGATCGACACCGAAAGCGGTGGTGGGAAGGAGATGACTCGTGGAAGACGAATTTCTGATGTTGGATGACCGGCAACTAGAGTCGGCGGGCGGTGCGTAGGTGCATTCCTCGTCGCAAGCTGTTGAGCTGGGGCGCCGTTCCTGAAATTCTGGGGTTTCAGTCACAGATCTTCTCCTCGTCTTACAGTTTAGTCTTCCATAGAGAATAGATGACTAACGGGGCGTAGGGTCGGTCGCCCCCGGGGCTTTGAATACTTGGCGGAAGCGACGCGATGTCAGTGTTGGAGAACCATAGGCCTCTGCCCATAGGGGTGGGGGGTCTAGAGGAAGGTTTCCTCTACTTAATCCAAGTCGACTTAGATCTGTCCGTAACGCTGTTCCCAAACTGCGCGACACTACTATTGACGGGAGTTTTGGAGTCCATCCTCCAGCAGCACTCGGCCCGCCGTCAGGCGTCAGATGAGATAACATGAACAGAGGTTCGTATAGGAAGGTCCATCACACAGGAAAGACAGGACATTAATCTCATGACCACCAGAGGACGACGAGCAAGGAAAACAGAAGTCGGAACTGGTTCGAGTGCAACGGTGCCCGATGACTACAGGGCAACACTCTGGAAATCTGCCGACGCGCTCCGCAACAACATGGATGCCGCAGAGTACAAGCACGTCGTGCTGGGCTTGGTCTTCCTGAAGTACATCTCCGATACTTTCGAGGAGGTGCATGCACGGCTCGTAGCAGAAAAAGACCAAGGCGCAGATCCTGAAGACCCAGATGAGTATCGTGCGCAAAGAGCATTTTGGGTTCCGCCTGAAGCGCGTTGGCTGTACCTGAGCAACCAGGCTCGACAACCAACCATCGGTCAGCTAATCGATGATGCGATGAGTGGTATAGAACGGGATAATCCTGCCCTTCAGGGTGTGCTCCCAAGAGAATATGCGAGGGAGGCCCTGGATAAGGATCGACTAGGGCAGGTCGTTGACCTCATAAGCAACATCCAGATCGGCGGCTCAGAAGAACGTGCGACGGATGTCCTCGGCAGTGTCTACGAGTATTTCCTAGAGCAGTTTGCTCTTGCGGAGGGGCGCAAGGGCGGTGAGTTTTACACCCCGCGCTCCGTTGTGAGGCTGCTCGTGGAAATGCTTGAGCCGTACAACGGCCGGGTCTATGACCCCTGCTGCGGTTCTGCCGGCATGTTCGTACAGTCAATAGAGTTCATTCGCGCCCATGAATCCGGAAACGGCAATGGCGGTATGGCAGCGGACATACCGCCCATCTACGGGCAGGAGTCCAACTACACGACGTGGCGCATGGCGCAGATGAACCTCGCTATCCGGGGGATTGACGGAAGGATCGAGTACGGCGACAGCTTTCAGAATGATCGCCACCCGGACCTGCGCGCAGACTTCATACTCGCCAACCCGCCCTTCAACGTGTCCGACTGGGGTGGAGAGCGGCTGAGAGACGACAAGCGCTGGGTACATGGCGTCCCGCCCGTCGGCAGCGCGAACTTCGCATGGGTCCAGCACTTCCTGCATCATCTCGCGCCGCGCGGCACGGCAGGCTTCGTCCTGGCGAATGGTTCCATGTCATCGCAACAATCGGGCGAGGGTGAGATCCGCAAGAACATCATCGAAGCTGACCTTGTCGACTGCATCATCGCTCTGCCAGGCCAACTTTTCCGCTCGACGCAGATACCCGCCTGCCTGTGGTTCCTTTCACGCGCTCGCGCCAGCGGAGACCGACAGACCCGCCGCGGTGAAACGCTGTTCATTGACGCCCGAAAGATGGGGCACATGATCGACCGTACGCGTCGCGACCTGTCAGCCGATGACATCGCGCGCATTACCGATACCTACCACGCATGGCTTGGCAAGGACGGCGCGGGTGACTATGCGGACGAGGCTGGATTCTGTAAGAGCGCGTCTCTGGAAGAGATACGCAGGCATGGCCATGTGCTCACGCCGGGGGGATATGTCGGCGCAGCGCCGCAGGAGGATGATGGCGAGCCGTTCGCTGAAAAGATGGCGCGGCTTTCCACTCAGTGGCGTGAGCAGCAGGCAGAGGCACAGCGGCTGGACAAGGAGATCGACGCCAATTTGAATCGCTTAGGCTTTGACGGAGGCAATTAGTCCCTAACTGTCTCGTATAGCTTGACGCCATTTTGGGAACTATGTAGTATGGTGCCATCACAGGAGGAGCTATGAAGACCTGTGCGTATCTTCTCTAGAGATAAGCTCCAGAGGTGCTCAGAACGCCATGCAGACTCTCGAATTGCGCTGGAGGCGTGGTACGCCGTTGTTCGCGAAGCTGAGTGGGCCAAGCCGGCTGACGTCATTGAGCAGTTCCCCAGGGCCAGTATCCTGCCCAACAGTCGCGTTGTATTCAGAATCAGGGGAAACGCATATCGCCTGGTCGCCGAGATCAACTACGAAGCGCGCGATGTGTCCATACGGTTCGCGGATACACATGCAGAGTATGACCGCATCAACGCAGAGGAGGTGTGAAATGGCTGGCGTGAGGCCGATTCGTACTGAAGAGGACTATCAGGCCGCGCTTGCCAGGCTTTCCGATGTTTTTCAGGCCCCGATCGACACACCGGAGGGCGATGAGCGGGACGTTCTGGCCGATCTCATCGAACACTACGAGGACGTGCACTATCCTATCGGCTTGCCAACCGCCATTGGAGCTATCGAATTTGTCATGGATCAGCGCAGCATGACGCGCCGCGACCTGATCCCGCTTATCGGCAGCGCCTCCAAGGTTTCAGAGGTGCTATCCGGCAGACGGGACATCACCATGGCGATGGCGCGCGCGCTCCACAAGCACCTCGGCATCCCCGCCGATGTTCTCTTACAGGACCCATCCGTCTCATTCGATAAGAACGAGCTGGACCTGGACTGGAAACGGTTCCCTCTCAAGGCTATGGCCGAATGGGCCGGGATGAAGAAGACGGGCAATCTGAAAGACCGCGCGGAGGCAATCGTCCGTGGGTTGATGGATCGCGCCGGCGCGCCGCAGGTCGCAACCACCGCCCTGTTCCGCAAGAACGACCTTACACGCGTCAACGCCAAGGCGGATCCCTACGCCCTCACGGCGTGGTGCTGGCAAGTCATGGCACAAGCGAATGAGTCTCCGCCGCGAGCCGAATTCCGTGAGTTTGAAGACTGGAACGAAGCCCTTCGCGATTTGGCACGCATGAGCCGGTTTGCCGAAGGCCCCCGTCTCGCAAAGGATGTCCTTGCCGCTTTTGGCATCGCACTGCAGATCGTGCCCCACCTGCCACGTACGCACTTGGACGGCGCGGCGATGCGCTTGGTGGATGGTCGGCCTGTCATCGGGCTGACCCTGCGCTATGACCGCATCGACAACTTCTGGTTCACCCTGCTGCATGAACTGGCGCACGTCGCCTATCACCTTGACGGTGACGACGGCGCAAGTATATTCATCGATGACCTCAGCCTGCGCGGGCCCAGGACGGAAACACAGCCGGTCGAGGACGTGGAGATTGCGGCAGACAGATGGGCGGAGGATGCGCTCTGGCCGCCCAGCGACGATTGGGAATCGTCCCTGATGTTCGACAATCTCACACCGATGGAGGTTATCGAGTTGGCCCAGAAATATGAGGTCCACCCGGCGGTCATCGCCGGTCGCGTGCGGTATGAGCAGCGCAATTATCGCCTGCTCTCCCAGTTCGTCGGTTCCGGCGAGGTTCGCAAGCAGTTTGAGGAAGAAGCGCAAGAAGCAAGTGCTGCCGAGTAGGGCAGGGAAAGGAGCCTGTCATGACAGGCAAGGGAAGCAGTGGTTCACGAGGCGGCCGTGGAGGGTCATCATCAGGCGGCAGTCGCGGCAAAGCGCAGGGATACACCTTGCGTGGTTCGAACAACCGGATCGATTACGTCGGCATTACGAAAGACCCGGCCCGCCGTGCGCCTGAGCACAAGGCTGACGGCAAGACCGGCACGATGAAAGTGGAGACGCGGAAGATGTCTCGCCCCGCGGCTCGCAAGTGGGAGCAAGAGAGGCTGGATACCTATCGCGACAATCACGGCGGCAAGAACCCGCCGCAGAACCGCACCCGCGGCGGCGGACGGAAGGATTAAGGGTTAGCGGAGAACTCCAGGAGAGCGTGGGGGTAAACAGATGTCAACCAATAGTGATGGAACCTTAGAACTCCTTGCCAAGTGGTTTGTTGACGAGCCTCGACTCATGGCAGTTGCAACTTTGGTGTCGAGGGCCGTTTTCGGAGCACTGGTTGGGTTGGGGATCGGGCTCCTAATCCCTGCCGTTGCGTCGAAGCTTGATGACGATTTGTTGCTCTTTCTGGTTGGTGTAGGCGTCCTAATACTGTTAAAACTCGTTGGGCAGTTCTTTTGGGTGACGAAGCTTCGACCTTGGGCGCCACGACTCATAATCCCTGTGTTCAGACGATTGGGCATACCGCACGATGAGAACCTTCAAGTGCCGCTTGAACAGTCGAGCAAATTGTCGCTTACTGCCACAGTGGTTGCAACGACCGGCATCGCGACGATTTTGGCCACGGACTATGTCGCGGGGGGCTGGATTTCCGATTTGTCATCCGGCCCGTGGATCCCTGCAGTAGCGGGGGCGCTAATAGCGCCTCTGAATACGCTGTCCTCGCCCTCAATCCTGTATGTCCTGCTGCGTAATCACCACCTGAATCAAGAGGAAAGCTAATCTTGAGCCGCCCATGACCTCCCCATCCCCCCTCCCCTCCGGCTGGCGCGAAGTAGCGTTCAGCGATGCTGTACTGGTCAACCCTCAAGTGCGGCTAAGTCGGGGAGACCCCTATCCATTCGTTGATATGGCCGCCGTCAACGGTGATCGTAGGTCGGCGACAGCGTCTGAGGAACGAGATTTCAAGGGAAGCGGATCACGATTCCAGCGGGGCGACACACTGATGGCAAGGATCACTCCCTGTCTTGAGAATGGCAAGATCGCACAATACCTACCTATAGATGATGTCCAGGAAGCTCACGGGTCAACCGAATTCATAATCATTCGCGGCCGCCCCGAATCATCGGACACCGACTATGCCTACTATTTGACCAAGTGGGACGGCGTTCGGCAGTACGCAATCTCCCAGATGACGGGCACCTCCGGTCGCCAACGTGTTCCGACTGAGTCACTCAGCCATTTGACCGTCCCCCTCCCACCGTTGGAAGAGCAGCGGGAGATTGCGGGGGTGTTGGGGGCGTTCGACGACAAGATCGAGTTGAACCGTCGGATGAACGAGACACTTGAGGGGATGGCGCGGGCGCTGTTCACATCGTGGTTCGTCGATTTCGAGCCGGTTCGGGCCAAGATGGAGGGTCGATGGCATCGCGGAGAATCGCTCCCCGGCCTCCCCGCTGATCTGTGGGAACTGTTCCCGGACCGCCTCGTCGCCTCACAGCTCGGTGACATCCCGGAGGGCTGGGATGTGAGGCCGCTGGGGGAAGTCATTCGTCTTGAATACGGTAAGGCGCTAAAGGCCGACAACCGCAAGTCAGGAGACATCGCAGTCTTTGGTTCTAACGGGCAAGTTGGCTGGCACAACGAGGCTCTTGTACAGGGGCCGGGAGTAGTAGTTGGGAGAAAGGGAAATCCTGGTGTCGTCACTTGGGTACAGTCCGATTTCTTCCCGATCGACACTACTTTCTATATTGTGCCGGCCATCAGCTCCCTCAGCCTCAGTTACGTCCGCTATGCGCTTGAGCTGCAGGACTTGCCGTCGATTGCCGCCGACTCAGCGGTGCCAGGTCTAAACCGTAATCTCGCTTACTTGAATGATCAATTGATCCCAGAACAAAATACACTCATCGAATTCCACAGGATTGCCGGAGAGCTAATGTCGCTCATAAACCAGCACGAACGCGAATCTCGCGCCTTGGCTGAGCAGCGGGATGTGCTATTGCCGCGGTTGGTGAGCGGAGAGGTGCGGGTGTGAGGATCCGAATACGCTATGGAGGTTAGGGAATGAATGTTTCATGCCCGACCCTTGACTCGCTTATCGAGCTCGGTTTCGAGCGCTGGCAGGGGCAACGCCGGACCCGGAATTCCGGAGATGGAGCCGACGTCCGGCTTTTCGGCATGCATGGACTCAGGGAACCTGCACCCGGCACCGACGCCGTTGTGTATCCGTTCTCTAACTTCGATCTGTTCTGCACACGCACGATGAACAGGTTTGCGACATTGGCGGTCAGGATCCATGGCGTCATTAACACCGGTACAGAGATCACCGAAATAGACAGTGAAATCCCTGGAAACTTGGAGAGCCCCTTGGAAGCCGCGGCATGGGTCAGCTACGCTATCAAGTCTGACAAAAGGGATCTAGGCCCTCTGCCGGACTGGTTTGTGAAAGGCGAGGAGAATTGGGAACTCATACCGTTTGTGGCAGAGCAAAGGGCCTACCGAGCGCGTCCACATTGCGATATCGACAGGGACTATGCCCGGCCCCTGCGGCGAAAGCTACAGGAGGAGATTCTTTGGCTCGAAGGTGAAGCTGAGATGACTCTCAGCTTCGACGGGCGCGTCCTCAGCATTAACTTCGACGGTCGTGTCCACGAAGTCGTGGCACGGGGCGATCGTTGGTCGTCATCCTTCCGGGTGCTTGCATCCCCTGAGACGAAATTACCCGCTCGGTTCAAGCGCACAAGGGTTGACGTGAGCGTATTCAATGGCTATCTCTCTTTTGGCGGGCTTCGCCTGGGGCAGTGTGAGGCGGTCTCGTGAGATTATTCGAAGCCGGGTTGAACGATGACCACCACTACCGAATTAAACGTTGAGCAGGCTGCGCCTGCGTGGTTGAGTGAGCTTGGGTGGTGTGCGCTGTTCCGGCAGCTGGTGAGCGGAGAGGTGCGGGTGTAAGGGGGGCGCGGGATGAATCAACACTGTCCAATCTGGGGAGCCGATTACACCGCAACCGTGTCCCTCATTAGCGGGAATAGAATTCAGGTAGAAGGTTCAGAGCGCACAACCGTTTCCTATTTTGTCGTGAGAGATGGCGCGGACCTTGAGCTTAGTCGCCTTAACACAGGCAAACGTGCCCAACTTACTACATGGCTCATTGACCACTACTCGAATGACGATGAGTTTCCCACCATAACGCGGGCGACCATCGACGGGATCAAGAGCCGTGAGCCACTTCCCATAGCGGGGCGTGCTGATCGACTCTTACGGTACATGGCGGCCCAGAGCCACATAGTAGGTAGCGATTTTAGCCTCAACAGCATAACGCCTGGAGTATTGGCGTGGTCAGAATCCATAGAGGAAAGGGAGGTTGGTTTTCTTATCCATGACCTTATGAAAAAGGGGTATGTGGACGCGAACGAAATGCAAGTTGGGCGTCAATATGGCACTTTCACAGTTCCGAAAAACGTGCGGGTCACTGTTGATGGGCATGAACATATTCGGCGCCAAAAACTGAATGAGGGAGCATCCCAGGCTTTTGTCGCTATGTGGCTCGACGACAAACTAAAGGGCGCTTACGACGGAGGCATTGCCCCCGCCATAAGTGACGCAGGTTACAGACCGTTTTTGATTACCCACAAAGAACACATCAATAAGATTGAAGACGAGGTTATTGCCGAAATCCGGCGATCACGCTTCATCGTCGCCGACTTTAGTCACGGCGAAGATGGGGCACGTGGAAGTGTCTATTACGAAGCTGGCTTCGCACATGGCCTAGGTTTGGATGTGATCTTCACATGCCAAGCAGATTCGTTTAACGATACACATTTTGACACCAGTCATTTCAATCACATTGTGTGGACCAATGAGAGCGAACTACGGGAAAGGCTAACCGCGCGAATTCGCGCTGCAATTGGGCAGGGACCCTTGAGGCAGATCGAGTCATGACCACCCTCCAGGAAGCTGATGTTGAAGAGGCTGCGCTTGCGTGGCTGAGTGAGCTTGGGTGGGGAGTGACGCATGGGTCGGATATCGCGCCGGATGGGCCGTCAGCGGAGCGCGCCGCCTTTGATAAGGTCGTGCTGGAGCGGCGACTCAAGGACGCGCTCGCTGAACTGAACCCCGGGCTGCCCGCCCCCGCCTTAGATGATGCGTACCGCAGGCTAACGCGGCCGGAAGGCTCCACGCTTGAGGTGCGCAACCGCGCCTTTCATCGGATGCTCGTGAACGGCGTCACCGTCGAATATCGGGATGGCGACGGACGAATTCGGGGTGCGCAGGCATTCGCCATCGACTTCGATAACCCCGATGCTAATGACTGGCTCGCCGTGAACCAGTTCACCGTCACGGAGAATCGGAACACACGCCGACCGGACGTCGTGCTGTTCGTCAACGGCCTGCCGCTCGGAATAATGGAACTCAAGAACCCCGCCGATGAGGAGGCCACCATCTGGACGGCGTGGCAGCAACTCCAGACGTATAAATCGGAACTGCCGACGCTGTTCTCCATGAATGAGGCGCTGGTGATCTCAGACGGCACACAGGCGCGCATCGGCACGCTGACGGCAGGACGCGAGTGGTTCAAGCCGTGGCGCACCATCGGCGGCGAGGTGCTAGCATCTCCCACCATGACTGAGTTGCAGGTGATGTTGCAGGGCGTCTTCGATCGGTGGCGTTTTCTCCGGCTGATTCGGGACTTCATCGTATTCGAGGACGATGGCGGGGCGCTCACCAAGAAGATGGCGGGCTACCACCAGTTCCACGCAGTGAACGTCGCGGTGAGTGAGACGCTGCGGGCGGCACAGCTACAACGGGAGGAGCTGTACGTCGCAGGAGTAGACGGCGGCTATGAATCAGGCACGAGGCCGGGCGGGGAGCCCGGAGACCGGCGAATCGGTGTCGTCTGGCACACCCAAGGCTCCGGCAAGAGTCTGACCATGGCGTTCTACAGCGGAGCAATCATCCGCGAACCGGCGATGGAGAATCCGACCATCGTCGTGCTCACGGACCGCAATGATCTGGATGACCAGCTCTTTAGCGCGTTCGCGCGGTGCCAGGATTTGCTGCGTCAACCGCCGATGCAAGCAGTGACGCGGGCGGACCTGCGGGACAAGCTCTCCATAAACGCTGGCGGACTGGTGTTCACGACCATCCAAAAATTCTTTCCCGATGAGAAAGGGGATGCTCATCCCGCCCTATCGGAGAGGCGCAACATCGTCGTCGTTGCTGACGAGGCGCACCGCAGCCAATACGATTTTATCGACGGCTTTGCGCGGCACATGCGCGACGCGCTGCCGAACGCGTCATTCGTCGGATTCACAGGAACGCCAATCGAGACGCGGGACGCCAACACGCGGGCCGTGTTTGGGGAGCACATCAGCGTCTATGACATCCAGCGATCAGTCGAGGACGGCGCGACGGTGCCAATCTACTACGAAAGCCGTCTGGCCAAGCTGGCGCTTGACGAACGCGAGAGACCGCAGATCGATCCCGACTTCGAGGACGCCACCGAGGGCGAGGAAATCGAGCGCAAGGAGAAACTCAAGACGAAGTGGGCGCAGCTGGAGGCGGTTGTCGGTTCCGACAAGCGAGTGAAACAGATTGCCACAGATATCGTCGAGCACTTTGAGCAACGACTGGAGACGCTGCAGGGCAAGGCCATGATCGTCTGCATGAGCCGCCGCATCTGCATCGATCTCTACGGGGAATTGGTCAGTCTACGGCCTGATTGGCACAGCGATGACGATGACAAGGGCGCCATCAAAGTTGTGATGACCGGTTCAGCCTCCGATCCGCCGGACTGGCAGCCACACATCAGGAACAAGTCACGGCGCGAGACGCTGGCCAAGCGATTCCGTAACGCCGACGACTCTCTACAGATTGTCCTGGTGAGAGATATGTGGTTGACGGGATTTGATGCGCCGAGCCTGCACACGATGTATGTCGATAAGCCGATGCGTGGTCACGGTCTAATGCAAGCCATTGCGCGAGTGAACCGCGTGTTCAAGGACAAGCCGGGCGGGCTGGTCGTTGATTACCTCGGGCTGGCGCAGGACCTGAAGAGGGCGTTGGCGTCATACACAGAGAGCGGCGGGCGCGGGGAGACGACGCTCGACAAGGCCGAGGCGGTAGCCGCAATGCAGGAGAAGTATGAGGTCTGTCTGGGGATGATGCATGGCTTTGATTGGTCCGGCTGGACGTCTGGCTCTGTACAAGAGCGGCTGAGCCTCGTTCCAGCAGGACAGGAGCGCATTCTTGCGCAGGAGGACGGGAAAGATCGTTGGCGCGCCGCAGTTCGAGACCTCTCCCAGGCGTTTGCGTTGGCAGTTCCGCACAAAGAAACGGAACGCATCCGGGATGATGTGGCGTTCTTTCAGCAAGTCAATTCGGCCTTGGTCAAGCGAGCAGAGACTGAGGCGCGGCCAGAGGAAGACTTGAATCTGGCCGTGCGACAAATCATCTCCCGGGCTTTCGCATCCGAAGGCGTCATGGATATCTTCGCGGCAGCCGGACTTGAGAAGCCTGATATCTCCATCCTTTCTGATGAATTTCTCGCGGAGGTGCGAGGGATGCCGCATCGGAACCTTGCGGTTGAATTACTCCAAAAGCTATTGCGCGGCGAGGTTTCCACGAGACGGCGCACGAATGTTGTGCAGGCGCGGTCATTTGCTGAGATGCTCGAAAAGACCCTGCGCCGCTATCAGAACCGCTCCGTCGAAGCGTCACTGATCATCGAAGAATTGATCGATCTCGCGAAGAAAATGCGTGAGGCGAACGCGCGGGGCGAACGGATCGGCCTCACTGATGATGAACTTGCTTTCTATGACGCTCTGGAGACTAACGACAGCGCAGTTAAGGTGCTCGGTGACGAGACGTTGCGAACCATCGCCCAAGAACTCGTGCAGACTGTCCGGAACAATGTGACCATTGACTGGACCGTGCGGGAGAGCGTGCGAGCCAGGTTGCGTGTGATGATTCGGCGGATTCTCCGCAAGCACGGCTATCCGCCCGACAAGCAGGAGAAGGCGACACGGACCGTACTAGAGCAGGCTGAAGTTCTATCAGAAGGTTGGGTGGCGGCATAGGCAGGCAGTCCAATTCGGGGGCCTCCTCAGAGTGCCACCTCCCACCTGAAAGTTCGCAGTATCATCCCGTTAGGCCCACCACCACCGCACCCACCATCCCGTCCGCCGTGGGTAGGTCCTCGCGTTTCGCTAAGGACTGCCCTCTACCTGGACTGTGACGATGTCTACGCCGTAGAACTTCTCGTGGCGCACGGCGGAGGCGTGGAATCTCAGCAGGCGGAGTGAGAGATCGTCGGCTGTCGGTATCGCGCCTTCGTCGGTCAGATATGCCAGCTGGTCCTCGATGTTCTCATGTTGCGTCGTTGCCACGAACTCCAGGTCCACTATTCTCCCCTGTGGCCGCGCCTTGATAACCAATCTCGGAGGGGCTGAGTTCTCGATGTCGTCCTGCTGCTCCTGTAAGGTGGCCAACGTCTCTTCGCCCGCGGCGCGCAGACGCAGCGTGGATGCCTCGTTCCACCGCAATCCGGACGCCAGGCCAGTGAGAAACTCATCGATTGCCGGGAGCGAGGTGTTCTCCAGCGTGACCTCAAGGCGCGACAGACGCGCGCCGAAAGATTCGAACAGGAACGTCATTCCGATCGCGACAACGGCCCCGATCGTAGCGCCGTTGCCCAGCAATCCGCCCATGACCTCGCCAAAGAGGTCCGCCATGATGGGGTGATTGTGCAGGCCAAGACCCAACGAACCTGCGAGCGCAACTATCAGGACGCGCTTCTGGTCCAGGCCGTCGCGAAGGATGGTCTGCAAGCCGCTGACGAAGAGCATGCCCATGGCGAGCATCAAGTACGCTCCTAACACGGGGCCGGGAATCGTCAACAGCAGGGCAGTGACCTTTGAGAAAAAGGCGAAGGCTACTATCACAACCGCCACGCCGATGCCGACCCGGCGCGCGGCGACTCCGGTGAGGCTGATCAATGAGAGGCTGAATGACGAATACGACATGGGCGGCAGAGTTCCGGAGATTCCGGCCAGCAGCATGCCGATGCCGTTCACGCTCACCATGCCCTGGATCTGGCGAAAATCGATCGCCCGTGGCTGTCGTCTCGAGCCCTGCTGGATCGCAACGCCGTCGCTGATCGTCTTGATTCCGATTACAAGCGTCAGAATCGCGAACGAGGGCAGAAGCGCCCAGAACTCTTGGCTAAACGTCAGATCAAATCCAAGCTCCGGAACCTCCGGGATGCCGAACCAGGCGGCGCGGCCGATTCGTTCCGTTTCGACCAACCCGAAGGCAACCGCGACCAGATAGCCGGCCACGATGGCGACAAATGGCCCCGCAAGACGCCACCGCCCCCTGGCACGCAAGGTCATGATGATCGAGACGATTACTGTTGCCGCGGCGATGAGTGGACCGGACGCATTGGGCGCGTTATCGGGCAGGTTCTGAATGCTGTTGAATGCGATTGGCAGCACGCTGACGGCGATCAACATAGTCACCGTGCCTATGACCACCGGCGTGAAGATTCGGCGGAACGTTGGCAGCCAGAATGCAAGACCAATCTGGATGACGCAGCAGATCACAAGCAGGCTCGCGAACATCGATGGTCCGGCGGCGGACATTGAGGCCGCCATGATTGCGATGAACAGCGCCGCCGGGGATGTGAGGACGATGTGTCCCCCGCCGAATCGCCAAACCTGGAACGACTGCAGCGCCGTAATCGCCGCTGTTATCAGCAACGCGGTGAACACGCCCCAGGCCAAATGAGTGTCATCGAGATTGGACGCCTGAATCGCCACCGCGACGTTCAGCACGGTCGGCGCAAGGATGAGCACCGCGCCCTGGGCCCCCACAATCAGAGTGACCCAGAGGGACGTGGCCTCTTCCGGCTCGAACTGTATCGGCAGCTCGGCGCTTCTTGAAGTCAAAATTCAGGTAATCTCCCTGCCAGAACTCTACCATTGAAGGTTGCTTTGTTCACAGATGTCGATTCCTGAGACTACCGGTGTGTTGTTATCTCGAGTTCCTCATTTGACGCCCAATGCGCAGAGGCTGTTCAATGGCCTAAACATAACGAATGGGGAGTTGACTATGCAGTTGGAAGGACGCCGGGTCATCGTTACGGGGGGCAGCCGCGGGATCGGCTTCAGAATCTCGGAACTATTCCTCGCGGAGGGCGCTCAGGTGCTGGCGGTGTCCCGCAGCTCCGCAAAGCTTGATGGGGCAAAGGAGCAGCTTCCTGCGCTCACAACTCTCGTCGCCGACGTCTCGGTGCCCACTGAGATTGACCGCGTCGTGTCGTGGGCCGAGAACGAGTGGGGCGTGGTCGACATCCTCGTGAACAACGCCGGTGTGCTTGATGAAAGTGAACGGGGTCTCACCCAGGGGCCCGACGACAGTTTTCTAACGACGATGCAGATCAACGTTCACGGGCCTTACTACTGCACCAAACGCATCCTGCCGCTGCTGCTGCGGTCAGAAGACCCACGAATCCTCAACGTCGGCTCCGGCTCCGGCATCCTTGGTCCTAACATGCGGGACTCGTACGGCGTGTCCAAGGCCGCCCTGCACGCGCTCACCCTCGCTACTGCCAACGAACTGAAGGGAAAGGTGTCGGTCAACGCCCTCGATCCGGGATGGGTGAGGACGGATATGTCTCCCAACGGGCCCCGCGACCCGCGCTGGTCCGCGGAGGGCGCATTGTCCATCGTCACAAGGTCCGACGGTCTGACAGGCAGGCTGTTCTACGGCAAGCGCATTCGAGCGTGGACGCCGCGCCCGACCGACTAGGGAAGGTTGCTCGGCCAACACGTGAAGCCGAATCAGCGGCAGGCCGGACTCCTTGGCACGTGACCTGCTGTAGTTGACGCCATACGAACACGTCCGTAGGCTACCCCCATTGACGCCCGTAGGTTGAACCGTTCGGGAGTACACAGATGGCCGTCAAAATCACCAGGGCACTTAGGAACAGACTCAGCAGCGGTGGTGTCGCACCGGCAATGCGTTCCTATGAAGACCGACACCATTCGGCACAGCGTGGCGAGTTGAAGAATGCCGCCGAGAGTCAAACTGACATCATCAGTCTCTACTATGACCTTGTGACCGATTTCTATGAGTACGGGTGGGGCAAATCCTTTCACTTCGCCCCGCGCACGCCCGGAGAGACCTTCAAGGCATCTCTCGTCCGCCACGAGCACCGTCTGGCAGACGCGCTTGAGTTGAAAGAGGGGATGACTGTCGCTGATCTTGGGTGTGGCATTGGCGGGTCAATGCTGGAAATTGCCCGCTATTCCGGTGCGAAGATCGTAGGAGTCAATAACAACAGCTATCAGTTGGATCGTGCCCGCAGTTATGCGAAACAGTTGGATCTTTCTCACCTGACAGAGTTTATCGACTGCGATTTCCTCAACGTGGATGCCCCGGACGAGTCGTACGATGCCATCTACTCGATTGAAGCCACTTGCTGCGCCCCGAACAAGACAAGCACCTACGGCGAGATACTGCGGCTCCTTAAGCCGGGCGCCCGTTTTGCCGTCTACGAGTACTGCATGACGGATCGGTTCGACCCCAATAATCCCCGCCATCTTAAGCTTAAGGCGGACATTGAGCTGGGCGGCGGCCTGATAAACATTGATGAACGCCAAACAGTCGATGATGTTCTGCACGCACTCGGTTTTGAGGTCCTTGAAACACGAGATCTGGCTGAGCAGTCGGGACCGTCCATCCCGTGGTATCAGCCGCTGGCCGGCAGTGGCCTATCCTTTGTTGGCTTCCGCAGTTCACGAATTGGACGGGCAATCACGCACGGCACGCTAAAGGCGCTGGAAGCGTTGCGCATCGCCCCCAAGGGGTCCGCCCGTGTCGCGCACACCCTCAACCTCTGTGCGGCGGCCATGGCGGAGGCCGGCCGCTTGGGCATCTTCACACCGATGTACTTCATCCACGCCCGCAAGCCGGACAAGCACGAACATAAGTAATCGACGCGACGTCCTTTTGTCGCCGCGCCGCGAAAACTACTCTGCGGACTCGCCCGTGTAGAACGCCGTCGTCCGGCTGGCCGCGGCGTGGGCGGCGTCGCTGTCCGTTCCCGCACTGGCTGATGCCTTTGCCCACGCTGCGCTGCAGTCCGCAATGAACGCCTTGCCCTCAGCCGTCTTCGTGAACGCGTCGTCCTCCGGCAGCGGCGCGTCCAGATGCTCAAGATGAATTGCGAGGCCCATCAGACCCATCTCCCAGCCGACGCCCGTTGCCCCCGCTCCATACTCATCCCAGTGGGGTGAGAGCAAGGCAGTGTGGGTAAGCGTCAGGCGCGCATAACCCTCAAGGTCCTCGACATGCACATCCACCCAACTGACATCCCCGGCGAACTCCCACGTCGCCGCGAAACGCGATACAGGCTCACAGGCCAGTATCTCGCCGCCCGCGTTCCCCTCGAGCTGGAATCGCCCACCGGCCTTGAGGTCGCCGCTGACGGGCAGAAACCAACAAGGGATTCGCTCCACGTTAGACACGGCATCCCACAACTCTTCTGCCGACGCCTCAAAGCTGCGTGAAAGGGTGATTGCCGCAGCTGCCTTTCCCTCCCGCTCCGTGTACTCCACGGAACGCTCCACCGCGTCAAGATGCCCCTGAAAATCGAAATCCATCACGATCCTTTATCGAAAGTTATGTCTGACCTAAGATAGCGCCATGGAGTTCCACGCGGCGATCGTTGTCGTTTTCCTGCTCTACTTCCTGACGCTGATCGCGATTGCTGTCTTCCGCGCGAGCCAGATGCGCGAAATGACAGACTACGTGCTGGCGGGGCGGCGCATGGGCAGCTTCACGTCCGCCCTGAGCGCCAGCTCGTCATCGACCAGCGGCTGGACGATGCTTGTCTTTCCTGCCCTCGCCTTTTCTGAGGGCGCAGTGCATCTGTGGACTGTGGTCGCAATGGTCCTGGGCTCCTGGTTCACCTGGACGATTCTTGGAGCGCGGCTCAGGCGGTACACCATCGCCACGGAATCCCTGACGCTGCCAGACTTCTTTGAAAAGCGCTTCGGAGATACAAGCGGCATGCTCCGCGCGCTGATTGCGGTACTCACCATCTTCTTCATCATGTTCTACATCAACTCCGGCCTTATTGCCGGAGCAAAGCTGCTGGAAACGGTCTTCGGCTCTACACACAACCAGGGTGTATTGATCACCCTGTTCGCAGTCACTTCCTACACCTTTATCGGTGGTTTCATGGCCGTCTCAAGGACGGACGTCGTACAGGCGTTGGTCATGCTGGTCAGCTTCATCACCTTGCCGCTTGTCCTGATCGCCAACACGGCTCAGCCATTTGGCGGCCTTGGTGGCGATGGGTTCCTGAATCCGTTTACGGGCACCGAGGGTGAAGTCATTGGCGTGGTCTTCCTGCTGTCGACCGCCGGATGGGGGCTTGGCTCGTTCGGTTCCCAGCGTATTCTGCAGCGATTCATGGCCGTGGAAAGCGAGCAGAAGATCAACCGGAGCCGGAACATCGGAACGCTCTGGATCATCCTCATCTTTTCGTTTGGCTTCCTGTTTGGGCTGGTAGCACAGCCCGCCCTGCAGGAAATTGGCGTGATTGGCTCACTGGTGGGTGACGCGGGTGAATACGACCCGGAGCGTGTCTATTTCGTCGCGTCGGAGGCATTCTTCATCCCCCTCTTTACCGGCTTGCTCCTCACCGGCGTCGTGGCGGCAATCATGAGCACGTCGGACTCCCAACTCCTGCTCGGTTCCGCCATTGCCACCGATGACCTGCCTGCCGTCAGGCGCTACGCAGCGCGGATAGAATCCGTCCGGATGCTTGGGGCGTCCGGCAAGGTATGGCTCGGGCGGCTTATGCTTCTCATCATCGGCGCGGCTGCCGGAGCATCCGCCATCATCGCGCCGGACTCCATCTCCAGCCTTGTTGCCTATGCATGGGGAGGCATGGGGGCGGCATTCGGCCCCGCAATCATCCTTGCCCTGTATTGGCGACGATTCAATCTCTGGGGCGCGACAGCCGCGATAATTGCCGGCGCCGTTACCGTTACAATCTGGCAATTCAGTTCCGGCGGTCCCTGGGGCATGTTTGATATGGCAATCGCCGCCGCCCCCGGCTTCATAACATCCTTTGCCGCCGCCTGGCTGGCCACGCGGCTCACCGCCCCGCCGGACGATTCCATCACGGAACAGTTTGATCGTGTGCGCGCAGGCCCGGTGGACACTGCTGGTGTAGCAGGGCTCTGACATGGAATCCACTGAGAGTAAAGCAGAGATGCGGCGCATCGCCATCGTTGGGGCGGGTATCTCCGGCTTGGGCGCAGCGTGGGGATTGAGCCACCACCCGGACAGGTTTGATTTCCGAGTCTTTGAAGCCCGTGATCAGATTGGTGGCAATGCGGTAACAGTCGATATGCCGCAAAATGACGGCAGCTCCGTCCCGTTTGACATCTCCGTCACCGCCCTCATCCCGTCTGTTTACCAGCATGTGCTTCTCCTGATGCAGAGGTTTGGCATAGACATGCTCGAAACACGTTTCAGCTATAGCGTGAAATACGGAGACGGAAGCTACGCGCACGACTTTGATTCCGATCTCAGGCAGGAATTAGCGCCCGACATAGCGAAATTCCAACGACTGCTCCGTCGTCTCCACCGCTTTGGGCGGTTGACCCGTTCCCGCTCACGGCTCCTCAATGCGCTCAACCCGTACAACTACATCAGCATGGGACGGGTGCTCAAGCTGGGCAGGTTCTCCGATGACTTCAAGTACAAGATTCTCAAGCCCATGTTCGTCAATTTCCTGATGGCGACGGATGTATTCGCCATGCCTGCGTCTCTCTTCGCCCGGTACCTCGAATTCTTCGACATCGAGAGGGCAACAACGATGCAGACATGGGACCAGGGCACCCGCCGCATCTACGAGAACCTGTCCCTCGAGTTTCGGGACAAGATCTATCTCAATCGTCCCGTCCGAAAGGTGTATCGGCAGGCCTCCGGCGTGGTCATTGAGGACGAGAACGGTTCCCGAGAAGAGTTCGATGACGTGATCCTCGCCTGCAACGCGAATCAATCATTAGCAATCCTTGACGAACCCACGCGCCTTGAGCGCTACATCCTCTCGTCTGTCCGCTACGATTCCTCGCTCCACGGCGACGCCGTTGTCCACGCTGATTCCTCGGTGCTGCCGGATGATGATATGAAGGCCTTGGAGACGCGGAGCAACTACATCGAGCAGTACGGCGAGAGGCCGGACAACTACCAGATCACGTACATCATGCATAATCAGCAGCCGTGGGCGAGCGGCTCCGATAAGCCTTGCCTCGTGACGTACAACGCCGTCAGTCCCATCGATGAGGGAAAGATCGTCAAGACGATGTCGTTCCAACACATCATCCACGACGTGCGGCATATCGCCCTGCTCGTCACCCTCTTTCGTTTTATCCAGGGCAAGAGACGAACCTGGCACTGCGGCGCGCATACACTCGTCAACAGCCAGGAAACGTGCTTTGTCACTGGGCTCGCTGCCGCGCGGCAGCTCGGCGCGGACTATCCCTTCGACGATGAAGAGGCGAGGCAGGTGTTCAACTATTACGGAAACATCATGTACGGCCGTCGATTCAGAAAGGTCAGGCGCGGCGCTCAAAGCGTATAGCTCATTTGTTGAAGCTATACGCGCCAACGTATACTGGTAGGTGGCACCCAATCTGCGTATGGCGCAATGATGGCCGGAGACTATAGCCAATGACGGTTGCTGCTGACGGCGCGGAGACACAGACTCTCAGCCTGCCGGAAGAACTCATTCTGATCCTCCTCAATGAGGAGGACGGTTACTTCCACCAGGTGCCTGGCTGGAACCTCAACTGTGTTGTCGTTGGCGCGGCCATTGCGGAACTGTCCCTCTTGGGCCGCATCGATACTGATCTTGAGTCGCTCATCCTCGTCGACAAGACGGATACGGATGACATTGCGCTGGATACCATTCTTGACGAAATTGCCTCCGAATCTGAGCAGCGAAGTACCAGATACTGGATTGAACGCCTCGCGCCGCTCGCAGAGACCATCATCGACGATACCCTTGCCCGTCTGGTCAGGATTGGCATCCTTCAACACCATGACGGCGATTTCTGGACGATGGCTCGCACATCGCGCGGCGTCGAATTTGGCGGCGGCGAATGGAGGGACACGGCAGCTGAATTCGTCAGGAACCGCATCGTCAGGGTCATTTTCAGCGACGAGATTCCTGAACCGAGAGATATCATTCTCATCTGCCTGGTCAATACGTGTGACGTGTTTCGCTTCATCTTCCCCATCGAAGAAGAGGAGGAAGAGCGGATAGCGCAGATCTCCAGGATGGACGTAATCGGCCGATCCATCGCGGAGGCCGTTTCTCAGAACCTTGCCGGCCCTCTGCTTCGCCGGTCAGGACTGGCCAAGAAGATCCCGACCGTTTCCCTGAGAAAGCTGTTATTCAATAAGCATCTGAGAAGCGGGAACATTCCGGCGCTGTTCGGAAAACTGGCCGAGACGTATGGCCCCGTGTTTCAGATCAAGCCCCCATTCATGAAGCCCCTCGTGTTCCTGGCCGGACCCGCCACAAACAGGTGGGCGCATCGGCAGGGGCGCATGTACCTGCGGGCCAGGGACTACTTCCATAACTTTGAGAAAGAATACGGGGCGGCAGGTGTGCTCCCCTCCCTGGATGGCGCGGATCACTTCCGCCTGCGGAAATCCCTGCAGCCCGCATATTCCCGCACTCGACTTGAAGGTCAATTGGACATGGTCTATGACAATGCCCGGGCGTTCATGTCGAACTGGAAGGTCGGAGACGCTCTTCCTGCCAGCAATACGTCGCGAATGATGATCAACGCCCAGGTCTCTCCGTTCTTCGTCGGCGTCGATTCGCAGGACCTCATTGGTGATCTCGCCACGTATAAGGAACGGGTACTCAGCGTTCACGTCATGAACGTCATGCCCAAGATCATGCTGAAGACGCCGGGCATGAGACGACGAGCGAAACTCATTGATCGGCTGTTGGAGCGAGTGCAGGGTGTGCATACGCCGGCACAACGAGCGGGACAGCCTCGTGACCTCGTCGATGACTACCTCAGCCTCCATGCGAGCGATCCGCAGTTTATACCGGAATCCAATCTGCGCTTCGCTTTTACCGTAGCCCTGGTTGCCAGCGTTTATCTCGGCGATATGATGAGCTTCTGCCTCTACACCATGGCGGCTAAGCCTGAACTCCACGCCGAGCTTCGGCGCGAGGCTGATGCCCTGTTCGCGAACGGCGATCCCAAAGGGGATGACATCACCCTGGAATCCGTGGACTTTACGCATCGATTCATCATGGAATGCATGCGACTCTATCCCATCGTTCCCATGTCGCTTCGTAACGTGATGAACACCTGTGTTGTTGAAGGCTTTGAACTGCCCATCGGAACGCGGGTGCATATCGCGCAGACCGCCGCGCATTACATGGACGATGTCTTCCCGGACGCCGACAAATTCGATATTGACCGTTACCTGGCGCCCCGCAATGAGCACCACAGCCCCGGTTATGCCCCCTTCGGCCTGGGCACGCACACCTGCCTCGGCAATCGCCAGATGGAGTTGCAGCTCACAGTCAACTTGCTCATGATTGCTCGCCACTTCACCTTTGACGTCTCCCCGGCGAAGTTCAAGGACAACCTCAAAATCACCGCGCTTCCGTCACTGAAGCCGCACAAGAAGCTCAAGCTTGTTGTAACGGAGAGACGCGAACTCTAGGCTTCGGCCTCGTGGCGTCGATGCACCGCATCGATTTCCAGGTCCAGTTCCTCCGCCCATCGTTGCGCCGTTGATCGAAGCCGCACGTTCTGATATGCGCCCCAGACCACCATTGCCGGCAGAACCAGCAGAACCGATACGATCAGCGAATAGACAATGGTAATCGTCGCAGTGATGCCAAACTGCTGAGACGCGGTAAGTGGCGCGGCTATCAGCACACCGAATCCCATGCCGGTGGTCATCGCGGAACCCAATAGCGCTGAACCTGTTGTCGACAATGTGCGAATCGCTGCCTGTTCCGGGTTGCGCAGTTGGGAATACTCCTCACGATAGCGGTGAATGATGTGGATTGTGTAGTCCACGCCGATACCAATTGATAACGCAGTGATGATGGATGTGATGAGCGAGTAGGGGATATCCAGCAGCCTCATTGTGCCCAGCACGCAGATAAGAACCAGCACGATCGGCCCCACCGCGATGACTGCGAGGGCAGGCTGGCGCAGCGTGAGCCAGAAGAAGATGGCCAGGATGGTCACTGCCACCGCAGCGGTTGTTCCAATCGCCTCCGTCTGTCGACTTGTTATCTGATCACCGACCGCCACCGAAACGATGGCCAGGGACGTCACAATGATATTGTCGTCTTCGCCGAGCCAGAGTTCCTCAAGTTCCGCCTGGAGCCTGCCCAATCGCGGTTGGTCTTCATTGAACACCAGGAATTGGAGCAGTAACAGGTCCATCCCGTCAGGATTGTTGACGATGAATTGCGAGAGCTCAGGCTCCCTGATCAACAGTTCATCGACAAACTCCTGCATTAGCACGGGATCAAGCTCTACGCCGGGGGATGCTCGCTCAAAGAGCGCCGCCAACTCTGCGTCGTAATTGTCGCCTGGTTCACCGCTGTCGTTAGTCCAATCATGCACGATGTCTTCAAACGATTTCTGTACAGGTTCCGCCGCTGACGATGGGCGCGTGCGTTCGTCTTCGAACGGGTTTGTCAGATCATGGAGATTCAGGAGCGTACGACTGTCTGTTATCTCCGCCGTCACAAGTAGGCTGGCCAACTCTGTCGAGCCGCCGACGGCCGCGTCGAGGGTCTCAAGGTTCTCAAGAACTGAGCCGTCATTGGGCAGGACGTCTCGTATGCTGAATTCCGATTTCAGTCCTGTCGCGAAATACCCCATCACGACCGTTACGGCAAGGACGCCGACGATATACGGAGCGGGCCGCCGGGTAACTTCCCTGCCCAGAATTTCCGCTATCCGTGAAACGCCCGGTACCGCGTTCGATATTGCGCGCGTCGGTGGCAAGCTGCCTCGTGATTCGCGGCGTCGGTCAATGATGGTTCGTCCGGCCGGAATCAAGGTCAGCATGACGATCAGGCTCAAGCCGACGCCCATGGCGGCAACGACGCCAAAGTCCCCGATCACCGCAATCGGAGAGAAGAGCGAAGCCAACATGCCGGCCATCGTCGTAACCGCGGCCAGCGTGAGTGGAATCGTCACATTCCGCATACCGGCCCGGACAGCCTCGCGAACCGGCAGCCCCTCGAGGCGCTGCTCCCTGTAATGCGAAATCGTCTGCAGGGCATAGTCCACGGTGAGGCTGATGATGATGACGGGGATAAGGGTAGTAAGCGAGCTGGGCGGGCCAATGATCCGCAGTGCTTCCGGTAGTGGCGATTCAGGCCCAAGCCATCCCTCCGCGCCCACGACCCATGTGATGGACAGGACAAGCCCCGTCAGTGACAGGAACGTGTCTGCTATTGAGCGGGTAAAGACAAAGATCAGTGCCGGGATAAGCACCAACGCCAGAAGGATCAGCGGCGCCATCCCTTCTTCCGTTGCCTTCTCATACTCTTCCTGGATAATCGCCGGTGAAAGGAAGCTAATACCAAATGGACCTTCCGACTCATTTGCCAGTTCGTCTATCCGAAATTCGGCCTTGGAGGCGCTGTCGTCCGCCGTGTTGATGAGCCGAATATTCCCGATGGCAATCTCCGTGCCGTCCTTATCCACGCCGGTCATCGCGGAGAGAGCCTCCCCGATCCCGGGAACGTCGCGGGCGGCATCAATCTGCGCTTGCGTTACTGCCCCAAGGTCATCAACTTGCAGGATGGCTTTTACAAATGAAGACGGAACGATTATCGAATCCGTAGGAGTCAGGACGTCACGGACAAGTGGATCGCTTGCGATGTCGCTGGCAAGAGCGTCCATTTGGGCCAGGCTGTCGGGCGTGAGCGTCTCGCCACGGAAGATCAATGTGCCGGCAAGAACTTCACCCGAGTCTCCGAAATGCTCCTCGACATCTTCCGACGCCTGGACGAGCGGGTGGTCCGGCGGGAGGAATGCGAGGCTGGCGCCTTCTGTCGGCGGTGCGCGGAAACCCGCGCCGTAGGCCAGCGCCACTGTCACAAGGAGAAGCAGGGCGATGGTTATCCATGGCCGCGCGGTCACAAGCCGACTAAGATTGCCTAGCGCCGTATACATGTGGGATACGCCCCCTCCCCGGAAGGCTCACTGCTCGAATGAGCGTGGCCGGCTGATCTCCGGCCGAAGTGGATGCCTATTGTGTCGCCTCGCTTGCCGTTTCGGGGGGTGTCGGTGCTGCTGTCTTCGTATTAGGGTAAAACTGTTCGCAATACCTGCGAAAGGGCATGATGTCCCCGTCAAGCCTGAAAAGTCGCGGTCGTGAGCGATATTTCTTGCGGTTCCAGATAATGACGTCCTTCTTCACGTCCTGGATCTGGTAGGCCGCAATGAACTTGTTCATAAGGGGCGCGCGAAACTTTCTTGGGAGGAAACCCAACCCAACCAGCAAGCGCCTGGGGCTCGTGATTTCCTTTACTTGCGAGAACAGCGTCACCTCCACGTTCGTGCCATCAATCGGTGTTGCAAGCACCCAAAGGCGTAGGTCCATCCCGATCGAGTGCTCCCGCACCTCCACAAACGAGACTCCAAGTCCATAAACGAATGTGGAAGCTGAGATATCAAACGTGACATGTGCAAATCGCGTGATTGGCTTTCTGGACTGGAAATCGAACCGGCTCTCCAGCCGATGGCCTTCAATGACAAGGGGGGCAGTACGACTAACTCCGCCAAATCCGTGAACATAATTCAGGTGCGAATAGTCGACTGAATTTTCTGTCGTCTCCTGCGGATGCCCGGCAAATCGGACACTCTTTCGCTCAAGGAAACTCCAGCCTTGAGTGTCCTCCTGTTCATCCGGCATCGGCCATTGTGGCGGACGCCTGTCGATGCCCCACCATCCGAAGATCAAGCCCACGCGCTCTTCGATATGGAACATGCGCAGCCGCGCCGTTGGGGGAGGATTGGTGTAGGGAGTGGAGATGCACTGCCCCGTTGCGTCGTACGTAAACCCGTGAAACGGGCACACCAGGCACCCGTCTACGACTCGTCCGCCTACTTCGGGCGCAAGGTTCGCACCCAAATGTGGGCAGTGTGCTTCCGCGACGCAGATCGCCCCTTCGCCGTCAACCCAGGCGATGATTTCCTCGCCCATCCACGTTCTGCTGACCAGCTTGGCCTTCTCGATGGCCTGGCGTGTTTCGATGAAATACCAGCCCTCAGGGAACGGCGATAGCGGAACATCCTCCGGTTCCGCGAGTCGTGCAGTTGTCATCTGCCATCACTCCCTATAGGTGGTCCCAAGGCGACGACGGATCGGCCAAAACACCCGCTCAGAAGGGGTGGGACGACACACGCGCCCCTTCACTAAAAGCACATTTACTCTACCACGTTGGCGCTGCGTCTGATGATTGCTCTGCTTGCCGTTCCGTCTCCTCAACGTCTGCAACCTTCATCAGCAGCGCGGGCAAAATCGCCAGCAGAGAAACGAACCCTGCAATCATGAATAAGTTCTGGAATACAGTCACGCCCGCCTCGAGGAGTGGCGCTTGCGTCTCTTCAAACGACGCGCCGATTGTCACGTCCGCCGTCAGGCTGTAGAACCGCTCGATCCCCCATGCGGACAGGGCCGAAAGCCCCAGTGCCATGCCGACCATGCGCGCCGCTGTCACCAGCGAGGCTGCCGCTCCCCAATAGTGACTCGGCGCGGCGCTCAGGGCCGTGACGCTGATGGGAGGCAGAACCAGTCCGAATCCGAGTCCGGACAGCACAAGAGGCGCCGTTAACCGGAACTCCTCCACCTCCGTTCCCCACCCGCTCATGAACAACAGCCCTATGCCGATGAACGCCAAACCGGTGACTGTTACGGGGATTACGCCCGTCCATCGCAGGATGTACCCGCCCACAATCGCCCCCGGCGGAATGGCTGCCGTTAACCGCACTAGATGGAGTGCGCTTTCCCAGTCCTCCTTCTCCATCACCGTGTTTGCCATTAACGGAACGGCGACCAGCGCGATGACTAGGGAAACGCCCACCATGAACTGCGTCACGTTGGCGGACACGAACGCTCGAGATTTGTACAGGAATGAGGCAAACAAGGGCTGGACTGTGCGCCGTTCAAAGAAGATGACCGCGATGACCAGGACGACTCCCAGCCCAAGGATTGCGTAGGGCAGGATTGAATCAAATGAGAAGATCGCGCGTTGAGACAAAGCAATCGCTATAGCGGTAAGCGCCGCGCCCACCGTTATTGCCCCCACGTAGTCCATCCGTGCCTGTGGGTTGGCCTGGTTTCGCAGGATAGCCATCAGCGCGATGAGCAACAGGCTCTGTGGGATATCCAGCCAGAAGATGAACCGCCAGCCGACCCACTCGATGAGCGCTCCACCGTACAGCGGCCCCAGCACGGATCCCGCTTCGGCGGAAGCGGCCACGAGTCCAAGCGTGACGCCCCGCTGCTTGGGGTCCACCGCCGCCACCGCCATCGCCAGTCCGATGGGAACCGTGGCCCCGCCGCCGACCGCCTGAATGACGCGCGCCGTCACGATCCATGTAAAGTTCGGTGCCAGCGCCACGAGCAAGGACCCAACGGCAAAGATGAGCAGCGCAATCTGAAACATCCTCACGCGGCCGTACACATCGGACAGCCGGCCCGCCAATGGCATGGCAACCGTGTAACTAACCAGATATCCCGTGATGATCCATGAGGCTGTGTCGAGGTCGGTCAGCGGGATTTCGAGTTCCAACATGACGGTCGGGAGCGCCGCCACCACCACCGTCTGATCCAGCGCAGTCGAAAAGACACCAAGGCAGATGATCGTGATGATCGCTGTCTGCGAAGTGCCCAGGGAGGAGAGGCGGGCCCGGGTGCTATTCACGATCCGCCGGGCTAACCCGGAAGTTGAATGTCAACCGGTTCGTCGTATTTGGAGAGGATGATGAGACGGCTCGTGCCCGCTCCGTCGTCGTTGAACACATTGCCCACTATCCTGATCTGACGCAGGCTTTGATCCTCTGCGTCGACCCACACCGTTAGATCGATTGGGTGCCCGGAATCCGCGGACGTGATGAGATCCCCGAGATCTTCAGAGACGAGATCCCCGTCAATCCTGATGGTCTCGATGCCGTTGACCGTCTCCCGCCCCGTGAGCTCAATGTTCTGGATCTTGGGCAGCAAGTCGCTCAACGTCATGCCCAAACCGGTGAAATTGAAAGGCACTTGGTCAAGGGGCAGGGGATTCCACGGCGCGCCTGATGCGAACTGCATCATCGCCGAATCTCCCACCGCGATGATACCGATCTGCACGAATCCCAGGACGGGAGACTCAACATTCACCAACAGGTCCGTGCGATCCGGCGCTTGCACCGTCCCGTCCACGCTCTTGAGTGTCTGCTCAAAGAATTTTGTTCCGGATTCCATCTCATCAATCATCTGGAACCGAGCCGTTTCAAAAGAAAGCAGGTGCTCGCTTGTACGCTCAAGAACCTCGTCAAGCGTCAACTCAGGCTCAGGCGTTGGGTCGGGGACTCCGCAACCGGAGGCCGCTAGAAGTAGCAACCCTAGCGCCAGGACGGCGCCTGCCAACCCGCGGCGAATGAAACCGAACGCACCCATTAGTTAGTCTCCGTGGCGATGTGTCTCAAGAGAACCCAAAGCGAGCGGCGACGCTTCATTGCCGTATCATAGCATTCGCAAAAATCCGGACGCCCCTCCATTTGCTGCGCTTGATATACTGCCGTCGTAGTGAACTATCAACCACAGGGTAGCCCCTGTGCCCTAAGATCCTCCACGCCCCAGACTCCGGGAGCGACCAGGTAAAGCGGGTTAAGGGATGAAGCCATCCGTAACTCTCCAGGACATCCGCCAGGCGCAAAGCACCATCTCTCATCTGGTGCGCAAAACTCCTGCGCTATCCGCGCGCTCGCTGAGCGCTTTGGCGGGGAGTGAACTTATTCTCAAGGCCGAGAACCTGCAAAGAGCAGGCTCCTTCAAAGTCAGAGGCGCTTCAAATAGAATCGCCGCCTTGAGCCCGGACCAAAAGGCCAGGGGTGTCATCACTGCCAGCGCGGGCAACCATGCCCAGGGAGTCGCTCTGGCCGCAGGCAATCTGGGCATACCCTGCACAGTTGTCATGCCGATAGGGGCCTCCCTCCCAAAGGTAGAGGCCACGCGCGGCTACGGCGCAAACGTCGTTCTCGCAGGTGAAGACTTCGATTCGTCACAGGAACATGCCCGGCAGATCATGCGGGAGAACGACCTTACATTCATACACGCATTCGATGACCCGGCCATCATCGCGGGGCAGGGGACGATTGGGCTGGAAATACTCGACCAGGTGGATGATCCGGGCACGATTGTCGTACCGGTAGGCGGCGGCGGCCTGATATCCGGCATCGCCGTGGCGATAAAGGAAACCAGGCCCAACGTCAGGGTAATTGGAGTGCAGGCAGCGGCGTCCACGGCTGTTGTCGACTCGTACAAGGCCAACCGGCACTTCACTGCAATGCAGGAGGCCACCGTAGCCGACGGCATCGCGGTCGGCACCCCCGGGGAACTCACCATCCCGTTGGTGAAACACTATGTGGATGACATGGTCGTGGTGGAAGAGGAAGAGATCACCCAGGCGATGATGCTCCTCCTGGAGAGGAGCAAGCTGCTCGTCGAAGGGGCCGGCGCTGTAGGTCTTGCAGCGGTGCTGGGAGGAAAAATCCGGAGCGCCGGACAGAGAGTGGTGGTGGTGCTAAGCGGCGGCAATGTTGATTCCCACCTGATCGCGCGCGTGGTGGAGCACGGATTGGCGCACGCTGGGCGCTACCTTGTGTTCAAGGTCATGGTGGAAGACCGTCCCGGTCAGTTAAACCGACTGCTGGGCATCATTTCCGAGAGTGAGGTTAACGTGTTGGACATTGGTCACCTCAGGCACGCCCCGACAGTCCACTTGGGTCAGGTAGAGATTCAACTCACTGTCGAGACCAGGAACTCCGATCACTCTGGGGAAGTATTGGAGAAGCTGCGCGCCGCAGGGTACTCCCCGTATGAGAGCGATACTTCCGTGAGCCTCCCCCCACATCCCGGATTCAGGCCGAACTCGCAGACCTGATTTCCGGTCACCCTCCAACAGCCGCCTAAACGCGCAGCTCTAGTCTGGGTTTCAGCAGGGGGTCGGGCACGTCGGTTTCACGCATGAACTCAACCAGAAACCGGTGGAGTTCCTTTGCTTCGTGGGTGTGCGTCCCTATCACGTTGTGTTGCTGCTGGGGGTCTGATTCAAGGTTGTAGAGTTGAGACACTCCCGGGTCAGTGCTGTATAGCAGGCTCCAATGTCCCGCCGTGATGGTCGTGACCGGAGGATCCTTGAGGTCTCGCAAGAAGTTGTCCACAGATTGGACCGCGTCCCCCGGATTGGCGAATGGGATGCTGCTGATCACATAGTCGCGTCCTGATCGCGTGGCATCGCCCAAGGCAGGCGCAAGCGAGCGGCCCTGGACGAAGTCGGGGATGTCCATGCCCAGCAGGTCAAGCACCGTGGGCATGACGTCGATGGCGGAACTCAGGCCGCCGTACATGCCGGGAGAAACCCCGGGAGCACGGATGAGAAGAGGCAGATGGACAATCTCCTCAAATAGCGGAGAGTAGCTCCACCGCGAACCCGGTTCGTCGTATGGCCGAAGCGTTCCGTCCGGGTACATGTCAGAGCTCATCTTGCCGAAGAGGCCGCCATGCTCTCCGAAATAGAAGCCATGGTCAGAGGTGAAAATGACGACCGTTTTTTCGGCGAGTCCCATATTCTCGACGGCCTTCAAAAGGTAGCCCACCCAGGTATCGACCATCGTGATCTCGCCGCAGTAGGCGGCGTGTCCCTTATGCAGCTGCGCCTCCGTATAGCCGGGCACATCATGCCAATTGCCGTAGACCGGGAGCACCAGCTCGCCGTCGTGGTCAGGCATGTAGAGTTCCGTGTAGTAGGACGGGGCATCCCAGGGTTCGTGGGGATCCCATGTGTCCACATACAGAAAGAAATCTTCCTTGTAGTGTTTCTCCAGCCACTGCATGGCGCTCATGAATGTCTTCGGCGCGTTCCTGTCCGATTCGGCGCGCCACCTGTCCCTGATATCCAGTGCCTCATTGTGATAGCCGGTTTCCGGAATCAGCGACCAGAGCGTGTCTTGTCCGGTGTTCATGAAGAATGTCTGAAAACCGCGGTCGTAGTTCATCCCGTCCCGGAGGTAATAGGGCGTGTCCACAGACGCGGCGGTGTGAAGGCCATTCCCGGCCAATGTTTCTGCCAAAGTCGTTACGCCGGTGGGAAGCGGCTCCCAACCCATGAAGGACATCGTCCATCGACCTGTCTGGTGGTCTGCCCGGGTCGGCATGGTGGGGAAACCGGCGGCGTAGTGAGCGTCGAACCTGACGGACTCGGCCGCCAATGCATCCAGGGATGGAGTGCGTATGCGCGGATTTCCGTATGCGCCAATGTGATCTCTGCGGAAACTATCGGAAACTATCCAGATGACATTCATTAGGGCCCTCCACGTGATGCTCCCGCTGAGCGAATGTATCACAGGGAGACGGACTCCTGAGGGCATTAGACCGGTGAAGATGTCTTACAGCGCGCCCCCAGAGGCAAATGCCCCTGTGGGGCTCTGTAACGCATACCATCCAATTAGTCGTGCAGCTCAGCCCGGAGGACGGTGGGCGGCGCTAGTGGCAACTTACCGTCGTCTCCGCCATATCAGGAACCCGCCCAGACTCAGGAGAATGCCCACAATAACCAGGGGCAACAGAAACGGACCAACATTAACGACGCCGGTCGATTCTGGCGTCGCTGTTGGGGTGATTGACGGAATAGGCGTTGGTTCCGCCTCCGCCGTTGGAGAGACGACGGTAGCGGTCGCGACTTGCGTAGGCGTCGGGCTCGGGACCAGTGTAGGTGTCACCGTTGGCGTGGCTGTATTGGTGGGGATAGGTGTGGGCGATGGTGTTGGTGTCTCAGTCGGCGTTGGCGTGGGGGTTGGCGTGGGTGTCGGCAAGGCGATGCCGCAGGTAGCTGCATCGTCGGCCAGGAGGAACGCCGGTGACCAATTGGAAACCGGTGTGCCGTCCGATCCGCCCGCGAGAAGTCTAACAGTGAGAGTGACTTTGCCAATGTGTGACCAAAGCCTTTGCCAGAGTTGTAGCTGATTGAGTCGAATACCGGAATCATCGGTACGCAAAAACTCAGGCCTAAGGTCCAGATACACTCTGTGCAGTGACGTCAATTTGCGGAACTCTAGCGTCATTGGAGTGGACGTATCCAGCCCCTCTAGTGCAAGTTCAAGAGTTTTTTCGTAGTCCCGGAAGGAACTGCGCATAACGCAGTAGGGCGGGCCGGGATTTACTGACTGAATCGAGACGGGATACGACGGGGTCGGTACTTCAGCGACATCCGGCTGTGTGGATTCTTCCGGAGCTGTATTACCAAACGGATTCTTGTAGATGAGCACTCTTGCGCGATTGATGTCGCCGACGTAAAGGTTGTCGTTATCGTCGAATGTTGCCGTATAGGGCATCGAGCCAAAGTCGTAGAGGAAGGAAGACGGGAGTGTGTCTGAGCCAAGAGGATTGTCGTAAACCCCCACAAATCTGGGTCCGACGTAAGCGTTGTATCCGACGACCATCCTGTTTGTGCTGTCAAACGCTGTCTCCCAGGTTGCCGCCGCAAGGTACCCCCGTATCCGGCCATCGTATTGGCCAAAGACGGCACGTGGCTCCCATGGATCAACCCACAGGCTCGTCAGGCCCTCCACCGCGCGGCTAAAGACCTTGGTGGCAGATGGGCCGAAGAGGGGCTTTTCATTCCCTGTCGGCAAGGAAGCTGCTGAGAAAATCAGAAGACGCCGATTTCCTTCTACCTCCAGGGCGTGATCTGAAACAAACAGGTTCCCCTCATTGTCAATCGACAGGGCGCCGGGGAAGCAGAGTACATCCCGATTCCGTCGGCTCTCGATATCGGGCGATCGGGCGGCCGGGAATCTTCCCCTGTTGCACTCAGTGGCGCCTGCATCCGCCTGGCCCAGTACCACATCCACAGTAGGATTGGTCAGAGGATCACGTAAGCGAACAACGCGGTGGTTATCTGTATCGCTCAACCACAGAAATTCGCCTCTGCCGACCGGAGCAATTCCGTCGATACTGTGCCCCAGAGTCAAGCTTTCCTCAGTTCCGAGGACCGGAAAAGTGGCTTGATTCTTCCAGACTGTGTAGAGAGGAACCGAGTACTCGGACAGCGGGAGCTGGTATACGTCCATATAGAAGACTCCCTCGAAACCCAGCACCCACAATCTACCTGCATCATCCGTCTTGATCCTTCCACAGCAATATTGCCACTCTCCCACCGCCGATTCGTCCCCGATGACCCCATCGGCAGGCTGGCCGTTCGTCAACGTGTCCAAGCCGTTCCAGAACATTAACCTCCTGATATCAGACACAACCAGTTGATCATTCCAAGTCGCGATGCCCCTGGTGGAGTGGATCCCTTTGTTGTCTCTGAGATTATCTTCAAATGGTGGGAAAAAGAGCCGTTTATCCGGATCGATGCCTAGAGTGGATGTGGACCCTTCTGTTGGCGCGGGAAATCGGAACACATCTGCCGCGTCATGGTAGACAGGCACAAGAACGTTTCCGAGGCTGTCGATACCAATACTCCCGCCAATTGGACAGAGATGGGAACCCCCCGGCACTCCGACTAACGGAGTGCCGCACCTTCCGTCAGGTGCATACGCTTCCTTCCCAAGAACGTGCAGCACCGAGCCCCCTGAGTTGTCCCACAGCTCAACCATGTAATTCCTGGCGTCCACGACCCATACACCACGGCCTAGTGGATCGACTTCAAGTGAGGTTGGGTGGTGCAGTTGAGAGCCAAACGTCCTGTCGGCAGCCGCTCCCGACTCGAATGGTGGTTGGAAGACGAGAACCCGACTGTTCGCGGCGTCCGCCACATAGAGTGATCCTTGGGCATCGAATCTGACGGCGGACGGAGCATGGAATTTCCGAAGCGTTCGTCCTGGACTCGCAGTCCGGAAGCCGGACTGACCTAAGACCAGGTCCGCGGTCTTGCTGATTTCGCCGGTAGCCGCAACCACGGGGAAGCGCAGAACTCTATTGTTGCCAACGTCAGCGACCCACAGATTCCCTTCAGCGTCTAACTCAACACCAGCTCCATAGTGATTCAGTGCGAGGCGAACCGAGTCGGACTGGAAGCAGAGCGATTCCGCTGTAGGTCGGTTCAGGATGCCTCTATTGCACACCATGCCGGTGAAGTCGGCTTGTCCCCAGACTTGATCGGCGACCGAGTCTGTTTCGAATGGGTTCCCGTATCTCAGAATCCTGTGATTGAAGAAATCAGGCAGGAATAAGTCACCGTCGTTATTCACTGCCATCGATACAAATGAATATGCCTCCCAGGGACTGAGAGAGTGGTCAGGGTTGCCACATAGTGTCTCGGCGGTTGGTCGCGCCCGCTCCGGGAAGTTCTGCACACCATCGTCCCCATTGCAGGCCGCATGGTCGTATCCGGACGGCTGGCCAATGACGACATCGGCAGAGCAAGCGTCGGCACTCTCATAGCACTTGCCCAGATCGATTCCCAGCACACGGCTGTTGCCGGAATCCCAGATGTATGCCCTTCCAGGCTCAACAGAGCGATCAACTAGCACTCCGGTCGGGTTATTGACCTTGAAAGGTACGATGCTCTTTGTAGCTATCTGAGAGAAATCCGGCTTTCCGATAATCACATCCGCCCACAGATCCCCCTCAAGCCCCCGAATCGGCGACGTTGGGGGGAACCTCGAATCGATTCCGCAAGCGGACCGATTGCGGGCGAAGATGAATTCGTCTGACCACTCCGAGGCCAGCCGTTCAGACTCGTCCGAGATCACACGGACTCGGAGCCGCAGTTGCCTATTGGAATTGAATCTCAAGTCCACGTCTGACATATCAACGGATATCCGTCGCGGATCCTGCCAATTGATATTCCGGTCAAACAATCGAGTTTCCTGTTGGGCGTCAGTGTCCAGGAACTGGACTCTCCCATCGTTTTCATACGCAGTGAGGTCTTCCCCTGTGATGGTTAGAAGACGGTCAGTGTCCTCTGTGGAACGCTGAAGAACACAATAAGGAGGCGCTGGGTCGATCCTGCCTATCGTTGGCACAGGGGTCTGCCCGTGAGTTGTTCCCACTGTGAAGAACACCAACGCTGAGGTGGCCAGAGCCACCAAGATCATGATCCGGCCCAGGGGTACTCGCCCCAGGGAGAATCTCTTACGTGCCGCCATGATTCAAACTATATCGGGGGTTCATCGTGCGTCCGACTACAACTATAGATGCTTTCTGTAGTACGGAGACTACCCTGACCGGTGGAAGTCGTGTTGGTGGCAACATCTCCCGTGATGCAACGAACCTATGCGCAAACACGTGGGCTAAATTACCCGCAAACTGACGAGCCCGTTAGCAGTAGTCAGAGAATAGTTGAACCTGGTGAGTAAAGGCCCCAAGTAATGAATGGGGCACCTGCCGTCTACGACCCTGTCTGGTGTCCCATCACTAAGTCGCGCAGTGTTATTATCCCCAGCGGTTCACGATCTTCGTCGACGACAACAGCGCGGGAAATATCAAACCGCTCCAGCAAGCGCACGGCATAACTGGTGAGCATGTCTGACGGCAAAGTCAGTACCGGCTTGGACATGATTTCGTAAACGTTCACTCGTTCCGGAGAGTGATTCTGGGCAATAACTTGCCGCGCTATATCGGAGACCACAACCAGTCCTACTTCGTCAGTGTGGTCTCGCCGGTTGACGATCAATGAACTAACGTTGTGCCGTTTCATGAGCTCTATCGCTTCAGCCACCGTCGCGAGGCCGTCGATGCTGTAGATTGCGGAACCCATGAGGTCGCCGACCGTTGTATGACTCTTCGCACTCATATTTCGTATTCCAGTTCCTCTCGAATGGTGGGCAGTTGCGTAACAAGGCCTACTGCATCCTCAATGTCGATCTGAAATGCGATCCCGGCGCCGTGCTCCGTATCGAATTTCCCTGCATCACGGATACGCTCCAGGATGTCCCGCGCTCGAGTCTCGACCACCAAAAACAGGACAACGTCGCGCTTGGCGGCCAGGCCGAGGCCCAGGAAAGTCTTCTCCGGCTTCAAGCCCTCGCCCCGCACGCTCGTGACCGTGGTGGCGCCAGTGGCGCCGCCGGCGCGCGCGGCATCAATCACGACTCCTGTTTTCTCGTCGCTGACCAGTGCGACAATCAGCTTTAGTCTCATGGCTCAACCATCCTTCGACTCAATGGTCTTTCGCCTCTGATTTAACCAGGACGCGATGATGGCGTAGCCCAGCACGGTCATTATAGGAAACACGCTGGCAAATGCAATCAGCCCAAACCCGTCGATCAACGGACTGCGGCCCGGAATGCTGGCGGCTAATCCCAGACCCAGAGCCGCCACGACGGGCACCGTAACCGTTGAGGTCGTCACCCCTCCACTGTCATAGGCGAGCGGCACGATAGTCTTGCTGGACCGGAAGGTTTGCACAATCACGATGACGTAGGCAGCCATGATGTACCAGGGGAGTGGAGTGCCGGTTACGATGCGGAAACAGCCGAGCGCCACGCCCAGCGCCACGCCTACTGCCACGGCGAGCCTCAAGCCCCAGGCGCGGACGGTGCCGCCCGACACGTCCTCAGCCTTGATGGCCACAGCAATGAGCGATGGTTCGGCAATCGTCGTTGCAAATCCGATGGCTGCGGCGAAGGCGTACACAAGCCAATAGTCCCGCCAGTCCACGCCGTCGGCAGCGCTCTGCAGCCCAACGGTCTCCGGCCCCGTGAGTTGGCGCGCCATGGTCTCACCGATGGGGAAGAGGGCCTGTTCCAGGCCGACGAGAAAGAAGGCGAGTCCCAATAGCACGAAAACGAACCCGGCAATCATGCGGCCCGGGTTTGGAAGCTTGCGGCGCAGCACCGCCACCTGGAACAAGACCAGGACTCCGACAATTGGCGCCACGTCCACTATGGTGGACAGCATCGTTGGCCAGAGGCTGCTCAGCGATTCCATTGTCAGGTCACCATGCCGTAGGCGAGGACACAGATGATGGGCGTCAAGCTGGCCAGGGCGATAAGGCCGAAGCCGTCGATCATCGGATTGCGCCCACGGATTGAGGTGGCAAGTCCGACTCCCAATGCAGCAACCAGCGGCACGGTGACGGTGCTGGTGGTCACGCCCCCGGAATCGTAGGCGACGCCAATGATGTCGTCAGGCGCGAAGAAGGTCAGAGCCACCACGAGCAGATACCCGCCGATTATCAAGCGGTGGATGGGCCAGCCCTTGAGAATGCGGAATACACCCAACACGATGGCTGCTCCGACCGACACCGCCACGACCAGGCGGACCTCGAGAGCATATGAGGAACGCGCCTGCTCGCTGTTGGCAATGGCTCCGGCTTCCGACGCAACCTCGGCCGCCTCGGCAGCGATGGCAATCAACGCCGGCTCGGCGACCGTCGCGCCGAATCCCAGGCAAAATGCGAAGGCCAGTAGTGCGGTCAGACTGCCTTTCTTGGCAAACCCCTCGGCCAAGAGCTCCCCAATCGGGAAGAGGGCGCTCTCAAGCCCCACGATAAAGAGCGCCAGTCCTATGACCACGAAGGCCAGGCCGATCACGACATTTTCGAGATTGGGGAAAGGCTGCTGCAACACGACGATCTGGAAGAACGCGATAACTATGATGATGGGCGCCAGATCCCGTAGCGAAGTGGCGGTCCGCTGCAACATTGGGGCTAAGAGTCGGGTGTACTCGTTCATCGTGGTCCCGGGGACTTGCCGGCCGCACACCCAGTTGCGGCCGTTTCAGTTGACGAAAGTCAAACCGTAGTCACTCTAAAACTACACCAGAGCAAGCAAAAAATACCCCTGGGCGGACTCGAACCGCCGACACTCGGTTTAGGAAACCGATGCTCTATCCTCTGAGCTACAGGGGCACGAATGAGACTCCACGCAGGAGAGAACGCCGTTCAGCCGGCGTGTGCGTCAACCGGCAAGCAGTTTAGCTCCGCGCCGCCGCCATACCCGCGGCCGCCTTCGCCTTGCTCTCCGCCGCCTCCAGTAGGCCGTCGTATGCCTTGATGAATGCCTCCACGCCCTCATCGAGCAATTCGGCGTGCACCTTCTGGAAATCGACGCCCAGAGCCGCGATGTCTGAAAGAACTTTCGCAGAACCCGCAGGATCGTCCCCAATCACGGATTGGACGCTGCTCACGTTGCGGAACGAGTCCACCGTCGCGGGAGGCATGGTGTTGACCGTGTTCGGTCCGATAAGCTCGTCAACGTACAACGTCTCGGAGTAGTCGGGATTCTTCGTGCTGGTGCTTGCCCAGAGCAACCGCTGGGGCCGTGCCCCGCGCGCCGCCTGCGCCTGGAACTCCGGCTCTTCTGCAAGCCGCAGCGAGAGTTGGAACGCCTGTCGCGCATTCGCCACCGCCGCCTTGCCCCGCAGCGCCAACGCCTCGTCCGTTCCGATCGCATTCAGCAGCGCGTCAACCTTCGAGTCAACACGGCTCACAAAGAACGACGATACTGACGCCGCGCGTGTCGGGTCCGCCAGCCGCGCCAGGCCGCGCGTGTAGGCCCGCGCCGCCGCCTCATACTGCTCCAGCGAGAACATCAGCGTCACGTTGACGTTCACGCCCTGGGCGATGAGCTCCTCGACAGCCGGAAAACCCTGTGGCGCTGCCGGCACCTTGATCATCAGGTTCGGGCGATTCACCTCGCCCCACAGCCGCAGCCCGTCGCTGATCGTCCCCTCCGTGTTGTATGCCAAATGTGGCGACACTTCGAGGGAAACGAAGCCGTCCGCGCCGTCAGATGCGTCATAGACAGGCCGCAGCAAGTCTGCCGCATCACGAATGTCACGGATGCCGACGTGTTCAAACAGGTCCTTGGCGGCGCTGCCGGGATTCGCACTCATGTAGGAAGACAGGGCGGCGTCGTAAGACGTACTGCCCGTGACGGCCTTTTCAAAGATGCTTGGATTGCTCGTCACGCCGCGCAGCCCGTCCTCGTCGACAAGACGTTTCAGTCCGCCCGTATCGAGGAGATCTCTGTCAATGTAGTCAAGCCAGAAAGACTGTCCGAGCTTGCTGAGCTCTTGCAGTGGGTTCGCCATAGCGTTTTTCCTCACTTAATTACCGTTGCACGCGTCCACAATCCGCCGATTTGCCCACTTAGTCAAGCGCGCGCCGTCGTCCCGGGGCACGGAGCGAAGAATCAGCGACTAGGAATCGGCGCGAGTTGCAAGCGGATTCGCCGGGAGTCCACTTGAGATTCTTTCGGAACGACGCTCCAGCGCGCGGTGATAGACACTCAGGATCTCTTCTGCCACCACGCCCCAATGGTAGCGGGCGACGGTCTGTGAACCCGTGTTGGCGATTGTGCTGCGCAACTCTGCGTCTTGTAGCAAGCGAATGAGCGTGGAGGCAAAGCCCTGCTCATTGCGTGGATCGGCCAGCAATCCGTTGTGCTCATGGTCAACTACCGATCTGTGACCGGCAATGTCAGAGGCGACAACGGCCCTGCCTGCGGCCATTGCCTGGATCAGGACGATTCCCATGCTTTCGTTGCCCAGCGCGGGGCTGCAAAAGATGTCTGCTGTCCGATAGTAACGCGGCAGGTCCTCATTGGAGGCATAGCCGATGAAATGCACGTCTTCGAGCCCGCGTTCGCCGATGACTCGCGCACTCTCCCTATCCATGCTCCCGGGTCCAACGACAAGCAGACGACAGTTTGGAAACTGCCAGCGTATCTGACCATATGCGCGAAGCATATGTGGAAACCCTTTACGCTTCTCCATCCGACCCTGGAACAGGATATTAAGCCTCCCGTCCTGGAACATTGGGAATGGTTCGGCTTGCGAGAACGCCTCCGTGTCCACACCGTTCGGAATAATCGAGTAGGAGCCGGGGAAATAGCGATTGGCGAATTCTCTCGCCGGTTCGGTCACGGCGATGCGCTCATCCAGCCTCTGCACCCACCGCTGCAATAGGGGCCGTGAAACGCCCAGCGCACGCCGTCGCTCCGCATATGCGTGGAAGGTGCCTACCAGCGCTGGCCCATCCGCAAGGCGCAGAAACGTCAGAGGCAGGGTAGGGGTCATCGGCTCGTGCAAATGCACCACGTCGAAATTGCCGGCCTCCAAAAGAGGGCGCACGCGCTTGCCCAACGTTAAGGATAGTGTGACCCTTGCGATGGATCCGGCCGTCGGTACGGGAATGGGACGCCCGATGATGGCGAGATTGTCCGCCTCAACGTCGTCAAGCGGCTTGGATGACGGCGCAACGATGGTGACATGGTGTCCGCGTCGACGCAGTTCGTCGCTCAGCCCGGAAATATGATTCGTCACACCGCCCGGGTATGCGAAGTCGTAGGGGGAGACAAGTGCGATACGGAGTGGCCGCGACCGATCGGTCGCGACCACATCCAAAGCCTCGTGTTCAGCAATGGCATTCATTGATGTGACCGTCGCCTAATGCTATCACGACAGCCGTTTCGCCGATGAACCTCTCATTTGCTGCTGTCTAGAGAACCGCCTCCCGATCTCGTGAAACCTCGATGTGGGGGAGCGTGTCGTCAGGGCCGCCCTCGTTGGCAATGAACTGCTCCAGCCGTCGCCGCGCCTCCTCATCCCGCATCTGCACGGCAGGCGACTTCATGAAGTAGGACGATGGTGGCACGAGCGCACCGCTGATGCCCCTGTCCAGCGCAATCTTCGCGCAGCGAATGGCGTCGATGACCACACCGGCGGAGTTCGGGCTGTCCCAGACCTCGAGCTTGAGCTCAAGGTTCAAGGGCACGTCGCCAAAGGTGCGGCCCTCCATCCGGATATACGCCCACTTGCGGTCCAGCAGCCACGGCACGTAATCGCTCGGGCCAACGTGGATGTTGTCCGGATGAAGGTCGAAATCAAGCTGAGATAGGACGGAGTTGGTCTTGGACTCCTTCTTTGACACCAGACGCTCATACTCCAGCATGTTGTAGAAGTCCGTATTACCGCCGAAATTCAGCTGGTATGTGTTCTCCAGCTTGACGGCGCGGTCTCCGAACAGACGTGACAGAACCCGGTGAACGATGGTGGATCCCACCTGCGACTTGATGTCGTCGCCGATCACCGGCACCCCGGCGTCGCGGAATCTCTTCTGCCAGTAGGGTTCCCGTGCGATGAAGACCGGCACACAGTTGATGAAGGCAGTGCCGGCCGCCAGTGCCTGTTCCACGTACCACTTCGTGGCCATCTCACTGCCAACGGGCAGGTAGCTGATGAGGACATCTACCTCACGCTCCTTGAGAATGTTGGCGATGTCCGCCGTCTTCCCTTCGGCCTTCTCGATCTTCTGCGAGAGAAACTCGCCAAGGCCGTCGTGGGTCATGCCGCGCTCGACGGCGACTCCTGTTCTCGGGACGTCCGTGAACTTATATGTATTGTTCGGCTCCTCAAAGATCGCTTCGGAGAGATCCTTGCCCACCTTCGTTGAGCCAACATCGAACGCCGCAACAAAATTGATGTCCGAAATGTGATACGGGCCGAGTCGCGGATGCATCAGACCCGGGATCGCATCGTTGTCCGAGGCATTCTGATAGTATTCGATGCCTTGAACCAACGAGGAGGCGCAGTTGCCGACCCCCACAATGGCTACATTTATCTTGTCTCCCATAAAAAACCTCCAATCCAATGCGTGAAATCAATACGAAACAGGGACGGGGATATTGCGCTCGCCCCCACCGCGAGCGTAAGAATGCTACATAATCATATTAGCCGCCCCGCGTCAAATCGCCGCTTGAACTCCTATTCGATGTGCTGCTTTCTTGTCGGTTGTAGCGTTTCATAGGCGGATGCTACGCTTTCGTCAGCCATGGTCTACGATTTCCAAACACAATCGTTCCTCAGCGATGGCGCCCTGTCGCCTATCGAACTTATTCGCCGTGCCCACTACAACGGCTATGAAGCTATCGCAATCACTGACCATGTAGGAATGGGCGGCTTTGGCCCCCTCCTTGAACGGTTATCTGAAGATTGCCGAATCGCTCGCGATGAGTGGGGTATCGTGGCAATCCCCGGCGTGGAACTGACGCATCTCCCACCGAATCGCATCGCCGAAGCGGCTGCTCGTGCCCGTGACGCCGGCGCTGTGCTCGTCCTTGTCCACGGCGAGACCCCTGTGGAGCCTGTGTTGCGCGGGACGAATCATGCCTCTGCTTCTTGCACTGACGTGGATGTTCTCGGACACCCGGGGCTGATTACAGACGAAGATGCCGCGCTGGCCGCTGAGAATGGTGTCTACCTGGAACTGTCAACCCGACGTGGCCACTCACTGGCCAACGGCCACGTGGCGCTGGCGGCGCAGCGTACGGGTGCAAAGTTGCTGGTTAATTCAGACGCGCATGTTCCTGATGATCTGCTAACCCAGGAACTCGCCCTCACCACAGCCTTGGGCGCCGGCTTGAGCCGCGAAGGCGCCGCAATCGCAACGCACGACAATCCTCGTGCGCTCTTGGAAATCCTTACGAACCGACTAGAGCAAGCCCCCCGCTGATGTCGGCGGAAGAGGTTCCCTAATTCTTCTCCTCTTCCATTCCCGACGCCCGCAGCTTGTTTGCCTCAGCGTCGCTCAGAATGCGGAACACCGAAGCGCTGGGATCCTCGTCTGCCACTCCGCGAACGGCGGGTCGCCCGTTCTTCAGCGTCACCAACTTGGGATTACGAATCACAACGCTCTTCCGGAGCTTTAGCGAGTATGCGGTGAGCTCTTCCATAATAATCTCCAACACTCTCCCTTGCGAAATACGTACTAGATTGACTCTAGGGTTGACCGTGCGCCCATGTCAAGACGCAAACGCTCGTTTGCGGCCCAATCTCATGCAGCAAGGGCGATCCGCACGAAGTCGAGAAACTCCTCTACTGCATCACCCTCCGAAGACCGTGTGCGGGTGCCACCTGCCGGAGCTGGTGCGCTTCAGCAGCGCGAGGAGGGAGCCGTCCGGCACCAACGCGACGGCAGTGCCGGCTTCCGGTCCCGGACAGAAGACATCATCAGATTCCCCGCTCACGCTAATCCAATCACCGGACGCGGCGGCAAGATCCATGCCTGAGCGGACACGTCCGGTAAATCCTGAGCGTACCTGCACGGCGGGCCAGCCCGGAAACACGGACTCCAGTGGCGCGAGTGCTGCTGCTGCGTCCCCTCCCGCAAGCGCCTCTTCCGCCTCCTCCAACCCCAGTGAGTTATGCTCATTGAACGGCCCCACACGAATGCGCTGGAGACCGTCCAGCACGCCGCCGCAACCCAATCTTTCACCGATGTCCGCCGCGAGCGACCGCACGTACATACCGCGCCCACATGCCACGGAGAGGCGAATGCGGGGCAGGTCTAATGACTCCACCTCGACTCCGTAAACCATTACCGTCCTCGGCTCGCGTTCAACCTCCTCGCCTCGGCGCGCAATCTCATAGAGACGTTGCCCCTGGTGCTTCAGAGCGCTGTACATCGGCGGCACCTGCTGAATTTCGCCGATAAACTCAGGGATAATCTCGCGAACAGCGTCATCTGTCACGTCGTCTGTTGTCTTGGTCTCCAGGACCGTGCCGTCCATATCCAGCGTGTCTGTCACCGTGCCGAGCAGGATCTCTGCCGCATAGCCCTTGGCCAATTCCTCGATGCGGCTGCTGAGCCGCGTTGCCTGTCCGAAAAGGATCGGCAGCACGCCCTCCGCCGCAGGGTCTAACGTCCCTCCATGGCCAACGCGTTTCACCCCGCTAGCCCGCCGCATGCGCTTAACAACGTCAAAAGACGTCATTCCACTGGGTTTCCAGATAGAGAGAAAGCCGTGCAGGCTAGTGTTCGCCACGACTGTCCCCATTCGGTATGCCGGATTCCTCGTCCCCCGGGCTGACGCTGTCCAGCAGTTGATTGATCCGGTCCGCCCTTGCCATCGTGTCGTCGATGACAAAGGTAAGCTCGGGAGTTCGCCGCATCCCCAGGCTCATCAGACCGCGCTGAAGGAAGCCTGACGCGGAACGCAATCCCTGGAGGGTTCGCTGCGTGTTTTCCTGTGCGCCTGCCACACTCACCCAGACTCGCGCGTGGGCTAAATCCCGTGACGTTTCCACGGCCGTAATCGTAACAATTCCATCTATGCGCGGGTCATTAATGTCACGAGCCAATAGCGTACTGATGTGGTCGCGAAGGAGCTCATTGACGCGTTCTGTGCGCCTTGACATGGAGAGCCCTCCTGTTGCGCCGACTGTCACTGCGCGCCGAAGCGAGGGTTAATAGGACGGTCGCTCCTGCTGCACGTACGTCATGATAACGTCGCCCTCTTCGAAGTCCGAAAAACCCTCGATGCCGATGCCGCACTCCTGGCCCGCGTTCACTTCGCGTGCCTCATCACGATATCGGCGCAGGCTGGAGATGGGAGCGTCCATGATGACCACTCCGTCTCGCAGTACGCGCGCCAGCGATGTGCGCCGCACGCGGCCTTCCGCCACCAGACACCCTGCCACGCGGCCTCCGCGGACATCAAATACCTGGCGAACCTCTGCCCGGGCCTCTTCAACCTCTTGCAGCAACGGCGCTGCCAGTCCGCGCAGCGCATTATCAAGATCATCCAGCAACTGATAGATGATGGCGTAATTTCGAATCTCCACCCCGCGTGTGTCGGCGAGTCGCCGAGCCGCCGTTTCGATACGGGAGTTGAATCCAAGGATTGTCGCGCCTGATGCGGTTGCCAGCAGGACATCCCCCTCCGTGATGGAGCCAACGTCCGTGTGCAGGATCTTGGCCCGAGTCGCCTCATTTCCGAGCCGTGAAATGGAACTCCGCAGCGCCTCAAGGCTGCCCTGTGTATCCGCCTTGATAATCAGATTCAGATCGCGAGCATCGCCGCTGCCAATCTGTGAAGCGTACTGTTCCAGGTTTGACGGCTGCCGACGATCAAGGGTCTCCGTTGCGTCCGCCCTTTCCGCGGCGGCCGACCGTGCGTCCTGGTCTGACTCGGCAACCTCAAGAACATCGCCGGCCCTAGGCACCTCGGTCAGGCCAAGAATCTCCACCGGCATTGATGGCCCCGCCTCTGTCATTCGATTGCCGCGAAAGTCCGTCATCGCCCGGATACGGCCCCACGTCGCCCCCACAAGCACCGTCATCCCCGGCGTCAGTGTTCCGGATTGCACCAGGACGGTGGCCACCGGACCACGATTCTGGTCAAGCCGCGCCTCGATGACGGTTGCACGGGCCGAAACGTCAGGATCGGCCGTCAACTCCGAGATTTCCGCCACCAGATGCAGGGATTCCAACAGGTCATCAAGGCCGTCGCCCGTTCGTGCCGATATGGGTACGCTCAGCACGTCGCCGCCCCAATCCTCTACAAGCACTTCCTGTTCGGAAAGCTGACGCTTCACTCGCTCCGGATCGGCGGCCGGCACGTCCATCTTGTTGATTGCCACAATAATTGGCACATCGGCCGCCTTAACATGGTTGATAGCTTCAATTGTTTGCGGCATCACACCGTCATCCGCCGCTACCACAAGCACCGCAATATCCGTGACGTTTGCCCCACGCGCCCGCAGCGTCGTGAATGCTTCGTGCCCCGGTGTATCCAGGAAGGTGATTGGGGTTCCGCGAACATCGACCTGATATGCGCCGATATGCTGCGTGATGCCGCCTGCCTCTCCGTCCGCCACGTTGGTTTTCCGTACGGCGTCGAGGATGCTTGTCTTTCCGTGGTCGACGTGGCCGAGGACCGTCACGACGGGCGGGCGCGGCTGAGCGTTATCCGTCTTCTCAGCGTCCGCCATTCGCTCACCGAGAGCGGCATCCGCCGCCTCGGCCTCTTTCACGTCAAAGCCATAGAATTTCGCGATCGGTGTTGCGACATCAGCGTCGATGGCGTCGTTCAGGCCCGCCATCACGCCCATGCGCATCAGGTTCTTTATGACCTCAACGGGATTCGCGCCAACCTGCTCTGCGAGTTCGCCCACGGTGATTCCGCGGGACAACTCAAGTACCCGCTCCTCGGAATCCGCCGTGCGTCGTTGTGTGGTCATGGCGAGGTCACCTCGCCGTCCCGGCGACTCCGAATAACGGTTCGAGCCTCATGGCGGATGCGGTCGCGATCCTCAGAAGACAGGGGCGCTCCGAGCAACAGACGATTTTCAAGATATGAACCACGCAGGCCGCGTTCCCAGCATGTGTCATTTGCGCAGAGATACGCGCCGCGACCGGAGAGCTTGCCGGAACTGTCTACTGAGATGACCCCGGACGTACTACGAACAACCCGTACGAGCTCATGCTTGGCCTGAGTCTGACGACAGGCGATACACGTCCGCTGTGGTTTGCGCCGCGCTTCTGTAACCTGCTGTTGTCGCTCTCTCGTTGCTGCCGTCACGTCTAGCGGTTGCCGCCTCTCCTCCCGCCGCGCCGATCGTCTCGGCCACCACGGAAACGCCCGCCGCGTTCCGGGAAAATATCTTCAGCGAATCGAATGCCGCCGCTCGCCTCACCCTGACGCTCTGACTGGTATTCCTGCAGGAAGGCATCGAAGTCGAATGTCGCCGACTCTTCCTCGCCTTCCTCGGCGTCTTCGTCGTCGGCCTCCTCGTCAGGTTCCGCCTCGGCCTCTTCGAGGGCGCGCAGCAGCGCTTCTTCCTCCTCCTGCAGCTTACGGAGCTCTTCTTCGATTTCCTCTTCGGTCTGCGGTGTTTCGGGAGCGGCAGCCTCAGTTACCGGCGCCTCAGCGGTTACCGAAACCTCTTCATCAGCAACAGCTTCAAGCTCCTGTGTGGCTTCAACCGCAGTCTCGCTTGACTCAACTGTTGCGGCGGCCTCCTCAACCTGGGGAGCTTCTGTGGCTGTCTCAGCCACCTCCGCCACGCTGACGGCCTCGGCCACGATGGCGTCAACCTCCGGTGCCTCAACTTCAGCTGCTTCTGCCACGGCAGCTTGCTCCGGCCCGCGAGCCGCGCGTTCCGCCTCTTCTGCCAACACCTCTGACGTGCTGCGGATATCAATCTTCCAGCCGGTCAGGCGAGCTGCGAGCCGCGCGTTCAAGCCCTCTCGCCCGATGGCGAGTGATAGCTGCTGCTCCGGCACGACAACAAGCGCTGAACGATCACCTGTGATCTCCACTCGTGATGTCTGCGCCGGACTCAATGCATGACCGATGTAAACGGACGGGTCTTCATTCCACGGAATGACGTCGATCTTCTCACCGTGTAGTTCGTTGACGATGTTCTGGATGCGGACGCCCCGCAGGCCCACGCATGAGCCAACGGGATCAATTCCTTCCTGTCGTGCCTCAACGGCCACCTTGGAACGATAGCCGGGTTCTCGCGCGACGTTCCTGATGACAACCGTCCCGCTTGTGATCTCAGGCACTTCCAGTTCAAATAGCCGACGAATCAGGTCGCGATGTGCCCGCGACACGAGGATCCTTGGCCCGCGAATACCCTTTTCAACTTCCTGGATTAGTACGCGAATACGCTGGCGGGCATAGTATTGCTCGCTTGGCACCTGCTCGGTGTGCAACAGTGTTGCTTCCGTCCGACCAAGACCGATGATGACCTGTCCCTGCTCAACCTTTTGCACCACACCGGTCATCAACTCATTGATGCGCCCGGCGTACTCGTCATAGACCTGGTCGCGTTCGGCCTCACGGAGGCGCTGCATGACCACCTGCTTTGCAGTCTGCGCGGCGATGCGGCCTGCGTCCTCCGGGCTTTCTTCAACGGAAATTGTGTCGCCGATGTTGGCGTCGGGCTGAATCAGGCGTGCCTCTTCGAGTGTGATTTCCTCAGCAGATTGGTTAACTGTCTCCACGACAGCCTTGTTGAGGGTGACGATAATTTCCCCGGTCGTGGGCAGTATCTGCACCTCGATATCATCGGTCTCGGTTCCTTCGCGCTTGTACGCAGATCTCACCGCGTCCTCAATGGCTCCGAGAACGACATCGCGAGGCAGTCGGCGTTCTGTCGCCAACTGTGTAACCGCGAGCAAGAAATCGCTCTTCATACCTGCCTCATTTCCGTTGCCGGACACTTCCCCGCAACTAGCTCCACTAATAAAAAAAGTGGGATTGCCGCCCCACCTCTCATTACGCGCGGTTCTCGTTGCCTTCTGTGCCAAAGTGTACCATCCGAACCCCCGCGCGGCAATTTCTTGAGCCCTCTGCCCGCAACGGAACAATGCCCATTGGCATTCTGGGCGGAGCGATGAATCTACCCCGGGTCGCCGTCCCTCGCAACAGGCAAACGCAGTGAGAAAACAGACCCTCTGCCGACATCGCTCTCGACATGTACCTCACCCTGGTGGGCCTCTATGATCTGTCTCACGATAGCGAGCCCCAATCCTCCCCCCCGCATTCCACTCTCATCGCCCAGACCAACACGATCCATGAGCATCGAAATGCCGTCCGGGGAAATCCCAACGCCCGTGTCTCTGACACGGAGCCACACGGAACCATTGCTGCTGTCCGCCGCAAGAGTCACTCGCCCGCCCGCAGGTGTGAACTTGATTGCGTTGTGCACAAGATTGACAAGCGCTTGGTAAAGTCGATCGGGGTCTGCGCTGATTTCTGGCAGTCCCTGTTGAATGTCAACAACTAGTTCAATATCAGCCCGCGCCGCCATCGATGCCATAATTCCGACGCATCGGTCGATCGCGTCCCCAACAGCAAGTGGCTGCAGAGTAAGGCGCGTCCACCCCATTTCCATCCGCGACAGGTCAAGCAGACTCTCCACGAATGTCGTTAGCCGCTGTACCTCCACAAGCGCGCTTGAAACAAAGGGCCTCGCCGCGTCAGGATCATCGATTGCCCCCAGGTCCAGCGTCTCAAGGGTTGCCTGGATTCCGGCGAGAGGGGTACGAATCTCGTGCGACGCATTCGCAAGAAACTCGTGCCGCAGCCGCTGCGCGCGATGCTCCTCGGACACGTCGTACGCCGCCAGTAAGACCCGCCTCTGTCTGCCCTCCCGATAAGGAGACGCAACGAGTCGCGTTGTCTGGACAGTTTCGCCGCCGTGCGTTATTTCGCCCACCGCCGTTGCTTGCTCTCGCAGGGCGCGTCGCGCAATCTCCGCCGCCTCATAGTCACGTGCCAATCCAATGAGCGTGGTTGTCTCATCGACCTGTTGCGTGAAGCCGAACAGCTGCGCCGCCGCCGCGTTCACCATCAGCACCCGCTCATCTTCCGTAAGCACGATTACCCCAACGCTCAGATTGTCCAGGATGGAGGCGAGCCGCGTTTGCTGCGTTTCTACGACGCTGCTAATGCCGCGCTCCTCCTGCATCAGGCGGCTGATCAACAGGGCTACATCGCGAACCTCGGAAATCGCCGTGGCAAAATCCTCCACGACCGGCGGTTGACCTGCCCGGAGATCCCGGGCGAGACGACGTAAGGGGGCGGCCATGCGCTGCCTCGTAACCACCAGGAGCAGGACGATGAGGATGCCCGCGGCAATCGACGCGTACAGCAGAAAGCGCCGATAGGGCTCGACGTCGGCTCCTCCGGCGTCTTCCCCGAGGCGTCCCAGCTGAATCCAGAAAATAATCGCGACCGTGATGAGACCGAGAAGCAGGGCGCCCCACAGGACCAACCCGATACGGCCCTGAATTAACCGGGGCATTCACGCCTCCAGTTTGTAGCCGACACCCCTCACGGTGAGGAGAATCTTCGGACGAGCCGGATCATCCTCGATCTTCTGCCGCAGCCACCGCATGTGCACGTCAACTGTGCGGCTTCCCTCGGGATACGAGTATTTCCAGACCCGGTCCAGCAGCGTTTCACGGCTGAACACGATGCCGCGATTCTCCGCCAGGAACGACAGCATCTCGAACTCAAGCGGCGTTAGTGTAATCTCCTCGCCCTTGTGGGTCACACGATGCGCCAGGCGGTCGATGACCGTCTCACCGAACTCGATGGTGTCCATCTGCCTCGCATCGGTCTCTTGTGATGAGCGGCGCAGGATTGCCTTGATGCGCGCAAGCAGCTCGCGCATGGAGAACGGCTTGGTCATGTAATCGTCGCCGCCCATCTCCAGCCCGACGATCTTGTCTACCTCGGACTGCCGCGCCGTCAACATTAGGATCGGCACGGAACTGCGGCTGCGAACCCGTCGGCACAACTCAAGACCATCCGCGTCCGGCAGGCCGAGATCGAGCACGATGAAGTTCGGCATCTGCCGGTCCATCCTGGCGAACGCCTCCGCGGAGGTGGCGGCGGAACTTACTGCGTACCCCTCGCGACTGAGAGAATACGTCAGCGCCTCCCGCAGGGCGGGCTCGTCATCAACAATCAGGATGGATGTCTCGGCGATTGTCATTTCGCCTTCCGTTCAGCGCGCTTCGTATTGTCATCATACAGGGACAGCTTCGTGATTCATGATGGTGGTGTTATGCCTGTATTAAGGCGCTGTAAAGAAAGAGGGGAGCCAATTGGCTCCCCTCAATACTCGCAATCTCGTTGAAGGTTAGTGAGCGTGGGCGGCTCCCGCCGTCTCCTCGGCGGTCTCTTCTGCCCCGCATTGGCAGGCTCCCGCGCCGGCTCCGCCGCACGCGCATGCCCCGGCCTCTGCGCCGCCACCGCCGCAACCGCACGCACCACCGCCACCGCAGCCGCATGCCCCGCCCATATTGGGGTTGCGAATCGTGAAGCCCGTCCGCTCAAGGCTGTCAATGAAGTCAATCTCGGAGCCGATGACCCACGGAAGACTTTCCTCATCCACGACCACCTTGACGCCGAAGTTCTCAATAACTTCGTCCGCGTCACTTGGGTCAGGCTCAATGGCCATGCCGTACGCGGGCTGCCCGTTGTCGTCACCCTTGACGAACACGCGCAACGCTGCGCCCTCGGACTCCTGCTCCTTGAACAGGTCGAGAATCTTCTCCGCAGCCGACTCAGTCAGAGTAATCACTGTTTTCACCCTCCGATGACGCGAACATACGACACAACGTCAATTTAGGGCAGTATACAAGCAGGCCAGCAAACGTGTCCACGCGAGGACAACCGCTGAGTCTAATGAGACTGCTAATCAGAAGATGGGAGTGCAGGGCATGAATCTCTACCCCGGGCGTTTTGTCATTTCCCGGTCAGATGATGGTGACGTGTGGGCTGAAACAGCTCCCGGCGGCATCAGCATCATGCGTGGGCGTGCTACGCGCCCCGACGACGGAGAGGTCATTCTCCAGGTCCGCCCGGATCAGGTCGAAAGGCTGGATGCATGGGCGCACCAGGAGGGACTGGTCGTCTCGTTTAGTGGTGTTCTGGCCAAGCAGATTAAGGATCTATCCAGGGAGGTTGGACTCTCCCCCCAGAACTTCGTCCTGGAAGCCCTCAATGCCTTCATCCAGGCCGGCGAAATGGCTGCCGGCCACGGTCACGCCCATACACCACCGCCCACGCAAGACATCGAACTCGAAAGCCCGGGAAACTAGAGCAATAGAAGCGACGGCCGTTCCAGAACCCGCCTCACCTCGTTCATGAACCGAGCGCCTTCCGCGCCATCCGTCGCACGATGATCCGCAGACAGTGTCGCGGACATCATCTCTGCCACAACCACCTGGCCGTCTCGCACAACCGGCGTTGACTGCACTGACCCCACTGCAATCGCGCCTGCGTTCGGCGGCGTGATGATCGCGACAAAGTCCTTCACGTTATACATGCCCAGGTTGGATACTGCGAACCCCACTCCGCTTACCTCGTTCGGGCGCAGCCGCCCCTCGCGCGCTCGCCCCGACAAGTCCCGCGAACGCGCTGCGGTGTCCACAAGGCTCGCGTCGCCAATATCCGGCATCGACGGCGCAATGAGGCCGCCCCCGTCCATTGCAATGGCGATGGACACGTCAATGGTTGGATTCGGAATAATCCCCTCGGCTTGCACGGTCACGTTGAAATGCGAATGCGAACGCAGGGCCATGGCGACTGCCCTGATCACGAGGTCGTTCACCGTTACGCGGCTCTCCGCGTCCAACTCCTCGTTGATCTCCGCGCGCATCTGAATGGCGCGCGTCATGTCGATCTCTACCGTCACGTAATAGTGAGGCGCGGTCAGCTTGCTCAGGGACATCCGCCGCGCAATCGCCTGCCGCATTGGCGGGAGTCCCGCCGGCACCACTATCCCCACCGCGCCAGCCGCCGACGGCTCGACGACAGTCAATCCGCCGCCCGCCACCGGCTCCGGAGCAACTGGCTCAACCTGTGTAGGCGCTTGAGGAGTGACAGGCTCCGGCTGTGCGGCCCCTCTAGCTTCCAGATATGCTTCAACATCGCCCCGCGTAATTCGTCCGCGAGGACCCGTGCCGGTCACGTTGGCCTGCACCTCCGCCACGGAAAGACCTGCCTGCTCCGCAATACGGCGCGCCACGGGCGTCACCGGCGCTCCTGTCGACGGCGCTTCTTCCCTGTTGGTCTCTGAGACGGGAGCAGCCTCAACAGGCTCCGGCGGAGTTGTGGGCGCGGGTGGGGCAGAATCTGCGGGCGGAGCAACGACAGGTGGGGACAGCGTGGGCGCCGCAACGTCCGGGACATCCTCCCCCGGCGCTGTAATCAGGCCTATCGTCTCACCGACAGGCACCATGACGCCCTCGGGCACCAGGATGCGGGCCATCACGCCGGACTCATACGCCTCAAGCTCAACGGTCGCCTTGTCCGTCTCGATCTCAGCGATCATCTCACCGCGCGTCACCGTATCGCCCTCGTGCTTCAGCCACCGCACAACCATTCCTTCGGTCATGTCGAAGCCCATCTGCGGCATGATTACGTCACTTGCCACGTCTGCCTCTCCCTTCGATGCGACCTAGAACAGGCTCCGAACTTTGTCCGCCACCATCTCCGGCGTCGGTATCGTCAGCAGTTCCAGCGGTCGGGAATACGGCGTCGGCACATTGGCCCCGCCAACCCGCAGCGCGGGCCCGTCAAGCGAGTCGAACGCCTTCTCATTGATCTGCGCAATGACCTCGCCTGCGAACCCGCCGAACTCCCACGTCTCCTCGACGACGACTGCCCGGTTCGTCTTGTGGACGGAATCGATGAACGTCTGTGTATCCAACGGCAGCAGGGTGCGCAGGTCGATCACCTCGGCATCAATGCCGTCATCCTCCAGCAGCTCCGCCGCCTGCAGCGCGATGGGAACCATTCTCAAATAGGCGATGATGCTGACATCACTTCCACTCCTCGCCACGCGCGCCGAGCCAAAGGGTATCGTGTAGTGCTCATCCGGCACCTCTGAGCGGCTCCCATAGAGGAGCGAATGCTCCACGAACATCACGGGGTTCGGGTCAGCGACTGCAGACCGCAGCAGCCCCAGCGCGTCCGCCGCGTTTGACGGCGTCACAACCTTGAGTCCCGGTACGCGCGCGTACCATCCCTCCAGGCTCTGCGAGTGAGTTGCGGCGAGCATGTTTCCGCCGCCGCTTACCGTTCGAATCACGATTGGCACGGTGATCTGCCCGCCGGACATATACCGCGCCTTCGCTGCGATGTGGACGATCTGATCCATCGCCAACAGTGAGAAGTTGATGGTCATGATTTCGACGATCGGGCTCATGCCCGCAATTGCCGCGCCAATTCCCGTGCCGACAAAACCCGATTCCGCGATCGGCGTGTCGATGATGCGTTCTTCGCCGTACTCCTCCATGAATCCCTTGGTCACGGCATAGGAACCGCCATAGGCGCCCACGTCCTCACCCATAATGAACACCTCGGGATTGGACCGGAGCGCCTCCTCCAACCCGGCGCGGATTGCATCGCGATATGTCAGTTGCGCCACGTCTGACTCCTCACGCGTAGATGTCCTTGTACAGTTCGTCAGGCATTGGGAACGGGGACTCCAGCGCGAACTGAATCGCCTCGTTCACCTCGTTCTCCACGTCCTCGTCGATGGCGCTAATCTCGTCCGTCGTCGTCAGATCATTTGCCATCAGTCGATCGGAAAGCAGCTTGATAGGGTCCAACTCAAGCCACGGTTCCACCTCGTGCTGCTGGCGATACTCGATCGGGTCCGCCATAGAATGCCCGCGGAAGCGGTACGTCATGACCTCCAGGAAGTACGGCCCGTTTCCGTCCCTGATGTATTCGATTGCGTCCAGCGCCGCCTCCCGTACCGCGAACACGTCTTGACCGTTCTCCTCGCGGTGGCTGCGTACGTTGTGGCGGTCGGCAAGGCGGTGGATGACCGGCTGTGCAGACGCTCTCTCTACGCGCGTTCCCATGCCGAACCCGTTGTTCTCCAGCAGGAAAAGGACCGGCAGCTTCCACAGCGACGCGAGGTTCATCGACTCATGGAACTCGCCCTCGTTGACCGCACCGTCGCCCAGGAAACACACCACAAGAGAGTCCTCGCCGCGATAGCGATTCGCGAATGCCAGCCCCACGGCCAACGGCAACTGACCGCCAACGATGGCATGGCCGCCCATAAAGCCCTTCTCGACGTCAAAGAAGTGCATGGAGCCACCCTTGCCGCCGCTCACGCCCGTCGACTTTCCAAACAGCTCCGCCATGCATGCCGCCGTGTCCATCCCGCGCGCCAGGGCGTGGCCATGGTCGCGGTAATGCGTGACGATCTTGTCATCATCCCGCAGCGGCGAGATCACGCCGACGGCGACGGCCTCTTCACCGATGTACAGGTGCAGAAAGCCGCCGATGTTTCCGCGGCCGTAGTGCTCGGCGCTGCGTTCTTCAAACCGGCGGATCAGCTTCATTGTCCTGAGCATTGTCAAAAGCTCAGAACGCGGAAGCGTAGAGTCTATCGATGTGCTCACAAGCGATCTGCCTCCATACACAGAGTCTACATGTGTATGGCCTCGCCGAAAGCTGCAAGCGACGCCTCCATCAGGGTTTCAGAAAGCGTGGGGTGAGGATGAATGGCGCGCCCAATCTCCAGCGGCGTCGCCTCCAGCAGCTTCGCTACGGACAGCTCGCCGAGCAGTTCCGCGCACTCCGGCCCCACCATCTGTGCGCCCAGCAACGCCCCGGTTTCGGCGTCGCTGACCACCTTGATCATCCCTGCGTAGTCGTCCAGGCTCAGCGCCTTTCCGTTTGCGCGATAGGGAAAACGTCCAACAGTGACGGTGATGCCGCGCTCGGTTGCCTGAGCCTCCGTTATTCCCATGCTCGCAACTTGCGGGTGGCAGTAGACCGCCCGGGGGATGTCCTCCTTGATGAGCGGCTGGGTCTCACGACCTGCAATAGCCTCCGCCGCCAGCACTCCCTGAGCCATCGCAGCATGAGCGAGGAGCGGCGGCCCCGTGACGTCGCCGATTGCATACACGCCCGGGATGTTCGTCTGCATGGTGTCGTCACACTCGATATAGCCGCCCGGTCCCGTTGCAACGCCTGCCGCCTCAAGACCAAGGCCTTCTGTCCGACCCTGCATCCCCACGGCCACGAGCGCCATATCGAACGGGATTATGCGCGATGCGCCCGCAACGTCCAGTTCCGCCCCGCCGCTGTTCAATCGATTCACGCGGCTTTCCGTCAGGACCTCAATGCCCTGGCGAGTAAGGGAGTCCTTCAGCCCGGCCGTTATCTCCGTGTCCTCCCCCGGCAACAGAGTGGGCATCAACTCGACCAGCGTCACGGTGCTACCGTATGAACGGTAGAAATAGGCAAATTCACACCCCGTCGCGCCTCCGCCAATGATGAGCACTCTCTCCGGCAAATCACGACGCTCCAGCGCTTCCCTGCTTGTCACAACCGTTTCACCATTGACATCGAGGCCGGGGATTGCGCGTTCCTGCGCCCCGGTTGCAATGACAATCGCCTTGTTCGCCTCCAACGGCTCCGGTTCCGTGTCCACGAGAACTCGGTGCGAGTCCAGCAACGTCCCGCGCCCATTCACGACAGTGACATTGTTTGAACGCAGGAGACTTGTAACTCCACGTACCAGTCGGTGAACAACTCTACGTGATCGCGTGATTGCCTGATCGAGGCTTGCGTCCACTGATCCGACAGTAATTCCGAAGTCCGCAGCATTGTTGATCGTATTGAGCACGTCGGCGTTGCGGAGAAGGGCCTTTGATGGGATGCACCCCCAATTGAGACACAGGCCGCCGAGTTCGTCGGGCTCAACAATGGCTGCGCTCAGCCCCAGTTGTGCCGCTCGTATTGCACAAACATACCCGCCCGGACCGGCCCCGAGAACAATTACATCAAAAGCCGCCATTTCCTTGTTTGCCTCCAACTGCCGAATATGTCTCTAGTGCCATATGCTAATAGAACCAGCATAGGATTATGCCCGCAAGGAGTGAAGTAACACCCTCTACTGAAAGAGTGTATGCTGGTCTCAATGGGGTAAGTTGCGATGTATCTTCTGCATTAGGAGGCTGGCGTGCCTAACACAATTACTGAAGAGCAAGTAGTCGACGTTTTGCGGACATGTTACGACCCTGAGATTCCGCTGAACATTTATGATCTTGGTCTCATTTACGACATAGATATACGCGAGGATTGTGTTTACGTCACGATGACACTAACTGCCCCGGGCTGCCCAATGGCCGGCACAGTTGGCCCTGAAGTCGAGAACCGAATCCTTGAACTCGAAGGTGTGAATGATTCCCAGGTGGACATTGTTTGGGATCCGCCCTGGACACCGGAGATGCTTCGGCCGGAAGCGAAAGAGCTTCTAGCCGGCCTCATGTAAGTTCGAGTTGTCGAGAACGGATTCGCGCACACGCTGCCGCGCCGAAAGCACTGGTTAGGCCACTGCATTCTTCCCTTACGGTGAAAAGCAATAACTTGTAAGAAACCTGATTTTGACAAGAAAAGTGGGGATATTGCTTCACCCCCCCTTGTAGTGGCGTAGTACGTGGTAAGGGAGTAAAGGAAAGTGACAGGGTTACTTGGAGAGAATTCCTTGGGAATTGCTCTCGACAGCAGGACCTCCGTTATCGTAGCCCTAGCGACGGCTGCGGCAGTTCGTGATGAAGCGGCAATCAGGCAGGCTATGTCGGATGCGCTGGCCGACGGCATAAACAACAATGAAATCCTCGACATCATGACCGTGGCGGCGCGGATTCAGCAGAGCATCAACCTCAACAACGTAATCCAGGGAATACAGGGGGTTCCTGCCGGAACCTCTTCAAGAGCAGGCGCCGGAGCTCCTCGCCGCAGGCGTGGCCGCCCCCCGGGAAGCAGATCAACCAGGTCTCAAGCCGCCGCGCCGGCATCTGAACCGACCCCTGAGCCCGATGTTGAGGAGATCGCGGCTGCCTTTTCCTCACGAGAAGATTTCTGGAATCAGCTCGTTGCCAGTTTCCAGGCAAGGATGCCGGACGCCCGCCTCTCTCGCACAGAGGGGCCGCGTGAGCGAATTGTCCGCATGGGCCGAGGCAAGATCGGCCTCAATTGGGCCTTCCGGCGACAGGGACGATTTGCGGTCCAGATCATCCTCAATAACGAGTCCGTTGAATCCCCGGACCTTGAGGGAATCCGGCAGACGGTTGCCGACTACACGGGTGAGACTGTTGAACTCGAGGGCCGAGGAACGAACCACTCCACCATCGCCATCTATGGCCCCGAGCGAGAGCGGGATATGACCCAGTCCTCTGTGGATTGGGGCGCGGTCACGATGGGCCGCATCTATGAGGTACTTCGGAGTATTGAGGGTCGGCGTCGCCGCCGTGGCCGCCGCCGCCGTCGCCCTGAAGAGGGGACCGTCGAATCGCAGCTCCTCGAAAAACTCGGCATCTACGTGTCTCGCGGCTCCTCGTCAGCGGATTAAAGTCATCCACGGACACAAAGGCCGGCGGCTGTCTGCGTCGGCCCCGAAGAAACCGTGAGCCGTCTCTCCGTCCTCACGAATGCCATTGAGAGCATACGGTCGCCCATCGTTCGTATTCTTGCCGCGGTCGGTGTTCGTCCCAACCACCTGACCGTCCTTGGCGCCCTCATCACCGTGGGCGCGGGCTACCTGGCCGGGCAGGGCGAGTTATTGCCCGCCGGCCTTGTGTTCTTCGCCGGAAGTCTCATGGACGGCCTGGACGGCGCGCTTGCACGCCACACGGATTCGGTGTCTCGGACTGGCGCTTTCCTGGATTCTGTGCTGGACAGGGTAGGGGAAGCGGCGCTCCTCATTGGTCTGAGCTTCCACTTTGCGCGAGAAGAAGATGTTCTCGCAGTCGTGGCGACCACTGCCGCGCTCGGTCTCTCAATGTTGGTGAGCTATGCGAGAGCGCGAGCAGAGAGTCTGGGACTGAATCGCGGCGGCTTTATTCCCGCCCCGCGTCCGGTCCGCGTCGCTATCCTGGCCGTCGGTCTGGTCATTGCGCAGCCGCTCATCGCCGTTATTGCAGTCGCCGCGCTTTCTGCTGTCAGCGCGTTCCAGCGAATCTTCGCGGGAATGAGCGGCAGTGAAGTGAGTGACTAGCCGCGGAGCGGTCTACATCTAGGCCGGGTCGATCGTCAGGGTTTCGTAGAAGAACAGAATCGGTCCCGTCCACGCACTGTACAGCGATGAGGGTCCTGACGATACGACCATGAATGCCTCGCGGTCGTCACCCTCCCCGCGAAAGACAACCAGCGTCTCCCCCGTCGTTTCCGCATCCTCCGCCCTTGAAACCCAGTTTGCGTGGTATGCCGGCGTGCCATCCGTCAGGGCAGTTTCCGTCTCTTCCACGATTTCAAGGCTGGGCTGCAGTTGCTGGAAGAACCTCATGCGCGCGTTCCCATAAGACATGAAATCGATCTGTGGCGGAGGAAGATCGCGCTCAATGTCCATGGTGACGGTTTGCTCCGGCGACACGAGAGAAACGACGATCCCCTCAGTGCTCTCCGGGTCGCTGATCAGCCAGTCGTCTGGGTGACAGAAACTCACTCCAAGCTCGCTGTCATGGTATTCCATCTCTTCCGTACCCGGTATCAGGAATGGATTCGGAGCCTCCGAAGGCTCGCCCGTGCAGGCGCTCACATCTGGTGTCGGCTCCTCCCCAAGCGAACAGCCTGCCAATACTCCCGTGGCAAACAGCAAAGCGAGCAGGGCGGCAAAGACGACGAGCCATCGGTGCGTCCGCCACCCGCCAATTGCGATTGACCCCTGCACGACTACCGCTCTCTCCCCACGGATTCCCGCAGCCATGTGGTCAGGAACGGGTCCAACTCTCCGGCTAGCACGGCGTCCGGGTCCGGCTCCTCGTGCCCCGTGCGATGATCCTTGACCATCTTGTATGGGTGGAGGACGTAGGTGCGAATCTGGTTGCCCCACTCCGGTGCGACAAATTCGCCCCGTAGCCGCATCTCCTCCTCACGCCGCTTGGCCATCTCCCTCTCCACCAACCGCGCCATCAGGATTCGCATCGCAATCTCGCGATTCCGTCCCTGCGAGCGCTCATTCTGAACACTAACCGCAAGCCCCGTCGGAATATGTGTCAACCTCACCGCCGTCTCATTCTTCTGCACGTTCTGTCCGCCCGCGCCGCTGCTGCGGAAAGTGTCCACCCGGAGGTCCTCCGGACTGATTGACACGTCGACGGCGTCATCGACTACCGGCAGAACTTCTACCAGTGCAAATGACGTGTGCCGCTGGTGCTGGTTATCGAAAGGCGACAAGCGAATCAACCGATGAACTCCCGCCTCTCCTTTCAGGTACCCGTACACGTTGGGCCCATCGATCTCAAGGTCCGCCCGTTTGATGCCCGCCTCATCGCCGTCCATCCAGTCGAGAATTCGCACCTTGTGTCCGTGTGAATCTCCCCACCGGCGGAACATCGTGACCAACATCTGCGCCCAATCCTGCGAGTCGACGCCGCCAGCGCCGGCCTGCAGTGACACAATTGCCGAACGCCCGTCATGCGGCCCGCTCAGCATCGCCTGCGTTTCGAGATCTTCGAGGGCCTTCTCAACAATCTCACGCTCGGACTCAAGCTCAGCTTCCAGTTCCGAAGCGTCCTCAGTGAGCGCCAGGTCGGCAAGATCCACCAACCCTCGCGCGCGCCTCTCTAGGGACTGCCACGTGGCAATCTCCTCCCGCAGCGTTGAAGCCTCTCTCAAGATGCCCTGCGCGCGTTGCGCGTCGTTCCAGAAGTCCGGCTTCGCCGACTCAACGTCCAGCTGCGCAACCCGAGACTCCTTGCCCGGCAGATCAAAGACGCTCCAGGTATGTTGCTATCCGATCCAGCAGCTGCTGAGCGCCGTTCCTTACGTCCTGCATCGATTTGCCAACTCCAGGTCAGTTAATGCCGACTACATTGTGATTAATTTTACAGGAGCGATTCTCCTGCGGCAGCCCGATGCGCCAATCGGGTTGGCACGGGCACGCGATAACGCGGAGAACAGGCCAACGCCCATCTCACGGACGACTCAAGATCGATAGTGTTTCCCGGCGAAACATAGATAGGCCTCACGCCCGTGCGCGTGCGCACAACCGCCCCAATAGGCTCCTCGTGATCCACGAGGGAAGTCCAGGCGCCTTTCTGTTCGTCCGGCTCCTGATGCGTGCCGACAAGTCGCGACTTTGCGCACCCGATGGTCGGCACATCGATGGCCAACCCTAGGTGGCAGGCAATCCCAAACCGACGTGGATGCGCCGTCCCCTGTCCGTCAACAAGAATCACGTCAGGTGTCGAGCGCAATCCCGCCAAGGCCTCAAGCAGAATCGGCGCCTCCCTGAACGACAGCAGCCCCGGCACGTAAGGGAAATCTGCTATCCCCTCCGCCGTTGATACCTCCACAACCTCAAGCGATGGCCATGCCACCGCGACTACCGCCCCACGAACACGCCCCGACTCTGCGTCCGGCGGGGAGAGATCCACACCTGCAATTGTGTGCACTGCGTTTTCCGGCAAGGCTTGGTCCAGCTTCAGTTGCCCGGCCAGTTCCCGCTGGAGAGCGGTGGCCTCTCGCGGTGTGAGATTCCATGAATGCAGTTCTCGTACGTGCATGTGTGTATCCTATGCCGTCGGCACGGCTTGCGTCGCCACGCGCCCCACGAGTATCATGCGCAAACGTCGGTCGGGGTGTGGCGCAGCCCGGAAGCGCACCTGCATGGGGTGCAGGGGGCCCCCGGTTCAAATCCGGGCACCCCGACCATTGAAACGTCTTGTGAAGCCAATGGACCCACGCTGAGGATTACCAATGGATGTCGCTTTTGCCTTTGTCTGCGATTACGCCGAAAACTCGTCCAAGCTGACCGCCGTCGGCATCGGCTTTGACACCATCTACGCCCAGGAAGTTCCGCTGAATCATCCCGCTTTCTATGTTGTGGCGGCGTTTCGGTTCAAGGCAGTGGAGGCGGGATCAAAGACCGTTGAGGTTCACATCGTTGATGCTGATGGCGGCGATGTTGTCCCGGCTCTCAGAACGCAGGTGGAAATTGGCCGACCTCAAACCGGCTACACCCACCGGACCCACCGCATCGCACTCGGTCTGCACGGGGTAACGTTCCCTGCTTACGGCGACTACGAAGTCTCCTGGCTCATTGACGGTCACGAATCGGCTGTGATTCCCCTCAAGATTGCTCCCACCCCCAACCAACAGTCATAGCGCCACGCTCCTTAACGAAGAACGCCGCCCACTGGGCGGCGTATCGTTTTCAATGGGCAGGTGTCTAGGTGGTGATGGGAATCTGCTCGTGGTTGTTCATGTCGAACTCGAGCCATGGCTGTTCGGCAGCCTCATGCGCCCACCAGAACCCGAAATCATTATCCTTCGCGGCCATGTAATCCGTGTCCCGATCGCCCATGTGGTAGTAGGCGTCCGCCGGATTCTCCCGCTTGACCTTGCCGAGCTGGTGCTTGGCGGAAACAAACGCGGGCGTTAGTTCCATGTCTTCCCAAATCTTGCGCTGTACACTCAGCGGCTTGTCTGAACAACTGCCAATGATAAAACCCACATCACGTGCCTTGCGGACCATCTCTGTTGTGACGCCGCCGGGCGGGTCGCCAAGCTCAAGGGTTCCGTCAATGTCAAAGCTCAGAAGTATCGCCATACCTTCCACCCCATGTGATTGCTGTTAGTAGTGCAACTCCCTGCCGACACCGGCAGGGAGTTGCATCTTGACCCCCGTATTATGACAGAAGTCTTTAGTCAGGTGAAGTGGACATCACCACGGTGCCGGCCGTGATAGGCAGTACACCGTGTGTCACGGCAACCTCCGCCTTCGTGGCGACTTGGCGGTCGCCGGCGCGGCCCTGAAGCTGCTCGAGCGGGTCGGTGATGAACACGGTCCTCATGCGACCGGTACCCATGTTGCCGCCGCCGGAGTTCAGAGGATTCGGGCCCTTCAGGCTGATGTCATCGGCGTAGAAGTCATGCGCCTCACCGCGCTTGACGCCGCGCCAACCGAATGCCTCGATGTAGTACTGCGTGAACACGGCAAAACCGTCGTACGGCGCGAAGATGTCGATGTCCTCGGGCTTCAGGCCGGACCCGTTGTAGGACCGCTGTGCCTGGATATCCGTCCACTCTTCGGTGTCATCGATGGTCTGCACCAGGCTGCGCGGGGAGAACTGGCTCTCCGTGTGATCCAGGATGTAGACCGGCTTCTGCTTCACGTCCTTGGCGCGGTCTGCAGAGACCATGACATAGGCCGCTGCCGCCAACACCGGGCGGTCACAGTCGAAGATGCTCAGGTCACGGGCGATCATCCGACCGTTGAGGTAGTCCTCTTCGGTAAACTCGCCAGGCTCGTGCTGTGCATAGTAGCTGTGCTCCCAGAGGAGGCCGTTCTTGCGCTCCTGCACGACAAACGGAGCCATGCGGTCATGGTTCGTGCCGTACTTCTGGCAGTACTGGTTGAACGTGAAGCCCTGGCCGGAAAGGCCCCAGCCCCACGTGTTTGGCCATACCGCCGGGCCACGTGCCTGGTTGGACGGATCCTGGTGATAGCGCCCGGGCAGGTTGCCGTTCGGGTAAGTGACAACGACAACCTCTGCTCGCCCATCGGCAATGGCCTGTGAGGCCTGTCCGATGAGATTCCAGACGGGGTCGCCATGGTTGTTGATGTACTTGAGATTCTTGAAGCCCATCTGCTGGCGGAGCCACTGGCCGGTGACGTGCGTCAGGCCGTCCTCCGAGTCGTAGGGCGCATCGAAGTACGGGCGCGGGCCCCATACGTCGCTCAAAGGCTGGCCATTTCCCTGGCCGCCGGCGGAGCCGATGATGCCATCAACGTCGTCAATGGTGAGGCCGGCGTCATCAAGTGCGTTCTGCACGGCAATCATCATGTACGCGCCGAGTGACTTTTCAAGGGTCTCGCCGTCCCAGCGGCGATCCGTCGGGGAGTGGCCTCGAGCAACCAGTGCTGCCTTGCCACGGCCGTTCCAGATGCCGACGGGATCGTGATTTCGTTCCCAGTTGACTTCACGTGCCATCTGCTTATCTTCCTTTCCTCGTTATATACGCTGCTTGCTTCTTTAGAAGCAGTCCAACGTCTACTAGGCCAGCTTCCACTCCGGAATCATGCGGCCCGGCTCCGCCTCCACGAACTGGACCTCACAGGTCGCCCCGATCGGAATATCGGGTTCCTCGGACAAGTTCGTGCCGAAGTCGTCGATGAGATTTGTGTGGAAGTTGATCACAGGGTCTTCCTCTAGCGCCACGATGACGTTGAGGAACGGCTGCAACGGATGCCATTGCACCAGGCGGGAGTCGTACGTGATTGAGTAGCCAACAATCTTGGCGCGGCCACTGGTCTCCTGCCATGTTAGATGGAAATTGAAGCCACAATCGCGGCAGGCTGCCTCGGGCGGAAACTGCCTGCGATCACACATCGAACAGTACTGAACGATGAGCTTGCCTTCGTTGCATGCGTCCCAGAACGGCTGACTTGCCGGGTCCGGAACAGGAACAATCGGTCGTGCCATTATCTCCCCCCACTCTTGCTTTGACACTGCTATACCGTGCGGAATGTAGCATGGTGCCAAAGCGCATGTCAACGCAACGCGTGGGCACGTAATTCCCACACAAAAATATTGGAATTCGCGTATATGTTAGACCTTCAATTCTTCATTCGAATCTACTTACATTGATAACCACAAAACAGGCCCATGACTGGTAAGCAAAAATGAGTAGCCCCCGCCGTACGGCAGGGGCTACTACAGCCTTGTTTCTCTTACCGGGAACTAGCCGGGGTTCGTGCTCATGACGACGGTGCCCGCCGTGACTGGCAGCACGCCGTGGCTGACTGCGATCTCTGCCCGGCCCGTGATCTGTCGCTCGCCTGCGCGATTCTGCAGCTGCTCAAGCGGATCGGTGATGAACACGGTTCGCATGCGGCCCGTGCCCATATTGCCGCCGCCGGAGTTCAGCGGATTCGGCCCCTTCAGGCTGATGTCACCGGCATAGAAGTCGTGCGCCTCGCCGCGCTTGACGCCGCGCCAGCCCCATGCCTCGATGTAGTACTGCGTGAACACCGCGAAACCGTCATACGGCGCAAACACGTCGATATCGTCCGCCGTGATGCCAGAGCCGTTGTACGATCGCTGTGCCTGGATGTCCGTCCACTCTTCGGTGTCGTCGATCGTCTGCACCAGGCTGCGCGGAGAGAACAGGCTCTCCGTATGGTCCCAGATGTAGACCGGCGTCTGCTTCATGTCCTTGGCTTTCTCCGCCGTGGTCATGATGTAGGCCGCCGCCGCAAGCACAGGGCGGTCGCAATCGAAGATACTGAGGTCGCGGGCAATCATCCGACCGTTGAGGTAGTCCTCTTCGGTGAACTCACCTGGCTCATGCTGCGCATAGTAGCTGTGCTCCCAGAGCAGGCCGTTCTTGCGCTCCTGCACGACGAACGGGGCCATGCGGTCATGGTTCGTCCCGTACTTCTGGCAGTACTGGTTGAACGTGAAACCCTGGCCTGAGAGGCCCCAGCCCCACGTATTCGGCCACACTTCCCCACCGCGCGCCTCGTTGGACGGGTCCTGGTGATAGCGCCCGGGCAGGTTGCCGTTCGGGTACGTCACAACGACAGTCTCTGCGCGCCCATCGGCGATGGCCTGCGCGGCCTGTCCGATGAGGTTCCAGATGGGATCACCATGATTATTTATGTACTTGATGTTCTTGAAGCCCATCTGCTGGCGGAGCCACTGGCCGGTGACGTGTGTCAGGCCGTCCTCCGAGTCGTAGGGCGCATCGAAATACGGGCGCGGGCCCCATACGTCGCTCAAGGGTGCGCCGCCGGGCTGTCCGCCCGCGGAACCGACGATGCCGTCAACATCATCGATTGTGATGCCGGCGTCATCGAGAGCGTTCTGCACGGCAATCATCATGTACGCGCCAAGGGACTTGTCCAGGGATTCTCCGTCCCAGCGGCGATCCGTCGGAGAGTGGCCTCGGGCAATCAGAGCTGCCTTGCCTCGGCCGTTCCAGATGCCGACGGGATCGTGATTTCGTTCCCAGTTGACTTCACGTGCCATTGATGTGTGTTCCTTTCTGTTGTCTGCGCCCTGTTAGGCGAGCTTCCACTCCGGAATCATGCGGCCCGGCTCCGCTTCCACGAACTGAACTTCACAGGTCGCCCCGATCGGAATCTCGGGCTCCTCGGACAGGTTCGTGCCGAAGTCGTCGATGAGATTGGTGTGGAAGTTGATCACCGGATCCTCTTCAAGCGCCACGATGACGTTGAGGAAAGGCTGCAGCGGATGCCATTGCACCAGGCGGGAGTCGTATGTGATCGAATAGCCAACAATCTTGGCGCGGCCACTGGTCTCCTGCCAGGTCAGATGGAAGTTGAAACCGCAGTCACGGCAAGCCGCCTCCGGCGGAAACTGCCGTCGGTCGCACATCGAGCAATACTGGACGATGAGCTTGCCTTCGTTGCAAGCGTCCCAGAACGGTTGACTAGCCGGATCCGGAACGGGAACAATCGGTCGTGCCATTTCTACCCCCTTAGCACCGTTTCTTTGCCGTCGAAACGTAGCATCCGCCCCTTCACCCTGTCAAACAAAAAGACCCTGCCCGCCCTGCAGATTTCGCAGGGCGGGCAGGGTCTCCAATTCCCGGTGTGATTGGGCCGGAACGCAGTCTGCCAACTCCTTTTCTCCGGCAGTCCTGATCGCGAGCCGGGAATAACCCCCGCGCTTGCGCTCGTTAGCTACCGGCGTCCACCTGCTGGATGCGAGCTGCAATCGAGGCAAGGTCGGCAAGCTCAGCCACGTCAGTGTCGTCGGGGAGTAGCTGACGTAGCCGATCCGTCTGTGTCTCGATCTCGCTCAGATTCCCTTCGCGCGCCCAGTAGCTATGGCGCAGGAGTTCGGCAAATTCAGCAACCACGGCCGCCAGCTGGTAGCGCGTCGATGCATCCGTGAATTCCGCGGCCAGATCACCCTTGGTGACCGACTGCTCGATTTCGCTCACGACGCCCGAGTCCGGGTGCTCGTAGCGCACTCTCACCGTCGCCAATGTGGTGTCATCTGTTACGTCGTCGTTGATCTTGATCTCGTACAGCGCCGTCACGGAGTGGCCCGCGCCAACCTCCCCGGCGTCCACCGCGTCGTTACGGAAATCCTCGTCCGCAACATCGCGATTCTCATAGCCGAGCAGGCGGTAGCTACGGACGCTTTCCTCATCGAACTCCACCTGGATCTTGGCATCCCGAGCGATGAACTGGAGAGTTCCTGCAAGGTTCTCCACGAACAGCCGCCGCGCCTCCGCCAGCGTGTCGACGTAGTGGTATGTGCCGTTGCCGTTGTTCGCCAGCTGCTCCATCAGCACGTCGTTGAAGTTACCCATGCCGAAACCGACGGTAGTCAGCGTGACGCCCTCATCAACGTATTCGCGGATAGTCTCAAGTATTGACTCCGCGCCGGTCGCGCCAACGTTGGCCACACCGTCCGACAGGACGATTACACGGGTGATTCGCTCCGGATCAGCCTCATCAGCCGCCATCCGGTACCCGAGTTCAAGCCCCTGCTCGACGTAGGTTGAGCCGCCGGCACTGACAGCTTCGATGGCATTGATGATCGTCTGCTTATTGTCGGCGTCCACACTCGTGGGTTCCAGGAGGATGCGACCAGAGCTTCCGTAGAGAACGATTCCGACCTTGTCAGAATCTCGCAGTTCGTCCACGAGCAACCGCAGCGAGCCCTTGGCCAACCCCAGGCGATCCTCACGGGCCATTGAGCCGGACACATCGATAACGAAGATGAGCGTTGCGTCCTTGCGTTCCTTTCCGGAAATCGCCTTGCCCTGGAGTCCCACGCGGATCATGTGATGCGTGTCCAGACCGAATTGGGACGGCGAGCCGTCAATGGTGATGCTGAACGCTGCTTCATCAGGCTGTTCGTATCCCTGCTCGAAGTAGTTGACGAACTCCTCAACGCGCACCGAATCGATATCCGGCAGGAAGCCATCACCAAGGAATGTGCGTGTCACGACGTACGAGGCCGTGTCCACATCCATTGCGAACGTTGAGAAACGGTCATCTTCCGTGTCGATGAACGGATTGACGCCATAGTTCTGGAAGAATGTCAGATCATACGGCTCATCGTTTACCGTTGATGTGCCGCCAATCTGGTTGAATCCTTCCTGCCCGCTTTCTAGCGCGGCGTCCATCATCATGTCGTCAGAGTCCGATTCTGACATTGAAGGGGCCGACGTCGAAACGGGCTGCGACCCCGTAATGACGAGCGCCGTGGCCGTGGGTTCAGGAGTCACAGCCGACCCTTGGTCCTCCTCAGATTCGGCCGAACAACCCACCGCCATGACGATCACGGCAAGCAGGGCAATCAGAGCTACCCATGTAGTACGCATAACCTACGCCTCCTGTGTATTTGCCTAAGGCTCGGCCGCTGCCGAACCCACAACCACAGTCGGCCTGAAGTGGGTACAATTCTCACTACAACTCTGTTTCATTCACGCTGAAACGAGTGTCACAAATGTCGCATTCGCGCACCTTTGCCGATCTCTTGACGGAATACATGGAGCGCACGGGCATCGGCGATGCCGAACTTGCCCGCCGCATCAATGTCAACCGTCTTACCCTTATTCGCTGGCGCGAGGGCGTTACTGAGCGCCCTCGCCACCGTCAGGATGTGGCTCGCTGCGCTGACGTCCTGCGGCTAAGTCGGGAGGAGCGCGACGAATTCCTTCTGGCTGCCGGATTCCAACCCGAAACGCCCACGAGGGTTACTTCCGCACCTGATGACAGCCCCCCCGCCCGACAGGAGGACGAGCTGGGTGAGGGGAGAGCTACTCACTTCTCGATCAGGGAATTAAGGTTTGCCGGGAAGTGGACCCTTGCAGTCGCCGTAGTAGCGATAATCGTGCTGCTGGGCGCAGGGCTGGCTGTCGTAACTAACACTCTGAATCTGAACGGCCCTGACCCCACGCCGATACCCGCTACACCCACCCCAACAGTCATTGCTACCCAGACGCCCGTCGCCACACCAACGCCTACCCCCAGAATTCCGACGCCGACTCCTCTGCCCGCCACCGTGGCAGCGGATGGCGAGTCCCTCATCCTCCTCGCTCCGTTTGCCAACTACACTGCTGGAGCGCAGGGGTACAACGTTTCAGGGCGCCTCCAGGAGCGGATCGACGCAGAGCTGCATCTTTCCGGGCTGGCAAACGCGCGCACATTCCTGTGGCCGGACACAATCCGATCAGAGAGTGAGGCGAGGATAGCCACTGAGACGTCAGGCGCGCTGCTCACAATCTGGGGTGAGTATGATAGCGGGCGCGTTCTGGCCCGGTTCACGACTGCTCAAAGTCCCGATGGAACGGGTGGACAACCCGTCGTCAATATCGCGTCCTCACCGTCGGAACTTCCGACGACCATCAACGTGAACCTCACCGGCGCTGTTCGGTATGTGGCTCTGATGACCTCGGGACGCGTCTACCTGGATCAGGGAGAATATGACCGCGCGAAGGCCGTCCTGAGGCGAGCCGCCATCCCACCGCCCGAGGATCCCGCCGCATTGGCGGATGTCCGTTATCTGTTGGGTATTGCCTACCTCGAAGGCGAGCGATTCGACTACGATGAATCCGTCGCCTGGTTCTCCCTCGTCCTGGAAGTGGAGTCGCTGTCAGTTGAGGCGCTGAATGGCCGTGCCGTTGCCTATATGCGGCGAGACAAGGACGGCGATATCCAGTTGGCGCGCACCGACCTATTCCGTGCCGAGTCCATCCGGCCTGACCATGCCGAAACCCACTTAAACAGGGGCAAGGCGCACATGCTCCACGCTGAGATCGATGATCTCAACCAGGCCATTGACTCGTTCTCAAGAGCAATTGAACTGGTCCCGGAGAACGGAACTGCCTACGTCGACCGTGCCGGGGCGTACATAGCCCGCGGCCAGGCAACCGACTTATCCCTGGCGCGAACTGACCTTGATCACGCGCTGGAACTGGAACCGAGCCTCTCAGAAGCTTTTCTAACTGCCGGCTTGCTGTTTGTGGCCCGAGGAGGCCGGGCAGAAGTGCTCCGCAGTATCGCTGAATATACCCAGGCCATCGATCTGGCGCCCGAATCCTCGGATGCCTGGTTCCACCGGGGTCTTGCCAACTCGGCGCTCGGCAATCTCGCAGAATCAGTCGCTGACCTGGAGAAAGCAACGGAACTTGCGCCAAGTGTCCTCCGTTACCAGGATTCTGCCTGCCGCGCGCTCATTGTCGCGGGAGATGCCGTCTCCGCGCTCCGCTACTGCGATACGGCAGTCCAGGGCGGGTATGAGAGGGCGCTTTACTCACGAACGCTGGCTCACGCAATGCTCGGTCTTGCTGATGATGCGGAGAGCGATCTTGCCGACTACATCATGTGGGCCGGGTCACTGTCGGAGCAGGCGTGCCGCGCTGCTCACCGGGACGCCGCCGTTCTGCTTGAAGCTCCCATCGCCACGGCGCGCGGCGGGGCTGAGATGTGGGATCTCCTGGAGTTCCGGCCACGCACAGTGATCCCGGGGCGGCCTGCGTGCTAGTTGTGGCACCTTTCTCAATCCACATCAGGTCATTCTGAAAGCAGCGAAGAATCCAGGCCCTCGATTGACCAACCACTGCCGGAACGCGGGAGACAAATGATTACCGGCGACGTTGGTGAGCGCGAAGTTTAAAAGAAACCAGCCCTGCCGAACGGCAGGGCTGGCCTCCCCCTCCCCCGCGTTTTGGGGTGAAACGCTAGTTAGTTGCTGTACCCGGATGAGGGCCTTGCCGGAGCTTGTGGCAGGTCACCCATCATGTGGCCCAGCACATAGCGGAAGTCCTTGTAGGAATCCAGCCGGCCGAGCTCTCGGTCCAGCGACTCAAGACGATTCGACAGCACGGACAGCTCGTTCTGCACGATTCCTGCGCCGCGCGAGTCCGTGTTAGGCAGGCTCGCGTAGCGGTCCGCGGACAGTGCCACGATCGCGCCGAATTCCACGAATGCGTCACTACTGCTGCCAAGCCGACGATCCAGCCGCACGTCCATCCACTCAGACTGCTGATAGGAATCCCCGGTGATGGGGTCGACCCAACGGAGGTCGACTGTACCCAAGTCAGCAACGCTATTCAGGCGAGAGCGCATCTCGTCGCGCAGGCGCACTTCGAAGAACACCGTGGTTGCCGCGCCCGCCGGAATCTCAGCAAATTCCTTGCGGTTCTCGGTGAACGACTGGTCGGACGTGACGCGGTTCTCGTAACCCACCATGCGCCATGAATCCACAACGTCCGGGTTCCACCTCACCTGCGCCCGCGTCTGATCAGCGAACGGCTTTGAGATTGCCAGCCAGTTGTCGCGGTCGAAGGTCTGCTTCGCGTGGTCGACATCGTTCAGGTAGCGGTACCAGCCGTTGCCGTATTGTGCCAACCGTTCCAGCAGCACATCGTTGTAGTTGCTGATGCCGACCCCGATGGTGATCAGGCGGAGCGGGTTGTTGGCGTTACGGTCATACGCGCTTTCGAGAATGGCGAACGGGTCTGTTGCGTTCACGTTGGCCACGCCGTCAGACATGAGGATGATGTAGTTGAATGCATTCGGCCTGTCACGCCGGGCACGATCTGCCAGCCACACGCCTTCATTCAGCCCTGCCTGCACGTTAGTGCTTGCACCCGGTGTCAGGCGGTCGATGGAGCGCCTCACATCGCGATCATCTGGATCCGAGTGCTCGACGGTCAGGTCGTTGATGACATCCGACGAGAAATGCACGACGGCGATACGGTCACGGCTGCCCAGGCTATTGCGAATCGCGTCCGCCGCTTCCCTCGCGATCTCGACGCGGTCTCCGTCCGCCATGGAGCCGGACGCATCTAACACCAGCGTCACGTTGACGGGAATGTTGTCTTCAACCTTAGGCGCCTGGAATCCAAGACGCACCATCTGGAATGAGCTGTCCAGCGGATGCTCGAAGACATCAGACATGATACCGAACCCGTTCTCGAAGCTGGGCTGCGGGTAGTCATAGTTGAATGCGTTGATCCACTCCTCTGCACGCACGGAGTCCGGGTCGATCTCATAGCCCGACTGCGCCCAGTTCAGCGCGAGCGCGAACGAGGTGCGGTCTGTGTCGAGGCTAAACGTGGACATGTTGTCCTGGTCTGCCCAGACCCATCCCGACTGCACATAGTCATCGAATGTGACTGGCCCGCCGGGAACGGCGGTCGTGCGTTCGTATGTTGTATTCGGCTGCGCCGGAACCGGTGTGGCCCGCCGCGATTGGCTTGACGAACTCGATGAACCTGACGAATACCAATAGTCCGTGTCTGCATCTTCCATCGCTTCTTCGTAGTAAGGAGTTGTGGTTGGACTGGAACCGGAAATCATGATGGCTGTGGCCGTGGGCTGGGCGTTGATGGTTGTGGGTCGATAGCTGCGATCGTAAGAATCCTCGCTTTCCGAGGTCCCGCATCCGGCCGCCATCGCAATCATGGCGACGATGGCGATGAGCGCCAAGACCGTTGTCCGCCCAACTCCTCCCAAGAATCCGCCGAGAGCTTTCCTCTCGGGCTTTTCGATGAGCCTGGTGTTCTGGGTACGCATGACGAGCGCCTCCTGCGTCTGTTGCTTCAGGCCCGGCCGCTGCCGAACCCACATCAACATTCGCCCTGTCACACATGCACACCCGACTACAACATTGCTACATTCAGATAGAGTTAAGCGCCAAAAGTGTCACATTCGTGCAGATCCGTCCCTAAAAAAGAAAAACCCCCGGCAACCGCCGGGGGTTTTGATGCCTCAGTTGAGGACTACGACGGAATCTCCGTCGCAAGCACAAGCGACGACATGTCGCTTATATATCCCCGTCAAGTGTTGACGAAAGCAACATCGTGCTTGGGAACCTGGTGATTCTCTGCCCGCCCCATAAGCTGCCGAACGGCTTCAACCACCTGCGTTGTGCCGGCTGTTGATTGGCCGTTGGAAAGCTGTCCGCCGCCGGTATTGACGGGGAAATCACCTTCCCATGTCGTATTGTGCTGGGCGTAGAAGGGGCCCGATTCGCCTTTGGGGAAGAAGCCGGAGTCCTCAAGCGTGATCATGACCGTGATGGTGTAGCAGTCATAGATCTGGGCCATGTCCATATCGTGAGGCCCAAGCCCCGCCATCTGGAACGCCTTCTTGGCGGACACGACGGCAGGGGACGTTGTGATGCGGTCTACCCAGTCCACTCCGTGCTCGGCGCGGAGATTGTGGTGTCCTGCGCCAAGCAGATACACGGGCGGGTTGCGCAGCGTCTTTGCCTTCTCCGGCGTGGTGACGATGGTTGCCGCGGCGCCCTGCGCCGGCATCACGCACTCGAGCAGATGCAGCGGATCCGCAACGAGGCGAGAATTCAGAATATCCTCTTCATTGGCCGGCTGGCCGTTGAAGAAAGCGTTCTCGTTGCCCTGCGCGTTGAATCGCTGATCTGCCGCCACGCGCGCCCGCTGGAAATCAGTAGTGCCATATTCCCACGTGTGCCGACGGGCAATCTGCGCATACCACCCGTTGGCCGCGACGACCGGCCCGTAGGGTGCAACAAACTGTGGATCAACGTGGTCCGAGTTCGGCGCGTACATGCCGGGAATCTCTGAGACCGGGCCGGCGCCATTGATGCAGAGCACCGTATCCGCGTACCCCGCGTTAATGGCTGCCGCCGCCACTGTAACGAATGTGGCTGCGTTCTCATTGAGCGCCGTCGCGAAGTTGGGCTGGAGGCCGATGTACTCGGCAAAGTCGTACGCGAATCCAAGGCTCGGCATGCCGAAGGGAGGCTCAGCAATGATGCCGTTGATCTCCTCCTTGCGGATACCCGCGTCCGCGATGGCCTTTGCCGTCGCCTCCGCGAACATTCCCATGAAGTGACGACCAGGATAGGAACGGCGATGCTGTAGTTCATGGAAACCGACAATCGCAGCTTTTCCTCGAATACTCATCTGCTACTCCTCAGCCGCGCGTTCAGTGAAAAGGCGCGGCATCTATCCACGTATCCGCCAAAGCGTATAATGCGCGTCTCCACCCGTGCATGTCAATCTGTGAATCCTTGCCATTCCTATCTTACTGATGTACGATGCCGCCACCTGAAAGAACACTTGTCCCAATATGACTTTCAAGCGAAATAACGAGTCTGAACTCACCTATTCCCTCAAGTGGGCGGCGTGGGAATGGCTCTACTACATCGCCAAATGCAATGTCATTGGTTTTGAGGTCAAACTCGAAGGACCCGGAGGCCGCATCGTAGACATTGCTGGCGTCAGCAAGGACAAGGAACTCTACGTCGTTGAGGTCAAATCCTCGCTCGCTGATTTCCGCCGTGATGACAATGATTCTCTTGATCGTGACCGCCTGCGTAGAGAGGAAGAAGCGAACGACCGTATGGCTTCGCTGACACAGGAGATTCTTGAAGATGCGGGCGACGAGGACGCGGCCACGCAGGCAACCCTCGACATCGAGATGCTCTCTCACCGGTCAACGAAGCTCAAGGAGAGAGCAGGCAGGCTGAGCACTAAATTCCACGACCCTCGGTTTATCCGCGTGGCGGACTATAACTACCTTATGGTCCCCAGCAAGGCCGTTCGCCGCAATCAACTCCCGCCGCTATGGGGCTTGCTTGCTCCAACACCGAAGCCGCATGCGGTCATTGAGGCGCCTCGCGTTGGCGGCAGCCGCCCGACTCATATGTATGCCGCCGTGCTGCGCGCCATCGCCCGCTCCAACACCCGCGACATGATGCGAACTCGTGACGCGGACTCCGAAGTCTTGTCTCCTTAATGGCGACCGCTGGCCGTCTCTTCGTGGTGGGTGATCTTGTATGCCTCGCGATAAGCGCGGCGAGGCAGCGCGATAAGCGCGCGTCTTTGGTGCCCGCTGAATGTCGCGACGAGTAAGACGGCAAGGAGATAAATAAACGAGAAGACAAGCCGGACAGCTGCGAACGGCAACACCAACTGCGCCGTGAACAACACGAAAAGCGCAACTGCGCCCCGGGGTCCAAGATGCAATGTTGCAAGGAGGACAACGGCAAACAGGGATTGTGCCGCCGTCAGCAGCACCTCCTGTGACTGCCGCTCATCCAAAGGCAGTGCCGACGGACTTCCAACCGAGGCCGAATACACAATCGGCAGGCTGCCCACCAACAACGACCACTGGTTCACCTTTGCGGATACCAAAAGGCCGAGCGCCGACGAGGCGTCGCCGCGTATCGCAAAAATGCACGCAACGACGATCTCCGGCGCTTCTGAAGCCAGGGGCGCGATCCACTGGATCAGCAGGAACTCGTCAATGCCGATGTTCTTTCCTGTCTCAATCATGCCCTCGGCAAACGGCTCAGCCGACAGAAAGATAACAGCAGCTGAAAAGGCGAACGTCCCCAGCACGACAAGGCGCCGGCGCGAACGCTCTAGGTTGCCGATCAAGGTCGCCGGGCCCACGAGCTCAGGCTCCACAACCTCCGCTCGTGAACTGAAATACATGTACAGCCCAAATAGCCCGATGAGTACCACCGCATCCAAAAGGTCGATCTGTCCTTTGAACGGGATCGTGAACGCGTAGATTGTTGCGGCGGCCAGGAATGACAGCTCGATGGTCTGGCTCTTGTGCAGTTGGACGCGGCTATACCGATGTTCGAGAGCGCCAATGCCGGGGAGCCGACCTGCTAATCGCACAAACACACCCGGCTCACGAATGCGCATTCCCGCTCGCTGCGCTCGTATCCGGCGCAACCCCTTGAACCAGACAATCCCCACAATGAGCGGCCACGCGATCCCAATCAACAGCCGATTTGCGCCAGTCATGTTCGCGACCGCATACCCTGCGTATTCGGGGTCGGTACCTGCCTTCCAGACGAGGCTGAAGTCAACGGCGTATTCCGGCAAAACGGTGATGACTGCTACCAGCGCAAGCGCCAGCCCGTGGGAAATATCGTGTTGGAATGCTTCTGCGGCCCACGAAAGCAGGAATGCGGCGCTGAGGATACCCAGCCCGTAGATGAGCGAATTGAGAAGGGGATGGAGATGCGCGTCCTGCGTGTGCGCCAACGTGAACAGCACGATTGCGGGAAATGTGCCGACGATGGCGGCAACAATGAACAAAAGGTTGCGGTCAGAAGTAAGTGACACGGCGCTGTTGCCGACGATTCCTTTTCGCGCGCGTTCTCAAATACCCCAGCGCACGCCCTATCGGAGTATACTAGCCTCAAAGTTGCGGGGACGCCGCTCGATTCCTCCGGCGGAGCTTGTCAAAGGCCGGAAGGAGAGTGGCAAAACCCTGACATTGATGATAGTGGAAGTGCAGCACGAAATGGTGACATCAGGCGCGAGCGTCGAATGAATCCCCGGATATTTCGAAACAGCTTCATTTGGGTGCTGGTCGCCGTCGCCCTCGTTGCCATCCTCTTCACACTCCTCCAGAGCTCCGGAGGCCAGGGGAACCAGTCCTTGGGCTGGCTCATTGACCAGGCCCGGGGCGGCAATATCACATCAATTGAGGTCTCCAACGACTCTTTGAAGGTGATGACGGTGGACAACCGCGAGGTGACCGTCAACAAGGAACCGGACATCTCCGTCTTTGAGATGCTCTCGGCGAGCGGCGTTGAGGTTGGAGAGGGAGCGGGCCAGGTGGATCTGCGGCCTCGAGGCAGCAGCGGCCTCGGCAGCCTCTTCGGCCTGTTCATCAACTTCCTGCCGCTCATCTTCTTCGGCGCAATTTTGATCTTCTTCATGAGGCAGGCGCAGGGCGGCAACAGCCAGGCCCTCAACTTCGGGCGCAGCCGCGCGCGGATGTTTATGGGCAACCGACCCGCCGTCTCCTTCTCTGACGTGGCCGGTGTTGAAGAGGCCAAGATTGAACTTGAAGAGGTTGTTGAGTTCCTCAAGTTCCCGGAGAAATTCGCCAGCCTCGGCGCGCGCATCCCACGTGGTGTCCTCCTCGTCGGCCCGCCCGGCGGCGGAAAGACCCTTCTCGCCCGTGCAGTGGCCGGTGAGGCCGGCGTGCCGTTCTTCTCCATCAGCGGCTCTGAATTTGTCGAGATGTTCGTGGGCGTTGGCGCAAGCCGCGTCCGGGACCTTTTTGACCAGGCCAAGCGCAACGCTCCCGCCATCGTCTTTGTTGACGAGATTGACGCCGTTGGGCGTCATCGCGGCGCGGGACTCGGTGGCGGACACGATGAGCGAGAGCAGACTCTCAACCAGATCCTCGTTGAGATGGACGGCTTCGATAGTTCCACCAACGTCATCGTCATCGCCGCCACGAACCGCCCCGATATCCTCGATCCGGCGCTCCTGCGCCCCGGTCGCTTTGACCGCCGCGTCACCATCGATTTGCCGGACGTTCGAGGGCGCATGGCTATTCTGGATGTACACGCGAAGGGCAAGCCGCTGGATCCGGATATCGATATGGAGGTTGTTGCCAAGCAGACGCCCGGCTTCAGCGGGGCGGACCTCGCCAATCTCATCAACGAGGCGGCGATTCTCGCTGCCCGACGCAATAAGAAACTCGTGATGTACGACGAGCTTGCTGAAGCCGTCGACCGTGTCTTTGCCGGGCCTGAGCGCAGGAGCCGCCTCATTACCGAGCGCGAGAAACGCACCACCGCCTACCACGAGGCCGGGCACGCCGTTGTAGGACACCTAGTTCCCAATGCGGACCCTGTCCAAAAGGTCACCATTGTTTCTCGCGGGATGATGGGCGGCTACACACGATTCCTTCCCAAGGAAGAGTCGATGTTGCGCACACGCTCGCAACTCCTGGACGCGATCAAGGCTGCGCTTGGCGGGCGAGCAGCCGAGGAAATCGTCTTTGGCGACATTTCCACCGGCGCGTCCAACGACATTGAGCAGGTCACGCGTATAGCTCGCAGCATGATCACAACCTACGGTATGAGTGACAAACTCGGCCCACTGACATTGGGCAAGAAAGAAGAGATGATCTTCCTCGGGCGGGAAATCTCGGAACAGCGTAATTATGGCGAGCGCGTGGCTGACATGATTGATCAAGAGGTCAATGAAATCGTCTTTGGTTCATACGATGAGGCGAAACGCATCATCAATGAGAATCGCCCCGTGCTGGATCGGCTGGCAGAGCACCTGATCGTTGAGGAAACGGTTGAGGGCGACGCGCTCCAGCGTCTGCTGGATGACCCAATCGACCCCGCGCCGGAAGAGTCCGTTCCCGTAGAGGCCACATAGATTCGTGGGCGTTCAGCCGCCCACCAGATACGAATACTGACGTGCGCGACATTCTACAGGCCCTGGCCGGTGGCGAAATCACCGTGGACGAGGCGCAACACCGCCTGAATCTTTATGCAATCGGTGAGGTTGGCGATGTCGCCAATCTTGATCTTGGTCGCATGTCTCGGACTGGAAAGCCGGAGATTGTCCGCTGCGCCGGAAAGAGTGTCGATCAGGCCGTGCAGCTGGCCCTCCCATTCCTTGAAGAGCCTGGCGTGGTCGCCCTTTCAAGCGCGTCTGCGGACCATGAAGCGGCCATTCGCGCCGCTCGTCCCGACGCCCTGATTCGCTTTGAACCGTCGGCGGGAATCCTCATTGTCCGCAACCCGGACAAGCCGGAACCGGAACGAATCGGCAGGACCGCCATCATCACTGCGGGAACGTCGGACATGCCCATCGCTCTACAGACCCAGTTGATCGCGGAGATGCTGGGCGTGGAAACCGCGTTGCATACAGACGTTGGCATTTCAGGCCTGCATCGCCTTTTCCCGGTGTTACAGGAAGTTGTCGAATCCGATCCGGACGTTGTCGTTGTGATTGCGGGGCAGGAGGGAGGTCTTGCGCCGGTCGCCGCGGGACTCCTTGATCTCCCCATCATCGCGGTTCCCACGTCAACCGGGACAGGTTACGGCGGTGAGGGCGTCGGCGCGTTATCGACGATGCTTCAGTCCTGCTCGCTCGGACTCGCCGTGGTCAACATTGACAACGGCATTGCCGCCGGCGTGATGGCAGCCACCATCGCACGGCGCGCCAACCGCGCCGGGGGGAATTAGGGTTCAGTTCCGCCGGCCATGTAAGTGAGGTCCGGGACGATGGTCACAAAGCGGTTGAGTGAGTCATTGAGGATGTCCGGCATCTCAAGGTGTGGGAAATGCCTGGAGAGAGGGATCGTGTCGAATGAGGCGTGCTGGATCGCCCCGAGTAATTGCCCGGCCTGCTCCACAATTGGATCATCCTCGCCGTAGATGATTAGCGTTGGTGTCTGAATCAAGCCAAGGCGTGAACTTGCGTCCCATTTGGCCGCCGCCACGAAGTCCCGCATAGAGGACATGGGGCGCTGCTCAGCGCGCGCCGCCTTTAGCGCCTCAGCAGGCATGGGCATGTGAGGCTCGCGCAAGCCGCGCAGCGCATGGTTTTCAAGGAATCCCTCGGGGTCTTCTAACAGGTCTGCAGCCGTGTCCGCCGCCCACGGGAATGTGATTCCCGTTCCGATCAGCACCAGACCCTCAACCCGCCGCGGATGCCTACTCGCGTACTCGATGGCAATTGCCCCGCCGAGCGAATGCCCCACGAGCACGACAGGAGCCAGCCCCAGCGTGTCGATGAATTCCTCCAGGAAAGATGCCCAGTCGGGCACGTCCTCCAGCGCCTCACCTTTGGATTGTCCATGACCAAGCAGGTCCGGCGCGATGGGCGTCTGCGACGGCCCGAAGAATCTTAACTGGTCGGCGAAGAGTCGGTGGTCCGCCCCCGGACCGTGAATGAAGAGAATTCGGGCCCCGGGTGTGGGCCCGCCGATCTCATGAGGGCATTCGTAGTAGACGGACTCCCCACCGATGGTGATGTGCGGCATGACTCCTCTACTCTACATGACAGGGCTGGCCGCTATACTTGAAACGCGGCCGCAGTGACGCGGCGCAAGGGAGGGTAGGGATACACATGTCGACATCGGAACAGGTGAGGCTTACCAGCCTGTCCCACTGCGCCGGTTGAGCGGCTAAACTCGGCCCCGCCGAGCTTGCGCAGGTTCTGCGCAATCTGCCGCCCGTCAGCGACCCTAATCTGCTGGTCGGAATCTCGACCGGTGACGATGCTGCCGTCTATCGTCTCACCGATGAGATCGCGCTTATTCAGACCATTGATTTCTTCCCGCCCGTCGTGGACGACCCGTATGACTTCGGCGCGATTGCCGCAGCGAACGCACTGAGTGATGTGTACGCCATGGGCGGGCATCCTGTTATCGCGCTGAACGTTGCGGCGTTCCCCGACGCGCTCGATAAGGATATTCTCGGTCGGATTCTGAAAGGCGGGGGCGAAAAGGCAGTGGAGGCGGGCACGCTCATCGCGGGCGGCCACACGATCGAAGACCCCGAGCCAAAGTACGGGCTCTCCGTTACCGGCATCGTGCAGCCCGGCCACCAGGTTGCCAACGTGGGCGCGCAGCCCGGAGACACCCTTGTCCTGACAAAGCCGCTCGGCTCCGGCGTGTTGACCACAGCGCACAAGAACGGTGCCCTTGATGCCACGATTCTCGCGGAGGTTGTCGCCGTGATGGCGCAGCTCAATCGTGATGCGTCGGAGGCGATGGTGGAGGTGGGCGTCAACGCCTGCACAGACATCACGGGCTTCGGCCTGTTGGGACACATGAAAGGAATGTTGGACGGCAGCGGCGTGGGGGCGACGTTGTCATTGGCAGATATTCCGACGATTCCCGCTGCGTGGGAGATGATTGATAGGGGCTTTATCCCCGGCGGAAGTGGCCGAAATCGCATGTGGATTGAGAATTCTGTCACATGGCATCCGGAGGTAACCGAGGCCGGGAGAATCATGCTGATGGACGCGCAGACGTCGGGGGGTCTGCTCATCGCGGTGTCTCCTGACAAGCGCGATCAGCTGGTTTCCGCCCTTCAATCCCGAAACACCCCCGCCGCCATTATTGGCCAAATAACAGAAGAAAAAAACCTTACCGTCCACCCCTGAGGAGATTTCGCCCATGGCCTCCCTTGAAATATCTCGACAATTTGTCGATGAGATGATTGCTCACGCTCTGGAGGATGATCCGAATGAGTGCTGCGGCATTCTGATTGGCGAGAACGGGACGGTGATTGGCACGCGGCGCGTGACGAACATTGTCGACGAGAAGAACAAGCCATTCCGATACCAGATGGCGCCGCTGGAGTATGCCTCCATCGACGAGGAATGCTCGGCGAACGGCTGGACGCTGTGGGGGTTCTATCACTCCCACACAAAGTCGCAAGCGTATCCGTCCAAGACCGACCAGAACCTGGCGTTTTGGCCGGGGACAAAAGACCCCATCTGGCCGGACTCCTACTACTTGCTGGTCTCACTTGAAGATAAGGGCGCGCCTGCTGTTCGCGCCTACACGATCTCACCGCCGGATGCGGACACTGACGGTGATTTCCGAGTGGACGAACACGAACTTCGCGTCACCGCAAGCCCGACCCCCAACCCCGCCTGATGTGCCTGATTACCGCCGCGATTGCTGCGGCAGTTGGCTGGATCACTCTGGCCGCTACTGCAATCTGGTACCGCGTGATCGTCGTACCGGACCTCTACGTTGGTGACAGCGTCTTACCATTCGTGGCTGTTGCGACAATAGGCGCGGTGTCATTTCTGGCCGTTCTTGTGGGGGCGCTGCGGCGGACGCAGGGCAAGGCGGACGGGTTGCCGACGATGATCATCGCCTCATTCGCCCTCGTTGCCATCATCTTCAGTTCACTGACGACGACGGGCGTGCTCATCATCCCCGGATTCTTGATCTCAACACTGGCAGCAGCGCTGCCAGCAGACAGGCCGTGGGTGCGAAACTAGCTGTTGCCACTCTCGCTGCGGCGGGATGTGAGCCACGAGTCTACGATCTGTTGGAGTAGTTCAAGTTCTTGTAGTTTGAGTTTGCCGGCCGCTTTAAGGGCCTCGGCCAGCATGTTCTGCGACTGCGCCTCCTGCATGGTCGTGCCCGCGTCGAGGCTACCTTGCGACTTCCACCACAGTTCAATATCGGAATCGTCCGCGTGCTCGATGTCCTTCTCGATGAGGCGCAGGAAGTGAGTCCTCATGTACTGCGTGACGCGCTCCTCTTCGCCCTCCGGCGTTTGGATCCACAGAACGCTGCCGTCGGCCCGGATATAGCGACTTTGCGGCGTACCGGCGGCACTTGACTGAGTCTGCGGTGGAGCAGGAGGCGAGGTGGAGGCGGGTGGTGGTGTCTGGGCGAGGCGCGCACCATCTCCGGCTGGCGAGTATCGGGGCGCGGGAGGAAGTCCGCCGCCGGCTTGGTAGCGCGGCGGCGCGCCTAGTGGGCTCGTGCTCGGCGGCGGGACAGGGCGGTCAAGGGGTCTAGTTGCCTGCCGGGGGGGAGTCTCGAACCCCTGATTATTCACCGGGGCTGACATAGGCGGCTGATTGAGTTCGTCCTCAAGTGGGTCGCTGGGGTTCATGACCTGCGGCAGGTTCAGGATCTTGAGTTCGCGCGTCACCATGTCCGTTGCGGACTCGGTGGGGAGCTTGTCCGTTACACGCTCGCCTGTCTCGTCTTCCTGCGACCGCAGTTCAAAGAATTTTTCTACTTGCTCGTCCGTCGCCTCCTCCGGAGTGGCGCCCGTCAGCCGATAGAAGTGCATGCGGGTGATGCCGGCCATGACGGCCTCACCGCCGTCGGTAACAAAGCGGGAAACGCCATCGTCGCCACGTTGAAGATATCTGCTTGGGGGGGCCATGCTAAGCCCCCTTTGCTGCCCTTGCCGCCGATCCCCAGTTAAGTAGCCAGTACTCGAGTGAGTCTGCTAACGCCATCCAGGACGCGTGGATGATATTCGTATGACTGCCGACGGTGCGCCAGACATGGTCGCCGTCTGTCGATTCGATCAATACGCGCACGGTAGCCGCTGTTGCGCTTTCCTGATTCAGGATGCGGACCTTATAGTCCGTCAGCCGCACGACTCCGATTTCTGGAAACTTGCTCACCAGCGCCTTGCGCAGAGCTTCGTCAAGGGCATTCACAGGTCCGTTGCCCTCCGCTGCCGTGTGGTATTGCTCTTCTCCCACACGCACTTTGACGACTGCCTCCGAAAGCGGGTCATCGTTGTCTTCCGTCTTATTGATTGACGGCCTCCGTCGCCACGTTTCCACGACGGTCATGAAGTCCTGCAGCATAAACGCCGGGGTGTAGTCGGGCAGGGCGCGTCGCACCAGCATCTCAAATGACGCCTCTGCGCCCTCGTACTGGAAGCCGGCCGCCTCCGCATTCTTCACCTGTTCAAGGATTGAACGCGCGGTGTCAGGCTCGACGTCGATGCCCATCGCCTGCGTCGCCGCCAACACGTTGCTTCGTCCGGAAAGCTCGGACACCACGATGCGCCGCGCGTTGCCCACAGTGTCCGGGTCCATGTGCTCATAGCTGCGTTCAACCTTCGCTACTGCCGCAGCGTGCAGCCCCCCCTTGTGCGTGAACGCACGTGCGCCGACGTACGGCTGCGAGGGGTTAATGCCCATGTTGACGATCTCAGCGATCTCTTGTGAAACCGTGGTCAAATTCTTGAGTTGCTCGTCTGTGACAACGCGGATCCCCATCTTGGTTTGCAGGCCGGGGATGATGGAGCAGAGATTCGCGTTTCCACAACGCTCGCCGTAGCCGTTTACTGTGCCCTGCACCTGTTCGATGCCGTGCTCGACCGCGGTCATTGAATTGGCAACAGCGAGCTCACCATCGTTGTGGACGTGAATGCCAAGCGGAACCGTGATGGTCGACCGGAGTGCATCAACAACCTCACCGAGTCGTTGCGGTAGCACGCCGCCGTTCGTATCACAGAGGTGGATGACGTCCGCTCCCGCGTCCTGGGCTGCCTTGAGGCATTGGACGGCATAGTCCGGGTTGGCTGCGTAGCCGTCAAAGAAGTGCTCCGCGTCGAAATGTGCCTCGCGTCCCTGGCTCTTGAGGTACGAGATTGAATCGCTGATCATCAACACGTTCTCTTCAAGGCTCGTCTCTAGCACCTCTGTGACGTGCAAGTCCCAGGTCTTGCCGACTAGGGTAACGATCGGCGCTTCTGATGCGATGAGCGCCAGAAGATTGCCGTCCTGTTCTGCTGAGATGCCGGCGCGTCGGGTTGAGCCGAACGCGGCGACGCGCGCCGTCTTGAGGTTCAGCCCCTTGACGCGTCGGAAATACTCCTCGTCCTTAGGATTGGAGAACGGCCACCCGCCCTCAATGATGTGAATGCCAAGGTCGTCGAGCCGGGTTGTAATGTCCAGCTTGTCTTTGACAGTGAGGGAGATTCCCTCCTGTTGAGTGCCGTCTCTAAGGGTAGTGTCGTACAGAATCACTTGTGGCGTTGACGATGTCACTGCGTTGTCCTCTGACTTGTTCCTATTGAATCAACTATAGGCTATAGCGGTCGAGGCACTCGCGCACGTTCCGGATTCTCGATTCTTTCAATGACGGCGTCCGCCATCTCCGTCGTGTTGACCACCTGTGTGTTCGAATCTGCCACGCCGACACCGGCCACGTCTGCCGTGCGGTAACCTGCTGCGAGCGTTGCATCAACCGCCGCCTCAACGGCATCGGCCTCGTCGTTTAGCCCGAACGAGAGCCGCAGCATCATCGCCGCGCTTGAGATAGCCGCCAAAGGATTCGCGATGCCCTGTCCCGCGATATCGGGCGCCGAACCGTGAATCGGCTCGTACATGCCATAGAGTCCGCCGCCACGCTTGCGGACCTTCTTTGTGCCAAGGCTGGCCGAGGGCAACATGCCCATCGAGCCCGCCAACACGGATGCCTCGTCCGTCAGAATGTCTCCAAACATATTCTCGGTAACGATGACGTCGAACTCCGCAGGGCGCTGGATCAGCATCATCGCACAGGCGTCGACGAGGATATGGCTCACGGAAACGTCCGGATTCTCCTCCGCCATCTCTTGTGCCACTTCGCGCCACAGCCTGGATGACGCCAGCACGTTGGCCTTGTCGACGGACGCCAGTCTTCCGCGTCGTCCTCGGGCGAGGTCAAAACCTACTTGCAAGACCCGGCGAATTTCCTTCTCGGTGTACTTGAGCGTATCGACTGCCTTGCGGCCTTGCGAATCGTCCCAGCGTTTCTTGGGTTCCGCGAAATACAGCCCGCCGGTAAGCTCCCGCACGACAATCAGGTCGACTCCATTGATGACGGCGCCCTTAATAGGCGAGGCGCCCAGCAGCTCCGGTACGACCTTGACGGGTCGCAAGTTAGCGAATAGCCCCATTCCTCGACGCAGGGCAAGCAGGCCGGCCTCCGGCCGTGTGCGGGCGCGTGGATCGTCCCATTTTGGTCCACCCACGGCACCGAACAGGATTGAATCCGACTGTTTTGCTATGTTTAGCGATTCTTCGGGCAGCGCATCGCCGGTGGCATCAATGGCCGCGCCCCCCACAAGGGCCTCCTGGTACTCAAAGGAATGGCCGAATCGCTTGCCGACGGCTGCAAGCATCCGAACTGCTTCTGCGGTGACTTCTGAGCCGATGCCGTCCCCCGGCATCAGCGCGATCGAGTAATTCACTAGGCTTCAGAGGCGACGGGTTCCAGACCCGCCCGCTCCTCGTATGCGGCGATATCGTCCTCGTGCTGCATGGTAAGGCCGATGCTGTCCAGCCCGTTCAGCAGGCAGTGCTTGCGGAAAGGATCAATCTCAAAGTACGCCTCAAACCCTTCACGATCCGAAACAAGCTGTTTCTCAAGGTCGATGGTCAGTTCGTAGCCGGGGCGAATGCGGTCGAGGATCTCCCGAACGGTCTCCTCTGGCAGCTGCACGGGGAGAAAACCATTCTCGAAGGAGTTGTTGTAGAAGATGTCCGCAAATGTAGAAGAGATGACCGCCTGGAAGCCGAATTGCTGCAACGCCCACGGGGCGTGTTCACGGCTGGAGCCACTCCCAAAATTTGGCCCCGCAACAAGAATGGTGGCCTCACGGTAGCCCGGCTTGTTCAACACGAATTCAGGGTTCTCAGCGCCGTCCGGCGTGTAACGCCAATCAAAGAAAAGGAACGGCCCGTAGCCCGTCCGCTCCACGCGCTTGAGAAACTGCTTGGGAATAATCGAGTCCGTATCAACGTTTGAGCGATCCATCGGCGCCGCCGCACCGGTATGTGAAATGAATTTCTCCATCGTGCCCCCCGTGTTCCGGATCTAAGCAGGTGTCGTTTCCCACTCACGAATATCTACAAAGCGACCGGCGATGGCCGCCGCCGCCGCCATCTGTGGGCTGACCAGGTGTGTGCGGCCGTCCTTGCCCTGCCGCCCCTCAAAGTTGCGGTTGGACGTTGAAGCGCATCGCTCCTGCGGCATCAGGATGTCCGGGTTCATGCCGAGGCACATCGAGCATCCCGCCGCCCTCCATTCGAAACCCGCCTCTGTGAATACTGCGTCCAGCCCCTCTTGTTCCGCCTGCCACTTGACCAGCGCGGAGCCGGGGACCACCATAGCGTTCACGTTTGGATGCACCTGTTTGCCGCGCACCATGTCCGCCGCGACGCGCAAGTCAGACAGGCGCGAGTTGGTGCAGGAGCCGATGAATACGCGGTCGATCTCAATGTCTTTGATGTTCGTGCCGGCTTCCAGACCCATGTAGGCCAGCGCCCGCTCCGCAGCCTCACGCTTGTCTTCCGGCAGCTCTGCAGGGTTGGGCACGGCGTCATCAATGGTGACGACCTGTTCGGGATTCGTGCCCCATGTTACGTGCGGGCGGAGTTCGCTGGCATCAAGCTCAACGACGACATCGTATTCGGCACCCTCATCGGTGGAGAGGTCCTTCCAACGTTCGATGGCCTCGTCATACTCTGCGCCCTGTGGGACGAATCTGCGTCCGCGCAGCCAGTCGAACGTGGTTTCATCAGGGGCAATCATGCCTGCCCGCGCGCCCGCCTCAATGGACATATTGCAGACCGTCATGCGGCCTTCCATCGGCAGCGAGTGAATGGCCTCGCCTGTGTATTCGATCACGTAGCCCGCGCCGCCGGAGGTCCCGATCTTGCCGATGATGCCGAGGATGATGTCCTTGGCGGTGACGCCCGGAGGGAGCTCGCCATCGACGCGAACCTCCATCGTACTGGGCTTGAATTGTCGCAGCGTCTGTGTAGCCAGCACGTGCTCAACTTCTGAGGTGCCGATGCCGAGCGCGAACGCGCCGAACGCACCGTGCGTGGCTGTGTGGCTGTCACCGCAGACGATCACTTTGCCGGGCTGTGTGTGCCCCAGCTGGGGCCCAATCACGTGGACTATGCCCTGGTTCTCGTCATTCATGTCGTAGTACGTGATGCCGAATTCTTTGGTGTTCTGCTCCAGCGTCTCGATCTGCTGCTTGGAGATTGGGTCTTCGATAGGCAGAGAGCGATCGGTTGTCGGGACGTTGTGGTCGACCGTTGCGATGGTCAGATCCGGCCGCCGAACCTTGCGTCCCGCCAGCCGCAGACCCTCGTAGGCCTGCGGCGACGTCACCTCGTGAACGAGATGGAGATCGACGTAGATCAGACTGGGCTCGCCTGTCTCCTCGCGCACGAGATGCGAGTCCCAGATCTTCTCGAACATGGTGCGTGGCTTCATTTCAGTGTTTTCTTGCGATGTCATCGACCCTGGAATCTCCTTGTACTGCCGGTCTTCTAGACCATGACGCTTGTTGCGCGTTGCTTGGATGCGAGGAGGCGGTTGAGGGAATCGACATAGGCGCGCGCGCTGGCGACTACGATGTCAGTGTCCGCACCGCGTCCGATGTAGTTCGTGCCTTCGTGCTCGATTCTCAGCGTCACGTCGGCGATGGAATCCAGCCCCTCCGTGACCGCCTCAACGCGGTACTCGACGAGGTGGTTGTTCACCCCGACGATTTGCGTGATGGCCTGGTAGATGGCGTCAACCGGGCCGGTACCGATCGCACTTGCCGTCTGAGCCTCCCCCTCGGGATCGATGAGCCGCACGGTAGCTGTCGGAACAGCCGGAGAGCCGCTCAGCGCCTGCACGTGATCGAGCGTGTAGATGTCGTCTCCCGTGGAGCGCCTGTCCTCACCCATCAGAGTTTCCAGATCGCGGTCTGTCACGCTCTCCTTCTTGTCTGCCAAATCCTTGAACGCGACGTAGACGCGCCCCAAGTCTTCCTTGGACACGTCGTAGCCCAGATCGTGCAGGCGGGCCTCCAGAGCATGGCTGCCACTCTGCCGTCCCAGCACCAGGGCGGTCCCTGGCACGCCGACGGACTGCGGCGTCATAATCTCGAACGTGATGGGGGCCTTGAGCATGGCGTCTTGGTGGATGCCGGACTCATGGCGGAAGGCGTTCAGGCCGACGATTGCCTTGTTGGGTTGAATGGCAAAGCCGGTGTAATCGCTGACCATGCGACTGGCGCGGTAGATCTGCGTAGTGTCCACGCCCGTGGAGAATCCAAGCAGATCTTCACGCGTGTGGATGGCCATGACGACCTCTTCCAGCGATGCGTTTCCCGCCCGCTCTCCGATGCCGTTGACGCAGACCTCAACCTGGCGCGCGCCGTTCTGGACGGCCGCGATGGAGTTTGCTGAGGCAAGGCCCAAATCGTTGTGGCAATGAACGCTGATGGTTGCTTTGCTGATGTTCTTGACGTTCTCAAACACCCCGGCGATGAGCCGTCCGAACTCGTCGGGAATCGCGTAACCGACGGTGTCAGGGATGTTAATGGTTGTCGCGCCCGCGTTGATTGCCTCAGTCACGAGACGGTAGATGAAATCCCAGTCCGTTCGCGTGGCGTCCATCGGTGAGAATTCAACGTCATCGCAGTAGCTCTTTGCGCGTTCCACGGAGGTAATGGCCTGTTCCATGACCTCTTCGGGGCTTTTGCGAAGCTGGTGTGTCAGGTGAATATCGGAACTGGAAATGAAAACGTGGATGCGAGGCTTCACTGCTACTTGCACTGCCTCCCACGCGTCATCGATGTCACTGGGGACGCAGCGTGCCAGCCCGGCAATGATCGGCGTGCGAACTTCATGCGCGATACGCTGCACGGTTTCAAGGTTGCCCGGTGATGAGGCGGGGAATCCTGCCTCGATAACATCCACGCCCAGTCGCTCAAGCTGTCGGGCTATTTCCAGCTTTTCCTCCCAGTTGAGGCCCGCGCCCGCCGCCTGTTCTCCGTCGCGGAGCGTCGTGTCAAATATCGTTATTCGTTCCTGCTCAACCATGACTGATGTCCTTTGTCGGTATTCTGCAGCCGGTCAGGCCGCGCCTCTTCCCTGTTTGCGCGCGCCCACCTGCTAGCGTCCCCGCAGCATGAGCGCGCCTGTAAGGTAGAGGTTGCCGCCGCACCCCGCGCCTAATGCGCGTCGCGGCGAGTTGGTATGTGACGATGCAGTCATTGGAGTTGTATCCGGTTAGACCGTGTCCTTCAGCCAGGGCATCATCGAGCGCAGATCGCGCCCGACGACCTCAATAAGATGAGTTGTGTCCGCAGCCTTGAGCGAATTGAAGCTGGGACGCCCCGCCTGGTTCTCGAGGATCCAATTGCGGGCAAAGGTCCCATCCTGCACTTCTTCCAGAATCTGCTGCATCCGCTCTCGCGCGCCGTCGTCGATCAGGCGAGGCCCGGACACATAGTCACCGTACTCAGCGGTGTCGCTCACGGAGTAGCGCATGTACTCCAGTCCACCCTGGTAGATGAGGTCAACGATGAGCTTCATCTCATGCAGGCACTCGAAATAGGCGATTTCCGGCTGATAGCCCGCCTTGACCAGCGTCTCAAACCCGGCCTTGACGAGGCTGCTGATTCCGCCGCAGAGGACGGCCTGTTCGCCGAACAAGTCGGTGATGGTCTCCTCTGCGAAGGTGGTCTCTATGACGCCGGCCTTGGTCGCGCCGATGCCCTTCGCGTAGCCGAGCGCCCGTGCCCGAGCGCCCTCGGTGACATCCTGGTGAATGGCCAACAGGGCAGGGGTGCCGACGCCGCGCTGGAACAGTTGCCGGACGCGATGGCCCGGCGCCTTGGGTGCAATCATGGTCACGTCTACGCCCGGAGGCGGAACGATCTGGCTGTAATGGATATTGAAGCCATGCGCGAACATCAGAGTCTTGCCGTCGCTGAGGTGCGGGGCGATGGACTCGTCATAGACCTGCTTCTGACGCGTGTCCGGGATCAGCATCATGATGATGCTGGCTCGCTGGGCGACCTCTTCAACGGTTCCCACTTCCAGGCCGTCCGATTCCGCCTGTTCCCACGACTTGCTGCCGCGGTACAGACCGACCATGACGTTTGCGCCGCTGTCCTTGAGATTTAAGGCGTGGGCGTGCCCCTGGCTGCCATAACCGATAACCCCAATCACCTCGTCCTTGAGGTGATCCAGGTTCGCGTCGTTGTCATAGTAGATGTCTGCCATCGTGCCCTTCCTGCCTGGTGTTGTCTTGTGCGGCAGCCGTACTCGGCCCTATCCCCTGTTCGGCCGCGCGCCCACGAGGGCAGGCGCACGGAATTCGCCTTCTTGTGGAACCTGTTCGTCCTTTGTAAGCGCCACGAGGCCCGTGCGCATCAGTTCGATTATCCCGAACGGCTCAAGCAACGCCAGCAGGCTTTCGACCTGCTCCGTCGGCCCGGTTATTTCCAAGATTACTGTGCTCGGAGAGACACTCACAACCTCAGCGCCACGGAACAGGTCAAGAATCTCGACGATGTGGCCGCGGTTCTCCTGATTCGCCCGGACCTTGATTAGCGCGGTCTCGCGCGCCACATAATCCTCGTCGGTGATGTCCATTACTTCGACCACGTCCACCACGTTCCACAGTTGCGACGTCACTTGCCAGAGGGCCGATTCCGGCACGTTGTCCACAACAATCGTCATGCGTGAGAACTCAGGCCTTTCCGAATGACCCACCGCCAGGCTGGCGATGTTGAAACCTCGCCGCCTGAACATGCTCGCCACGCGGTTGAGCACTCCGGGCCGATCATGAACCAGCGCGGAGATAACGCGACGCATCGTCATCGCACTACCGTCCCCAGCGGCTGCTGCTGCGTCCACGGATCCTCGACCATCTCATTAACGGACTGGCCTGCCGGAATCATCGGATACACCAGCTCATCAATCTCGACAAGGAAGTCGAGGATAACCGGGCCGTCATGATCCTGCGCCCGCTTAATGGCGGAATCGACGTCTTTGATGTCCTCGACTCGGATGCCAAGCATGCCGTAGGCCTCCGCGAGCTTCACGAAGTCCGGCCCAGTAGTGTTGATCTGGCTATAGCGCTTGTCATAGAAGAGCGTCTGCCATTGGCGCACCATGCCGTGGTGGAAGTTGTTCATGATCGCGAACTTGACGGGCGCATTCTCATCGCGAATGGTTGCGAGTTCCTGCAAAGTCATCTGGAAACCGGCGTCACCACAGATAGACCACACCTGCTCATTGGGCATTCCCATCTGCGCGCCCATCGCGGCCGGAACCTCATAGCCCATCGTGCCCAGACCACCGGACGTTATGAAGCTGTTCGGCCTGTCTGTGACGTAATGTTGAGCGGCCCACATCTGGTGCTGGCCAACGCCGGTCACGATGAACGCCTGGCCGTTCGTCATCTCGTGGATGCGCTTGATGACGTACTGGGTTGACGGCTTGCCAGCAAAGTCCCTGACAACTAGGGGATGCTCACGCCTGAGGTCGTCCACGCGTGACAGCCACTCTGTCCTTGCTTGCTTTTCAATCTGCGGCAGCAGCGCGTTGAGGGAGTTCTTGGCGTCACCAATCACTGGAGCATCCGCGAAAACGTTCTGGTGAATCGCAGAGCGGTCGATATTCAGATGCACGATCTTTGCGTTTGGCGCAAAGTCCGCAACCCGCCCGATGATGCGGTCGTCGAATCGTGACCCCACGTTGACGAGAAGGTCGCACTCATCCACTACAAGGTTGGCGAATGCCGACCCGTGCATGCCCATCAGGCTCACGTACAGGTAATGATTGCCCGGGAATGAACCGATACCAAGCAGGGTAGGTATGACGGGAATCTGGGCCTTCTCAGCCAGTTCCTGCAATTCCTTCTCTGCTTGAGCCACCAACACACCGCGCCCCGCAAGGATGACCGGCTTCTTCGCTGCGTTGATCATCTCGGCAGCGGCCTCTACCTGCACGGGATCGGGGTGCGTGATTGGCCTGAACCCGGGCAAATCGTCTACTGTCTCCGGATAGCCTTTGAACTCAGCGATTTCCTGTAGAACATCGCGTGGCAGATCCACGAGAACGGGCCCCGGCCGGGCCGATCGCGCGATGTGAAACGCTTCTTTCATCACGCGCGGAATATCCTCGGCGCTCAGAACGAGATAATTGTGCTTGGTGACGGGAATCGTCACACCCGTCACATCCGTCTCCTGGAACGCGTCCTTGCCAATGGCGGGTCGAGTCACCTGTCCGGTGATTGCCACGATGGGCGTGGAGTCCATGAAAGACGTGCCCAAGCCGACGGCCAGGTTGATTGCTCCCGGGCCGGACGTGGCGATGCAGACGCCCACCTTGCCCGTTGCTCGCGCATAGCCGTCCGCCGCGTGCGCTGCTCCCTGCTCATGCCGGGTAAGGACATGGTGAATGGACGGGTACTTCAATATGTGGTCGTAGAGTGGCAGTATCGCGCCGCCGGGAACGCCGAAAACGAGGTCGACGCCCTCAGCCTGCAGCGACTCGCATACAAACTCTCCGCCGGCCAGCATCCTGCCTGACATCGTTCTCCTCACTTCTCCGAACTTATCCGACTTGCTTGCGTGATTGCTTCCTCTTCATGCGGGGGAGGGTAGAGTAAAGGCCCGCGCCGCCCACAAAAAAACCCGTCCCGCGAAGGGACGGGAGCTTGCGCGATCCCGCGGTACCACCCTCCTTACCCGGCCCCGCGGCCGAGTCTCTCGTTAGCGTTTGTGCAGGCGCGACCCCGCCAAAACGCAATTGTCTCCATCCTGACGACGGAGACCGCGTTTCGGATGCTCCGGGGCGAGTTCACGAGTCATCACGACCGGGCTTCCACCGTCCCCGGCTCGCTGTCCGCTAGACTAACGCTACTACTCCCCTTCGTAGCAGAATCGATTTTGCCATTCCTAGCTACGAGTGTCAACATGATTCCTATTGGACGCCTATTGAGCCTGCCCTCCCGCCAAACCACTCGCCACCGCCGTTAGAGATGAAACTGCGCGACCTTGCCGATTCCGCCCTACGCCTTCTGTTTCCACCTCGATGCGTTCTGTGTGGACGGGAAGGCGACCTCATATGTGAGCCGTGCCGCCGAACTTTCCCCGCTCGCCTTGATGCGGATGCAATTCCGAAGCTGTCCGGCGTCCGCGCCGCGCGCGCCGTCTGGCCATATGAGAGGAACGTTCGCGAGGTTGTCCGACGTTACAAGTACAACGGTCTGCGTTCCCTTGCCCCGGTGCTCGCGTCAGAAATGGTTCATGTTCTGCTCGAATGGAATCCGTCAATCGACATGATTGTCCATGTCCCTGTCCATCCCGCACGATTGCGCGAACGGGGATTTGACCAGTCTGAGCTTCTAGCGCGAGAACTATCACGCACGAGGGGTATAGCAGCCGTTCCGTGCCTTATCCGACTGCGTGAGACCGACGTTCAAGCACGGGCGATGAGCGCCGCCCAACGTGCCGCCAATGTTCGCGGGGCATTCCATGTTCCGAATGATGATGGAATCCGCGGTGCCAATGTTCTTCTCATCGACGATGTGCTGACAACGGGCGCGACCTTGACCGAAGCAGCACGGGCATTGAGGCGCTCAGGTGCAAAAACCGTGTATGGTCTAACGCTCACACACGAGACGTAGGGAACTGTGGGCGTTCCATTGATCGTTATCGCGTCCAGGCGAGGGATAATGGCGTCATGACAGACGCACACGACGCCCCCCTTCGCGTTGGCAAGCTCCCGCCTGAGCTGCTTGCCCAATTGCTTGAGCAGGCTAAGGTCAATGACCCCAGCGTCATCCTTGGGCCTCGTATGGGAGAAGACGCAGCGCTGATTGACACCGGCGGTGAGAATTACCTTGTCGTCAGTTCTGACCCGATTACGTTCGCTGTGGAGCAGCTGGGCTGGTACGCCGTTCATGTCAACGCCAACGACATTGCCGCAAGCGGCGGAACGCCGCGCTGGATGACACTTACGGCTATCCTGCCGGAGGGCGCGCCCCCGCATGTGGCGCAGGACATTATGCGGCAGACGCTGGATGCGTGCGCGGAGATCGGGGTGACGCTTGTAGGCGGCCACACCGAGGTCACTCACGGCCTTGATCGCCCAATCGCAATCGGCACGATGATCGGTGAGGTACAAAAGGGTAAAGAAACGCCAACATCCGGCGTGCGGGAGGGTGATGCCATCGTTTTGACTAGAGGCATGGGCATCGAAGGGGCGGCTGTCCTAGCCATTGAGATGTCAGACCGCCTGCGTGCCGCCGGCGTGTCCGACGAAACTCTGAAAACTGCTGCGAACCTACTCTACAACCCCGGTATCAGCGTCGTGAAAGATGCCGCAACGGTCGCGAATTTGTTGGTTCCGAATCCTGACTGGCCGCTTCACGAGGCGCTCGGTCCCGCCATCAGCGCGATGCACGACCCAACGGAGGGGGGAGTGGCGACGGCGCTGCATGAGATGGCGGACGCATCTGGCGTGGGTATTCAGGTCGATACTTACTTGCTGGAAGTGTTCATGTACTCCGTCACCGAAGAGATCTGCCGGGCCCTCGACATCAATCCTCTAGGACTCATTGCGGGCGGCGCACTGCTCATTGCTGTCCGCTGGGACCTAATAGAGGCCTTTGCTCCTTTGCTTGAACGGCATGGCGTTCAAGCACTGATTATTGGTCGCGCTGTGCCGCGCTCTCAGGGCGTTAACGTTCCTCGATTTGAGCGCGACGAACTAGCGCGAATCCTCGGCTAATCAGTCCCTCGCGAAATGCCGGGGCGGCGCGCAGAGTTTCCGGAAGCTGGAATATTGTGCCTACGCGGCTTCGGGCATGGTTTCCAGGATGAGTTGCGCGTACTGGAGAAGATGCCGATCAGGGAGGAATAGCTCTCGGGCCCGCTCCCTGGCCGCTGCGCCCAGCTCAGCCGCCCATGTTGGATTGGTCAGCAATTTTCCAATAGCCTGCCCACATGCCGCCTCATCCAATGGGTCGGGCAGGAGAATTCCCGATTGACCATCGATGATCTGTTGACGGATACCGCCAACCGCGCTCGCGACGATGGGCTTTCCTTTCCACATCGCCTCGGTGACAGTTAGACCGAACCCCTCAGCGAGGCTCTTTTGAACGATGACCGTCGCGTGGCTCTGAATGGCGTTGATGATTGCGGCATTCTCCTCGCGATCGTCCATCGGCACGCTCACAAGATGCACTCGACGCCGTATCGCGTCCGGCAGGGCCCGCCATTCCGCTGTACACTCCGCCAGCACCACACCCGCTTCAGGATCATCGGCCACGCCGCTTGTTGAGGGCCCAGCAAGGAACAGGTGCGCGTCGGCGGGCGTTTGTTCCATCCCGGTGAATGCCCGCATCACACCCGCCATGTCCTTCAGTGCATCCCACCGCGCAATCTGCACGACAACCGGATCATCAGGGCGGGGCAGGGCGCCATCCGTCAGAGCCTCAACCCGGTGAATGAAGGGCGCGTACGACCCATCCTCACGCCGGAAAGACGGAGCCGTCACCGGTGCTGCATCCAACAACCCAACCTGCGCCAGGATGTCCCGCGCTGCGTCCAAACCCAAGGCTTCGTTCTTGGCGCTCGAGGGATCGATTGACGGATTGATGACGCGCACGGCGGTGGAATCGAGCCATGCCGGAGCATACTCTGCAAGGCTGAAAATGCAGAAGTCTGCCTGCTGAACATAGGGGCGCAGAAACTCCCACGCCGCGTTCACCAACTCGCCATGGCGTTCATGGCCGATGTGGGACCGCCAGATGACGCGAGCGCCTGCCTGCAGCATCGCCGCGGCCAGACCTGCCGTTTGAGGATCATGAAGGATGACGATGTCTCCGGTTCGCACCTGGGCCGAGATAGAGGCCGCGTTTTCAGCCAGTACACGCTCATAGTGCCCGCGCTCTGCTTCTCCGAGCGGGCCACCGTCGCCCTTCTCTCCGTGAAGATTGTTATGAATCCGCTTTGTTATGCGAAAAAATTCACTATCTCCGTCTATGACAAGCCAGCGAGATTCGACACCCGCTCCCTTCGCATAACCACATAGCCCCTGTACCAGCTCCGCCACGCCGCCACCCCTGGCCGTGGAGTTAATGTTGATCACGGCTCGCCCTTGAAGGGCGTGGCTGACTGTTTGGGCCGCCTCTGCAAGCGCAGAGCCTCGCCTTTTGTTGACGAACGGAATGAGTAGGTCAGGCGACCGAGGGGGTACCTCGACCTCCAGGACCTTACCGGCGTCGGCAATCCTGTCTACTGATGCTGTCACGATTTCCCCCGCGCATTTGATAACGACCACAGTAGGGTCAAACTAATTGTACGTGTCCAGACCTAATCTGCCATAGAGCTTCTCGGGTACGAACCTAGCAGACGGATCCGCTTGCAAATCGTCCCGAGTCCTGCCTCAACCTCCGCGAATGCCTCTGCCAGTCCTGTGTCGGTGATATGTCCCAGGTACTCTACGATGAATGTGTATTCCCACAAGCCCTCCCGCTGATCGAGTCGGGATGGCCGTGACTGCAGCATCGTTGCATTCAACCCGCGCGAGGAAAACATGGTTAGCACCTTGACCAAAGCGCCGGGTTGATTTTCGATGTCAAAGAGGATCGTCGTCTTGTCTCCACCGGTGGTGCCCGGAGTCTCGTTGTGCCCAAGCACCCAGAAACGGGTTGCGTTCTCCGAGCCATCCTCCATGTTTTCCCGCACCACCTTCAGTCTGTAGTACATAGCCGCAACGGCATTGGCCAATGCCGCCGCCCCCGGGTCTTCAGATGCCGCGGCTATCTGAGCCCCACGTGCTGTGCTCGACTCCTCGATGACCTCGATCTCCCGCCCCAGCTCTTCAGATAAGCGCTGAATGCTCCGCCGGCACTGGCTCAAGGCCTGTGGGTGCGAGTAGATGCGTGTGACCTGTTCCAGCGTTGTCTTGGTCAGCAAGTGATGATGAATGGGCAAAAAGACTTCAGCCACGACGTTGATCCCGTCCCTGGCTCCGACGAAATCCAGCGTCGCACCCACCGTTCCCTCAAGCAGGTTCTCGATAGGTAGTACACCGTATTCAATCTCACCCTGATGGACGGCCTGGCAGATTGCCTCCGACTCCATCGGTTCGAAAATGGCATCCCGGCCGAAATGGGCGATGGCGGCAAGGTGAGTGAATGTCGCCTCCGGCTGAAGAAAACCGACGGTTGGCCTGTCGTAGGTCATGCCCGCTCCACTTTCATCCGCACGAATCCTCGCTTGCCCATCTTGATGATTGCTCCTTCAACGTCCTCCGGAGAGAGTTGCATAGTGGGTTCGGTGTGGCGGTGATCATTGATTTCCAGACCACCCTGCCGGATGAGGCGGCGCGCGTCGCCGCGGCTCGTCGCAAGGCCCGTCGCCACCGCAACATCCAGGATTGTCAGCGGTTCCTGAGAAAGCTTCAAGGGAACCTCCTCCACGTCCTGGCGCATGCTCCCTTCATCCACCACGCGTGTGAACTCTGTCTGTGCCCGGTTCGCCTCATCAGCACCGTGCAGGCGCTCGGTCACTACTCGAGCAAATCGCTCGCGGGCGTCCTGTAGATTAGATTCCGACGAAAGCCGGCTGCGGACCTCGTCGATTTCCTGGTCCGGCGTGTCTGTGAGAACACTCAAGAACATCGGCAATAACTCATCGCTAACTTGCGTCAGCTTGAAGAACATGTCGACGGGATTTTCGATGAGATCGACGGTGTTCCCATAGGACTTGCTCATTTTGCGGCCATCCAGCCCCGGGATGAGCGGCGTCATTAGCACATGCTTTGTTTTGCCGTTGTAGTTTCGCACGAGGTCCCGCCCGACCATCATATTGAACATCTGGTCACGGCCGCCAAGCTCGGCGTCCACACTCATCGCCACGGAGTCGTATCCCTGAAGCAGCGGGTAGAGCGTCTCATGAAGGTGGAGGGGCCGCTGTTGTGTGAGCCGTTCCTGGAACATGTCCCGCTCAATGAGCTGCTGCACGGTCACGTTCGCTGAAATCTCGATCATGTCTCGCAGCGTAAGTTGGTCCAACCACTCGCCGTTCCACTTGATCTCGACGGGATTCTCTCCACCCAGATCAAGCACACGGGAGATCTGATTCCGCCACGTTTGGGCGTTAGCGACGACGTCCTCACGGGTCAACTGTCGGCGCTCTGCTGACTGCCCCGTCGGGTCTCCAATTCGCGCTGTGAAATCCCCGAAGAGAAAGATGACCCGGTGACCGTTCAACTGGAACCAACGCAGCACGCGCAGTGAGAGATAGTGTCCGATATGCAAGCTGGTGCTTGTCGGATCGAATCCCTGGTAGATCGTTAGACGTCTCCCGGAATCCAGATCCTGTTGAAGCTCCTCCTCAACGTTCACCCCGTCCAGGATGCCCCGCCTAAGAAGGTCGGATAGGGACCATTTCGCGAGCGATTCATCAGTCGGAGGGGCGGGGTATGATTCGGCGTCCTCCTCCGTTGCCCCGAGAGATTGCAGCAGGGCAGTGGCCTCTTCGATGTCGTCAGCACGTGTAAGCGATGAATCATCCTCTGAGAGTGATGGCCTGTCCGCATTCACAGAACCGTAGCAGACCTTTCCGCCCAACACCGCCTTGGCCAGCAGCGCCACTTCCTGCGTTGCTGCCTCAACATCCTCGGCAGTTGAGTCCGTGAACCCGTCGACGGGAAAGACTATCATCCGGCTTTCCGGCGTAGTCATAGCCCTCTCCGCCTGACGCCACACCCACCGTCGCGTGCGAATGTCGCTTCCGGTTGCATACACTGGCTCGTCGGGGGGCACCTCCTCCGTATCATCGCCGGCAGAGGCCATGAACGTATCTCCGTCACGGCTCAGACGCACAGTCATGTCTCCTAAGAGTCGATCAACATCATGGGCGCCGACAGGGATGAAGTGCCTCAACGAAACAAGGTTGGCAATGTCAGCCGCAGGATTGATCGAACGGGTGTAGTCGCCGCGTAGGCACCGCTGGGCGAGGGCCGCGACCGACGGCATATGAGTCCGAGGATTGATTCCCTCTGCCTCAAACGCCTGCTCCCAGCGGGCAATCGCAGGATGGCCGCGCAGGCCGGCCCCGCCGAGCCGCCAGGACACGGTCTGTGCCGCCTTGAGTAGCGCGCGTTGTAGTGGAACGACGTTTTCAGAAGAGTGCTTGGGCGCGCCATGCACGAATACGACGCCCACAACATACGTCGGGTGTCGCTTGAGCAGGTCGTCTGAAATCTCAAACAACATTACACGCGCCTTTTGAGCGTCATGAACTCAGGGCGGAATGGTGGCAGGAGAGGGATTCGAACCCCCGTAGCCCTTAGGGCGCCAAGTTTACAGCCTGGTGCGTTTGTCCGCTCCGCCATCCTGCCAATGCTACGCATTCTACTGACCACCGCCTTGTCACGTCATGCCCGCGCCAGTTCATTCTGGGCGCGGCGAAGAATGCTGAGCCTCCTTTGCCCTAGACCTCCCGTCCAATTGCCTTGGCAATACCGTGGATCTCTTGTTGAAGGTCAGGCAGCCACTCCATCGGCAGCGATTGTGCGCCATCCGAGAGTGCAGCAGTGGGATTGGGATGCGCCTCGATAAGAAGCCCGTCCGCTCCTGCTGCAATTGCAGCCTTTGCCATCGGCATCACCAGGTCACGCTCGCCCGTTCCGTGGCTCGGATCGACGACGACGGGCAGGTGACTCTCCCTCTTGAGGATTTGCACCGCAGTTAGATCCAGGACGTTCCGAGAAAATTCATCGTCAAAGGTGCGGATGCCACGCTCACACATGATGACGTTCCAATTGCCCTCGCTGATGATGTACTCCGCGCTCAGCAGCCACTCGCGGATCGTGGCATGGAATCCGCGCTTCAGCATGACCGGCTTGCGTGTCTGTCCGACGGTCTTGAGCAGCCGGAAGGCGTGCATGGTGCGAGCGCCAATCTGCAAGATGTCCGCGTACTCCTCGCACATCTCTACGTCCATCTCGGACATCACCTCGGTGATGACCATCAGCCCAAACTCATCCGCGACGTTTCTAAGGATGCGCAGTCCTTCCAGCCCCAGCCCCTGGAAGGTATACGGTGAGGTGCGAGGCTTGAACGCCCCCCCACGAAGAACGGTGAAGCCCAGTTTCTTGTCCATCTCGGCAATCTGCCGTACCTGTTCCTCAGACTCCACCGCGCACGGCCCTACCATCATGGCCAGAGGCGCGGTTGACCCAATTTTTACGCCGTTCGGCAAATCGACCACGGTGTCCCGCTTTCGGAAATCACGGCTCACATGCTTGTACGGCTTCATGATGCGGACCACGTGATCCACGCCCGGCAGGATTCTCAAGACATCATCGCCCCCTGCCGTAGTATCGCCAATCACAGCAACAACACTAGTGAACTCGCCCGGCTCCACGTCCGCCCGATAGCCAAGTTCCTGAATCTTCTCAACGACACCGTTTACGTTGTCCTGTGTCGCGTCAGCTCGCATTACGACGATCATTGGGTCCGCTTTCCTCCGGCCACGCGGCCTGTGCTCTCTCTACCACTCCTGATATACGGAAAGCCCCCCCGACTGATACGGGGGGGCTTTGCCTTTTTCTCTACTGTGCGCGTCAATCAGATGAGCAAGGCCGACGACCCACCCCGCAGGGGGTAGCTAAAGTCATAATAGCGATAGCCGGGGCCAATCATCACGTCAAAATCCTACTGACGTCATAGTCAATCTGTCAAGTCTTTGAAACCGGTTTGAAACCAGTCTTGGAATACTTGACATTTCTGCTCCTGCGCGAATAGACTGACCACGCTCCGGAGGCAGAATGGCACGCGGCAAAACCAAGCTAATGAAGCAGGTCGAGGAGCGCTACGGGCGCCCCCTTGAGCGGCTTTTGCCCGAAATGTACAACGAACTTGGATTGCCAGGCATGTCCGAAGAGCTCGGTATCAGCAAGGGAACTCTCTGGTACTGGCTACTCAAGATGAACCTCACTGTCAAGCGCGTTGCGCTCGCCCCCGGCGAGAGCCTGGAAATCAAGCGCGAAGCCTCCTGACGGCGGCGGCCCGAATAAGGCCCCGTCGTGCGACGGTTCACCAGGGAACTATCTGCCTTCGTTATTATCATTGTCCTCGTTGGGCTTGCCGTGCTTATTGGGCCGCTTGTTCGCGGTTTCCTGGCGGAGCGCGCCCACGACGCGGATCGCTCGCTACTGCAGGAAGCTATCCCTATCTACCAGGAGGCTCGAGTCTTTCCCCAACCGGAATGGCCGACTCTCTCCGGCGAGACCGGTGTGCCGCGGGAGGGGGATGCGGCCGGTTACCAGTGCGACGGCTCAGATGGTGGAGAAACCTGCTCTTGGCTCGCTCTCGAACTGCTTGCAGAGCACGGCGGGCTGGAGTCCACGGCTACCATCACATCCGCTGAAACTACGTTGAACGTGGGCGCAACAAACGCACCGAGCGGCAACTACGGTTGGTACCTGGACACGTCTGGACAGGTGGGATCAGAGCCGGCCTTTGATCGAGACGTTGGCTATCCATAACCTCCGTCGCGTCGGCGCGCGGCCGGAATTGGCCGCTACCCTCGTCTAGTGTCTCAACTAAAGACGGAACGGGCAGCCCGGAGTATTGCCCGGGACTGCCCGCCTATGATCTGGAAGTGTGAATCTGGCGCTTACGCCGGATAGACAATCTCCCCACCGGAGGTCTGACGCGAAGGCTGCCTCGCCGTTTCCGCGCCCTTGGTTGCCCAGAAAATCTCAGCGATCTCCTGCACCGTCGAGACCAGCGCCTGCGCGTTGTCCATGCTGACGCTCTGCCGCGCGGCGGAACCCTGCTTCATTGCCGTGAAGAACAAGCTGTGCAGATTCGGGTGCTGCTCCAGGTGCTCGGGGCGGAAATAGTCGCCCCATAGGATGCGGAGCTCTTTCTTGGCAAGCTCAGCGTGCTCTTCTTTGACGGCGATATAGCGCACCAGCTTGTTGCGTGCCTCTGTGTCCGTCGCATCACCGAGATCCTCAATCAAATTCACCATCCTGACCACCGTGTGCGCCGCAATCTGCGCCTGATGCGGGTCATAGATACCGCATGGAATATCGCAGTGCGCATTGGCAGTACGGGCGGGTGAGAGCTTTTCGATAGCTCGTAGAGCTATACTAAGTGCGGACATTTCTTCCTCCTGTCGTCCCCAATTGTTAAGTTGGCTCATCAGCGGATTCAAACGTGAAAGATTGTACGGTAGCCCCCACTCATAGGGCAAGGAATGCCCCAGGCTTTGCCGAGGACCTCTGATGCCCTGGTGGTTGCATCCCCCACGCCTGTTGGATCTATTCAGTTCCCTCAGGTTCCGCGTGGCCGGCCACAGCATGGAGCCATATTTGCTGGAGGGCGACATGGTCCTCGTGTCACGGCGATTCCCCGGTGGAATGCCGCGACGAGGTGACGTTGTGGCATTCAGGGAGCCCGAATCGGGGGGAGTATCTATCAAGCGCATTTGCGGTCTGCCGAACGAGCGCATTGAAATCATCGACGCCGCTATATATGTGAACGGCGAATCGCTTCCGGAGGTGTATGTCTCACGCGCGCCGTCAAGGCCGAATTCCGGCGATAGCGCCGAGTGGATGACTGGCGAGGATGAGTTCGTTCTACTCGGTGATAATCGTGGTGACAGCAAGGACAGCCGGGCATTTGGTTCGGTCGCGCGCGATTCTATTGCGGGCCGAGTATGGTATTGCCACGCACCCAAGGGCAGGAGGGGCATCCTGCGCTGACAGATATGACACCGACGCGCTACGATGACTGCGCGGCATCGGAGACTTGGCCGCACAAACGGGGGAGTACAAACACATGACCATGCCGGAAGTAGGACAACAATTGCCGGATCTGACGTTTACGTCAGGATTCCGCGAGACGATCAGCACCGCAGATCTCAAAGGCGAAGAGAACCTCGTCATCGCCTTCTACGCCGCCGCGTTTACTGGCGGTTGAGAGCGCGAGCTGAGGGAATTCGAGCGTCTGCACGACGAATTCCGCAAGCTAAACACCCAGGTCTGGGGTTCAAGTGTTGATCTAATTCCGAGCCAGGCTGCGTTCGCAAAGCATTGTGGCCTGAGTTATCGGCTCGTCAGCGGTTACCCGAACCATGAGTCGGCCAAGGCACTCGGCGCATGGAATGAAGAGCGCAGCATGATTCGTCGCATCACTTACGTCATCGACAAAGAAGGCATTCTGCGCCACGTCATCGATGACCCAGGCGACATGGAACGCCACGCCAACGAGGCGCTGGAGGCGGTCAAAGGCCTGAGTTCCTAACCTTCTGCGGGCCGGATTACTCGCGGGGCGCGGAGGTCCGAACCGGGTCCCTGCCGCGCAGAGCGGATACGACAACGGCGGCGACGAGCAACACAGTAAGGTACGTAATGACGTCCTGGTAGCCCGTCGTAACTGACTGTGCCATCGCTGTCCCTGCGTCCACCCCTGAGCCCAGGAGACGGGCTTCTTCGTCACGCTGAATCACAGCAAAAAGCGTTCCCGCGATCGCGATGCCCGTTGCCTGGCTTACCTGCCTGACTGTGGCGATCATCGCCGATGCCGTTCCCAGACGATGTGGCGGCACAGAGCTCACGAGGGCGGTGTTGTTGCCCGGCTCAAAGATCGATATGCCCGTACCCAGAGCCAGCAGCACGGTAACCAGAATAGCGACATGCGTGTCGACGCCGATATAACTCAAGGCGTAGTAAGCAACCGTCATCAGTGCGAGTCCGAAAGTGGCAATCACCCGCGTTGGGACTTTGTCTGCTACCCACCCGGCCGATGGCGCGACAAAGAGTCGTACCACGGGCAGAGTGACAAGGATGAGCCCCGCCTCGGTCGCGGTGAGTCCCCGTCCGTCCAGCAGGAAGAACGGCAGCAAGATGATGATTGCCCCCTGCGTGATGAACTGGAGAGTGTTGGTTGCGTTTGACGCGGAGAACTGGCGGCTTAGAAAAAGGCTCAGTTCCAGGATGGGCAGCCGCTCACGCAGGAACCGAATGCCATTCCTCCGAATCTGGAGAACCATCATGTCCGGTCTCGACTGTATGTACATGAATACGGCGAATGAGACGGACGCCACTGTTGCGAATCCGATGATGAGGGGCTCCGACCAGCCGAGAATCGGCCCTCGGTTGAGCGCAAGCAGGAACGTCGTCATGAAGGCGAAGAGCAGGACTGCCCCAAAGAAATCGAACCGAACATGCCGCCCTTCCTCGCGGTCGTTTCGCATAATGACTAGGCCCATAACAAAGAAGAAGAGAATGAACGGTATGCGCGTGTAGAAGAGTGCCTGCCATCCCAATGCGTCTAACAGGAGTCCCCCAACTAGTGGCCCGGTCGAGAGACCGATTCCCACGAAGACGTTCTCCAAGCCGATAGCCCGCGCCCGTTCCGCCTCAGGAAAAGCCGCCACAACAATGGCATCGCTGTTGGAGATGAACAGCGCCAGCCCGATGCCTTGAATGACACGCGCGAAGAGCAGCATCGGAAGCGTCGTGCTCAGTGTGGCAATCACCAGTCCGAGGCCAAACACGAGAAATCCGGCCAGGAAAACCTGCTTGCGACCAATGGCGTCGCCCAGGCTGCCAAACGTCAGACTCAACCCGAGGCTCGCCAGCAAGTAAATGACGCTCACCCAGAGGATGACATCGGGTTCGACATTGAACTCTCGCCCAAGCTCGGGAAGCGCGATGTTCGTAATGGCAACGTCGAATGAGCTCGTCAGGATGCTAACGCCCACCGTAATGAGCACGAGCCATTTGTAATGTCGGCTGGATCGAAGCCTTTCCGTGAATTGCCTCAACTGCTCACGAGCCTATGCCTGTTGCCGGCGTTGGGTTGCTGGCGCGCCCATGCCGCGTCCGCCGGGCGGCCCACTGCGGTGCGGCGGATCCTTGCCCCGCAGAATTGAAACAACGATGGCGCCCAAGAGGGTGACCACCATGATTGTCAACACATCCTGGAATCCCGTGGTGACAGAACGGCTCAATGCTTCCTCTGCCGCCACGCCGGCCTCCAACAAGCGAGATTCCTCACTGCTCTGGATGACGGCGTACACCGTGCCCGCCACAGCTATACCGGTCGCCATGCTTATCTGCCGCACCGTGCCGATCATTCCTGATGCGGTCCCGAGATGCGACGGTGGTACAGAGCCCATGATTGCGCTGTTATTGCCCGGTCCGAATATCGAGCTTCCTGTGCCTTCGAGAAGCAGCAGCGTGACGAGCATGGCAACAGGCGTGTCGATTCCGACGCTCCTCAGCCCAAAATAAGCGCCCGTCATTATGAGCAGTCCGATGGTCGACACGATCCGTGATGGCGCCTTGTCCGCCGCCCACCCCGCCGCAGGCGCGATGACCAGCCTCACCACCGGCAGCGTGATGAGTATCAGACCCGCTTCCGTCGCTGTGAATCCTCGTCCCTCAAGTAAGAAGAATGGCAGCAAAATTACTATTGCGCCCTGGCTCAAAAACTGGAGTGCGTTGGCTGCGTTCGCGAACGAGAACATGCGGTTCCGGAAGAGGTTCAGTTCCAGCACAGGTAAGTGATCACGCAGCATGCGGATGCCCCGCATGTGAATCTCCAGGATCAGCGTGCGTTGCCGAGATTCCACAAAAAGGAACCCGATGAACAACAGCAGGGCAGTCGCGCCGAGCCCGATGATAACCGGCTCGGTCCATCCCAGCTTGGGCCCGCGGTTGAGCGCCAACAGGAATGCCGAGATGAAACCGAAAAGTGCGACCGCACCAAAGAGGTCAAAGCGGACGTGGCGGCCCTCTTCCCTGTCGTTGCGTAGGAAAAGCAACCCCATAACGAAGAATGCCATCATGAACGGCGCGCGGGTATAGAACAGCGACTGCCAACCCCAGAGGTCGAGCAGGAAACCACCGAGTGGTGGACCGCTCGCCAGCCCGACGCCGACGAATGCGTTTTCCATGCCCAGAGCGCGTCCGCGCTCCGTGTCTGGGAATGCATCGACGACTAGAGCGTTGCCGTTGGCAAGAATCATCGCTTGTCCAATGCCCTGAATAACTCGGCCAAACAGCAGCATCGGCAGAGTTGTGCTCAACGGTGTGATGATCAGCCCAATCCCAAAAACTAGAAACCCTGTGAGAAAGACTTGTTTGCGGCCAATAGCGTCACCCAGGCTGCCCAGCGTTAGCATCAGTCCTATGCTTGCCAGCAAATAGGCGACGCTCACCCAGAGGATGACGCTGGCGTCCACGCCGAAAATCTCAGCGAGCTCCGGCAGAGCAATATTCGTGATAGAACCGTCAACCGTGCTTGTCAGGATGCCAAGCCCAACAGTGACAAGCACCAACCACTTGTACCGACGGCCTGAACGGAGTCTATGTCCCAAGGTCATTTCAAGAATCTACACCCGAACGCCATTCTCAATACAGAGTCTTAGTCCGGACGACGCCTCTGTCTTGACTTTGGGCAAGCGCGGCAAACTCTTAGTCCAAGATCCACGACGAGACTGTAAATCCGGACTGGAATCCCTGGCTGAGCGCGTGCGCGACCTCCCTGAAATTGGGTTCAATATCCAGCGCCCTCGCCAGCGTTCCCGTCCGGTCATTCAAATCGCGGCGGTACCGCTCTCGCCGTCCGGGATCCAGACGGAGCAGATCCGCCAAACCCGCCCCCGTCTCTACGAGCGGAATCGTCCCCTGTTGGAGGACGACGCCTGCAGAACGGCGCTGTGCGCTCGCCACTAGCTTCCGCCCGGCCCAATACACCTCGTGCCGTCCCGGCGTTTCAAAGCACCCGAAATCAACGCCTGTTTCCGGCCAGACCGGGGCGGAGTCACGCACGGATACCCGGATGCCCAGCATTCCCAAGCCCGCTACGAGCGCCTCACTGACCGCGGCATAGCTCGCGAGGACGTCAGTGGAAAACGGTGATTGATTGATGGGCGCAATCACGCTGTAAGTGATGTCGCCAACCGAGTGCAGAATTGCCTTGCCGCCGGTTGGACGCCTCGCGATCTCAATGCCCTCTCTCCGGCAACGCTCGCTATCGAGCAACGAATCTGCCTTCTGGTGCCGACCCAGGGACACAGAAGGACAGGGCCAGGAGTAGATCCGCACGACCGGCTCAGACTCTCCCTCGGCCACTTGGGCGGCCAATTCGGCGTCCAGCGCCATGTTCTCCTGCCCCGTAATCCCAGCGTCCAATTCAAGCTTCCACTTGCCGCTCATGGCAAAACGATACCTGCAAATCGAAGAATTCAAATGCGCTGCGCCACAATTGCGGTGTATACTTGCAACATCATCATGCGCATAAGCGCAACGTCAGGGGACTCGATGCTCCAGGAGCCCGTTGAGGGTAGTCAACAGGATTCACTGCGGCCGGAAGACACCGAAATGGGCCGTCTTTTGGAGGCGGAAGGGCAGGCCATGCCAGTCCTTCGCCGTGGAGAGGCGGTCGAGGGCGTTATCGTCCATGTCGACGACGAAGGCCTGCTCGTTAATATCGGCGCCAAGAGCGAAGGGGTGATTCCCTACCGCGAAATGCGAAGCCTCCCTGACGACGAGGCACGCGCCCTGAAAGCCGGGGATTCCATAGTTGCAACTCTCGTGCGAACCGATGAAGCCGGCCAATACATGCTCTCGTATGACAGAGCGCAGGCCGAGCGCGGGTGGCGTCAACTCGAAAAAGAAAAGGACTCCGACGAACTCATCACCGGCAAAGTCATCGGTCACAATCGCGGAGGCATCCTCGTCGAAACCCGAGGCGTGCAGGCGTTCGTGCCGTTGTCGCAGTTGTCGCCTGAGCACCGCGAACTCGCGTCCGGCGAGGGCGACGACCAGTTGCAGGCTCTTGATACGCTCGTTGGCCAGGAATTCCAGTTCAAGGTTATTGAAGTCAATCGACGCCGACAGCGCGCCATTCTCTCGGAGCGAGCCGCGTCTCAGGACATGCGAATCGAACAGCGGCAAGCCCTACTTGCTGAATTGCAGGAGGGGACAGTCCGCAAGGGCCGGGTGACAGGTGTCCGTGATTTCGGCGCCTTCGTTGACCTTGGCGGCGCGGACGGCCTCATCCATGTGTCTGAACTTGCGTGGGAACCCGTTACGCATCCCTCGGAGATTGTTCAGACGGGACAGGAACTTGAGGTTCACGTCCTCAAGGTCGACCACGAGACCGGCCGCATCTCTCTTAGCCTGCGTCGCACGCAGCCGGATCCCTGGCTTGCGGAGGTGGAGGCGTATCAGGAGGGTCAGATAGTCGAGGCAACCGTGACCCGCCTCGCCGTATTTGGCGCATTTGCACGTTTGGAGCAAAGTAATATAGAGGGCCTTATCCACATCTCGGAAATGGCGGACCACCACATCAACCACCCGCGTGAGGTCATCAAGGAGGGTGACACGCGACAAGTGAAAGTGCTCCGGATCGAACCGGAGCGGCGGAGGCTGGGGCTCAGCCTACGACAGGTGGAAGCTTAGAGTCGGATAGCGCGGACGCGAATCCCATCATTCAGGGTGAGCGGAGAAAAAAATGGCGAGCAGATTTGAGAAGTTCTCGGAACGAGCCAGGCGGGTTCTCTCCCTGGCGCAGGAAGAGGCGGGCGAACTAAACCACAACTACATCGGCACGGAGCACGTCCTGTTGGGACTTGCACGTGAGCCGGAAGGTGTCGGTACACGCGTCTTGGTCTCCCTCGGTGTCGATCTTTCCAAGATCCGATCTGCCGTCACTTTTATTATCGGGCGGGGTCAGAAGCAGCCGACGAGCGACGTCGGCCTCACGCCCCGTGCCAAGAAAGTTATTGAACTCGCCGTTGATGAAGCGCGCGAGATGTCACATCACTACATCGGTACCGAGCACCTGCTCATCGGCCTCTTGCGTGAGGGCGATGGCGTAGCCGCGGGCGTCCTTGAGAGCCTTGGTGTCACTCTCGACAAGGTGCGGCAGGAAACCCAGCGCATCTTGAGCCAGTCCGGCGGGCAACCGGGTAGCAAGTCCGGCACGCGCACGCCGACACTTGATCAGTTGGGCGTTGATTTGACTCATCTCGCGCGTGAAGGCGATCTGGATCCCGTAATCGGTCGTCAGCAAGAGATTGAGCGCGTTGTGCAGATACTCTCGCGGCGCACCAAAAACAACCCGGTTCTTATTGGCGAGCCCGGTGTTGGCAAGACCGCCATCGTTGAGGCGCTGGCCCAGCGTATTGTCGGCAGTGATATCCCGGACAGCCTGAGTGGGGCGCGGCTCGTGACGCTGGACATGGGCGCGCTCGTCGCAGGTACCAAGTATCGCGGCGAATTCGAGGAGCGCCTCAAGAAGGTTGTCGACGAGATTCGCGCAGCCAAAAACATCATTCTGTTCATTGATGAGATGCACACGCTCGTCGGAGCAGGAGCGGCAGAAGGCGCGGTTGACGCGTCCAACATTCTGAAGCCGTCGCTCGCTCGTGGAGAGTTGCAGACGATCGGTGCAACCACCCTGGACGATTACCGCCGCTACGTTGAGCGCGATCCCGCACTTGAGCGGCGCTTCCAACCTGTACGTGTGGAGGAGCCGTCGTCCGACGACACCGCCGCCATCTTGCGTGGCGTCAAGTCGCAGTATGAAGAGCACCACAGCCTCACCATCACGGATGAGGCAGTGGAAGCCGCGGCCTCACTCGCATCCCGGTACATCGCGGACCGTTTCTTGCCGGACAAGGCCATCGACCTCATTGATGAGGCAGCTAGCCGTGTCCGCATTCGGGCGTCTTCCATGCCGCTCTCCGTCAAGGAAGCGATGAGGGCGCTTGAGCGGGTCCGTGCCGAAAAGGACAACGCCGTCGCTGCCGCCAATTTCGATTTCGCTGCCGAGATGCGCGAGCGTGAGGTCAGCCTCGCCGAGCGCATTGCTCGCCTTGAGCAGGAGTGGCAGAACGAACAGCAGACCGCGACACCTGAGGTGACTGAGGACGACATCGCACAAGTCGTGAGTATGTGGACCAATATTCCGGTCACGCGACTCGCTGCCGAAGAGAGCGAGCGCCTCCTGCACATGGAAGAGGTGATGCACGACCGCATCATCGGACAGCATGAGGCCATCATCAATGTGTCCAAGGCCGTCCGCCGCGCAAGGGCAGGGCTTAAGGACCCGCGTCGCCCCATCGGAACCTTCCTGTTCCTTGGGCCGACGGGCGTCGGTAAGACCGAACTCGTCCGCGCGCTGTCCGAATTCATGTTTGGATCAGAGGACTCCCTCATTCGCCTTGACATGTCCGAGTTCATGGAGCGGCATACCGTGGCGAGACTCGTAGGTGCGCCGCCCGGGTACGTTGGCTTTGACGAGGGCGGCCAGTTGACGGAGGCCGTGCGCCGCAAGTCCTACTGCGTCATCCTCTTTGACGAGATTGAAAAGGCCCACCCCGAGGTCTTCAACATCCTTTTGCAGATCTTCGATGACGGCCACCTGACGGACGCGAAAGGCCGCAAGGTCGATTTCCGCAACGCCATCATTGTCATGACCTCCAACATTGGTGCGGAGGTCATCAAGAAGAACTCCAACATCGGGTTCTCTTACGCCAAGGATGAGACCGATGTGCGCACGAAGAGCTATGAGCGCATGAAGGACAAGGTGCTGGACGAGGTCAAGCAGTTCTTCCGCCCCGAGTTCCTCAATCGCATCGACGCGCAGGTTGTCTTCCACTCGTTGGAGCGTGAGCACATTCGCCAAATCGTCGACCTCATGATGAAGGATGTCGAAAAGCAGTTGGAGACCAAGAAGATCTCTATCGAAGCCACCGATGCGCTGCGTGATTACATCGGCGAAAAGGGTTACGACGAAACGTATGGCGCCAGACCGCTGCGCCGCGTCATCCAGGATTTGATCGAGGACAGGCTGTCTGACGACATCCTCGCCGGCACGATCGAGGAGGGTGGCTCGGTTCGCGTCGATTACGTGGACGAACAGGTTGTCGTCACGACTATCGAGAGTGCGACGGCAACGGACGCCGACCCCGAGGAAACTGCCGAGACTCCCGAGACCGTCGAGGTGGCGGGCTAACTGACGGCTGGGTCTGGCACGATGCCACGACCGCGCGTTGCCTATAGCTGTACGGCTTGTGGGGCTGAAACGTCCCGTTGGGAAGGCCGATGTCCGCGCTGTGAATCGTGGGGCTCGCTCGTCGAGATAACGACCGAATCCAACGGCCTGGCGCCCGGCATCACCGGTGACGCTCCCGCGCCTGCTGCGTTGACAACCCTCATGGAAAGGGCGGCTGCGCAGCCGTCCCGCATCACGGTCGGAGCGATGCCGGAGTTGATGACCGTCCTCGGCGGCGGCGTTGTGCCCGGCAGCGTCACTCTGCTCGGAGGCGAGCCCGGTATCGGTAAATCAACCTTGCTGCTGCAGATTGCGTCTGCACTAGGGGCGGCGGGAGCAAATGTGGTCTACGTCGCAGGGGAAGAGTCACCGGAGCAGATCGCATTGAGGGCCGCGCGCCTCTCCCTGGCGGGTGATGGGGTGACGCTGGTGTCTGAGACAAACGTCGATGCATTACTACATTCCCTGAACGGAATCCCGCCGGGCCTGTTGCTTGTGGATTCGATTCAGACACTCAGAACTGATGCGACGTCCTCTGCAGGGAGTATTGCGCAAGTCCGGGAATGCGGCGCGCGACTTGTCGAGTGGGGGCGCCGTCGTGGTGTATCTATCATCATGACCGGCCACGTGACCAAGGACGGCGCTATTGCAGGTCCACGCGTGCTTGAACACGCCGTGGACGTTGTGCTCTACCTCGAGGGCGAGGGCCTTGGCCCCTACCGCGTTGCCCGGTGTGTCAAGAACCGGTTTGGCTCCACGGACGAGATTGCCGTCCTTGAAATGACTGACTCCGGCCTCCGTGAGGTTGATGATCCCTCTGCCGCCCTAACGCAGGAACGAACGTCAACCGCACCCGGTTCCATCGTCACCCCCATCGTTGAGGGAACTCGCCCCTTGCTGGTCGAGATACAGGCTCTTGTTGCTCCGTCCGGCGGGGCAGATCCCCGCCGCATGGCGACCGGCGTCGATCTCAACCGGCTCTTGCTGATCTGCGCTGTTCTTTCGCGGCGTCTGCGTCTCCCGCTCGGAAAGCATGACGTTATCGTCAACGCTATCGGTGGCCTGCGCGTCACGAGCCCGTCCGCGGATCTCGCGATCGCACTCGCCATCGTCTCAAGTCTTCGTGATGTTCCTGCCGCTCCTGACCTTGCCGCAGTCGGCGAGATTGGTCTTACCGGGGACGTTCGGCGTGTACCTCAACTGCAGCGTCGTATCGGCGAGGCGGCTCGGCGCGGTTACAGCCGGATTATCACACCTGCTGATTCCGCAACAACCTCTCACGCGACGATAGGCGTCATTCCCGTTTCCACGCTCCACGAGGCCGTAGAGCAAGCCCTATCGTCCTACCCTGAGAGGGACAACATTGAGCCCATGTTCTCGTCGGGAGATGGGTAGGGTGAGCGCACGATGAATACCATGTCGCCTGAAACTGCGGCGAAGCGCGAGAACCTGCGCGCTCTGTTGCATGAGCTGGGTTCAATTGTGGTTTCATTTTCCGGGGGCGTCGATTCCAGTCTGTTACTCGCGGAGGCAGTTGACGTGTTGGGTGAGGACGCCCTTGCGGTAACTGCGCTCTCGCCAACGTTCGCTGATTCCGAGGCGGAAGATGCCCGGGAGATCGCCACATTCCTGGATGCCCGCCACGAATTCTTCTACACCGACCAACTGGACATGGAGGGCTTTGCGGCGAATGACGGACGCCGCTGTTACTTCTGCCGGGTCGACCTGTTCTCGCAGTTGCACACGATTGCACAGGAACGCGGGATACCGTGGATTATTGACGGCACGTTGATGGATGACCTTGGCGATGTGCGTCCGGGCCTGAAGGCAAAGGACGAGCAAGGTGTCCGCAGCCCGTTCGTGGAAGTTGGTCTGACTAAGGACGACGTTAGACACCTGGCCCGCGAGCGCGGTCTGCCAAATTGGGACAAGCCCGCTGAGTCGTGCCTCGCATCCCGCATTCCTTTGGGTACGCCGGTCTCGTTCGAGCTTCTGGATAAGATCGCTCGCGCCGAGAAATACCTACATCAGCACGATTTCAAGCAGGTTCGTGTTCGCCATCATGGGGCAATCGCCAGGATTGAAGTCCCGCCCGAGGATATGCAGCGCATCATCGCCAAGGATTTGCGCGAGGAGCTGATTCACCACATCCGTGAACTGGGTTATCTCTTCGTGACACTGGATCTCGCCGGTTACAAGACCGGCAGCCTGAACACGCGCAAGGCTGCAATCACCACTAACGAAAGCGGCTCGGCGGAATTGACCCAGCCGAGCGGGTAGGGTAGAGCCACATGCGAATCGCGTGGCTGCAATGCGCCAACGGCGTCAGCGGTGACATGCTGTTGGGCGCGCTTATGGACGCTGGCGCCCCGGTTGACCGGATGAACGAGGCCATTGACCGCGTCTTCCCGGATGAGGCAATTCGACTTACACCAACAGAAACCTTCCGGGCCGGAATCCGCGCAACACACATCAAGGTTGAAGGTGGTGCTGACGCTTCTGCCGGCCATACGCCCCTAACGGACCTCATTGGCCGAGTCGAGAGTGCCAATCTGCCGTCAAGTGTGGTTCAACGAGCAGTTGCAATCCTGCGCCGCATTGGTGAGGCAGAAGCGCGTGTCCACGGCGGTAGTGCCGAGACTGTCAAACTCGCAGAACTCGGCGCGGCAGACACGCTGGTTGACATCGTCGGAACTATCGTCGGCCTGGATGAGCTTGGTATCGACACGCTCTATTCCACGGGTCTCCCGTTGGCGACTGGTCGCGTAACGACTCATCACGGCGTTCTGCCGGTACCCGCTCCCGGCGTTCTGGAAATCATGCGATTGGCGGGAGCTCCGTCACTGCCGCCGCCCATGAATGAGGATGGTCAGCAAACAGGCGAATTGGTAACTCCCACCGGCGCGGCTATAGTCACGGCGCTTGCCTCTTTTGACCCGCCGCCCTCCATGAATGCAATTGAAGCCGTTGGTTATGGCGCGGGCACGAAAGACCCAAAGGGTAGGGCTAACATCGTTACTCTCGTCGTTGGAGAGGCAACCGAGCAGCCGATTCAGACTCGGCAAATGACGATGATTGAAACCACCATCGACGATATGAATCCCGAAGTCTATGACTACGTTCGCGAACGCTTGATGGCGGCGGGCGCGAGAGATGTCTGGCTTGAGAATGTCCAGATGAAGAAGGGACGCCCCGGCGTTGTCGTGTCCGCCATCGCACCGGAACCCGAGAAAGACGTAATCGTCAGCGTGCTGCTCCGGGAAACGACCACGCTTGGAGTCCGCGTGACTCCCGTGACACGGTATGAGGCAGTCAGGGAGTTGGTGCTAATCCAGACTCCACTCGGCCCGGCGAACGTCAAGATTAAGCGCCTGGCCACAGGAGGAGAGATAGTTGGCATTGCCCCTGAATATGAAGACTGCCGTCAATTGGCAGAACAGTCATCCATACCGCTTAGCCGTGTCTACGACATCGTTCGGCGAGCAGCAGAGGATTCCCTTCTCTGAGGCGTGTCGTCTACTTGACGATTGATAACCTGCAACTCATACTGAACTGGGCTAGCAACCGCTAGCTCCTTTTATTGTGTCGTTAAGGAGAAGGGCCCGGGCCCGAGTGGCGCAAGGGTAGCGCAGCCGATTTGTAATCGGCAGGTTAGCGGGTTCGAATCCCCTCTCGGGCTCCAGCATCATATGTATGGCGCCCGTAGGCACAATAAGGCACCGAATTGGTAACGGAAACATTGGAAAGGAGAGACAGAGGCCCACATAGCTCAGGAGGTAGAGCACGTTCTTGGTAAGAACGAGGTCACCAGTTCGAATCTGGTTGTGGGCTCCAGCTCGAAGGAGGACGGCCGGGAATGGCGAAGCAGAAGTTTGTGCGGAACAAGCCGCACCTCAACGTTGGAACCATTGGTCACGTTGACCATGGTAAGACCTCGCTCACTGCAGCGATTACCAAGGTGCTGAATATCGCTGGCACAAGCGACTTTCGACCCTTTGACTCGATCGACAATGCCCCTGAAGAGCGGGCCCGCGGCGTGACGATCAACATCTCGCACGTCGAGTATGAAACGGCCACTCGCCATTACGCGCACGTGGATTGCCCCGGCCACGCCGACTACATCAAGAACATGATTACCGGCGCGGCCCAGATGGACGGCGCCATTCTTGTTGTCAGCGCACCGGATGGCCCCATGCCGCAGACGCGAGAGCATATTCTCCTCGCACGGCAGGTGGAAGTTCCCCGCATCGTCGTCTACCTCAATAAGGTCGACATGATGGATGATGAGGAGCTTCTTGAGCTTGTTGAGCTGGAGGTGCGTGAGCTCCTCACCCAATACGATTTCCCGGGCGATGAGGTACCCTTCATCCGCGGAAGCGCCCTGCAAGCCCTGGAGAGTGATGCCACCGATGCGAGCGCACCGGAATACGCATCCATCCTTCAGCTGATGGAGGCCGTTGACTCCTATATCCCGGAGCCTGAGCGCCCGCGTGATCAGTCCTTCTTGATGCCGATTGAGGACGTCTTCGGCATCAAGGGCCGTGGCACGGTCGTGACCGGCCGTGTCGAGCGCGGCATCATGAAGGTTGGCGAAGAGGTTGAGATCGTCGGATTCGGCGAGCAGCGCAAGACCGTCGTCACCGGAATCGAGATGTTCCACAAGACCGTTGATGAAACGGAACCCGGCGACGCCGTCGGCCTGTTGCTGCGCGGCATCGAACGTGATGACGTGGAGCGAGGTCAGGTTGTTTCCCTGCCGAGTTCCATCACGCCTCATACGCAGGCGGCGGCGCAGGTGTACGTTCTGACGCGAGATGAAGGCGGGCGTCACACCCCGTTCTTCGATGGGTACAAGCCGCAGTTCTACATCCGCACCACGGACGTCACGGGTTCCGCGCACCTTCCTGAGGGCACGGAAATGGTGATGCCGGGGGATAACGTCGAGATGAGGATTGAATTGATCACGCCGGTCGCTATGGAAGAGGGACTGAGGTTCGCCATCCGTGAGGGCGGCCGAACCGTCGGCTCCGGTGTGATTACCGGCATCATCCAGTAGAAACAGCGAATCGGAGAGAGGCGCTCACGGCCAGCGAGGCAACCATGGCAAAGAAACAGGGAAACCGCATCGTTATCACCATGGCGTGCACGGAATGCCGTGAGCGCAATTACTCCTCCATGAAGAACCGGCGCAATGATACGCAGCGGATGGAACTCAATAAGTTTTGCCCGCGATGTCACGGTCGCAAACTGCATCGAGAAGTTCGGTAGACGGGTAGCCTGTAGAGGCCAATGAGCACACGTTCTCAGACCACAAGCCGACGCCGCCCAAACGGAGGAGCCGCAACGCGACTGCCCCGTGAGGTCATTACTGAACTCCGGCGAGTGACGTGGCCGTCTCGTGAAGAGGCCGTCCGCCTCACCATCATGGTTCTCGTGGTATCTACGATTGTCGGATTGTTCCTCGGCGGTGTGGACTATGTCTTCAATTTCTTGATGACCGAGTTCATTATTGGCGTCTAGGCGTTAGTTCGGACCGAAAAGCGATGACAACTCAGAGTGACATTCTCGAAACGCAGGTTCATTGGTACGTGGTTCACACGTACTCCGGGCAGGAGGATCGCGTCTGCCGCAACCTGGAGAACCGCATCGACTCGCTGGATGTGAGAGACAAGGTCTATCGCGTCGTTGTGCCCACTGAAGATGAGATTGAAATCCGCTCCGGGCAGAAGCGCACCGTGACGCGTAAGGTCTTTCCCGGCTATATCCTCGTTGAGATGATGATGACCGACGACACCTGGCGAGTGGTTCGTGAAACTCCCGGCGTCACCGGTTTCGTCAGCAGTGGTGACCCGCCGCGGCCGGTCCCACTTGATGAGAACGAAGTGCGGTCTATCTTGGATCAGATGGAGCAGGAAGCGCCGCGTATTCGCGTGGGATACCAGAAGGGGCAGAGCGTCCGAATCACGGACGGCCCGTTCCTGGACTTCATCGGCACGGTTGAGGAAGTCAGCCCGGATCGCGGCAAGGTCGTTGTGATGGTCTCGTTCTTCGGCCGTGAGACGCCTGTGGAGTTGGACTTCCTGCAGATCGAGAAACTGTAACGATCTCAACCGATAGTCATTTGACCCAAAACACCACCCAACGGAGAAGCAAGAAAGAATGGCACGTAAAGTACGGTCGGTAGTGCGCCTGCAAATCCAGGCAGGCAAGGCAACGCCTGCGCCACCCGTTGGCACGGCCCTGGGCCCCCATGGCGTTAACATCATGGGGTTTGTTAAGGAGTACAACGCCCGGACGGCGGATCAGACCGGTAATATCATTCCTGTTGACATCACCATTTACGAGGATCGATCGTTCACATTCGTCACGAAGACCCCGCCTGCCTCCGACCTCCTGCGCAAGGCCGCCGGAATCGAAAAGGGCAGTTCGGACGTGCGGACGGAACGTGTCGCGACGGTCACCCGAGACCAGGTGCGAGAAATCGCGCAACTGAAGCTGGAAGACCTGAACACGGGCAACATTGAAGCTGCGATGCAGATGGTGATGGGCTCCGCCCGCAGCATGGGCATCGACATAACAGACTAAGCCACGGATAATCGACAAATGCCAAAGCACAGCAAGCGATACGATCAGGCCGCCGACAGCATCGAACACCTGACTTTCTATGAGCCGGATGCGGCGATAGGCCTTGTCAAGGACTCCGCCACCGCCAGATTCGATGAGACGGTGGAGCTTCATATACGCCTCAACGTTGACCCTCGACAGGCGGACCAACAGGTACGTGGTGTCGCTCTACTTCCGCATGGACTCGGCAAGACAGTCCGCATCCTCGTGTTTGCGCAGGGAGAGGGTGAGCGGCTAGCCAGTGAAGCCGGCGCTGACTATGTTGGCTCCGATGACCTCATTGAGCGAATCGAGGGAGGCTGGACAGACTTCGATGTTGCGCTTGCAACGCCGGACATCATGGGGCGCATTGGTCGGCTTGGCCGCGTCCTTGGACGCCGGGGGCTCATGCCGAGCCCACGAGGAAACACGGTCGTGCAGCCCCAGGATCTACCCCGTGCAATTGAGGAATCCCGCAAGGGACGCGTTGAGTTTCGCCTTGATCGAACCGGCATCATCCACAGCCCAATCGGGAAAGCGAGCTTCGAGCCGGAGAATCTAATGGGAAATATGGCCGCTCTCGTGAGCGCCATTACACAGGCCCGCCCGGAGGTGGTTCGCGGCCAATTTATCCGCAGCATCAGCGTTTCCAGCTCCATGGGCCCGGGTGTCCGCATCGACCCCATCGCGGCAAGTACTCTACAACCTGTTGACTAACGGATGTAATCGAAAGACGACGCCATGCCATCGACAAAGAAGATTGAACAGGTAGAGGAACTCACTGAGTTTCTTGATGGTGCCTCTCTGATCGTCGGCGCGGGCCACTCTGGACTCTCGGTGCGGGAAATGGAGGGGCTTCGACGGGCTTTGCGCATCAATGACACGCGCTATCGTATCGTCAAGAATCGCCTCGCCCTGAGGGCGGCTGAATCGCTGGGGCAGAGGGACGAGATCGGCAGCCTGCTGGATGGTTCGGTGGGCCTGATTGTGACGCGAGAGGATCCGATTCCCGTTATCCAGGCTCTCACCACGCACGTCCGGACGAATCGAATGCAGCTGCGGATTACAAACGCGGTTCTGGAGAATCGGGTCGTCTCCCCGCCACAGCTTGAGCGTTTGGCGTCGCTCCCGCCACGGGAAGTCCTGTTGGCTCAGGTGATGGGGGCAATGAACGGCGTGAACCAACGGTTGGTTAGTGTATTGCATACTCATTTGAGCAGTATCGTGAATGTCCTGGATCAGAGACGCAGACAGTTGGAGGAGAGGAGCTAACAAAATGACGACAAAGGATGAGATTGTTGCGGCGATTGAGGGCATGTCCGTCCTTGATCTTGCCGACTTGGTCAAAGAGCTTGAGGAGCGGCTCGGTGTGACAGCCGCTGCGCCTGTCGCCGTTGCAGCTGCTCCGGCAGCGGGCGGTGGAGACGCCGCCGCGGCCCCTGCTGAGGAAGAGAAGTTCGAGTTCACCGTGACTCTCAAGGACATTGGCCCCAACAAGATTGAGGTCATTAAGGCTGTCCGTGAACTGGTGCCCGGCCTTGGTCTCAAGGAAGCCAAGGAATTGGTGGAGTCCGCGCCTGCGGCAATCAAGGAGAACATCGCGAAGGACGAGTCCGACACGATCAAGTCCAAGCTTGAGGGCGCCGGCGCAGCCGTCGACATCACCTAGGACATTCAATCATCCCGGTTCAGCTCAACTGGGATGATCCCTGAATCGAACCGTCTATCGGCGGCCTGTTACGACGACAGGCCGCCGATTTTTTGTCGCTTGGCCGGTGGAGGCCGATAAAGTCGGGGGTGGAGCATGGCCGGCGGCCAACAAGAAGACACCGAGCGTTCCGAATACTCAGCAGGATTTCTTATACGGGACGTGCCACAGGATGAAAGGCCTCGTGAGCGGTTGAGAGACCGGGGCGCGCAGGCCTTGAGCAATTCCGAGCTTCTTGCAATTCTCCTCCGTGTCGGCAGGCGCAATGAAAGCGTCGTCACCATGTCAACGCGACTGCTGCGCGACCTTGGAGGACTCAAAGGACTCCATCAGGCGACGTTTGATGAACTTGCCCTGCAGCCCGGCATGGCCGTCGCCAAGACCGCGCAAATCAAGGCTGCCCTGGAGCTCGGACGACGACTCCAGGTTGATTCGCCGGAACAACGTCCCGTTATCTCCGGCCCGGAGGATGTCTATAACGTGGTGGGCTCAGACATGGTTTTCCTGGACCATGAAGAACTGCGCGTTCTCGTGCTGGACATGAAGAACCACGTCGTGCATATAGAGAGCCTGTATCGAGGAACCGTCAACTCGTCTCACGTAAGGACCGCGGAAGTGTTTCGAGAAGCGGTGCGTCGAAACCAGCCGAGCATCATCATTGTCCATAACCATCCGTCGGGGGATCCCACTCCGAGTTCGGATGACGAACGCACGACACGCCATCTGATTGAGGCGGGCAATGCGCTAGACATCAAGGTGCTCGACCATATCGTTGTCGCCCATAACGAGGGGGCCCGCTTTGCCAGCATGAGGGAGATGCGCCAGGGATTCGATTCTTAGCCGAACAGTCCTTTTCCCCACGCAGAGCTTGGGCACTTTTGAAGGACTAGCGGGAAATCATACTGCGAATGGTTGCCAGTATCCGCCCTGGGGTTCGAAGACTCGTTCCGTCGCCGTTCACGCCGCCACTTCGGTTTCCGTCCGCAACGGGCGCGTCTGATGATCCGACTGCTTCTTCTTCGGTATCGGTTTGTCCGTCGGCTGTCGTCTCCTCCTCCGCTGAGGGCTCGCCTGACTCGGTTTCGTAGTTCTGTCTCAGCTCTCCCCACGCGAAGATTAGTGAGTAGATGAAACCGGCCACAGGAACGCCGAGCATGGCGCCCCACGGGCCTGCGAATCGTGTGCCAATGACCACTGCCAGAAGTACAAAGAACCCTGGCATACGAACAGCCTTCCCATACACACGAGGAAGAACAAAGTTGTTCATGAAGAGGCTCCACGAAATCAGGGCAACTGCCACTATGACCGCCGTCGTAACAGACCCCGTCAGCAATGCAATTACAATGGGAATCCCAATGGCGGCGACTTCGCCGATGATTGGAACCAACTGAACGAGGCCCGCTGTTATTCCGATCGGCAGCGCAAAGGGAAGTCCCGCGGCCAACATGGTCGTCGTGATAGCCGCGGAGTAAAGCACGACAACGATGGAAATCCCCTTCAGGTACGAGAAGAACGTACTGTCGAGGTGGGCGAGAACCACGGACGCGCGTTCGTGGTATTCCATCGGCAAGAGCCGGTAGAACAGCCCTTGGAGTTGTTCCCGCTCAATGGTCATATAGAACGACATTGAGATGCAGAAGATGGTCTGAATAGCGATGCTGGTTGTACTGCCTACGATTCCCAGCGCATTGTCCTGCACCCATGTGCTCGCAGTGGAGCTAAAGGCAAGAAGTGGGTCGGTGGCGACGGCTTCTTCGCCGCCCCCTGCTGCCCGGAGCGAATCAAAGAACTCATTGATGGAGGACATGAAACCCGAGAGCCTGATGGCAAAATCAGGCAGGTCTTCGGAGAGGGTGACAGTCTGGGATATGGTAAGCGGAACCAGCAGTCCGATAAGTGCAACAACAGGAAGCAATATGATGAGGTACGCAATTGGGACCGCCGCCCACGTCGGCTGCGGAATGTAGACCTCAACGAAGTTCGCCAGGCGACGCACCGCGGCAGACAGTATCCACGCGAGGAATATGAGAATCAGGACATCAAAGAGGACGCTGAAAAGGTCAGATATGCCCTGAATGAGGTAAACGCCGGCCGCCAGCGTGACTATGGCGATGGCCAGCCGCAGACCAACCGATCCTAAGAGGCTGTTGCCCAATTCTTCGCCCCGATTCTCGAATGACCGCAACCTCATCCTGCTCGCGTCTGGTTCGGCGGCAGGGCGGAGCTGCCGTGCTGGGTTGGTATCCGAGCCTTCGCCACTTCCTGCAGCGATTTTACTCCATTCGTCCACCGGACTTGTGCGCTACTCTTAAGAACGGTCTGTTTCAAACGAACAGAGCACCTTTACCCCACATCTTTGGAGGAATTGACAACGATGGTTGATTTGATTGGACTGGCAGGCGTCCTTGTCGGAGCTTATTTGATTGGTTCCTTTCCAACGTCTGTCATCATGTCGCGGCTGGTGGCCGGCGTTGATGTGCGCGAATTGGGAACCGGAAACGCGGGCGCCGCGAACGTGTTTCGGGAGATTGACCCCCGTGTTGGAGTCTTCGTCGCTATCGTTGACATTACGAAGGGACTCCTTCCCGTACTCATCGCAGATCGTGTCTTTGATCTTGGCCCCGGCGGGTCGGTGATCGCTGCGGCCGGCGCCCTATGGGGGCATCAATACTCGGTGTTTCTCAAGTTCAGGGGCGGCGCCGGCCTGGCGTCCGCTTTTGGCGGGGTTGCCGGAATGATGCTTGGGCCGACCGTTGCGGCCGGATTCGTCGGATTTCCGATGCTGCTCGTGACGAAGAACATGGGTTGGACCGGAGGGGTCACGATCGGTATAGCATTCATCATCACCGCCATATCGGTTTGGACCGATGTCACCCTTCCCTCGGCCCTTGTCATAGACCAGGCGGGGTACCTATACGGAGGGGTGCTTATAGGTCTCCTTCTTGCGATGCCCTTCTGGCTGCGGATGCTCCTCGCGCTTCGCGCCTCTCGCGGCGGAGACGCCGCACCCGATGCCGCGTCGACCATGGAGGACCAAACATAATTAGGGTTCCAATGGCAATGACGGTCGGCGGGACGAAGAAGGCCACATGGATGATGAGGCCAAACGCCAGCGCGACTTCTTTGTCTACGCCGTAGAATCCCAGGAAAGCGACCGCGGCTGCCTCAAACGGGCCGATGCCGGAGGGCAGGCCCGGCAAGATTGACCCCAACGTCATCGTGCCAAGCACTACGACATAGATGATGACGTAGATTTCGATTGCGTTCTGGGAATTGTTCGGCTCGATCCCATTTGACAGTGCCACCAGATAGGCAGCCAGTCCTAGCGTCATCCACGTTGCAAGCGTTACACCCATGACTGAGGCCAGTTTCCCCGGCTGCGCGATGAGTTCCTGCCACGCCGCCGAATACGTTCGCACGACGGGGAACCGATCAAACCAGGTGATCTTGTGTGTGTACAGGGAGAGCACCGCAACGATGACTAGAACGCCGACCAAGGCGAGGATGACGATGCTCAGGAACTGCGCGCCCTCCGGCGCGAATATCGCGAAACCGACTGCAAGGCTTCCGAGCGTTATTGCAAGGTCTGACACACGACCCAGGACGATCGACGCGAGCACGGCCCCCCGTTCGTACCCTTCTCTCAGCGCGATGTATCCGAATTGAATGGGTTCTGCGACGACGCGAATAGGGGTGAGATTGTTCAGGCCCTGGCCTGTGTTCTCTACAAAGAAGAGCAGCGTGGCGGTCGGCGCTCGGCCATGGTAGAGCATTCTCCACCTGACCGCCCGGATGGCGTTGCTGGTGACAACGACGGCCATAACGGGAATCATCAGGAACCAATTGAATGCGGAGAGTTGTTCCAACAACTCTCCCAAATTAACTTCACGGACAATAATGTAGGCAACCCCTACGCCAAGGGCTACGCCAATGAGGATTCGCCCGTAAAGCCAGACTTGCCTTAGCATGTTTGGTTCCCGCTACTAGCGTAGTTTATGAATTCGCAGGGCGCCAATTGTGCTTTGCGACAACGTCATACCCTCGGGGGGCAATCATCCGTTTCTCCCGACGACTGAACGGAGTCGATCCCCTTCTTTCTCCGGCGCGGAGCGAAGTCGTTCATACAGGGATTGAGCACCGCCGGGCGTCTGTTGCCGTGAGACAGGTATTGAACGGGTAGCCTCCAGCAGGAGTTCTACACCTCCCAGGAAATCGCTGATGGCGATGTTTTCAGCTTGAATGGAATCTTCGCCAAATCCGTTGTGATAGTGGGCCAGAGGGAACGCGACGCCCGTGGACTCGTAGCCGTGCGCGACAAAAACCGATGCTTCACAGACACCGCCGGACATGAGTTGGCGTTGAACCGGAATGGGCGGGTCTCTACGTTGGAGCACTGTCCGTGCGTCCTGCAAAATCACTTCTGCAGATTGGGAGAAGGTTGAGATGGCGTCGCCGACGCGGATGACGGGGCCGTTTTCTTGCTCAGCGCCGGGGAGCGTTCTGGACGATTCTACGGAGATGACAAGGGTTTCCTTTGGAAGAGAGCCATTGGCGGCCAGTAAGCGTGCGCCTATAAGGCCATCCTCTTCTGCACGCGTGAGAACGCCGAATACATCGACGGGCTCATTCTCGGCGGCGAGCGTCTCCATAACGCTTAGAGTGGCGGCGCAACCGGCGAGATCGTCCAGGGCACGTGCAAAAACCCTATTGTTACGGAATTCACAATCTACGAGATCAAAGACAGCAAAAGCGGGCAGAACGAGCTCGTTTTGCTCTGCCAAATCGGCATAGAGGACGCGTGCCTGCATGTCTCCATTTTGACCGGTGGTCCGGGCAGCGAATGACGAGCCGTCGGCACAGTGGACGACAAGGTCTACCTGCTGTTCGTAGATGACGTCCGAGACGCGGCCTCGCATCTGCAGGGTCAGCCGCCGGCCGTCGACTTCGACGATCTCGAACCCCGGATGGTCCATGTGGGCGACGAGAGCGATCGGGCGGGGCGGCGTCGGGTCTGATGTGTCGCGTCGGGTGAGGCGGGCGATGATGTTGCCGTACTCGTCCTGCTCCCAGGGGATTGCGGCGTCTGCAAGGATGCGCTCAACTTCTCGGGCGACTCTGTCTTCAAAATAGGAGGTGGCGGGGTGGCGGCAAAGTGTTGCCAGGATCTCCAATGACCGCGGGACTTCCTGCATAGATCAGCTGCTCCGGGGAGGTCGAGGTTGTTGCTCGCTGCGTCACGTCATTGCTGCGCCATTAATTGTCCCACATTTCGCCGATCAACTCGTTCTCGGCCACAATCTGCTTTCCTCGTGGTCATCCTGAGCGTTCTATTGATTGAGGACATAGAGGGCGAACAGTAATGAGACTCATAAGCACCATCGGATACCGAGAGATTGACAAGCGTGCGAACGGGTCTATGCTGGTAGCCAATCCCTTTAGGGAAACCGGGAGGGGGTGTCTGGTTTTGACAGGTGCGCAATCGGTCGGAACCAACACAAGGAGGTGCGCAGATGAAGGCGATTACGGACGAGATTCGTGCCGAGATCGCAGAGGACGAGGCCCGGCGCGCGCCGGGTACGGCAGACGTCCCGATGGAGGTAAATGAGACCTCCGTGGATGTCATCGACCTCGACGATGCGCAGGAAGAGAAGGCGAACGCTGCGAAAGTCGGCGAGTTCGACAGCGGCACCACGGAGAACCTGAACGATCCTCTGAGGGGCTACCTGCAGGACATCGGCCGTCGCAAGCTGTTGACGCCTCAGCAGGAGACGGAGCTCGGCATCCTGATGGATGAGGGTCGTCGCGCGGCCAAGCGCCTTGCCGGCGCGGACAACATGAGTTCCGTTGAGCGGCGAGACCTGATGAAGGCGGTCAAGGAGGGCGAGGACGCCCGGAAGTCCATGACGGAGGCCAACCTCCGCCTCGTCGTCAGCATCGCCAAGCGGTACCAGGGTAGAGGGTTGTCCCTATTCGACCTGATCCAGGAAGGGAACATCGGTCTGCTCAAGGCGGTGGACCGTTTCGACCACCACCGGGGCTTCCGGTTCTCGACATACGCGACGTGGTGGATCCGGCAGGCCATCGCCCGGGGCGTGTCCGAGCAGGGGAACAGCATCCGCCTGCCGGTTCATGTGGGCGAGATGTCCGCGAAGGTTGACCGCGCGCGCCATCGGCTGCTTCAGCAGTTTGGCCGCGAGGCGACGCCGGAGGAACTGGCCGCAGAGACAGAGATTCCGCTGGAGAAGGTGGAGCAGCTGATCTCCCTGGCACAGCAGCCGGCGTCCATCGACGCGCCCATCGGCGAGGACGGGGCCACGCTGGCAGACTTTGTGGCTCAGGACGAGGCGGAGACGGCCATCGACATGGTGGCGCAGACGATGCTTCGAGAGCGCATGGCAGCGGTGCTGGGGTCGCTCTCGCCGCGAGAGCGGTTGGTGCTGGAGCTGCGGTTCGGAATCATGGACGGCAAGGAGTACACCCTGCGTGAGATCGGCGACATGCTGAGCCTGACGCGGGAGCGTGTGCGGCAGATCCAGGCCGGGGCGATGAAGAACATGCGGCTGCAGCGAAACCGCGAACGGCTGGAGGGCTACATCGAGGATTGATTCCTCGGTGCATCACGCAAGAAACGCGGGGCGGCCTTTCCAAGGCCGCCCCGCGAATGTGTTTTGGGGATGGGTAGGCGACACAGGGGAAATCAAGGCCCTGACCCTTGGCCTCATTTGCTGGATCCCCTTGTCGGTTAACAGCGCTTCCGGCCGGTAGCTTCGACCCATATCTCCGGCAACTGGACAGCGATGCAACCGGTGAATCGCAATTCAAATAGCCAGAGCGTCTCCAGTTTGGTGAGGTTACCGAGCTCCGAAGGTATTTTCCCGGTCAGTTGGTTTCCATGCAACGTCATCGCCCTCAAGTTGATGAGATGACCAAACTCCAGTGGTATGCCTCCGGTCAGTTGATTCCAACTCAGCCTCATCTGCGTCAGGTTGGTGAGGTTTCCAAGCTGTGGGGGTATCTCCCCAGTTAGTTGGTTCCATTCAAGCCCCAAGCTATCGAGATGACTGAGGTTGCCAAGCTCCGGTGGTATTTCCCCGGTCAGTCGGTTTTCCTCGAGGTTCAGTTCTATCAGGTTCGAGAGGCTCCCAAGCTCTGACGGTAGCTCGCCGGTCAGGCCATTGTTGTCGAGTTCCAATCCTGTTACCTGGCCCTGAGGGTTGGTGTATACGCCGTACCATGCACCCACAGGAGCGTCGCTGAGCCAGTTTCTGTTGATTATCCATTCGTCACCGTTGGTGGCGTTGTAGAGCGCCACTAATGACGCCCGGTCTGGAGAGTCCGCGTGTACACGATCAATAACAGGGCTGCCGTGATAGCGGCGCCAGGCTGCCCCGAACGCCTCCTCTTTCCCAAGGGGTACATTCGATTTAAACGCATAGTAGATGCTGTCGTGATTCAGAGTCTCGAATATCAGCGCCCGATTATAAAGCTCTCTCAAAGCCGCTGATGCAGCCTCACGCCCCAAGGCTGCATACATGCCCAGCAGGAACTTCTCGCCCAACTCATAATCGCACTGTCCTCCCCTGTAGGGGTTGACATGCTCCCAGATGTTTTCAGCGCATCTGCTGCCTCTGGATTCCAGGTACGCCAGTCGTTCCTCCAATCCCTCTCCGCCTGTTTGGGCCACAGTGTAGGCCTCCAAGAAGTTTGCCAATCCCTCTTCGAGCCATCTAGGTCCCCTCACGAGATAGTAGTGGCCCAGTTCATGATAGAGGGTTCGCGTTGGAGGGCCGGTTTCCGGGTTTACTGCCCTGATGATTCCTCGAACATACACCGGATTCAAGGGGCCGCCACCTTGAGAAAACCGAAAGAGCTCTGCGCGTGCTTCCGAGGTCCAGAACTCCGGCTCAATAAGTAGCAGTGTCACGTCCCCAAGAGGCAACGGCGCGCCCATGAAATCTTCCATGATTCGCACGCCTTCCTCCAGCGTTTCCAGCATCTTGTCCTCTACAGAGAACGGGGTGTGCCTGACAACGGCAAGCCCCACATCGCCGGTCAAGGGAAGGGTAATGGATGTTGACGCTACGTAATGGTCGTCCATCAGGGCTTCTCGAAAGTCGCCGTCGGTGTAGAAGATGCCGTGCACCAGAGCTGCATCATCATCATCCAAACCATCGCCGAACCATGATTGGCCTGAAAGTCGCACCAGCATATCCGATTTTCCTTCATACACAGCTACTCCCACTTCAGGATCGGCGTCCACGTTGACGCCCTGAGGCGGGCCAGACAGAGAGAAGAGAGACAGGGCGTTCAGAGCATATGCGTCCCGTTGCAGGAAGGGCGTGTCCATGAATGGTGACCTGAGCACATGCCAGGCAAGTTCCAGGTCATTCTTGGCAATGTAGCGAATACTCCAGATGGCGTAGTGCTCCGCCTGGGTAATGTCGTCGCGCACCCACTGAAAGCGGAGCACCTCCTTGGCCACAGCAGGAAACTCCTCCAACATTTCGCGTATGAGATTGATGGCCGACAGTTGGTCACCGGATATATCATCCGCAACGACCCAAGGGAAGCTCAGGAGTTGAATCGCCGAGTGCCTGCTTAGGGTGGATATGGTCCTTAAATCCCTAGCGCCGTATTCCCGTTTCCTCTGTAGCAAGACACTTCGGTGCGCACCTCCATTGGCAACCCAGGGTATCACGGCGATTGCAGCATGGCTTCCGGGTATGGGTGTGGGCACGGGCGTGGCCGTTGGTACGACGGTGGGTGTGGGCACGAGCGTGGCCGTTGGCACGACGGTGGGTGTGGGCACGGAGGTAGGCGTTGACACAACGGTGGGTGTGGGCACGGAGGTAGGCGTTGGTACGACGGTGGGTGTGGATGTTATTGCTGGTGGAGGAGGCGTGCTGCTCGGCTGAGGCCCCGGTGTCTCTCGGGGCTGACTATCACATGCCTGGAGCAGAAGCGATACGAACACACACAGCAGGGCGAGACACGCGACCAACTTGAGTGAACTTCGCATACCCGCACCTCTGGGAGAGCTTATGTCTCGGGTGGTGGGCAGTCAAGCTCACAGAGGTGCGGGGGCGCGGCACGCCCTACAGGTTTTGAGCGGGGCGTCGGTGCGTAATTGAGGCGCTAGATTCCTCGGCTGCGCTCGGAATGACATTGGGGGGGTGGCCCTTCGACAGGCTCAGGGTGAAGGGTGTGGATGCTATGATTGATGGGTGGGGTGTGGCTCTTCGACAGGCTTAGGGTGAGCGGAGACGGCTTTGTTGGTTGCACCCACGTAGGTATCACCCGATTCACGTGCTTCAAGTCACATAATCTCGACGCGGAAATCAGACGCTTACAATGTTGAAGTCACATAGTTGTGGGGAGCTTTCGCTTGCGGAGGCGGGGCAGGTTGTGCGCCTGGCGGGGTGGGTTCATCGCCGTCGGGATCACGGCGGGCTGATTTTCCTCGATATGCGGGACCGCACCGGTTTGGTGCAGGTTGTCGTCGATCCGTCGGCGGCGGAGTCGGCGTACCAGTCCGCGGACGCGCTGCGTAACGAGTGGGTGGTGGCCATCACCGGCGAGGTGCAGGTTCGGCCGGCGGGCACGGAGAATCCGCGCATCGCGACTGGCGGCATCGAGATCCACGCAAGCGAGGTGACGGTGCTGAATCCGTCAAAGACGCCGCCGTTCTACATCAATGAGGAATCGGACGTCGATGAGTCGCTGCGGCTGCGGTATCGGTACCTGGATCTGCGACGTGAGCGGATGGCGGCGAACCTCAGACTGCGGCATCACGTTGTGAAGTACATCCGCGATTTCCTCGACGGGCGCGGCTTCCTGGAAGTCGAGACGCCGATGTTGATGAAGAGCACGCCGGAGGGGGCGCGGGACTATCTTGTGCCGTCACGGGTTCACCCGGGCCATTTCTATGCACTGCCGCAGTCGCCGCAGCAGTTGAAGCAGCTGCTCATGGTGGCGGGCGTGGAGCGGTATTTCCAGATTGCGCGGTGTTTCCGCGATGAGGACCAACGGGCGGACCGTCAGCCGGAGTTCACGCAGCTTGATCTGGAGATGAGCTTCGTGGACGAGACCGACGTGCTGGATCTGATGGAGGAGCTTTATTCGGGGCTGGCGCAGGCCACCGCGCCGAATATGGGCGTGACATCGCCGTTTCCACGGATGACGTATGAGGAGGCGATGCGGCGGTTCGGTTCGGACAAGCCGGACCTGCGTTTCGGGATGGAGATCACGGATATATCGAGCATCGTTGCCGAGAGCGGCGTGGGGGTATTCACGTCGGCGCTTGGCGAGGCGGGCGGCACGGTGCGGGGAATCGTCGCGCCGGGGTGCGCGGGGTACAGCCGGCGGGAGCTCGAGAATCTGACGGAGATCGTACGCGGGCAAGGTGCTCGGGGACTGGCGACTATCGGTCTGGACGCGGAGGCGGGGACGGCAGTCTCCGATCTGCAGTCGGAAAACGTGCGGTCTGCGTTGGCGCGTCACCTTGATATCGATACGGTGCGGTCGATTGCAGAGGCGATGGGGGCAGGAGCGGGGGATCTCCTGCTGATCGTGGCAGCGCACGAGAACATCGTGAGCGCGTCGCTGAGCGCGCTGCGGACTGAGTTGGGAGAGCGGCTAGAGTTGGCAGACCCGAATGAGTTGGCGTTCGCGTTCGTGACGGAATTCCCTCTATTTGAGGCGGCGGACGATGAGGGCGGGCTGAGTTCCGTGCATCATCCGTTCACGGCGCCGGTGCCGGAGGATGCGGGGCTGCTTGAGGAATCGCCGACAGCTGTGCGGTCGCGGGCGTATGACCTGGTGGTGAACGGGCTGGAGTTGGGGTCAGGCTCGATCAGGATCCATGACCGCGAGCTGCAGGACAGGATATTCGCGCTGCTGGGACATTCGCCGGAGGAGATTGAGGATCGATTCGGGCACATGCTGGAGGCGTTCGAGTACGGGGTGCCTCCGCATGGAGGGTTCGCGCCGGGGATCGACCGTACGGTGATGGTGCTGGCCGGGGAGCCGAATATCCGCGAGGTGATCCCGTTCCCGAAGACGCAGTCGGCACAGGACCTGATGATGAGCGCGCCGTCCACGGTGGATGAGCAGCAGCTGGTTGATTTGAATCTGCGGCTGCGGGAAGCCGCGCAAGACATCGCGGCGTCTGACTGATTGTTGGGCGCCCCGATGTATAATGTTGTTCCTGCCTCATAGCCAATCCGAATACGGAGTTTCCACGCGTGAAGATTACGACTGAAGATATGCCTGAACGCCAGGTTGGGCTGCTTATTGAATTGGAAGAGGCGGAGATTGAGGATCACAAGCAGCGGGCGTACCGTCGGCTTGTGCAGCGGTACGTCATTCCGGGATTTCGGAGGGGCAAGGCTCCGCGCATGATCCTCGAACGCCATATCGGGGCGGAAACGCTCATCCAGGACGATATCGAAGGGCTGCTGGAGCGGTCGGTGGCGGATGCAGTGGAGCAGCAGGAGCTTGAGCCCATCGCGCGGCCGCAGGTGACGGACCTGGAATCTCTTGATCCCATCACGTTTCGCGCCACTGTGGCGCTGCGGCCGGAGGTGGAACTCGGTGACTACGAGTCGATTCGCGTCGACTGGGAAGAGACGGAGGTCACCGAGGAGCAGGTCGAGGAGGTGCTGAATAACCTCCGCCGACAGGGCTCGCCGTGGGAGCCCGTGGAGAGGGCTGTTGAGCTCGGTGATCTGCTGACCGTCGATATGAGCGGTTATGTAGACGAGGACCCGGAGGACACGGCGGAATCCGAGGATGGGGATGATGCTGACACGGATTCGGAGCCGGCCGATGAGGCAGTGCCTGATTCTGATGCTGACGCCGACGATGACGATGAATCCGAGGGCGAGCCGGAAGTGCCGGGTCGAAGGACGTTCGTCGAGGAGACCGGCATCAGTTATATGGTGCAGGAGGGCGTGACGTATCCCGCGCCGGGCGTGCCTGAGCAGCTCGTCGGCATGAACGCGGAGGAGACCAAGGAGTTCACGATCTCCGTGCCGGATGATTTCACTATTCGCGATCTGAATGGCAAAGAGGCGCATTTCACCGTGACGGTCCGCGAGGTCAAGGAGCAGAATCTGCCGGACCTCGATGACGAGTGGGCGCAGGGTGTCGAGGGATTCGGCGACGATGTCTTTGAGACGGTGGAGGCGCTACGAGACCGGATTCGCTCTGATCTGACGGAGCGGACGGAGGCGCAGACACGCGCCGAATTTGAGGAGAATATCCTCGAGAGGTTCGCCGAGGCGGCCACCGTCACATATCCGCCCATCGTGGTGGATATGGAGGTGGATCGTATCCTGCAGGACCAGGACGAGCAGATGCGGGGAATGGGCATGTCGCTCGCCGCGTACGCGCAGTCGACGGGTCAGGGCGTGGAACAGCTGCGCGACACCGTGCGGCCGCAGGCGGAGCAGCGCGTGCTGCGCGGGCTTCTGATTACGAACCTGGCCGAATCGACGGGCATTGAGGCCTCGGACGAGGAAATCAACGAGGACATCGCTGAGGTGGTGGGTGCTCAGCAGGATGAGGCGGCGCAGGAGCAGGCGCGACAGGTATTTGAAAGCGAGGCTGCCCGCGAGAGTGTGGAGCGCAGAATTGTCGCGCGTAAGACAATGGATATGCTGGTAGAGATCGCGCGACGGGAGCGCGACGGTTCGGAAGAAGCCGCCGAGACTGAGGCGGAGACCGAGGCCGACGAGGATTCGGATAACAGGGAAGACTAGCACCAGCGGGCATGGGCCCGACGGACACGTCAGAGGAGACTTAGCGAAATGACAACGTGGACAGGCGGAACGGGCGAGGGAATGCCGGGAGGCATCGTGCCGGCGGGGCCGCAGGGCATCGTGCCGATGGTCATTGAGACCGGGGCGCGAGGTGAGCGGGCCTTTGACATCTATTCCCTCCTGCTTAAGGAACGGATTATCTTTCTTGGCACGCCCATCAATGACCAGATTGCGAATCTTGTCGTGGCACAGCTGCTGTACCTGGACCGGGAAGATCCCGACAAGGACATTTCGCTGTATATCAGCAGCCCGGGCGGCGTCATCACATCCGGCCTGGCCATCTATGACACAATCCAGCTTATTCGCGCGGACGTTTCCACGATCTGCGTTGGGATGGCGGCAAGCATGGCAACGGTGCTGTTGACTGCAGGAGCCGCAGGCAAGCGGTACGCCCTGCCGAACTCGACGATTCACATGCACCAGGCCATGGGCGGCGCGCAGGGACAGGCTGCGGATATTGAGATTGCGGCGCGCGAGATTCTGCGTCTGCAGGAGATTATCCGTGGTATTCTGTCGCGACATTCCGGGCAGCCGGTGGAGAAGGTGGCGCGTGATATGGATCGCGACTACTACCTCACTGCGGACCAGGCCAGGGAGTACGGCATCGTTGATGAGGTGCTTTCGGGGCCGGAGGGCGAGAGCAACGACGCCAGCGCCGCATAGCTGCCAAGAATAGAAGCTCGTGCGGGACGGGCTTTGGGGTTTGCCTTAAACTCGGTGACGGGGGAGGAGTAAAGGCAAGGGCATGGTTGACGAGACTAACGGTCGACGAAACGGCGGCCAGGGAGAAGGGCCGCATCGGTGCTCCTTCTGCGGCAAGCCCGAGGGAACGGTCAGGCTTCTGGCGGGACCGGACCATAAAGCCTATATCTGCGACGAGTGTGTTCGCGTCTGCCTGCGCATCCTTGAGGGACGGCCTCGCGGGAAAGGCCGTGAGGAGTCGATGGATGAGGGCCAAGAGCAGGAAGAAGAGCCGCAACCGATTCCCGCCCCCAAAGACATCTATAACCTGCTGAGTGAGTTCGTTATCGGGCAGGAGCGCGCCAAGCGCGTGCTCAGCGTTGGCGTCTACAACCACTACAAGCGCACGAGCGTCAAGAACGAGGAAAGCCCGGACGTCGAGTTGGACAAGACGAATATCCTGCTCGTCGGGCCAACGGGGAGCGGCAAGACACTCCTCGCACAGACCTTGGCGCGCATCCTGAACGTGCCGTTCGCCATCGCGGATGCAACGTCGCTGACGGAGGCCGGGTACGTGGGCGAGGATGTTGAGAACATCCTGCTCCGCCTGATACAGGCTGCGGACTATGACGTATCCAAGGCGCAGCGGGGCATCATCTACATCGATGAGATAGACAAGACGGCGCGCAAGAACGCCAACCCGTCCGTGACGCGTGACGTATCCGGGGAGGGCGTGCAGCAGGCGTTGCTGAAGATTGTGGAAGGTTGCATTGCGAATGTGCCGCCGCAAGGTGGGCGCAAGCATCCTCAGCAGGAATTCATCCAGATCGACACCAGCGGGATCCTGTTCATCTGCGGCGGGGCGTTTGAGGGGATGGATGAGATTATTGCCGCCCGTGTGAACAAGGACAAGCGCAGCATCGGGTTCGGATCAGAGCGAATGGCGGATGATCCGGCGGAGCGCAGCCGCGTGATGGCTCAGCTGAGCCACGACGATATTCTTTCGTACGGCATGATTCCGGAATTCGTTGGACGGATGCCCCTGGCGGTTGCCCTTGATCCGTTGCAGAAACCTGATCTGCTGGAGGTGCTCACGAAGCCAAGGAACGCTCTTGTGAAGCAGTATGCAAGCCTTCTGGGGCAGGATGGCGTGAACCTGGAATTCACGGATGAGGCGCTGGAGGCGGTGGCGGACAGGGCGCTGTCACAGAAGACGGGCGCGCGCGGACTGCGGACGGTTGTGGAGGAAATCCTGCTGGACGTCATGTACGAGCTACCGAGCATGGAGGGCATCACGCGCTGCCTGATCACCGCTGACACCATTCACAACAAAGTTCCGCCGTTGCTGTTCAACGCCAAGGGCGCGACAGTGGCGCTCAGGCCGGAGGAAGAGAGCGCCTAACGGCGATCAGGCATCGGCCTGTTCGGTCAGCTTGCTCTGGATTTTGTCCGTGATTTCGAGGCCGTTTTGCAGCGGCTGACCGTTGCCATCTGTCACGACACGGTCGTCACTGATCCTTACGTTACCGTCAGCAATCTGTCGTAAAGCCTCGACGAGTGTCAGGGCCTCGCGTCGGAGGCCCTCCTGGCGGATCCTGGCGAACAGGAGGAAATCCTCACCGTGATCTTGTCGCAGGGTATCGATAGACTGTCCTGCGGCTTCCTTCCAAAGGCCGTCGAATTCCGGCCCGCGAAGGGAGAAGCGGCACCAGGCGATCACGGGGCCTCTATCGACTTCCGCCGTTGATAGCTGCACCATGACGCCGGTTTCTTCCGCTTGCGTGGCAATCAGTTCCCAAATGACGTCCTGCCAAGCGCCTACGGGTCCGCCGGGTAGGGCGGGGTGGAGATTGAGTGCAGGATAGACATTAACGATGTCCTCGCTGACAACGAGCATGAGGCCCGCAAAGACTAGCGCATCGACGGGTCTGTGCTGAATGGCTGATAGCAGGTCGACGTTGTAGTGGTCCCGCCACGCGGGGTCGTTGACGCGATGCTGGCGATAGTCGCGGAGTGAGAGCGAGACAGTGGTCAGGCCGTAGCTCTCCGCCTGGTCGAGGAACATATCGCTGCCCTCAGCCTCGCCGCGCGCTCGTGTGCAGAGAACGTAGTCGATGGATGCGTTGAGCCCGCCGTCGTCAATTGCCTTGTGGGCCGCTGCAAGGAGCCCCCGGGAGCCGGGGCCGCGTCCTGTGGACAGCCACCCAAGGTGGAGGGGCGTACGCGATGCTGTTGCGTCGTCAGTCGCCATTGGCTAAGCGTAGCATCGGGGCGTGTACGATAGTCGCTGAAGGAGATTAAACAAATGGATGTTGCACAACTTCGATCCCAGATACCGGCGTTAGGGCATCAGGTGTGGATGAACACGGGGTGGTCCGGGCCGTCGCCTTTGTCGGTGGTGGAGGCCATAAAGAACCGCATTGATATGGAGGCGATGGAGCCGCCGGCCAGTATGCGAGTGATTGAGACGGCAAGGGAGATTCGCAGCCAGGCCCTGCAGGCCGTCGGCAGGCTGATGAATGCCTCCGAAGAAGAACTTGTCATGACGCGCAACACAACCGAGGGGCTCAATATCGTCATGAGCGGGTTGGACTGGCAGCCGGGCGACGAGATCGTTACGTGCAGTCTGGAGCATCCGTCCGTTCTTGCGCCGGCGTGGATGATTGGCCTGCGTTACGGGGTTGGCGTTCGCATCGTGGCGTTGGATCCTCACGATCCCGCCGATGTCATTCTTGAGAAATTCCAGGCGGCCATGACACCGAGGACGCGGCTGATCTTCATCAGCCACATCCAGTATTCAACCGGGATGCGGATGCCCGCTCCCGAACTTGCGCGGATGGCGCATGAGAACGGCGCAGAGATCCTTCTGGACGGGGCACAGACGGCGGGACACATTGCGCTGGACATGGTGGCCGACGACTATGACTACTACTCGATACCCGGCCAGAAGTGGATGCTGGGATTTGAGGGTGTGGGGGCGCTTTATATCCGGCGAGAATTACTCACTGCTGTTCATCCTGCGCATACGGGCGGGCGGCACATGGAATCGCCAGTCACGCCGAACCATATCGTTCCGAATCCCGCCACAATGGACAAGTTCCTTGGAGGATCAGGGAGCATACCGCTGCAGGCGGCGTTTCTAGAGGCGACCCGCTTTATTGAGCCGATAGGGGTCGGCAATATCGAGGCACGCAACCTCCAGTTAGCATCTCGCCTCAAAGCCCAACTGAGGGAATCACCGCACGTGACTGTGCTGTCGCCGGAGGATGGGCCGTTGGCGTCCGGTCTCGTTTCATTCGCCGTTGAAGGCTGGGAACCTGACGCGCTTGACGATCAACTCTGGGAAAACAACCGCATTGTTGTACGTCACATCGAACATCCGGAGGGCGTGCGCGCCTCCCTGCACTTCTTCAATACAGAAGAGGAAGTGGATCAGCTGGCCGCGGCGGTGCGGAATCTGGCATAGGGAAAGGGGGAGACTACAGCGTCGGTTCTAGATCGATGAGCTCTCCCTTAACGGGATCGACTCCAAGGCCCAACTCCTCAAGCGTTACCACACCGACCAGAGGCCGAGCATCGTCAGGACCAAAGCAGACAGCTACCACTTCGGCATAGCCGTTGACACGCACAATTCCCCGGCCGACAGGATATTCTGCCGTCCTTCCGTCGGCAAGACGGAAAGTCATAGTCCGGTGCGGGGCAATACCCAACTCTCGTAGCATCGATGCGGGCATGAAGGAGTAGGTGGCTCCGGTGTCCACCATCGCCTCTACCTCTCTCGCTTGCGTGTTTTCGAGATTGGAGATTTGCACAGTAACGTCTACTCGTCCCATGCCAACACTATAGCGCGGTTCTCGAGGGGTGGTGTTAGCGCGCCAGGCCTATTTTCCGGCTGAACACAGTCCAGCGCGTGGCGAGGTGGATGAGGGGCGTGGTGCGCTTGCCGTGGATTGACGCGTGGCGAAGGGCGTCCATGAAGTCCTCGCGGCCCTCAAACGCCGGTATGTCCGTATAGGCGTTGCCGATCTCGCGGGCGGTGTGGGCGTCTGTGACGCCGACGGGCCGGATGTCATGTTGCTCCCCATGCTCGCGGATGAACTCCACGCCGCGCATGATGTCGCCCCTAAGGGTTGTGCGGGCGTTGAATGCTTCAATGATGTCGACATCCGGAAGTATGTCCATCAAAGCGGGCAGGGTAATGTGCTTGCGGCGGAATCGGTCAAACGGGTGTGGCACCTGCACGATGCCGCCCTGGTCCTTGATGCGCTTGACGGACTCCTTGGCGGAGAGGTCGCGCGGGATGTCCTCATCAAGGAACAGCCCGATGATCTCTCCATCCGCCGTTCTGAGTTCCGCGCCGATGATGACGGGGAACGGGGCGATCTCCCTAACGGCAAGCGCGCCACGGATGGTGTGGTGATCCGTGACGGCGATGACGTCTATGCCCTTGCGCTGGCAGGCGCGGATGAGAGATTCGGGGGATAGCTGGGAATCGGGGGAGACGCGGGTGTGGATGTGGAAGTCTGCGCGCATTAGTGAAGGGAAACTAGGCGCGCTCCACGTAGTCGCCGCTACGCGTGTCCACGACGACGGCGATGCCGTTCTCGACGAACATGGGGACGGTGATGACGAGGCCGGTCTCGAGTGTGGCGGGCTTTGTGCCGGCGTTGGCGGTGTCGCCCTTGAACGCGGGAGGCGTTTCTACGATTTTCAAGGTGACTGTCGTGGGCAGTTCGACCCCGATGGGCGCATCCTGGTAGAAGACCATGTCGAGGTTCATGTTTTCCGTCAGGTAGGGCAGTGAGTCCTCGATCTGATCCCTGTCGACGGGGAACTGTTCAAAGGATTCGGTGTCCATGAAGTGGTAGAGGCCGTCCTCGCTGTAGAGGAATTGGACGGAGCGGGTCTCAAGCGTGGCACGGGTGAAGCGCTCGCCGGCCTGGACGGTGCGCTCTATGGTGTGGCCGCCCTTGATGTCGCGCAGCTTCATTCGGACCTGCGCGGAGCCGCGTCCAATCTTGAGGTGGTGAAAGTCGAGCAGCTGGTACAGCGTGCCGCCGATCTCAATGGTTACGCCTCGGCGAAGGTCGCCCGTTTCAATCATTCCGTGCTAACTCCCATTCTCCAGGTTAATCTTGGGCGCGCTGCTCAAGACGCTGCAGCGCCCATCCCTGAACTCAACGATGTCCTCAATGCGAACTCCACCCCAACCGGTGATGTAGATGCCGGGTTCGACGGTGAAAATCATGCCCTGCGTCAGGACGTCCGGCGCGCGCTGCCCAAGGCGAGGGTATTCATGGACTGCAAGGCCGACACCGTGGCCGAGCGAATGGCCGAACTCGGGGCCGTGCCCGGCTTTTTCGATGATGTTCCGCGCGAGGGCGTCCGCCTGGTCGCCCGTCATGCCCTCTTCAATAGTCGCGATAGCTGTTTCCTGGGCGGTTAGGACAATGTCATATATGCGCCGGAACTGGTCGTCGTGATCGCCGATGCAGATAGTGCGTGTCATGTCGGCGTGATAGCCGTCCACGCGCGCGCCGATGTCGATGACGATTGGGGCGCCGACGGCGATGGGCTCGGCGGAGGGGCTATGGTGCGCCATTGCGCCGTTGGGGCCGGATGCGACGATCAGGTCGAAGGCGATGCTTTCCGCGCCGCGGTTATGCATGGCCATCTCAATGCTCCACGCAACGTCCTGCTCGGATGCGCCCGGCTCCAGGCCGTCGCGCACTTCGACAAATGCCTCGTCCGTGATGCGGATGGCGGAGATGAGGGCGTCGCGCTCGGCGTCGTCCTTGATGGCGCGAATCGTCTCGATGGTGTCATTGATGGGGACGAGTTCCTTACCGGCCTCGCCGCAGAGATCAGCAAGCCGTTTGTGGGTGGCGACGGTGACGTGCGACTCCTCGAAGCCGACGCGCTTGGCGTCGCCAATGGATGCCAGCATCTCCTTGAACCACTCGCTACCCGGGCCGGCCATGTGGACGATTTGGTATTCCGGCGACTGGTTGGCCGCCTGTTCCGTATAGCGGGAGTCGGTGGCGAGCAAGGCGCTTTCCGGCGTGATAAAGAGGGAGCCGGCGGAGCCGCTGAATCCGCTCATGTACCGGCGGTTCTCGGGCTGGGAGACCCACACAGCGTCCACGCCGGCAGGCTCCATCGCCTCTCGCAACTTCGTAAGTCGGTCTGTGACGCTCATCGGTGTTCTCGGTCCTAGCCTAGCTCATCTATGAGGTAGTCTAATGCCCAGAGGTAGGCCCGCCAGCCGAAGCCCGTCATCTGACCGCGGGCGATGGGGGCGATGACGCTGCGCCGCCGAAACTCCTCGCGGGCGTGGATGTTAGAGAGATGGACTTCAACGGTGGGTGCACCCACGTCTTGCAGGGCGTCCCGGAGACTGAGGCCGTAGTGTGTGAGCGCGCCGGGGTTGATGACGATGCCGTCGATGCCGTTGGGAATCTCCGACTGAAGAAAATCAACGATGGCTCCCTCGTGGTTCGACTGGAAGCAAACGCACTCAGCGCCGCGTTCCTTGACGCGTGCAGTGAATGATTCCTCAATCTCGGCGAGGGTTGTTGTGCCGTAGACGGCAGGGTCTCTGTGGCCCAGGCGATTCAGGTTCGGGCCGTTAATCAGCAGTATTCTCATGCTTTTTGTCGTTCGCGTTCAGTGTCGATATGTCAGAAGAGTTGGTGTCCAGGCTTCCGGCATTGGTAGTCGGTACGCTTCCAATCCACTGTTGCCATTCTATCAGTCGGAAATGTCTTTTCGTTGAGATTACGTATCGTCGTCGCGGTTCATGCCGGGGTGGGCGCGGGCGTAGGCTTGCGCCATCTGCGCCTGCGAGACGTGGGTATAGATTTCCGTGGTGGCGACGGAAGCGTGTCCAAGCATCTCCTGCACGAGTCGCAGATCCGCGCCGCCGTCCAGCATGTGCGTGGCAAATGAGTGGCGGAGGGTGTGAGGATGGATGTCCTCCGGCAGGTTCTCTACGCGGGCCCACTTCTTGAGGGAGAGTTCGATGCCGCGCGTGGTCAGGCGTCCGCCACGACTATTCAGAAAGACCGCGGCGCGCGTCCTGATTCCCCGGGCAAGCAGCGGGCGAGCATCGTTGATATATGCCGTGAGGGCCTCTCGGCAGGGTTCTCCGAAGAGAGTCTCGCGCTGTTTGGAGCGTTTGCCCCACACACGAGCGACGCGGTTGCGGAGATCAAGCCCTGCCAGGTCCAGTGAGGCGATCTCCGCCACACGAAGGCCCGCACCATAGGCGAGCTCCAGGACGGCATGGTCTCGCAAGGCGAGGGCGCGCTGCAAGGCCGCCTGCTTGTCCACGGTTGATGCATCAATGCGGGTTGCGAACCGGAGTGGTGCGTGAACGAGCCGTTCGGCGTCGCGTTCAGAGAGGAGGTCCGGCAGGCGGCGACCGATCTTGGGTGAGGGTGTCTTCGTGATTACTTCGGGGTTCTCGATGACACCCTCGCGTGCCAGAAAGCGCCAAAAAGAACGGAGAGCGGAGAGGCGGCGGGCGATGGAGGAACGAGCCGAGCCGTCCATCGTGAGGTCATAAACCCATCGTTGCGCGTGGTCGCGGGTGGCGTTCGGCAGCTGTTTGACGCCCACCTCGGCGAGGAATTGCAGGAATAGGCCGATGTCGGCCATGTAGTTGCGGAGCGTATAGCGGGATGCGCCGCGTTCGTATTCGAGGAACTCGGCGAAATCCTTGAGCCGGGCGGCCCACTCCTGGGGGATTGGAGCAACGTCCGTCGGCTCGCCTATGGTCTGCGCGTGTGCTTGTGCCATACACACATTTTAGACCAGGTTTGAAAATGGGGGTGGGGGTTAGACTTCGACGAGTTGGGGTTCCGGTTGCGGCTGTTCGGAGGTGAGCTCCTCGCGGGAGCCCTGCCAACCGCATTCCTTGTCATTGCACGTGGCATTGGTTCGACTCGAAGCAACAACAAGGCCGCTGCAATCAGGGCAGGGTTGGGGCAACGGCTCCTGGTTGGTGAGGAAGTTGCAGTTGGGGTAGTTGGAGCAGCCGTAGAAAGGGCGACGGGACTTGCGGGACGATCGCTGCACGAGTTCGCCGCCGCAGTCAGGGCAATGTGCCCCTGTGCCCTTCTGAATGCGCTTCATGCCACGACACTCAGGGAATCGCGAGCATGAAAGGAACGGGCCGTAGCGGCCGCGCTTGATGACCATGTTCGCGCCGCAGTCCGGGCAAATCTCGTCCGTTTCCTCGTCGATGTTGCTGACGCGCTCGATGTTCGCCTGCGCAGTGTCGATCTTCTCATTGAACGGTCCGTAGAATTCTCTCAGCACGGGCACCCACTCACGCTCGCCCCGCGCAACGTCGTCAAGCTCCTCTTCAATGCGGGACGTGAAATCGAAGCTGACAATTTCCGGGAAATGCTGTGAGAGGAGACCGGACACCGCAGTGCCAAGCTTGAGGGGACGGAAGCGGTTGTCCGCCTTGTCCACGTAGCCGCGATCCTGGATGGTGCTGAGGATGGCGGCGTAGGTGCTTGGGCGTCCGATGCCACGCTCTTCCAGCGCCCTGATCAGGGTGGCCTCCGTGAAGCGGGGCGGGGGCTGCGTAAATCGCTGTGTTCCCCCGACATTGCGCAGGTCGAGCGGCTGTCCTTCCCGCATATCCGGGAGCACTCGCCCCTCGTCGGATTCCGCGTCCGGCTCATCAAGGCCCTCACGGTAGACGGCCAGGTAGCCGGAGAACGTCATGATGGACCCGCTGACGCGGAGGGTATGGCTGACGCCGGACGGCGCGCCGGAGGCTGTGATGTCTACCGTCGTCTGGTCGAACTTTGCGTCGGCCATCTGTGATGCTAACGCGCGCTGCCAGATGAGCTGGTACAGGTTGAATTGCTCGCGGTTCAAAGAGTTTCGCAGAGAATCCGGGTCGCGCATGAAGGACGTGGGCCGGATGGCCTCATGAGCTTCCTGCGCTCCCTTGACGCGGCGCGAGAATGATCGGGGTGAGGCAGGTACGTGATCCTTGCCATAGCGGTTGGCGATGACGGCTCGCGCCTCTTGCACGGCCTCGTTCGCCATGTTGGTTGAGTCTGTCCGCATGTAGGTGATAAGGCCAATGGGGCCCTCATTTCCGATGGACAGTCCTTCATAGAGCTGCTGAGCGACGGTCATGGTGCGGCGGGCGGTGAACCGCAGCTTGCGGAACGCCTCCTGCTGGAGTGTGGACGTGATGAACGGTGGGCCGGGCCGGCGCGTGGTCTCGCGGCGGCGGACGGACGCGATCTGGTAGGAGCTGGCGCGCAGGTCCTCGAGAATCCTGTCGGCGGTCTCCTGATTCGGGATAACGACGGCGCGGCTTCCGCCCAGTTCTGACCTGTAACGCGCAGCGAGATCCTCCGGCGCAGTTGCCTGTGCCGCCTGCGTTGCGAGGTCTGCGTCGATTTCCCAATACTCCTGGGGCACGAATGCGTCGATCTCGGCTTCGCGTTCAACGACGAGGCGGAGCGCGGCAGATTGCACGCGGCCTGCAGAGAGTCCCTTGCGGACCTTGCTCCAGAGAACGGGGCTAAGGCGATATCCGACGAGGCGGTCAAGGACGCGGCGCGCCTGGTAGGCGTTCACAAGATCAACATCGATGCCGCGTGGCTCGTCAAAGGCGCGGCGGACGGCAGTCTCCGTCACCTCATGAAAGACGACCCGCCGCATGCGTTCCGGCGGGATGCCGGCGGCCTCCATCAAGTGCCATGAGATGGCCTCGCCCTCACGGTCAGGGTCTGTTGCGAGGTAAACGATGCCCGCGGCGCTCGCTGCGGCTTTGATTTCCTTGACGACGGCAGACTTGTCACGCGGAACCACGTAGTCGGGCGCGAAATCCGCATCCACATCGATGGCCAACTTGCTCTTGGGCAGGTCGCGGACGTGGCCGACGGAGGCGAGGACGTTGTAGCCGTTACCCAGGATGCGGGAAAGCGTGCGAGCCTTGGCGGGCGACTCAACGATGACGACATCGCCGCCGGGGACAATATTGCTGCGGGTCGCCGCGCTCGTCCGCCGGGCGTTCGCTGAGCGGCCCTTGGTTGATGCAGTCGTCTTCTTTGTCTTACGTGTGGTTGTCGACTTCTTTCGACCGGTTGTCATTCGATTCTTGCCTCTTTAGGTGAGCTGATTTTCAGTGGTTCTGGTCTCGGTCTGTTCCCCGCCGTCGCTGTTTCCTCTTTTTGATTCGTAAATCGCATGGGCCTCTCGTGTCAAGACGTAGTGCATACCGCCTACCTGTCTTACGAGATCGTTCAGTTCCAACATAGTAAGGGTACTGGACACTTCAGGCATCGACATTCCGGAGGCGCGGTAGATCTCATCAATGTGGATGGGAGACCGGCTGAGAACCCTGAGAACGGCGGCCTGCTCTTCGTCAACCGGCTCCGTCGTGGACGGGAGATTCAGCTGCCGATCCTCCTGCGAGAGGTTCAGCTCCTGCAGGATGTCCTCGGCAGTCAGCACGAGCTTGGCCTCGCCGTTCTGAATGAGCAGGTTGGGGCCGCGGCTCCGCTCGCTGAGGGCGCTTCCGGGGACGGCAAAGACCTCCCGATTCTGTTCAAGGGCCTGTCGCGCCGTGATCAGCGCGCCGCTCTTCTCGTTTCCCTCAATCACGAGGCAGCCGAGGCTGATGCCGCTCATGATGCGGTTGCGGCGCGGGAAGTTCTCCTTCATGGGGGGCGTGCCAATTGGGTAGTCGCTGATGAGCGCGCCGTGCTCTACAATCTCTGCCGCCATCTTACGATTCTGCGCGGGATAGATGATGTCCACGCCGCTGCCGAGGACGGCAATCGTCCTGCCCCGGTTCTGCAAGGTGGCGTAGTGAGCTGTTGAGTCTATGCCGGCGGCGAGCCCGCTGGATATTGTGAGTCCTGCATGTACCAGGTCTCTGACGAATTCACGAGTGACCTCGCGGCCGTATGGCGTGGCCTTGCGGGTACCAACGACAGCCAGTGAAAGATCGTCCTCCGGCTCGAATTCTCCCTTGACGTACAAAACAGGGGGCATGTCATGGATCTGCCGGAGGTGGGCAGGGTATCGCTCATCGTGCCAGGTGTAGGCGCTTACCCGGTGACGGTGCAGCCTCTCAAGCTCATCCTCGGGTTCGATGTCGACACGCGTCCTGAGGATTTCGTCCACCGTTCGCCCATCGAGACGGGTGGCGCGCAACTCGGATTCGGAAGCGTGCCAAGCGTCTTTCAGAGTAGGGAAATGCGACTCGAGATGTCCGAATCTGACCCGGCCGAGTCTGCTGACGCGCTGAAACGCAATCCAATATGGGAGATCGTCATTCACGGTTCAAAGCTATCGATTTCGGGGTGAGGGGTCAAGGATTTTTGAAGTTCGCGATTGGTGTGGGTCTGCTTCTTGAGTAGGCGTTCCGCGTTCCGGCGCGGGTGATGCGACGGGAGCTTGTGTTGATCTGCCTTGCGGCTTGGGCTGCGCGTTCCGGCGCGAGTGGCCGGTGGGCAATGAGAAAAAATGGCGGAGAGAGCGGGATTCGAACCCGCGAGGGCCCGGTAAGACCCTACACGCTTTCCAGGCGTGCCTGTTCGGCCACTCCAGCACCTCTCCGTCTTGTGTAATGGCGGAGAGGGTGGGATTCGAACCCACGGTACCCGTGAAGATACTCCGCTTTTCGAGAGCGACGCCTTAAACCGCTCGGCCACCTCTCCGTGGGGGCCTCTCCGTTGGTTATTATACGCGCGGCAAGTGGAGGTTGTGTTGGATATTCGGGCTGAGCGGTCATGTGCACACAGGGCGATAATTCAGCTGGAAGGGGCTTTTTGACGACGGTTCTTCTTGACAGTTCCCTACCTGCGCCAATATGATTAAGTGTCTTTCAGCCGTTCGACGCACGTATTTCGGCCAATTTACACAACGTCGGACGGGGTTAGCAGGAGGGAGCAGCGCGTGTTTAAAGGGAAATCATTTTGGATGCCCCTTGTTCTGATTACGGCCTTTATTCTTGTTTTAGCGGCATGTACGGGTCCGGGAGGAGCGCAGGGTGAGCGAGGCCCCGCGGGCCCCGCAGGAGCGCCCGGCTCAGACGGCGTTGACGGCCAACAGGGGCCGCCCGGCCAGCCAGGAGAGGCAGGAGCACCCGGAGAAGAAGGAGCGCCCGGCGCGCCCGGACCGGGAGCCATCAATCCGGAAGCCAATATCAATACACTCGATCCGAACGTCATTCTCGTTCCGGGTACGACACGGGTGACATTCAGGCTGTCAGGTTTCCCACGACGGGATGATGTAACCCTCTACATCCGTGAGGCGCTTGGCGCGGCAACTGATTATGAGATGGGGACTGCGCAGGTGAATTCATCCGGCGCTCTTGAGATGGTGGTTGGCACCGATCTGTTGCCCGCAATACCTGAGGCACTGCCACCCGGCGTGTGGACGGTTATCGCAGTGGGCAGTCGCACGCCGGAAGGAGCGTCCGGACCGGCGGCGGCAAGCACAGCAATCCGCGTCTACGGCCCGGGTGAGGCTCCGACGCTGGGCGGCAAGTAGCCGACACCTGACAACTCTTTAGTCACGATTGACGGGGGCACCCATGGGCGCCCCCGTATTCGTTTTGGCGACGCTATGCGGAGGCGGCGGTGGGGGTGTGGTCTTCAGTGTCGATGCCGGTGGGTGACTCGCCGTGGAGGAGTCGCACCTGGCGGACGCGGCGGCCCGTGGTGGACAGGATGGTCATGGTCAAGCCGTTGTCGCTGACGGTCTCGCCGGGGTGCGGGATGCGACCGAGCGCGTAAAGGATGAGCCCGCCAACGGTGTCAACGCCCTCTGCGTGGAGTTCCACGTTGAACATCTCGTTGATGTACTTGAGGGGGGCGCGGGCGTCGACGATGGCCTCCTGCTCGTTCACCCGGCGAACCAGTGGTTCGCTGGCGGTGAACTCGTCGTCAATGTCTCCAACAATCTCTTCCAACAAATCTTCGTTAGTAACAAGGCCGACGAGGCTGCCGTATTCGTCGACAACCAGGGCGATATGAACGCGGCGTGCCTGGAACTCGCGCAGGAGGTCACCAACGCGCTTGGTTTCCGGAACGTGCAGTGGGGGACGGATGATGGACTCAAGAGTTGAATCTCCGGCCTTGTTCTGGAATGCGGCGAGCAGATCCTTGGCGTAGACGATGCCGATAGTGTCGTCGAGGCTGCCACGGTAGAGCGGCAGGCGACTGTACCCCTCTTGCATGACGATCTGGACGGCATCTTCGAGTGACGAGCCGGCCTCAATGCCAACAACATCCGGTCGCGGAACCATGACCTCGCGGACGGCCAGCGACTCCAACCGAACAAGGCCGCGCATGACGTTTCGCTCCCACTCCTCATCCAGAGTGACGGCAGCGTCTGCGCCGTTCAGATGATCGCTGTTGCCATTGCGTTGGTCGGAGCGTTCCACAGGCGCGTTGTCTGACCGTTTCTGTCCCAGTGCGCGGGCCAGTGGACGGAAGAGGGCGCGGAGAGCTGAGGCCGGTATGGATAGAACGGCGTTGACGAATGCTGCCGGTGGTGCGGATACGACGGCGAGGCGATCAGCGTCATGGCCACCCCAGACTCGCCCGGCGGCCTGCGCCAATATGACCCCCCCGATGGTGAGCACGATTCCGAGCAGAACCTCCAAAGAGGGCCAGGGGGTATACGTCGACACCAGGCCAAAGCTGATGATGGCAAATAGAACCGTCGCCGTGGAACGGATCATGAGGGCGGCCATCGCCAGGGAATCGTGGGATTCCTGTAGTCGGGCAAGGCGGCGCGCGCCCGGTCGTCGACGTTGAACAAGGCGCTCCAGCCGCTCTCCCCGTGTCTGGAAGAAGGCGTCCTCAAGCGCCACAACCAGTGTCAACAGGATTAACGCCAGCGGGTACGCCGGCAGTAGAAGGGCGGACATTGGTGTCTATGCCCCGGCGACGTTAGTCATGCGTCGACCCGGCGCAATTTGTGTGTGCCCCGTACTTGGGGGCTCTAAATCGGTTGCCATATCTGAACGACGCCATGCTATGGGGCGAAGGGATATTCTGTCAAGATGCCTCCGCAACTTTTTCAACGTTGCGAAACGTGCGGCGGTGAATAGGGGAAGGGCCGATCTGGCGCAATGCAGCCAGATGTTTGGGCGTCCCGTACCCCTTGTTGCCGGCCAGTCCGTAGCCGGGGTGTTGGTTGTCCAGCCGGCGCATGACCTCGTCGCGGGCGACCTTCGCAATGATGGATGCGGCCGAGACCGAGATGGAGACCTGGTCGCCGCGCGTGAGCGCCAACTGCGGAATATCGTCGGAGAGGGGCAACGCGAAGCCGTCCACGAGGATGCCGTCTACGCGGCTGCCAAGCACGTTGAGGGCCGCGAGCATAGCCTCACGGGTTGCGGCGGCGATGCCCGCGGAATCGACGCGGCTTGCGGGCGTCATGGCGAGGCCGACGGCAGCGTCCTGCAGGATGAGCTTTGCCAGGCGTTCTCGTTCGGGAGCGCTGAGTTTCTTGGAATCGTCAACATCATCGAACCATGCCAGTGGTTGGGCGGGGAGGATGACGGCGGCTGCGGCGACCGGGCCCGCGAGAGCGCCGCGCCCTGCCTCGTCTATGCCGGCGATGGTGTGGGCGCCCTTTAAGAGCAACTCGCGCTCGTAGGAGAGGCCGGGACGAGTGACAGGGGGGACGATGGGACGGCGTGACCGAGAGGCGCCGCCATCCGAAGAATCAGTTTTCAGCGGGGACCTCTCTCGAGGCAGTGAGAACTTCCCTGATGTGGTTGATTGCGCCCGCGTGGAGGTTGGCGTGGGTGGTCAGCGTGATGAGGTAGCGGATGCGCCGCATCCCGCTGTCCGTCTCAATGTCCAGGCCTTCCGGCCCGAGTTCCTCAATGGTGCGCAACACGGCCTGAAACGTGAGCCCCAGGTATTCCAGCAACGCCTTCTTGGGCGGCTCCTGGAAATGGGCGCGCTGTGTTGCGGTGTATGCCTGTCCCGTGTCTTCAAGCGGCAGTCCGAATTCCCGCGCATAGCCATGTGTCTCATTGATTTCGGGGCGGTTGAGGATCTGCTTGTGGAGCAGGGCGTCCTGCACACGGGCGACGTGCCAGAGGTAGTAGCCGGCGGACGGCGTCTCAGGGAACGGCCGCCATGCCATGTCCTCCTCGGACATCGTTTCAACGGCCTGCGTCAGCGTGCGGTGACATGCCTGGAAAACGCCTGCAAGGGCGTCGCCGGACGGATATCCATTTTGCACATGAGCGGCGGAATCCCCGCGATTGAGAAAGTCACGAAGCCCATGCGACAAGGCGATGATGGACATTATTACCCCTTTATTTCAAGAACGATTTTACACCGCCTGGGCAGTAAGAGTAGAGGCTTGCGGCTCCTCGATGGTTACTGCTCGCTCAATCACACCGCCGCCGAGCATCCGGCCGTCATTGTAGAGAACGACTGCCTGACCGGGCGTGACGGCGCGCTGCGGCTCGTCAAACTCAAGAGTGAAGCCGTCGCCGTCCGCGTCCGGGATGAGGAGGGCGGGCGCTTCGGGGGACTTGTACCGCACCTTGGCCAGCACGCGCGTCGGGACGCCGTCGGGGGCGACTCCGTCAATATACGTTGCCTGCGCAGCACGCAACGAGTCTGCTAGGAGATGATCCTCCGGGCCAATCACAATGGTGTTCTCGGCGGTGTCGATGTCGATGACGTACATGCGGCGGCCTGTGGGTGACGGCGGGAGGCCCTTGCGCTGACCAACCGTGTAGCCCGCGGTTCCCATGTGAGAGCCGACGTGCTTGCCGTCGACGTCGAGAATGGGGCCGGGCGTGAGCGCCATGTGTTCAGAGAGAAAGGCCCTGTAATTTCCCGAGGGCACGAAGCAGATCTCCTGGCTGTCCGGCTTGTCCGCGACGGGCAGCTCAAGTTCATGCGCAATGCGCCGGACGTCTTGCTTGGGCAGTTCGCCGATAGGGAACAGTGAGCGGCGCAGTTCCTCCTGTCCGAGCCCATAGAGGACGTACGTCTGATCCTTGGAGGCGTCAACGGCCTTGTGCAACTCAATGCGGCCGTCCGCCTGGGCGCGGCGTCGAACGTAGTGTCCCGTGGCGATCCAATCTGCCTCAAGCGACAGCGCCCGCTGCAGGAAGAACGCGAATTTAATCTTGTCGTTGCAAGCGATACAGGGATGCGGAGTCCGGCCGTTCTTGTATTCGCGGATAAAGTATTCGATGACGTGCTTGCGGAACTCCTCCTCCATGTTGAGGACGTAGTGAGGCATATCAAGCTTCTGAGCCACCCGCTTGGCGTCAAACACGTCCTCCACGGAGCAGCAGGCACGGTTGTGGCGAGACGCGCCCTCCACGTCGTCGCTCCACAGGCGCATCGTCACGCCGATGACGTCGTAGCCCTGCTCCTTGAGCAGATAGGCGGCGACGGAGGAATCCACCCCGCCGCTCATGGCGACAATGACTCTTTCTTTAGTATTCATTTCACCTTCTACGATACGGAGTTGGTGGTTGTGCTGCAAAGGTGGGGTTCGCATTAACATGTGGTTGTAGAATGATAGCGGAACGATAACTAGTGTCGTGAGAGGCAGACTGATGTCTTCGACAATGACGGTCGTCAGGGTGAACATTCACAAGACCCTGGAAGACCGTGGTGACTACTGGGCAGCACGGTTAGAGGGATTGGCTGTGACTGCCTACGGAGACTCGCAGGAGGCGGCGGCAGCGGCGGCGGACGAGATGTTTGATTTCATCGCCAAGACTTTCAAAGACAACCACACCGTAGACGAATTTCGCGGTTACCTGGATAAACATCGTGTCGGCTACACGATCTCCTATCCTGACGACAAAGAACAGTCAGTGAGCCGCGAGGTCGTTTTTGCCTAGGTGGCTTAGCCACACCCAAGTCAGGGCTGTATTGACGCAAATGGGCTACTCACTCCTTTTCAGTGAGGGGACGCATGAGGCGTATACGAATGGAGATCCCACAGCCAATGTGTTCCTGACACTCGCCGAGGACATCCCGGTAGAAGACCTGCAGGATCAATTGGAAGCGCAAGGCCTCAGCATGGATTCGTTCCATGCATTTCTTGAGGGGCTTTAGATACCGTGCAGCCCTCTCCTAGTGGGAAAGTGGACGCACGGGACTCCTCAGTTGGGCCGCAAATAGCCTCGTCAACCGGCTAAGCCGAGAACAGCGACGGCGATGATGGCCAATACGAGGCCGCCGCCCTTGCTCCAGTTCATCTCCTCCTTGAGGAATATCACCGCCAGCACCGCAGTGATGACGAAGCTCATCTGCACGATGGGGTAGCTGATGCTGGCGTCGCCGATGCGGAGGGACTCGAACAGGAGCACCGCCCACGTGACCTGGATGACTGCAATGCCCGGGGCGAATTGGGCGACGGGGCGGGAAATGCTGAAGTTGCGCCTTCGCAAGAGTGTGATGATGGCGGCCTGTTGGAATCCGACGGTCTGCGTGAGAACCATGGGAATCGCGCCAATGTCGCCGGTATCGAGGCCGGCCTTGGAGATCAGTCCGGCGACCCCGAAGAAAACGGATGCCGCAACCGCCAGAAGGATTGACCGGAGGTCGGAACGGATGGCCGTGATCTGGGTGATGTTCAAGAGGACGAGGACGGCAAGAACAGCCAGGAGGATGCCTCCAAGCTTTATCGGATCGGCGGACTCACCGAGGATGACTATTGCGCCCAACGCCGTGACGACAAAGTTGAGCCTGAATATGGGAGCGTTGACACTCGCGTCCCCCGTGCGGAGACTCGCCACAAAGAGTGTCAATCCCAGGTAGCCGAACACGCCTGCGGGCACCCCGTAGAGCCATGTGCTCCTGTGGATGAAGTCTACGGGGCCGTCATCGCCAAGAAGGAACCAACTCGAGACGGCCACACCCCAGATGATCGCCGTGAAGATTGTCGATTGCCAGAAGATAAAGTTGGGGGCGTCAATGCCGCGCTGTTGGGCGACACGATAGAGAAGGTCGGCAACTGCGCCGAGGAGGAGGGCGGCGACGGCAAGTGTGACGGCCAGGGAATCCATCAGTCAGCCTCGCGGGGTTGGGGTGCGTTGTGTAGTATGGCCTCATGACGGAACAGGTTACTTCTACGGATACTGATGCGGCTGCCGCCGGCATTGAACTGGCGCGGAAGGCGGTTGAGATTGCGGAGGACCGGCAAGCTAGCGATATTCTCCTGCTTGATGTGCGAAATATCTGCGGCTACGCGGACGCCTTTGTGCTGATGACTGTGGAGTCCAAGCGACAGGGGCAGGCGATCCAGGAGGCGATGCACAAGGGGTTGAAGGATTCCGGTCAGGCGGTCCTGCGAACGGAGGGCGACGCGGACTCCGGTTGGCTCCTGATGGACTTCAACGACGTGATCGTCCACATCTTTGCCGGGGAGCAGCGGGAGCTCTATGGGCTGGAGCAGTTGTGGCGCAGCGCCGTGCCGCTGGTCAGGATTCAATGAGCCACTGCTCCGTGGCCTGCTGATAGTCGATCAACTCGGACTCGTCGAACCAGAGCGCAACCTCACGCACGGCGGATTCCGGCCCGTCTGAGCCGTGGACCAGGTTCAACCCAACTGACAGGCCAAGGTCTGCGCGGATACTGCCCGGCGCGGCCTTGCCGGGATCCGTTGCGCCCATCGTCTGCCGGGCAAGCTCGATGGCTCGCTCGCCTTCCAGCACCATCGCCAGCAGCGGGGATGATGTGATGAAGTCCAGCAGCCCCGGGAGGAAGGGCTTGCCAACGTGCTCGGCATAGTGCTCCTCTGCAAGAGACCGCTCAACACGCATGAATTTCGCGCCGACGATCTTTAGGCCGCGCCTCTCGAATCGTCCAAGAATCTCGCCCGCCAGGCCGCGCTGCACGGCGTCCGGCTTGATGAGGATAAGGGTACGTTCTGCTGGCATCGTGACTTTGTGTCTCCTGTGCAATGACGTTGGGGAAATGTCTTCAATAGGGTAGCAGACAGGGATAGTTGACACGTGCGCCTTGGTCAAATACTTTGAGTGAGTGAAAGTGTTGGATACCAATGGACATTCGGCGGTGCGAGAACGAACCGGTGACGATGTGACGACGCCGGATGAATCTGCCCGCGCGGCCAATCCAACAACACAGCGACTGATTGAAGACCTTGAGGTCATATTCCGCCTGCTGAGGCCGTCGATCGCGGACGACTGGTTCACCGTCGATCTGACCATGCCCCAGCTGCGCGCTCTCTTTGCGCTGCGCCGCCACGGCGACTGCCGCATGGGCATCGTTGCCGGCCAGCTTGGCACATCATTATCCACCGCGACGGGGGTCATCGACCGCCTTGTCGAGCGAGGACTCGTCGAACGCTGGCAGGACCCCGATGATCGCCGCTCCAACGTCTGCCGCCTCACGTCCGACGGCGTTGATCTCGCTGAGCGTCTCCTGAATCTGCGTCGCAGGGCGTGGGAAGAGCGTCTCAATGAACTCACGTCCAACGAAGCCGACGGCGCGCAACAGGGCCTCGCCACATTGCTTGAGGGCCTGAAACGATTGCAGGAAGCCGACGCCGCTGAAGAAAACCGATCTGAGGTGCCGGCTCGATGATGGGCGGACCTCCGATGGGTGGACCGGGCGGACCGCGTGGCGGCCCCGGTGTTGGCGGACAGCCTCCAGGCCCCGTCACTGAACGGCGGGGCGTCGGCTTCCGCGCGATTGCCTCCCTGACCGTACCGGCGTACCGCCTGTATTTCCTGTTTGTTCTCGGCCAGATGGGCGCGATGAACATGCAGATGATGGCGCGCTCCTGGTACGTCTATGAGTTATCCAAGACACCCGGCACGAACGACGGCAGCGTGACGATGCTGGGCGCAGTGGCGCTGGCCAACGGATTGCCGATGTTGACCCTCTCCCTCTTTGGCGGAGTGCTTGCCGACCGCGTGCCGAAGAAGCAAGTGCTCATCATCGGGCAAATCATGTCTACGATCGTTACGGTGGGCGTGGCCATGTCCATCACGCTTGGCTCCATATCCGTCTGGCATCTGCTCATTGCGTCGTTCTTGCAGGGAATCGTGATGGCGCTGATGATGCCTGCGCGACAGGCGATCATCCCGGAGCTGGTGAGCGCGAACATGATCACGAACGCCGTGGCGTTGAACGGCGCGGCGATGAACCTGCTCCGCCTGATGGGCCCGGCGCTGGCCGGATTCCTTATCGCCCTGTGGGACATCGAGGGCGTGTACTACATCATGGCGGTGCTGTACGGCACAGGCGTCATCATGCTGATGGGTCTCCCACTGTCGGGCGCGGTTGCTCTGCGCGGCTCCGGCATGCTGAAGCAGGTGGGCGAAGGTCTCACGTATGTCAGACGAAACAACGCCCTCCTCATGCTGTTGATCTTCTCGCTATTCTCCTTTGTGCTGTCGATGCCGTACATGTTCCTGCTCCCCGCGTTCACGGATACCATTCTCACGGTCGATCCCTCCCGGCTCACCTTCTTCACGTCGCTGCCACTGGTGGGGACATTATTTGAAACGCTCGACGAATCATCGGCGCGTCAGGGCTTGCTGATCAGCATCTCCGGCATCGGAGCTCTGGTCGGGTCCGTATTCGTCGCGACGATGGAGGACAAGAAACGCGGACTCTGGCTATTGATAAGCATGTTCGTGATGGCGGCGTCGCTGATCGTGTTCAGCTTTACGAATTCGTACCTCATCGCCTTCATCATGTTCATCCCGCTGGGATTCGCGCAGGCGGGGCGCATGGCGCTCAGCAACACGCTCGCCCAGGTGTACTCAGACGACGAGCACCGGGGCCGTGTGATGAGCATCTACATGCTCAACTGGGCCATGACGAACTTCGGTGTGTTCTTCGTTGGAGTGCTGGCGGATGTTGTCGGCACGCAGGGCGGCTTTGCCGGGGCGCAGCTTGCCGTGGGCGGCTCTGCCATCATTCTCCTGTGCGTAACGACCTTCTTCACCTTCTTCACGAAGAGGGTCCGCCAAATGGATTAGTCCGGACCGCGACAGGTGAGACCCCGCAACACGCCGAATGAAACGGAGCAGGGGACGAACGCGCCCGATGAACCTTTAGAGGGGCAACGCACTCCGAGAGGTCGCGCCTCGCTGAGAGAAGCCGTTTCCGCGTTCGCCATTCGCGATTACCGCATCCTGTGGGCGGGCGTCAGCATGCACGCGCTCACTCTGTGGATGGAGATCGTTGCCCGCAGCTGGCTGGTGTGGGAGATCACAGAGGACCCCGTCGCCGTCGGCTGGGTCAACTTCTGGCGCACGATACCGGTGCTGTTCCTCGCGATTCCTGCCGGGGTGCTCGCTGACCGCGTCAATCGCAAGACAATCCTTGTCGTTACGCAGATCGGCATCCTGGCCATCTACGTGGTGCTGCTCGGGCTGTTACTGCAGGATCGGCTGGAGTTGTGGCACGCATACGCCTTGTTTGCAGGGCGGGGCGCAATGATTGCCTTCAACCAGCCTGGGCGGCAGGCGCTCATACCGGCGATTGTGGGCAGGGAGCGAATTGCGAACGCCGTGGCGCTGCAGCAGTTCTCTTTCAACGGCACGCGCATCGTGGCCCCGCTGCTCACCGGCGTGCTCATTGCTGTCTCGGGATTCGAGATGGTCTTTATCATCATCATCCTGCTGGAGTTCGGCATCATCGGCGCGTGGCTCTGGATGAAGACGTATCCGCTGATGCAGCGCGGCGCGGAGAGTATGGGCGTGTCCGGCGCGTTCCGGGATACGTGGGAGGGCCTCAAGTACGTGCGGCGTCACACGACCATCCTGCTCCTGCTGCTGCTTGGGCTGCTGTCGTTGATGTTCCTCCAGCCGTTCATGGTGCTGCTGCCGGAGATTGCAGACGAGCGGTTTGCATCCAATGCCGAATGGCTTTTGACGATTGCCGATGCGTTCAACCTGAGCCAAAACACAGGGGCGACGCTGTTCGGCGGGATGCTGACGTTCATGGGGATTGGGTCGATTATCGGGCCGTCGATTCTCGCCTATCTTGGCAACGTGCGCAACAAGGGAATGCTGATTGTTGTGACGATGGCGCTGAGCGGCGTTGTATTATCCGCGCTTGGTGCCGCGCCGTGGTTGATTCTCGCGCTGGTTCTCATGGTTCTACTGGGCCTGCTGGACTCAAGCCAACGGGTGCTGACAAACGGGATGCTGCTAACGCAGACCGAAAGCGAGTTTCATGGGCGCGTCATCAGCCTCTACCTGTTGGACAGGGGATTTGTTCCTATCGGCAGCCTGGTGGCGGGGTACATGGGATCCGCGTACGGGGCCGGCTGGGCACTAGCCATTCTGGGCGCGGCGCTGGCGGTGTCCGTTGTGATAGTAGCGGCGATTAAACCAAAATTCATGCGGGCGGGCTAGCCCCCGCCACCCCAACCCCATGCGCTAACCTAGTCCTATGGCGAAGCAGGAATGGAGCGGCATTTCCCGCTCCGCGGATGAGACGAAAGAGATCGGGCGGGCAATTGGCAAGTCCGTGGAGGCCGGGACGCTGGTGCTGCTCATTGGGCAGCTCGGCGCTGGAAAGACGACACTGACTCAGGGCATCGCGGACGGGCTCGGAGTGACGGCGTACACCAAGAGCCCTTCATTTGTACTCGTCAACGAATACCGGGGGAGGCTGCCCCTCTTCCATATGGATCTGTATCGAATCGACGATCCGGCGGAGGTGTGGGAGCTGGGGCTGGACGACTACCTGGGCAGGGACGGTGTGCTGGCCATCGAGTGGGCCGACCGCGCGACGTCCATCTTCCCGGAGGACAGGCTTGAAATACTTATCGAGTACGTATCGGACACCGAACGGCGGCTGGCACTGACGGCGAGCGGGCCTGTGTCCGCACAGGCTTTGAGCGCTTTGCCAGAGGGCGTTGGGGCGACCGAATGATCATCGCCATCGACACGGCCACGGAGACGGCGAGTGTTGCGATTGCCCATCCCGATGGTGGCATCGCAGCAGAGCTGACGTGGCGCGCAGGCCGCAATCACACCATGCACGTGCATCCCACCCTGCGCCACGTGATGATGCTGGCGGGGGCCGCCAATAGCGATCTGACCGGCGTTGTTGCCACGCGAGGGCCGGGAAGCTTTACGGGGATTCGTATCGGCCTTGCCACGGCGAAAGGACTCGCGCAGGGGCTTGATGTGCCGATTGTCGGTGTGGGAACTCTCGCCGTTGCGGCATATGGGGCCGTTCATCTGGGACGCACGGTGTGGTCGGTTGTGGACGCGGGTAGGAAGCAGTACGCCGCCGCGGCCTATAGGGCGTCCGACGAGCATGGTGTCGAGCCACTTGTGGAGGAGACTATTGTCTCGCCTGAGGAGCTAATCTCACGGATGGCCGAACGCGGGGAGGACTGTGTCCTGACCGGAGAGTTCAGCGAGGAATTGGCTGAAGGCGCGCTTGGCGGCGTCGGAAACGTGCTGACGATCGCGCCGGACGTTGTTCGTACCAGGACGGCGGCGAACGCGGCGCGACTGGGTCTACTGCGTCTGCATCACGGCGACGTAGATGATGTTGCGACGTTGGAGCCGCTTTATCTAAGACCGCCGGCGGCCGTGGAACGCGCGGAGGCGCAGGCCGCGTCTACTCAGTAGGGCTGTGGCGATTTCGCTCCTCATCGCGAAGACGCTTGCGCCGGCCGAGACGGGACATCAACACCAGGATGGCAATAATGGCGATGATGAATCCGAAACTGATAATCTCGTCGGTCCACCCGCCCGCGCCTGTGAGGGCATGCGCAGGTAGAGCCGGTGAGATAGCGGGCATGGAAACGGCCATAGGCCAGCATAC
>DAOUHQ010000009.1:0-6952 GCA_034428515.1 Dehalococcoidia bacterium
GGCTACGACGCGTACCAGTCGCTGTTCGAGCGGCACCTGCCCCACGACGCGGCGCTCTTCAACGAGTACCACGCCCTGCTGGACGCCCACGCCAAGGACGTGTGCACCAAGCGCGAACCGCGATGCGCGTCCTGCGTCCTCTCCGACCTCTGCGCGACAGGCCGTCGCGCCGCCCGCAAGCAAGGGTGAGGAAAGGTTTTTGGGGAAATCCTGCTCATTTCTGCTCATCAGCCCCGATCTACCTCTGAAACTGGCCTTCCGCGTGAGCAGTCCAACTGCTCATAACTGCTCATCCGCTGCTCATCCCCTGTGCATTTCTGCTCGTTTCTGCTCATAACTGCTCACCTGCCTCGTAGTCCGTCCGCGCCGCCTGGGGTCCGGCGCAGTTCCGCCAGAACCAGCGTACGCGGTCGGGCCGCGACCGCGGAAGGGGCCGGTGTCAGAGATCAGGGAATCAACGGGGATGCACAGGATGGGGGAGGGCGGGACGTGTCATGCTGAGCGGAGCCAGCGCTTCAGCGCGCAGCATCCTCTCGGGGTGCGTCTGCCACCACGACTGTGAGCAGCAAGCGCCGACTACGACTGCAGTTTCGCGGTTCAAGTGCGACTGGGACTCAGTTGCTTCGTGCACTTTCGGTATGCACAGATTGAGCGTATCCTGATAACAATACTATAGGGGCAGACGTTGGCGGGGCGACTTGCCTACGAGTACCTACTCAGTTTGGCAAGCGTTCGGGTCATATCCGGAATCTCCCAAGCAAAGCCGATAAGCCCTATCAGTATCGACGCGTCCGCTAGATTGAAGATGAACAGTGGGACTATGTCTATGAAGTCGGTTACGTGACCAATAACAACTCGATCGGCAAGATTACCGACAGCGCCTGCAAGCATTAGCCCAAAACTGACTTGTGTCCGTACGCTGGTTCTTGGGCGAGACCAGTAGTAGACGAACAGGACACCGAGACCGAAGGCGGAAACGACAATCAGTATGATGGTATGCCCACTAAACAGGCCGAGAGCGCTTCCTGAATTCGTGGCATGGGTGAAGTGAAAGAGACCGGCTATGGACCACGATTCACCGACGATAAGCGTTTGTGTAACTAAGAGCTTGGCTGCTTGGTCTGAGGCTAGTGCGACGGTGGTGACGAGGGCGCCAACTCGATGGCGCAAGAGGAACGCCATGAGGGTTGCCATACTCGATCCTCTTATGTGCATCCGAGATTCCTTTAGCTAGGAAGCCAATACTTCACAAGGATGAGAAATGATAGAACAGAATGTTCCATTACCCCTAGGAGCCGGTTGAGGTGTTGTACAATAGGCACCATACCGATTCTGCGAGCCACACCAAATCAGCGCGGCCATACTCAAATGTTGCGGGACCAGCAAGCTGGCTGGAATTCCATGACCTAGGTCCATCTGTCTACGAACTCAGGGTAAGAATCAAGCATCATCACGGCCTGGGTGGATTCTGGCGGAATTGTCAGCAGCCCAAGACGCAGACCAGTGAGAACGGCACCTATGCGGTTTTGGGCACCCAGTTTAGAACGTATATTACGACTGTGATTGAGGACGGTGTGGAGGCTGATGCGAAGTTCAATCGAGATCTCTTGTGCACTGAGCCCGGAGGCAATGGACTGTAGCACCTCCCGTTCTCGCGTTGTCAGGGAACCGCTTACAGCGCTCTGATCAGGTACCGATTCGTTCGCGTAGCGCCGGGGGCTGTTCCCTGACCAGACATTCCTGACGGTACTGGTTGCCCGAGAGACCCTCTTCGCATCTTGCAAATCGTGAAACAGCAGCACGAGTACCTTCTCTTCAGGGAGCGCCTCTGGGACAATCATGGGTACTAGCGTGACTGGCTTGCGTTGGCCTGAGGCACTGCGCATGCAAGTCTGTCGAATCGAAGGCACGCAATCATGCTTGAAGAATTCAAAGGAGGGGCAGCCTTCCTCGCAGGACGGGCCATTGTCGTCTTGAGCGGAATCTGCCGTGACCTCGCAGCACGAGCGTCCCATTACTAAGTCCGCCTGGTGCCCTAGGATTCGTTCAGCTCCTCGGTTCCAATAAATGATTCTCTGGTTCACGTCCACCGCATACGCTCCGTAGGGAGCTCCTTCCAAGATACACAGCAAGCTATCGGTTGCCATCGAGTCTCCAATGGGGGGATGGTGTTTCCGCAGAGGTATGAGACCCGCGGCTTCGGGGCACGTTACGGGGTCGAGCTGGGTGTGCGCATGACTAGTTCTTACTATTCTGGAATCAGGTTTGAGCGGAGTAGGCTAGGACTAGAGTAACCCCCAACGCCAAGCTGAGAGCACTGCGTCCAGAGTGGTCCTCACGCGCAACTTTGTGCGGGCGTGATAGATGTGGTTGCGAACGGTATTGACACTGAGGACTAGGTCTCGGGCTATGTCCTTGACACTGAGACCCAACCCAAGCAGCTGCAATACCTCAAGTTCACGGGGTGTCAGTGATGCGACGTAATCGGGAGTAGAGTGGGTCTCATGGGCAGCAGGTTCGTCCGGATGCTGCCCTGTAGAGATCACCTCTCGGACTCCCTCGGCCCCGCTCGTGGTGTATGCTGGGTCCGTCATCTCTTGGAACAGGTGCAGCAAGGTTGTAGGGCCGGCGTCACCAAAAGGCAGAAGCACAGGGAACATCGTCATCTCTTTCCGCTCTCCCGATGCGCACAGCATCCAAACGTTCATCACCGGCGCGATGCGACCAAATCTCGCGAGCGAGATTGATGGGCACGCTTCCATACAGACCGGAGTCTCACCTTCCGCAGGACAGTTCTGAAGGACTTCGAAGCAAGCGCGCCCGAGTACCTGATCAGTAAGATGTCCAGTGAGGACTTCCGCAGTACGGTTCCAAAAAGTGATTCTCTGGTTCATGTCCATAGCGTAGGCCCCGTATGGTGCCATTCTTAGCATGGCCAACGTCCCCTTCGTAGACAACGCTCCTCCTTCCCAAGGTCCAATCAGTCTGTTGGCTTGGTGTGTTCGACAAAGCCTATCCTGTTAGTAGGTTCGGCAGGTGGGGCAGTATAGCACCCCGTTCGGGTGAAGTGCACTCAGACCAGGTCACAGGGGTGGTACGGCTGCGGGTTCATAAACATCGGCTCTGGGTGTTCCGTGAGGTGCTGGGCTGGTCGCGGACGACTTACGTTGAGTCCGTCGGCGTGAGGACGTGGCGATCTTCATTCAGTGTCACGTCAGCGCGTTCGAATACTTCGGCAGTGTGCCGCGGCGGTGCCTGTATGACAACGCGAAGGTGGTGGTGAGGCGCGATTCGGGTGGCACGGAGGGCCGGCCTCCTTGGCGTACATGCGGCTGAAGGTGGACGACAACTCCTCAAGCACTCGGTCTGCCAGCGGCTTGATCCGCGGATCGGGTGCTCGTGAGGGACCAAGTCCTCGGGGGTGAGCGCCACCAACTCTCGATCTGCTTGTCGGATGTGCCGCGCATGGCCGCTTCCTGCTCGTGCTGCTTCAGGCGTAACCCCTTCCCATCCGCACCTCCGCGTTCCTACCCTCAGACGTTTTTCATCACCCTGGTAAACCCACAAGCAAAAATGGTAGCAATCCGTCATGTCTACGGTTCATGTCCACCCTATTGTGGAACGAGCTGCTGTTGAAGGAGGCGTGGCGAAACGAGGCTTAGCGGTCGAACCAACTGCCCTCGAGATGGCTCTGACCCTTCAGTGCCGAACTAGGGAGTGACAAAAACCTGAAAGCTAGAGATGGAGGAAATCGTGAAGAATCACAACGAGACCAGAACCAAAGCCATGCATCGGGTGGTCTTTGTAGCCGCATTGGCCATGGTTCTCTTATCAGGACTTGTAGGAGGAGCCTTCTGGATTGCGGCTACACCGCAGGGCACGGCACAGGAGCCCGACTACGATGCGCTCAAGGAAACGATGGACCTGCACCGGACCCACGAGAAGGTGAACTTGGATGTGAACGACAAGCTACAAATCCCGACGGATCCCAAAGATGGCATAGCGTACCAGTTGAGATCCCGTGAGATTGACGTGTCGACCGGAGAGGCGACAACCACCCTCCAAGGGGTCGCTCGCTTCTATCCACCAATCACTGACTCGCACGCCGACAAGAGCGTAACGAGCGATAACGACTTGGCTGTCTACTCTGGCACTTCATATGACATCGCACTTGGCGCATCCCAGACAGGATTTGCCACCTACGTGGTTGTCCGGGATGAGAATGCGCCAACATCCTACGAGTTCAACTTTGACTTACCTACCGGCTTCAAGTTGAGCGAGGACGGTGAAGGTGGCATAGAGGTTCTGAACTCGAACCAGGAGGTTGTGGGCAAGATTGAGGCACCGTGGGCGTTCGATGCCGATGGGGAAGCAGTAGACACCGTTTACAAGCTAAGCAACGGCATGTTGGTACAGACGTTGAACCACGTTGGAGCTGCTTACCCGGTAGTGGCCGATCCTGAAATCTCCTTCGGATGGGCGGTTTACGTACGATGGGATTTGACAGACGATCCAGATGAAGTCCTTGACGACGCAGAGGACATGCTTGAAGATATTCAATCCGTCAACTGCGTAGGCGCGCCTCTTGCAGGAACCATACTCGCTGGAGTGTTCGGAGCTGTGGTCGGGTCTATTCACTGCCTCGCAGCAATCGAGGCAGTAGACGAGGCAACGGAAGCCCTTGAAGACATCGAGGATGAACTGCCAGCCAACGCCTCGGCTATCCCTGCCGACTGCACTCTGATGATTCGCCTAATGTACATTGGGTTGATTCCCTCTCACGTAAAGGTCGAGGATTGCGGGGCATACTCGGGTGAGTACTATTCCATATAGGCCATAGCCCCCTGAGTGACTTGTGGCACAGATAGTGATAGGATGCTAGATGTGCCTAGGGGTTCACAGGAACTCTCTAATGGGTTCCTGTGAACCGTCCACTGTTAAGGACACAAAGGAGGAGCAAATGCCACGACAGATTGCGTGGGCCATACAACTAATGCCGTGGCTTCTTGTCGGCTTGGTCGTATCGTTCTCATTTCACATATCTGGGAATTACGCTTGGGTAGTCCTTATCATAGGAGCTGCTGTTATCGAGTTAGGACTGCGACGTTACTCTGGCCACATGACACCTCAGGAGAAGTTCCATTTTCTGCAACCCTGGAAGATTCCAAACCCTGCCACGCGGCGCGGACTCTTGGGGCGGGCTAGCTTTGATGCGCTACTGTATTTGCCACTGTATGCTGCGCTTGCTGCCTTTCTTACGATCGAGACCGAACTGTCCAACGTACTCATTAGTGCCGTAGTAACCGGTGCTTTGATTGGTATCGTTGTGCGAAGATACTGGCATATGCGGCGACAGTATCAGCTATGTCAAAGCAGATCGAAGGGATTCGATGGGCATCTCCATTACGTAGGTCCTTCAAACTTGAGTCATTGTAATAGGTTGACATTGATTGCCACTGCCATCGCAGGACTAGTCGCTATTCATATTGGTATTCTGTTGTGGATTCTGAGGTAAATCTTGAAGTCAAAGGCGTCAGCTTTGAGGGGTCTATTACCTCTGAGACTCTAACACCCAGGATCGGACCGTCCTACTCATTCTCCCATGAACCCCCTCAGGTGCCCTGTTGCGCTCGACGCGGTTGCTCGAGCCTTGCGATCGGGTCGTGGGAGGGTGTCGCGGGGTTGAACATGCTCCACCCCCGCGTGGACGGTGCGGCGTTCGAGTATGAGAATCCCCAGTCGTCGCTAATCGCCCTGCATTGGGACCTCGGATGAGCCACGGCTACCTAGGCGTGTCGTTGCTTGGTTTCCAGAATCCCCATAGATCCTGGTGGCGGAGACGGGCGAGTGCACGTCGCCGGGCGTTCGATGCGGAGTCGTACAGCTTCACGGTGAAGGAGGACGAAGCGGTTGGGGCTTCGGTGGGGACGGTCTTCGGGGAGGACCCGCAGGGGGATACGGTGAGTTATGCCATCATGACGGGGAACGCGGCTGGGGCGTTTGCGATCGGTCAGAGCATGGGAGAGATCACGGTGGCGGGGCTGCTGAACCGGACGGCGACGCCGTTGCACACGCTGACGGTTGAGGCGGACGACGGGAACGGGAACACGGCGAGCGTGACGGTGGAGATCGAGGTGACGGAAGGGGCGACGTGTTCGGACGGATTAGCGGTTTCGAACCCGTCGAACAACCCGGGCCTGGTGGCCGACTGCGAGGCGTTGCTGGAGGCGCGCGACGCATTGCGCGGCACGGGGTTGTTGAACTGGAGCGCGCGGACGGCGATGACGAGTTGGACCGGAGTGACGGTGGGGAGTCAGCCGCGTCGGGTGACGGCGTTGCGCCTCAGGAGCGGAGGACTGACCGGGGTGGTTCCGCCCGCGCTGGGCAGGCTGAGCGCTCTCGAGGAGCTGCAGCTGGGCGACAACACGCTGACGGGCGGGATCCCGTGTGGATCCACTACTACACGCCAGATCAGATGGACGAGATGCACTGCCACAACCAGGACCAGACGTTCCAGATCATCGAAGGGGAGTTGACGATGAACTTCCCGGACGGCGGCAAGGCGGTGCTGACGCCGGGCATGATGGCGACCATCACGGGCGGGTCGTTCTACCAGTTGCACAACACCGGGGGCGCGCCGCTCATCATGATCGGGACGCGGTCCGGCGCGACGGCCAACACGGTGAAGGTGGAGCATGGCACCGGTCGCATCATCAACGACCGCATCAACTATGCGGAGACCGCGAAGCGGTAAGGGCTGCTGGATTCCCTAAGTTCACAAACGAAGTGCAACACCAGATTAAGGTGTTGCCCTGGGAGAGCGCTATAGCCAGCTCAGCATTGAGGAACGATGTGAGATTGCCCGTCTACATACCAAGGGAGCCCCGATCAGGGAGATCGCAGCAGGTCTGGATCGCCCGGCATCGACAGTTGCTCGGGAGTTGAAGCGCAA
>DAOUHQ010000010.1:0-252527 GCA_034428515.1 Dehalococcoidia bacterium
CCATTGGGTGCAGAAGGCTCAGCTGAGATCGCGTCTTTAAGTTCCCGAAGGTCGGCACTATTTACCTCGAGTGCGCGTAAGAAATCCAAGAGTGAGTCGATGGACCCTTCTTGGACTTTCTCGACGTTTTGTTCTATATGCTCACCGCTTGCGACTATATTTCGATCTCCGTAGATGTTGAAATTGAAAAGATTCCGGGCAACTTCGGGCTTGACCCTGCGATGATCCAAGTCTTCCGAGGTGATGTTGCTTTCTTGGAGACCGAGTACAAAATCCAACAGTTTGTTCTTCACCTGATCAAGAATCCCAGAGACAATATAGGCCGGTATTGGTTGGTGTGCATCGATCAGAACCATGCCTCCAGACATTTGTATGGAATCTCGAGCGAGCATAACCATTTCTTGAGGCCACTTCCTTTGCCCTGCGCCCTCCCGTCCTGAAACTTGGGCCTCCAAGGCACCCACTCCGTCAAAGAAGATTAGGTTTTCAGCGAAATCCTTAATTTCGTCAGGTAAGGTGTACGTAGGGAGCACCATATTCTTGATGCCACTTTGGAAGGGGCCACCGAATGTACCGAGATTGGTCGGCTGAAACCACCTGTAGTCCGGCACTGTTTCTCGGTTCGGATACCCGCTAAGCTCAAAATCTACCCACTCTCGAAATTCCGGCAAAGCTATAGCGCTAGCAAGTATCTTCGCTTTTCTGAGTATGTTTGAGAGATCGGCTGATTCGTTAACCAGGTCAGAACGAATCTCATCGAGTAAACTCATCAAACCTCCATGCAGTTTCTGTGTAAGGCCAGCGAACTCAGGGTAGATTTAGCTTGAATGAAAGCTTGCGCTAGCTGAGTCGAGTAGCTACCAATTCATTGTAACGATATGCAGGCCACCATCGTTCGTGATGACCCTGTCACCCTCGCCGGTCGGTCCCCCCTCCTACCCCCCCGCCGTCCGTGCCGCCACCCGCACGTCCCGCGCGAAACTCGTCCGCAGGGCCAGGGCGATCGCGAACATCACCGCAATAGCTCCGCCAATCCCCACCGCCGTCGGCGCTCCGAACCACTCCGCCAGCGCGCCCACCTGCAAACCGCCCAACGGGATCAGGCTGTACGTCAGGCTGAACACGCCCATCACGCGGCCTCGCAAGTCCTCCGGCACCGCGCTCTGCAGCAGCGTCAGATTGGTTATTTGCGACAGCGAGTTAAAGGTTCCCGATAGGAATAGCGCGCCAAGCGACAGCCACAGGACCGTGCTGAATGCGAACAGCATCACCATCGCCCCAAACAGTCCCGCTCCGCCCAGCAACAAGACGAGCGGCCATCGCCCCTTCACCCAGAACGCCGCAAGACCCGTTCCGATCAGCCCGCCCGCCGCCGATGCTCCCAGCATCAACCCCATGCCGTCCGCGCCTATCCCCAGGATGTCCCGCGCGAATACCGGCATCAGTTGGATATACGCCACGCCAAAGAAACTGTCCACGAACGTCAGCAGGATAAGACTCGCGAAGAGATTGCGCCGCGCGATGAACGTGATCCCCTCGAACAATTCCTTGAACACGTTGCCGCGAATCCGATCCACGCGTGGAATCCGCACGAAGAAGAGGAGCAGCGTGCCAAGTCCATAGCCCAGCGTCACCGACCCGAACGTCGCCGCGGAACCGATGCGCTCGATCAGCACTCCGCCCAAACCCGGGCCAAACACCCGTGTCCCCTGCCACACGGACGAGCTGAGCGCCAAAGCGTTCATCAACAGCCGTCGGTCGGGAATCAGCGCCGGAACCACCGCTGTCCGCGTCGGCTGGTCGATTCCCTGGATGATGCCGATGGCCGCAGACGCCGCCAGCAGGTGCCACGGCAAGAGTACTTGACCAAATGTCAGCATCATCAGAACCGTCACCGTGATGGTCATGCAGACCTGCGTGGTGATAAGCAGTCCCAGCCGACTGACCCGATCAGCCGCCACACCCCCAATCAGGTTCACGCTGATCGTGCCGAACCCCATGGCGAACCCCAGGTAGCCGAGGAAGATCTCCGAATTGGTCAGCTCATAACCTTCCCACGCGATGACGATGCGCAGGATCTGCCAGCCCATCACGAACGAGACTGCGCTGAACCAGTAATTGCGGAAATTGGGGACGGCCAGAGAGCCGAGAGGAGACGTAACGGCTCGGTGCGTCTGCTCTTGCTCCTGCTGTTCAGTATCCGTTTCGCGCGGAGTGGACATTAACCTCGTTCCGCGAATCCCAGGGCAAGCCAGCCCCATGCGTGATAGGGGCGCGGGCGGGGAGGAATCCGTAGGCGCATATAATACAGCGGATGCCGTCGCCCACGCCGCCCGTGGGGACTCCCACCGGGGCGCTTGTGTGAGCGGCATCTATGGGGGATACGTGTCCGCATTCGTTGAACAGAGTGCCGGTCCGCGCGAATCGCGTCGGCAACGCCGCGCGCCCTCTGGCAAACGCAACCGCTCAAGCCTCGTGGGCATGGCGCTACGCCTCATCGCCGCCCTCCTGATCATTGTCGGATTCAGCGGCCTTGCCATAGGAGCGGCCCCCGTCTTCCAGGAACGATCAGGCGGACACGCCGCCCTCGTCGAAGTCGACGGCACAATTCAACCGGTGACCGTTCGTTATGTCTCCCGCGCCCTCAGCCGTGCCGCCGACGACAATGCCGAGATCGCCATCATCCGTATCGACACCCCCGGCGGCTTGCTGGACTCAACCCGCGACATAGTTGAGGAGATATTCGCCAGCCGCGTTCCGGTGGTTGTGTACGTCGCCCCCAGCGGCGCGCAGGCCGCCTCCGCAGGCACGTTCATCACGGCGGCAGGCCATGTTGCCGTCATGTCCTCCGCCACCAATATCGGCGCGGCGTCCCCGGTCGGCGGTGGAGGGGAGGATCTGCCTGACACCTTGGAATCCAAGGCGAGACAGGATGCCGCCGCATTCCTCAGGAGCATCGGCGAACGGACGGGCCGCAACCCGCAGGCTCTGGAGGCGACTGTCCTTGAAGCCCGTTCCTACACCGCTGTTGAGGCCCTCGACGAGGGCATCATCGACTTCATCGCTGATGACATCGACGATCTTCTCGCAAGTCTGGACGGGCGCACGGTGACCATAAGCGGCAGCGAAATCGTACTTGAAACCGACGGCCTCCCTCTACGAGACATCGAAAAGACGGCCCTGGAGGGCTTCCTGGAGATCATCTCCAACCCGAACATCGCCTTCCTGCTGCTGACAATCGGTGGGCTCGGAATCATCATTGAGCTCATCAGCCCCGGCTTCCTTGGGCCCGGCATCGTCGGCCTTATCGCGCTCGCGCTGGCCTTCGTCGCCCTTGGCAACCTTCCGGTCAACTGGGTAGGCTTCGGCCTCATCGTGGCGGCGATGGTTTTCTTCTACATGGAGATGCAGGCCCCGGGCATCAGCGTCTTCGGCATCGGAGGCGCTTTCAGCTTCCTTATCGGCGGCTTCCTCTTATTCGGCAGTTTCGAGGCCCCGCCCATTGATTCGCCCAGTTTCCGCGTCAGCTACTGGATGCTGGGCGCCGTCGGTATCGCCGTCTTCACCGGCCTCGCCCTGACCTTCCGGGCACTGGCTCAATACCGAGGGGCCGATTACACTTCGCCAACGACAATCCCTGTGGGCATGTCCGGCAGGGTTACCGACGCCATCAACCCCACCGGCTCAGTGCGTGTGCACGGCGAAATTTGGACGGCCGAGTCCGCGCACGGTGAGCCGATAGAAGAGGGAGCGACAATCGTCGTCGTCGGGATGGACGGTTTGATCGTGACAGTCAGAAGAGAAGAGTGAGCCGTTCACACGAACGGACGAAAGGAGCAGGCAAATGATCCCGTATATCGCGGTAGTCAAGCAATACGAGCGCCTGGCGGTTTTCACGCTCGGCAAGTACTCCGGCATGAGACAGCCCGGACTCAATCTCCTTGTGTGGCCATTCCAGGCCACGCAAAAGGTCGATCTCCGCGAATTCGTCATCGATATCCCCCGCCAGACCAACATCACCCTCGACAACGCCCCCATCGACATCGATTTCCTCGTCTACATGCGGGTGCAGGAATCCGACGCCGAACGAGCCGTGCTGGAGGTCGTCGACTTCCGCTCCGCCGTCGTCGGCATCGCAACCACCAACCTCAGAGCAGTAATCGGCGAGATGAACCTTGACGATGTCCTCTCACAGCGAGAGCGCATCAACGAATCCCTGCGTACCAAGCTTGACGAGGTCACGGAACGTTGGGGCATCAAGGTCACCCAGGTTGAGATTCGTGAGGTGGAGCCCAACCGTGACATCCAGGAGGCCATGAACCGCCAGATGTCCGCGGAGAGAATCCGTCGCGCAGCCGTCACGGAAGCCGAAGGAACACGCCAGGCGGCGATCACCGTCGCCGAGGGCGAAAAGCAGTCCGCCATCCTCAGGGCCGAGGGCGAGCGGCAGGCCGAGATACTCTCCGCCGAAGGCGATCAACAGGCGGCCATCCTCCGCGCCGATGGCTTCGCGACAGCCCTTGATCGCATCTCCGCCGTCGCCCGCGGCATCGACACCAACACCCTCAGCCTGCAGTACCTGGAAACGCTCAAGGATGTGGGCGCCGCGCCGTCGACCAAGTTCATCTTCCCGATGGAGTTCACAAGCCTGCTCCGCCCGTTCACAAACATGGTGTCACCCAACGACGACAACGAATAGCGACACACACCCAAGTCAATACGGGAGTCCAATGACATCCTGAGCCTTCCTATGTCATTCTGAGCGCAGCGAAGAATCACACCAACGGGAGCAACAAGTGCCGGCATTCGATGATTTCACAGGATCCGTGCGGGGGACGCCCGTCGTCACCCGCGTCATGGAAAGCATGATGATTGAGGCTGCACAGGCCCTGCGAGACATCTGCCGCGCCTTCCAGGCCACAGGTGAGCCGATGGGCGGTCACCACCTCCCCGCCGGCGGCTACATGGGTGAGATGATCGTTCGCGCCCTCATTGAGGCCGATCTCATTGAGGAGGTCGAGGGAGAAGAGCGCGGCTTCATGCGACGCTACAAGCCCACCAGGAACGGCGAAAAGACCTACGCCAAGCTGGACAAAGAAGACGCCTTCTCCCGCCGCGCCACCTAACGACGCAAGTTCCACCCTTCTAGCCGCGTTGTCATTCCGAGCGCAGCCGAGGAATCTAAAGACGCGTTAACCGCCAAAGCCGGAACGCGGGCTGAATACCTTTTGGGCCGCTGTTCCTTGATCGCGAACCGAGAAAAATATCGGGGCGCCCGGATTTGAACCGGGGACCTCCGCGTCCCGAACGCGGCGCGCTGCCAAACTGCGCTACGCCCCGACCGACAAACAAACCGCGGGCAGCAAAACCGCCCGCTCGCTTAAGAGTATACGGGTATCCGCCCCACAAAGAATCCCCTCTCCCTCTGTGGGGGAGCGTTAGAGTGGGGGGCTGGTCCCCCAGCTACACCCGCCCGCCGTGGCCAGCCGTGTTGTAGATGTCGCGAACTGCGAGGCCGATATCGTCCGGTCAACCCTCCGTCGTGCGGAAGTATGAGTTGACGTCACGGGTGTCCAGGATCTGCGCTGCCTCCGCGCCGAACAGAACCGTAGAAACGAATCGGCGCGCGCGTCTCCACGTGCCGCCCATCGGCCGAGACATAGCGGCGTTCACGCCGTCCTCAGTCGACGTACCCGCGGGCGCGGAGCGCATCGTTGACGTTGACATCGCCCACCCACACCTCTGCCTTCAGCCTGCCGAGACTGTCCGATTCGCTCGCCTCATAAAACACTATTGTATCCGCCACCAGCTCGGACAGGTATGCATGCGCCTGCGCGTGCCGATCAGGATTCGTCGGCAGCGTGATGCCCGCCAACACCAGCCGTTCAGCGTCCTCCATGTAGATCACGCCGCCCTCGATGACGTCCGCAACCCGACCCCACCTGCGTGGCCGCGGAGAATCGCCTGGGTCGCCGGTCGAGGTCATGCCTGAAGTGACGCCGGCCTACGCCGCAGGAGCGACGACTATGACAAGGGTCAATAGTGCGAGCGCCCGGCCAATGAGCGTCCCCACGATCACCGCCACCGCCGCCAGCGGCATGCTGCACGACAACGACTCCCGAGTCGCAATCATCATGGCCGTCGCGATCCAGATTGTAGTGGCGAGCGCGGCCGCCCCGCCGATCACTGGCAGGGGGACAAGAATCATGAGCAGGGCGGGCGACGCCGTGAAGCCGACGCTTCGGATGAACTGCAAAAACGTGCCGCCCAGGAAACCCGATGCGGACGTCCCCGCAATCACGGAAACGATCATGTACGAGAACAGCGCCGAGAGCGTCCAACCCAGACCCGTGAAGATGAGAGAGGAGATGAATACGGTTGACGCCGTCTGCTCCCCGTCTCCATAGAGCGTTGCAAGCGACGCCACAAGGCCATGGACGACCGACACCAGGATGACCACAAAAACGGCTTGTCGGATCGCTCCCGGGTCTCGCCGCAACTCGTCGTACAGCAGAGAATCACCCAGAGCCGAGCGCATCATGCGCACATGGAAAGCGTCAGGCGCACCTAGCATCGTTCCTCACTCCTTCCATCCCCGTTCACCCTGAGCGTAGTCGTAGGGTCGCCCTGATCCTGTCGAAAGGCCCCACCCTGCAAAACCGATAACGTACCTTAGAGTATAGGAACGAGGCCGAACGAGTCGCAGGAGGGCATCGCGCCGATGAGCACAAATGATGTTGAAGTGCTGCGTGGAGAGATCATCTCCATCGGCACGGAGATCCTGCTTGGCGCGCTGGTAGACACCAACGCCAGTTACCTCGCGTCCCAACTCCCAGGCATCGGCATCGGCAATTACCGTGTCACGACCGTTGGTGACAACAAGGACCGACTCGCCCGTGTCTTTGAAGAAGCGTGGAGCCGCTCGGACGTCGTCGTCGCGACAGGCGGCCTCGGTCCCACGGAGGACGATGTCACGCGCGAAGCCATCGCCCAGTTCCTCGGTGAAGAGCTGTATTCTGACGCCACACTTGAGAAAGAGTTGAGAGAGTTCTTTGATCGGCGCGGCATCGCAATGGCGGAGCGCAACCTCAAGCAGACAATGCTCATCCCCTCCGCGCAGCCCCTGCCAAACCCACGCGGCACTGCTCCCGGATGGTGGGTGCAAAAGGACAAGAAAATCATCATCGTTATGCCGGGCGTCCCTCGTGAGATGTACGGCATGTGGGAAGAGCAAGCCCTGCCGCGCCTCCGCCTCCAACTCATGGGCAACGACGCCGTCATCCACTCCCGCACCATCAAGACCTTCGGCCTAAGCGAGGCAAGTGTCGATGAACGACTCGGCGAGCTGCTGCGCGGCCTCAACCCCACCATTGGGGTCTATGCAAAGTCTGACGGAATCCATATCCGCCTCTCCGCCCGCGCCTCGAACGAGTTGGATGCGACACAACTCATCACCCCGGTCGAGGACGAGGTCAAAGACCGCCTCGCGACCCACCTTTGGGGGCAGGACGACGACACCCTTGAGGGCGTTATCCAGCGCGTCTATACCGAGCGCGGCCTGTCAGTCGCCACCATGGAATCCTGTACCGGCGGCAACCTTGCCAACATCCTCACGGACGCCCCCGGCGCGTCGGCCTACTTCCGTGCCGCCTACGTCACCTACACCAATGAGATGAAGATCGCGATGGGCGTCCCGGCCGACATCATCGAGAATCACGGTGCGGTCTCCGGCGAATGCGCCATCGCCATGGCGGACGCCGCCCGTGAGCGGAGCGGAGCGACTGTCGGCGTCGGCATCACAGGTGTCGCCGGGCCCGGTGAGTTGGAGGGCAAGCCCGTCGGCCTCGCCTACATCGGCATCGCTGACGCAAACGACCACAAGATGCGAGAAGGCCGCTACCCCGCCCAGCGCCTCGACTTCAAACTCCGAGTCGCCCGCACCGCCATGTTCGAACTCCGCGGCTGGGCCCTCGCCCGCAACTAACCCTCCACGCACCTTGACCCCCCGTCTACAATGGGACGGACAAGCGCAATGCGACAGATCGGAATTCTCACCAGCGGGGGAGACGCGTCCGGCATGAACGCGGCGATTCGTGCCGTCGTCCGTGCCGCCGCATCCGTTGGTATTCGCAGCCTTGGAATCCGCAACGGCTATGACGGCCTCATGCGCGGCGATTTCCAGCGACTTGGCCCTCGCTCCGTCGCTCACATCCTCCAGCGCGGCGGCACCATACTCGGAACCGCCCGCGCCGCCGCCATCGAGACCGAAGAAGGACGTTTCCGCGCAGCCGAACAACTGGCAGCGTCCGGGCTCGACGGGCTCGTCGTCATCGGAGGAGAGGGCACGCTGCGGGCCGGGCTCAAGCTCCACGAGGAACAGCACTGCAAGGTTGTCGCCATTCCGGCAACGATCGACAACGATATCCCCGGCGCGGACATGTGCATCGGCTTTGACACTGCAGTCAACGCCGCTGTCGAGGCGATGGATCGCATCCGCGACACCGCCGAATCCAGCGGCCGCGTCTTCTTTGTTGAGGTCATGGGTCGCACCCGCGGCCTCATAGCCCTCTATGCAGGCCTCTCCGGCGGCGCGGATGCCATCGTCATCCCTGAGGAACATGAGGATATCGATGTGCTGTGCCGCCGCCTTGTCACGGCGCATCGGGGCGGCAAGCGCAGTCTCCTCGTTGTCGTGGCGGAGGGCGAAGAGGCAGGTGGCGCGTTCTCAGTTGCCGACAAGGTTCAGCAGCAACTCAACGGCAGGTTGCAAGTGGATTACCGCGTGACAGTGCTCGGACACTTGCAGCGCGGTGGCGTGCCGACGGCGGCGGACAGGATACTCGGCACTGTGCTGGGCGCTGCCGCCGTGGAATGTCTCAATGACGGCCTCGATCACCACATGGTCAGCGAGGCGGGCAACACCCCCGTCTTCACCCCGCTTGAAGACGTGCTTGCAACAACCAAGGAACTCCCGTCAGACCTCATGCACCTGCTCCACACAGTCGGCCAGTCATAGGCCCGCAAGGCGCCACGCCGCCAGAGCTCCACCCGAATAGGCGTATACTTATGTTCTCGCTACGAATACGCAGATAGTCATATTGCTCTCGTTAATCGACAGGACACTCTAATGGCATCTCAGGCAGGGCAGAGGCCGGGCGGCGGCCCGCCCGCGGCAGGCGGCCCCCCCAATGGCGGCCCTGGTGGTCCCCCAGGAGGATGGGGCGGCGGAGCGCCCGTCAATGAGGCAGGCGGCCCGTTCCGCGCATTCCAGTCAAGGAGCTATACGTATTACTGGGTCGGCTCCATCCTCTCAATCACCTCATTCTTCATGCTCATCATCGCCCGTGGATGGTTGACATTCGACCTCACAGACTCTGAACTGTGGGTGACGGTTATCAGCGCCGCGTCGCTCCTTCCCGCGCTTCCCCTCTCCGTATTTGGCGGCGTCATCGCTGATCGATTCAACCGCAAGCACATCCTGATCGCCAGCGATGTCTCCAATTTCCTTACCCATATCACGCTGGCCTTGCTTGTCCTGACCGGCCTCATCAACGAGTGGCATCTGCTTGCGCTCTCACTTATACACGGCACGATGTTCGCGCTCTCGTCGCCCGCGCGGTTCTCCATGGTGCCAAGCCTCGTGCCGCCACAGCACATCGCCAACGCTACGGCGCTGTCATCCATCATGTTCAGCGGCGGCGCGCTGATTGGACCGGTCACCGCCGGATTCCTGCTGGACGTTGATCCGTCGTTGGCGTTCTTTGCAGGAGCCGCGCTTGTGGGCGTGTCCGTGCCGCTTTTTATGCTGATCCGGCTTTCCGCGGCGCCGGCTTGGGGACAAGGACAGCCCAAAGGCAGCGTAATCGAGAACATCACAGAAGGGCTGCGGCATATACGACACAGCCGTATCCTGCTTGGGCTCATCCTGCTTGGCATGATTGCCACGTTCTTCGGAATGCCCTATCAGGCACTGCTGCCGGTCTTTGCGGAGGAAGTGTTGGAGGCGGGGCCGGCCGGTCTTGGCTACCTGGGCATGGCAGGCGGCATCGGGGGCACAATCGGATCCCTCCTCATCGCCACATTCAGTTCCGTCAATCAACTCAAGATGTGGCTGTCCATCGGCGCCATTGGCGTTGGGCTGATGATTGCCGGATTCTCGCAGGCGACGGCCTTTGCGGAATTCCTCGGACTGGAGCTGTCAGGCCCAACATCGGGAGCGTTCATAATCGCGCTTGTCTTCGCGGCGATAGCAGGCTGGTTCTTCCAGCTTGTAATGACGGGGAATTTCTCACTGGTGCAGGTTTTGACACCTGACCACCTGCGCGGACGCGTGATGAGCGTGCGCTTGATCGTGTTCGGATTTCAGCCCTTCGCCCTGCTCATCACCGGCGTCATTGCAGAGCTGTACGGCGCCCCGCTTGCCGTCACGCTAACGGGCCTTGGCGCATTTTTCTGTTCCATCGCCCTGCTCGCATTCTTCCCGCAGCTTCGCACACGCGGGACAGAGACCGTACAGGTTCCCGGTGGGCATGGAGGCCCGCCCACTGGCCGTGGTGGCCCGCCCAACGGCGTCGCCGATGACCACACCGGCCCGCCTATGGATGGAGATATTCCCGCGGCGCGACCACCCGCCGCAGTCGCAGAACGCCCCGGCGGCTCCCCCTCAACCGACTAGCCGATACCCGTCGGCTTCATCTCCGCGTACCGCTTGACTCCGGCTCCGGCGGGATGATGACACGCCCGCGCGGGCGGACAATTCCCGGCCTCGGCAACACGATGAATACGAGGATCATCGCGAGGAAACTGAACGCCGCGAACATCAGGAAACCGTTCTGCATCCCGCCCAGGTACTCATCGGATAGTGTCGCCACATACGGCGACACAGATACTGCCATAGCCACCATCGTCCACAGAAAGCCCTGTGCCGCCCCGAACGCCCGCCGACCGAAATACGTCGCAAGAAGCGCTGGCTGCAGCACGATGATTGCGCCGAACCCGGGAGAGAATGCGACAAAGAACAGTATCAGATACCAGTTCGCCTCCGGTCTGCTCAACGCAAATGCCGCGATGCCGATGGCCTGCAGGAGCGTCGCAATAACCGTCCCCCGCCTCGGATCCATCGCGTCGGCCATCCAACCGCCCCCAACCCGCCCGACAATCGTTATCAGCGCCATCGCCCCCACAGCGTCCGCCGCTGCCAGCCGTGAATAACCGGCGTCCTCCATAAACGGCGCCTGGTGGATTTGCAACGCGCCGATTGGCCAGAACGAGAGGAACATCAGCAGGGACAGGAACCAAAACGTTGGCGTTCGAAGAATCTGCGTGAACGTCAGTCCGTACAGGATCGGCCCCTGCAAAGCCCCGGATGCGTCCGTGCCCTCCGCCTCGTCCCCGTCCGGCCTCATCCCGTAGTCTTCCGGTGATCGCCGCAGGACGAACGCCATTGGCAGGAGGACGATGATGATGATGGCTGCCATGAGGAGGAATGAGTCCCGCCAGCCGATCGCCTCCATCACGTACAGAGACGGACGCGTGAGAATACCCCCCGCCCCCAGCCCGACAACCGTAATCCCCACCGCGCGACCCCTCATCCGGTCGAACCAATTGACGACGGCTGAGACCCCACCGGCAAAGAAGACGATTGGCCCCAGACCCGCCAACGTCAGGCCGATGTACAGGTGCCACGGCTCCGTCATCACGCCCATGATCGCGAACCCCGCCGCGCCCAGGATCATCCCGCCGCCGACAACAGGCTTCGGCCCGCTCTTGTCAAAGAAACCGCCCAACAGCGGCGACAACACCGCGCCTAAGATGGTTGCCACGATGAACGCCGGTTCAATAGCCGCGCCCACATCCGGTATCTCCTCGCGGATGGGTGTTACGAAGAGCGTGAAGTCATAGAAAAAGAAACCGCTATAGATGAAAGCGACCATAAACGCAGCCAGCACGATCCACCAACCGTAGAAAATCGACGTTGGCGATGGCACACGAAACCCGCTGCGTTGTTGCATTCCTGAACGTCCTGCGCGTGAGTTCGGAGAAAACCGCGTCTACCCGACAATGCGAATGAAAGCTCATATAGCCTAGCATTCGCGCCCAGCGCCTCGTACTTGGGGTGACATAAGGGGCGTACCATGGATGAGTGACTCTTCCCAACGGTATTCCACCGCAAGGCAGCATCGTTCGCAAAAAGCCGCGTATCTTCTACGGCTGGTGGATTGTCATCGCCTCAGTCTTTCTCAACATCGTCTTTGGCGGAATCCTCTTCTACGGCTTCACCCTTGTGATTGATCCAATCACCGAGGAGATGAACTGGACCAAGACGCAGATTACCGGCGCCTATCTCTTCATGGGTTTAGGTATTGGAATCCTCGCCCCGTTGCTTGGTTGGATGTTTGACAAGGTTGGCCCGAGGCCGCTCCTCGCCTTTGGCCTGACGGGACTCGGGTTCAGCCTCATCATGCTCCACTCCGTGGACAGCCTTATCTGGTTCTACCTGTGGTTCTCGCTCGCCAACGCCAGCTCTGTCGGCATGTGGATGGCCGTCGGCCCGGCCGTCGCCAACTGGTTCGTGCGAATGCGTGGCCGCGCCGTCGGCATCTACTCCCTCGGATTCGCCTTCGCAGGATTCATGGCCCCGCCCTTCCTCTGGCTCGTCGATGGCGTCGACTACGGCTGGCTCGTCTTTGCCGGTGTCGGATGGCGAGATGCGTTCTTCATTGCCGGTATTGTCTTCCTCATCATGATGCCCATCGCAGTGCTCATAATCCGGCATCGCCCCGAGGACCTCGGCCTCTACCCGGACGGCGCGGACGAGCCGCCGGCGGAGACCACCATGTCATCCAGCGCTGCGATTTCCGACGATGTTGAGGTCAATTCCACCGCGTCGCAGGCACTCAAGACATCGGCATTCTGGCTGCTCGCCGTCGCATCGATGTTTGGATTCCTGGCGATTGCCACCCTGCAGGTTCACTGGGTGCCGTATCTCGGCAGCACCGGATTCTCGCGTGAGACAGCGGCGTTTTACTTGACCCTACTGCCTCTGAGCACCGTCATGGGCAGGCTCACATTCGGATTCCTCGCCGATTTCATGGACAAGCGGCGTGTGACCGCTCTCGCTTTCGGTGTTCAGGCCTGTGCCGTCTTCACGCTTGCATGGGTGGATGAATCGCGCCAATGGAGCATTTTCCTCTTCCTTGGTTTCTGGGGCTTCGGCTTTGGAGGCACGGTGGTCACGCGAATGGCATTGCAGGGCTTCCTCTTTGGCCGCAACTCCTTTGGCGCGCTTCAGGGAGCGCTCTCCATGACTAGCGAGGCCGGCTTTGCCCTGGCGCCCTTCATTGCCAGTATGGTCTTTGAAGGTTTGGGCACCTATCGCCCCGCCTTCCTCGTCTACGCCTTCCTCTGCTTCATGTCCGTCCCGCTAACCCTCTTGATTCGACGTCCAGGGCTGGCTGCGAGAGGATTCGTCCCGGCCATCCGCACGGACAACGACGTAGAAGAGGCTGCCGACGAGGAGCCCGCCACAGTACCCCGCGCACCATAGACGCCCAATACCTCCCCGCTCTCCCCATTCGGAATGCCTGACCGCAAACCAGCCGCTCCAATGCCGCGTCACGCCGGAACGCGGAGTCAAACACCATAGGCAAATCAAAGTTGACCGCGAGCCGAGAAAACAGAGGGGCGTACCATTGATGAATGGCAAGCCCTAACGGAGTCCAGCCGCCCGCCGGTTACATAACGCGTAAGAAACCGCGTATCTTCTACGGCTGGTGGATTGTCATCGCCGCCGTCCTCCTGAACATCCTGCAGGGCGGCATCCTGTTCTACGGGTTCACCCTTGTGTTGGATCCGGTGACGGAAGAAATGGGATGGACCAAGACCCAGTTGACCATCGCCTATCCCATCATGGGCGTTGTTATTGGCATCTTCTCGCCATTCCTGGGCGGGCTGTTTGACCGGATCGGACCCCGACCATTGATCGGCGGGGGCATGGTCATCGTCGCCGTGAGCATGATAATGCTCCATTACGTTCAGAGCCTCCCCATGTTCTACCTGTGGTTCTCACTGCTGAACCTCGGCTCCATGGGAATCTGGCTTTCCGTTGGGCCCACCGTGGCCAACTGGTTCGTGCGCGCTCGCGGCCGTGCGCTCGGCACCTATTCGCTTGGATTTGCGTTGGCCGGACTCATTGCCCCGCCTCTCTACTGGCTGATTGACGGCGGAGTGATTCTCGGATTTGAATTTGATGGCCTGGGGTGGAGGGACACCTTCTTCATTCTTGGTGTGATGTTCCTGGTTCTTATGCCGGTCACCATTCTCATCTTCCGCCACCGGCCCGAGAACATGGGCCTTTATCCGGATGGGGCTGATTTCCCGCCGCTAGAGGTCAGCCCGGGTGCGGAGATGTCAGACGACGCCGAGATGACCACGACGGCCATGCAAGCGCTGCGTTCCCAAGCCTTCTGGCTGATGGCGATCTGCTCAGGCCTGACATTCCTCACGATTGCGACCTTGACCGTGCATTGGGTGCCCTACATGGGCAGCATCGGCATCGAGCGTGAGGCCGCGGCATTCTTCTTGCCGCTGCTGCCGCTTGGGACAGTGCTGGGTCGGATCACGTTCGGGTTCCTCGCCGATCTGTATGACAAGAAGCGCGTAACCGCGCTTGCCTTCTGCGTGCAGGCGGCGGCTGTGCTCATGCTCTCCCAGGTCGATGCCGCGCGCGAGTGGACACTCTTCGTTTTCCTAGTCTTGTGGGGATTCGGATTTGGGGGGACGATTGTCGCGCGGATGGCGCTGCAGGGCTATCTCTTTGGCCGCAACTCATTCGGCGCGCTGCAGGGCTTGCTGTCAATGACCACTGAGGCGGGTTTCGCGCTGTCGCCACTCATCGCCAGCATCGTGTTTGAGGATTTGGGTACTTACCGTCCGGTGTTCCTGGCATTCGCCGTGCTGGCCTTCATCGCCGCGCCATTGACAATGCTCATCCGCCGTCCCACGCCCCAATTTGCCATCGGATACGCAAAGGCCCAGCCTGCCGACGGTGAGCCTGAAACGCCCGCCCCCGCAGCCGCCCGCGAAGACGCCTAGTAATGATCCTCGTAGTGATCGCCTGCCAATGACCGCGTATGGCGGCGCGTGTCGTAGACGTACCGCTGCGGATCATCGGGCCCGGACGCCAACAGCATCAGAACGACCGCCGGCATCGATGACGTCACCTCTGTCGAGTGGATGTCCATCTCCGGCGGCAGGATTGCCGTGACGTCGCCCGGCTTGAGTCGCCGTCGCGTCGTGCGTTTGATCACGGAACCGTCGTCCACCTTCTCAAGATTCGGGACATAGGACACCTCTCGCGCCCCTCCCTGGTAGATGCCCGCCAGTCCCCAGCGTGCCCCGTGGTCGTGTATGGGGGTCTTGTGCTTGGGTGGAATCACGGAAACCACCAGATTCAGGGAGCGATCCGACGAGCGAAAGAGAACCCACCGACTAACTTCATTCGGGGGAGTATCCCGGTATTCGTCCGGCAAAAAGTTCTCCATCAGCAAGTGCCGAAAGGGGTCGAGCGTCCTCCGAATCAGCCCCACAGGATCCGCCACGCTAACGGCAACGCCCCCCAGCTGCCCAAGGAACGTCTCGAGCGCGGGATGGTCGACACGTAGATCAGAAGTCACGGTACGAACCGGTTTCGATACCTACACCTCGCGGAACTCGCCCTCAACCGTCTCCGAATCGTCGGCGGATGCCTCGCTGCTCGCGCCATTCGCGCCGCCTGCGTCCGCGCCCTGTTGCGCGTACATGGACTGCCCGATTTCCTGCACGAGCCTGCTCAACTCCTCTGTCAGTGTACGCAGTTGCTCCGCAGGCGCATTTTGCTCCAGTGCCTGCCGCACCTCCGTCACCTTGGCCTGCACGCGGTCCCGGACATCATCTGTAATGGCTTCCTTGTGTTCCTCTAGCAGCCGTTCTGCGGCGTAGGCTGCGGAGTCCGCCGTATTGCGAATCTCCACCTCCTCGCGGCGCTGCGCGTCCTCTGTCGCGTGCGCCTCCGCGTCCTTTGTCATCTGCTCGATCTCGTCGCTGCTGAGCCCGCTGCCGGCCTGGATGACGATCTTCTGCTCGCGGTTCGTCGCCTGGTCCTTGGCGTTCACGTTCAGGATGCCGTTCGCGTCGATGTCGAACGTCACTTCGATCTGCGGCATCCCGCGCGGCGAGGGTGGAATGCCATCCAGCATGAACCGACCAAGCGACTTGTCGTCGCTGGCCATTGAACGCTCGCCTTGCAGCACGTGTATCTCCACGCTGGTCTGTCCGTCCGCTGCCGTCGAGAACGTCTGGCTCTTGGACGTCGGAATCGTTGTATTCCGCGGAATGATGGGCGTCGCCACCCCGCCCAGCGTCTCGATACCGAGTGAGAGCGGTGTCACATCCAACAGCAGCAGGTCTTGCACGTCGCCCGTCAGCACGCCGGCCTGGATTGCCGCGCCGGCGGCGACGGCCTCATCAGGGTTTACGGAGCGATTGGGCTCCTTCTGGAAGATCTGCGTAACCTTCTCTTGGATCGCAGGCATTCGTGTCTGGCCGCCGACAAGAATGACCTCATTCACTTGCCCTGCGGACAAGCCGGCGTCCTCCAGCGCTTGGCGGCACGGACCGGCAGTCCTCTCAACCAGCGCTGCGGTCAGGGATTCCAGCTGTGCCCGCGTCAAGTTCATCGCAAGGTGCTTCGGGCCGGACGCGTCCGCCGTGATGAATGGCAGATTCAGCTCCGTCTGCGTGACGGTGGACAGCTCCAACTTGGCGCGTTCCGCCGCCTCCCGGAGACGCTGCATCGCGCTCCTATCTGACCGCAGGTCGATGCCCTCCTGCTTGAGGAACTCGTCGATCATCCAATCGACAACGGCATTATCGAAGTCGTCCCCGCCCAGGTGAGTGTCGCCTGCCGTTGACCGCACGTGGAACGTCCCTTCGCCAATCTCGAGGATTGAGATGTCGAACGTCCCGCCGCCGAGGTCGAAGACGGCGATGATTTCCTCGCCCTTCTTGTCCAGCCCATAGGCCAGCGAGGACGCCGTCGGCTCATTGATGATCCGCAGGACATTGAGACCCGCGATTGTGCCTGCGTCCTTGGTCGCCTGCCGCTGGCTGTCGTTGAAATACGCCGGAACGGTGATCACGGCGTCCGTGACCGTCTCTCCCAGGTATGTTTCCGCGTCTGCCTTGAGCTTCTGCAGAATCATGGCGGAGATCTCTTGCGGGCTGTACTGGTTATCGCCCATCGTGACCCGTACGTCTCCGTTCGGCGCGGCCGCGACGGGGTAGGGCACCAGCTTGGTGTCCTGCTGCACGTCCGCCTCATTTTGCTTGCGGCCGATGAACCGCTTGACGCTGAAAATCGTCTGATCGGGGTTCGTCACCGCCTGTCGCTTGGCGACAAGCCCCACAAGACGTTCGCCATTCTTGTTCAGAGCGACCACAGACGGCGTCAGCCGATTGCCCTCCGGCGTCGGGATGACCGTCCCCTCGCCGCCCTCCATGACCGCGACAACGCTGTTCGTCGTACCCAGGTCGATTCCGATTGCCCTTGCCATTCCTTACGTGTCTCCTTGTGTTCCCTGTGTTGTTGTTTCTCTCTCGTCAGCGAGCTTGGTCATCTGCCGACTCGGCTTCAGACCCGTCGCTCGCCCCACCGGACGTCGAACCGTCCCCCACCTGCACAAGCGCCGGCCTCAGCACGCGGTCATGGAGCATGTACCCCTTCTGGAGCACCTCCACGATGCGTCCCTCCGGCCCCGGCACCCGTGAAATCGCTTCATGCAAATTCGGATCGAAGACAGCCCCTGCCGCCTCGATCTCCGTCACCCCGCTCGATTCGAGCGTCCCCTGAAGCTTGCGGTAGATGAGCAGAATGCCCTCAACCCACGTCATCCGCAGCATCGTATCCGGGATGGACCCGAAGGCCCGCTCCAGGTCGTCCACGCTTGAAAGCAACTGTGTCAGAACCGGCGCCGTCGCGTACTGAAGTTCCGCCGAGTGCCGCTCTCCGGCGCGCCGCGAGAAATCTACCGAGTCCGAGTATGCGCGGTGATACCTGTCCTTCTCTGCTATCGCCTCATCAAGCTGCGCTTGGAGCGATTCGAGTTCGGATTTCTCGCCGTCACCGTCCTTGGAGTCCGGCTCAGCGACTCCCGAAGCGTCGTCTTTTTTCTCGTCAACCATGCCCTACACGTACTCCCTGTTCTGATAGACGGCGTCGAGTGTTTCCGCCATGTTCGACAGCAACTCTCCCAGGTACCGAACGGCAGGAATCGCCGCCGCATAGTCCATGCGTGTCGGCCCCAGGGCAACAACAGCTCCGCGCTGGTCGCTCAACTCTGTTGGGCCGTAGGTCGACATGACCGCCGCATATGGATGCAGGAACGGCTCATCGTGCTCGTTACCAATGACGACCCGTAGTCCGGTTGCGGGCAGATCGTCCGTGTGCAGCGCGGGCGCAAGACGGCCGCTCTCCACGGCGTCCAGCAGCTCCCGCACCATGTCGATGCGGTCGATGAGTTCCGGCTGATTCACAACCTGGCTGATCCCGTACACCACCGGCTCGTCCATCCCGTGTTCTGTGTGGCCCGGCAGAGGCGTCACGATGGCCAGAGCCTCGGACAACCGCGCCAGTGTCGCCGCAGCCAGCCGCGCCCAGAGGAATACGTCCTCTGACTCCACCTGGTGGAACTGGTGGCGTATCGTCTCCTGGCGGCTGGTCGGCACCTCGGATGACCGCAACAAGACCTCCACGTAATACCGATACGCCCGCCCCGTCGGCGTTGCCCCTGCAGACGAGTGTGTGCGTTCTACGTAACCCTCCGACTCAAGCTCGGCAAAAGTGTTCCTCACGGTCGCCGAACTCACCTCGAGTTCATTCCGCTCCACCAGCCCGCCCGAGCTCACGGGCGCTGCCGTCGCGATATACTGCTCCACCAACAGCCGCAGCAACTCCGATTGCCGCTCTGCCAAGTCCTGAGTCATCGTTTTCACCGTTACATTGTGAATTTTGTCACCGGCCTGCCGCCTGCGGTTTTCGTGGTCGTCAGGCTGTTGACGGGAATTAGCAGTCTCATTCATTGACTGCTAATTCCCGTTCAGACTACTCATGCACACTACCCATGTCAAGCAGCCCTCCCTTCCTGAATCTTCATTGACCGCCAATTGGCGCGGTTGCTACAGTTGTCGTGACGTTTATCGTGCCGGGTAGTTCCCACAATCATTCCTGAGGTTCTTATGGTTGCAACACAAATGACAGGCGCACTTACCCTCTCTGATCACGTTTTTGGGGGTCTCGTGCCCCGATACCGCGCGGCCCTTCTTGTGGTCGCAGGTGCGCTTTTCGTCGCCGTCGCCGCCCAGGTTTCTTTAACCCCGCCGCAATGGTACGCAAACGCCTTTAGCTCCGTTGGCCTGCCAATTGAAGGCACCCCTGTGCCGATTACACTTCAGACCCTTGCCGTCGGCCTGACCGGCGCCGCGCTTGGCAGTAGGCTCGGCACCATGAGCCTGCTGCTCTATCTGTTTGCGGGCATCGCTGGCCTCCCGGTCTACGCTGGATCGGTCGGGGATATCCTGTCGGGAGAAGTCGCCTTCGGTGCAACTGATGGCAGTCTCTGGGGTGGTGCAACGTCCTTCTGGGCAATGCCGTCTTTCGGCTACATCATTGGATTCGTTATCGCCGCCACACTCATTGGCCGCCTGGCCGAGCGAGGATGGGACCGCAGTTTCCTTTACACAGCCTTGGCCATGCTGGCAGGAAGCCTTGTGATCTACGCCTTCGGACTCCCGTGGCTCCACATGTCTTTCGACAACATGACAATAAGCCTTACTCTGGATTGGGGACTGTGGCCGTTCGTTCCCGGCGACATCCTCAAGCTTCTCGTGGCGGCCGGCGCCCTCCCCGGCGCGTGGGTACTCCTCCGCCGTGAGCCGAAGTTGAAAGAATCGGAGGATCAACTCTAGACGTGGACATTACCTATCTCGGTGGATCAGGCTTTCAACTGCGCGGCAGAGACGCATCTCTCTTCGTCGACCCGACGGCCTCGCCGGACCGACGCGCCAACGCGCGCGCCGTCCTCATGAGCGGCTACGGCATGGAGCCCGCCATCGATGTGGGCGATGCCCGAGTAATCAGTCGCCCCGGCGAATACGAGGTCTCCGGCATCCTGATTCGCGCCATCCGCACCAGCCGGGCCTCTGCTGACGACGCCTCGCACCAGGGAGGCATGGCATATACGGTCTCAATTGATGGCGTAGATATCTGTCATCTTGGCCATCTGAGCCGCGCGCTCACCACTGGCGAAGTCTCGGAGCTCGGCGAGACTGACGTTGTCCTTCTCCCTGTTGGCGGCGAGGAGACCCTTGCCCCCAACCTTGCGGCACAGGTCGCTACGCAACTCGGTCCCAAAATCATCATTCCCATGCTCTGGCAGGGTGAAGTGGAGCGTTCGGTTACCGAAGCCGTTTCGGCTGCGCCCGCGCAGGACAATGCCGAAGATGGGGCCGGAGACGCCGAGGAAGCCGCCCCAACCCCGGTTGAGACCGTCAACGTTCCCTCTCTTGAGCCGTTCCTCAGGGAACTGGGCATCCGTTCCTTGACTCCGCATGACCGACTCTCAGTCACGCCCACCAACCAGCCCGCCACCCAACAGGTCAGTCTGCTCCTGCCTCGCTCCTGATTGGTCGCTAGGGCCGGGTGCCAATAGACGGCAGAAGCCTATCTCAATGACAATCCGGACAGCAGGACGTGCGCCTTCCGCACAGCCGGTTGCATGCGGTTAGTCAGCCCGCTCCACATGCACCGTCACGATATCAAGCCCGTAGTATTTGCTGTGTCGCACGGACGCTGCATAGTGACGCAATAGACGATAGGACAGCTCATTCTCGTCCGTAATCTCTGGGGATTCCCCAAGGAGGGCAAGTCGATCCTCCAGGTTACCTTCGGACGGCCCGGACACGAGCTCCAGTTCGGCTGATGTGCCCATCATTCTGATGGAAACCATTGCTTTCCTGTCGTCACTGGAATCAGAGCCGTCTTCCGCAAGAAGCCCTGAAAGCGCCTCCTCACCTACCAGCGTCAGCCGGCTTGTCGCGTCCTCCGACCAATGGGATTTGCTACCAAATTCCTGCAAAAAGTCTCGCAGTTGGGTGAATCCCGCCGTTCCACCCTCCAGGCGAAGTCGCTTCCTTCGCTGAGAGGTCAACTCAAGGAACAGCACCATGATGAGCGCCACAATCGCTCCGCCCGTCATGCCGTTCTCAAGAAGGAGACTCACGAAGCCGTCCCCCAGTGATTCGCCGAAAATCTGCGCGTTCGTAAAGCCCACGCCCGCCCAGAATGCCAGCCCGATGATGGCCGCCTTCCGGTGATCTACGCCGTCATTGATGACAATCTTCATCCCCTGCACAAACAGCAAGCCGATGAGCACAGTCATGTAAGCGCCGGCCACCGGTGAGGGTATCGCCACCAGGATCGCCGTTATTTTAGGGAAGAACGCAAACAGGATGAACGTCAGGCCAATCACCACTCCTACGCGCCGCGCCGCCACGCCGGTGATTTCTACCATTGCTACGCTGCTGGAATACGTCGTGTTCGGGACCGTGCCGGAGAGTCCCGAAAGGAGATTCCCCACGCCGTCCGCATTGATTGCCCCCTGCGCCACACGGAAATCCGGCGCGGGCGGGTTCCTGCGTGACACTCGTTGAATCGCTACACCGTCTCCCAACGTTTCAATTGCGCCGACAGCTGTCACCATCGCAAAGGCGGGAAGCAGCGCCCAGAAATTCGCGCCAATATCCAGCGATAGACCCGGCCATTCCTCGAACGGCGCGCCGATCCAGGCAGCCTCTGTAATGACGCTGGTGTCATACAGTCCGAACACCGCTGCCGTCGCCGTTCCCGCCGCGATTCCTATGACCGGCGACCACAGGCGCAGCGACGGCGGCGCCCGAAGAACGAGGCCAACCGTTATCGCCAGTGTCACGGCAGCGGATGCCATTGCTCCCTCCACGGGTTGCCCGGGTTCCACAGCGTCAAGCAGCCCGAAAGCGATGGGCATCACCGTCGCGGCAATGAGCATGATGACCGTTCCGGTCACCACGGGGACGAATACTCGCCTCGTCAAAGACAGTTTCATGCCAATCAGGAATTGCATGAGGGACGATGCCACGATCAGCGAAGCCATCAATGCCGGTCCGCCATTGGCAAGCGCGGCAACGCATGCGGCCAGGAATGCCCCTGATGTTCCCATGATGAGAATGTGACCGGAGCCGAATCGCCAGAACCGGACTGCCTGCAAGACCGTCGTCGATCCGCTCACCAGAAGCGCCGCGAAAACCGCCCAGGAAGTGTAGGACTGTGACTGATCCCCAACGCGCATCACGATGACGACCCCCAGCACAACGGCGCCAACGATAATCATCGCGCCCTGTACCCCGGCCCCCAGGGTCATGAGAAGGGGTGGGTGCTCGTCAGGTTCGAATCGCACGTGTTGGTTGACTTGGGACATTGCTGGATCCGATCCGGGATTGTGGGAATCGAGGACGGGGGTGAATCATTCACCCCCGTCCTTTAGTTTCGCCTTATGGCTGATGCCATCAAGATTTAGGCAGGATCCGTAATCGGCTCCGTGTACATCTGCTTCAAGTCCCGCTTCAGAACCTTGCCCAGCGGGTTGCGCGGGAGAGGCTCCTCGGAGAACACCACGTGCTCCGGCCTCTTGAAACTGGCCAGCCGTTGGCGTGAGTACTCGATCAACTCATCCTGCGATGCCGCCTGACCGGACTTGAGCACAACGACAGCGCGAACACGCTCGCCCCATTGCTCATCCGGGATGCCGATGATTGCCGCCTCGTCGACGGCGGGATGGGACATCAGTGTCTGCTCCACCTCTTCAGGAGAGATCATCTCGCCGGCGCGCTTGATAAAGTCCTTGGCGCGACCGGTGAGGAAGATGTAACCCTCATCGTCCTGGTAGCCGAGGTCGCCCGTGAACAGCCAGCCATTCTTGATCGTCTCCGCCGTCACGTCGTCCTGCTGCCAGTAGCCCTTCATGAGCTGCGGACCGCTGGCGATGATCTCGCCTTGCTCGTTGGTGGGGACATCTGTGCCGTCCTCATCCACGATGCGGATTTCGACGCCCGGGAGCGGCTTGCCGATGGAGCTGAGTCGCTCGAACTTCTTCTCGCGTTCCTCCTCGGACAGGCCCTTCACGTTGTGATCATCCGGCATGAGCGCCGTGATCGTCGCCGAGGCCTCCGTCTGGCCGAAAGCATTGATGAACTGGGTGTCCTCTAGCTCGATAATGGCGCGCTTGATGACCTCCTTGGGCATGGGCGCAGCGCCATAGGTAAGCACATCCAGGCTGGAGAGGTCGTAGTTCGGGCGCGCCTCGTGATCGAGGAGCATCTTGAGCATCGTCGGCACCATCATGGCGCGCGAGACCTTCTCATCCTGCACCAGCTTCATCCAGGACTCCGCCTCAAACTGGCGCTGGATGACAAGTGTGCGCATCCCGAATATCGCGGAGATAACGGCCTGCATCCCTGCCACGTGATACAGCGGAACGGTCAGGATGTTCTTCTCCACCTGGTCCGGCTCCACCGGCGTCACGTTGCTAAGGCTGTAGCTACTGACGCCGCCGAAGGTCAGCATTACGCCCTTGGGCAGGCCTGTCGTGCCCGCTGTAAACATCAATATTGTCGTGTCGTCGTCGTCCACCTCGGTCGTGATGTCATCCGTCGGCTGTCCCGAAAGGACATCCTCGTACGCCTCCCAACCGTCTGCCGTGCCTTCCAGCGAGACGTAGTGCTCAACTGTGGTCAGCGATGGCCGCAGTTCATCAACCATGCCCAGGTAACGCGAGCCGGCAATAACGACCTTGGACTCCGACGCATTGACCATGTGGCGAATTTCCTCCGCCCGACCTCGGAAGCTCAGCGGCACAAAGATCGCGCCGAGCTTGGCAGCGGCGAAGTAGGTCTCAATAACCTCATTGCAGTTCACCTGCATGATGCCGACACGGTCTCCGCTGCCGACTCCCCAGGATTGCATTCGGCTCGCCAGCTGATTTGATCGCGCGTTCAACTCCGCGTACGAAAGTCGCGTGTCTTCAAAAACAATCGCTTCCTTGTCAGGCGCAATCATGTTCGCGATTGACAAAAACTCAGCAGTGTTCATCCGTGATATCCCCTCCCGATTACTTTTTCCGGTTGGGAAACTCGCTATCGCGGCAATAGTGCCGTGATCGGCGAAACCCCGTCCCGATCTGCCCCACCACGTGGGCCACTGTAGCTAGCAGATACTAGCAGAGCGACGCCTTATTGTCACCATTCTGAGGCATGTCAGGCGGCGCAAAATGCCACCTAACATGCACGTAGTCGTCAGCGCCTCAGCCGGCGGTTGGCGTCACCTCAGGCTGCCCTTGGCCGGCCTCGCATGCCAGTGCAGCCGCAAACAGGTTTTGCATAGCCATTTCGGCTTGCGCCTCATCACTCAGCATGGCCAGAAGAGCCTCCTCGCCGCCAAGTTGTTCCTCAAGGCACTGCAGTGCCGATGGCGGTGGCAATTCCATCCCTTGGCTTGCCGCCCAGGCTGCGGCCTCCTCGTCATTAAGACACAGTTGGATGCGAACCGCTCCGGCGATGACCTCACCGAAACTCTCCGGTGGCGGCCCCATGCCAATAACGCCGGGATTCTCAGCCGCGATCCCTGTTATGCAGCTGCGAGTCTCGGAACTCAGCCCACCTGCCTCCGCGGAGAGGTATGCCACTGTAAATCCAATTGCGCTTTCCATGCCTAGGCACTGGATCGGGAAGTCCGTAGTACCTCCTTGAAGACTGGACACGGGAACATCTGCAATCAGATTGAACGCGTCAGCCCCAATAGCCTCACGTATGCACGTTCCTTCTTCCTCTGAGAATGCAGCAACAACTTCGCGCACAGTTGTCGTTGCGGTTATATCCAGCTCATTGATGGAGACAGCGACCGGGGCGGGAGTCGGCTCAGGCGTCGCTGTAGCCGTGGGAGTGGGCGGGATAGGTGTAGCGGTTGGGATCGGTGTTGGCGTCGGTTCAGATTCACATGCCCCTGCAAACAACAGAACCCCGGCAATCACCGCAAGTGCCGCACTGCTAACAACAAAAAACCTAAAACTCCGTGCCAAGACCTTGCCTTTCACTCTCCAAATGCGGATGTCACGTATCCAGTCTACGAGTCGACCAAGTTCTTGGGCAGGCAATAGCCGGTACTCGTCGGTACTAACCCGTTAGCGAGAACCGCTGGATTAAGGGCGTCAACCTAAAGAGTTGCTGCTAGCGCCGCCTCTATTCGCAAACCCTCTGCCAACGTGACGTCCACCCCCCGCCGCAGTGCAGCCTTCGTCGCCGCCCGTGCTTCATGCGGTAACCGGCGCGTCTCTGCCAGTAGGGAATCTGTCGCCTCTGCCAAGCGCTCCTTGGGAGCGGCTCGATGTATTATTCCCATCCGCAGAGCCTCTTCCGCATCGAACCAACGGCTTGTCAACAGCAGGTCCAGTGCCCGTGCTCGCCCAATCACACGCGGCAAGGACTGACTTCCAGTCGCGAAAGGAATCATCCCCAGCGCCACCTCCGGCAACCGGAACCGCGCATCATCCGTCGCGATGCGAAAATCGCAGCACAGGGCCATCTCCAATCCTGAGCCGATAGCGAACCCGTGCATCGCCGCCACTGTTGGTACGGGCAGGGAGCGCAGCAGCGACCACACATCGCGCAGGTACCGCGCCTCACGAGCAATGGCGCGCGATGGTGCGGTCCCGAACTCCGTCAGGTCCGCTCCCGAGCAAAATGCCCGCTCACCTGCGCCCGTAATCACTACGGCGTCCAGGTCAGGATTCGCGTGGAGCTCTGTCAGGATGGCGAAAAGGTCGTCCCGCATCTGAACGTTGAATGCGTTCAACTGATTAGGGCGATTGAGCGTGATGTGCGCGAGACCGGAATCGTCCACCTCACATAGCGCCGCCGGTGCGTCCTGTCCCAACTCCGTCATTAATTCACCTGAAGAATGGAATCCCCAAAATGTACCCGGGCGGATTTCCGCTGCTGGCCCTCACCGCCGCCACAATCGTCCAGATGAGCCAGACGATGCCAAGGATGAGCATGAGGAACGCCGAAATCCCCAGGAGAATGAGCGTCTCCCAGAACCCGGCCACGATTTCCTCTTTCTCGCCGGCGATAGTTCCGATAACGAAGAACGGAATCATCAAAATAAAGAGGACGACGAAGTAGACCAGGAAACTGATATTGAAATTGAGTGCCTTCTTGCCGTGGAAGTCGACCATGTCCGACCGTCCACGGAAGATGAGCCAAACAATCAGCGGGCCCAGTATGCCCCCAACTCCGGACGTCAAGAGCGAACTCAGTGCCGAGAGGTGAATCAGCATCGACCAGTTTCGCTCTTCCCGATGCCAAATCTCACCATAGACCGGCCCGGGTGGCCTCTCAGGCCGAGATGCTTCATTCTCCATGGCGTCCTCCTGGCAAACCGAGTCGACTCTATTTCAGGAAACCGATGGACAGAATGTACCCGGGCGGATCCCCTCGACTTGCCCGCACCGCCGCAACAATCGTCCACACAATTGAAACGATACTGAGCCCGATGACGAATGGGATGCCGATGAGCACGAAAGAGAACAGGACGGCAATCACTATCCAGATGGTGATGCTGATCTGAAAGTTGAGCGCCCGCTTTCCGTGGAAGTCGACCATGTCTGAGCGCGCTCGGAAAATGAGCCAGACAACCAGCGGAGCAATAATGTTGGCAAAAGGGAAGAGCAGTCCGGCAAATGCGCTCAGATGCACCAGGAGCGACCAATTGCGCTCCTCAGGGTTGCTCACCGGGCCGTAGTATGCCTGGCTGCCCACGCCCGGAGAGGAGCTAGTCACCGCGGGATCGGCAGCTGAGCCAGGCACGAAATTTGATTGTTGACTCTCTTCTGTCTGAGCCTGCTGATCGCTATCGTCTGATTCGTCGTCCGGCCTATCCTGCTCCGCCTGCGTCATCGCACACCTCAATCCTGCCTATAAGACGCCACCAATTGTGAACCTGGGGTGGGTAGGCGTCAAAGAAATTCCTACTCCCCCGTGAACTCCGGATCCCGCCGCTCAAGAAAAGATTGAATCCCCTCCTCACGATCCTTCGTCGTCTGCAGAATCATGGTGAGGTCGGTCTCCAGCAGGATGCCCTGGTCAAGCGTCATCTCAGAGCCTGTCGAGATAACTTCTTTCGCGTAACGCGCCGCAATCGGCCCGCCGGCAAGTATCTGCGCTGCTATCTCCTGCGCGGTGGTCAAGACATCGACAGGTGGAGCCACCCGATTGACCAGCCCCATGTCCAGAGCCTCTTCGGCTCCTATGGTTCTGCCGGTCAGCAAGAGATCCGTCGCATGGGCAGACCTGACGATGCGCGGTAAGCGCTGAGTCCCACCGTCCCAGGGAATGAGCCCTTGCAGCGCCTGACCCATCCGGAACTGGGCCGTTTCCGCGGCCACGCGGATATCTGCCGCCAGAGCCAACTCAAGCCCCTGGTCATAAGCGTCTCCATTAATGGCGGCGATAACGGGAAACGGTAGGGAGGCGACGGCGCTTGCGCATCGATAGCTGTCAAACAACGCTTGAGCCACGTGTCCTGATGCGGCTTCCGCAGATTCAGTGAGGAAAGACCGGCTTGGCCCTCGCGAGAAAGCAGGCGTATCCCCGCTGCTCCCATCCTTTGCCTGATCGTCCCCGGTGACTATCAGCGCATCAAACGGGCTGTCCTCTTGTAATGACGCGCACAGATCCCTCAAGGCGAACGCCAATGCGCGGTCGATGAGATTGTCGGGAGGGCGGTTTAGGACGGCAATCAACAGACGGCCCTCAGGCCGAAGTGTGATCGAATCGTTGGTGCTCATATATGCTGCACGGCTGTCCTTGCCACGTAACACGATTGTAACCCTCGTGTAACTGGCACGACACAGAACCGGCACAGCATTGGTGATGTTACGCGGGCGAAGCCGCGTCGTTTGGTGTTCTGGAAGGAGGACAGGATGGGCGAGTTCAATAGCGGCGATACTGCCTGGATGTTGATGTCGACAGCACTTGTGCTGTTCATGACACCGGGCCTTGCTTTCTTCTATGGCGGACTGGTGCGTGGACGAAACGCCATCAGCACGATTTCACTCAGCTTTGTGTCGATGGCCGTGGCCAGCCTTGTCTGGGTGCTCTGGGGATACAGCCTGGCATTCGGCGACGGCGGAGACCTTAACGCATTTATAGGCGATCTTTCCTACATAGGCCTCTCCGGAATCGGTATCAACGACGGAGGGAACATTCCTGATCTCCTCTTCGTTGCATTCCAGATGATGTTCGCCATCATCACACCCGCCCTGATAACGGGCGCAATCGTGGAGAGGTTCAAGTTCACCACGTACATCGTCTTCCTTGTCCTGTGGCTGACCCTCGTCTACGCCCCCATTTGTCACTGGGTCTGGGCCGAGGGCGGCTGGCTCTTTGAAATGGGCGCGCTTGATTTCGCGGGCGGCACAGTCGTCCACATCAACGCGGGCGTCGCGGCGCTCATCGCCGCTGTCCTAGTGGGACGCAGGCGCAGGCCGGCACTTGAGCCGCACAACGTCCCGTACGTCGTACTGGGCGCGGGCATCCTCTGGTTCGGTTGGTTCGGCTTCAATGCCGGTTCCGGCCTGGCGGCCAACGGGCAGGATGCAAACGCTCTGCTCGTCACCAATACGGCTGCGGCAGCAGCAGCGCTGACGTGGGGAATCCTTTCGTACATTCAGACCGGACGTATGAGCACAGTTGGCATCGCCACCGGCGCAGTGGCCGGCCTCGTGGCCATCACACCGGCTGCGGGATTCGTCAATGTCATGGGCGCTCTTGTGCTCGGAATAGGCGCAGGCATCATCCCGTACTTGTTCGTCCTGTACAGGCCGCGAATGGGTTTCGACGATGCGCTTGACGTCTTCGGCGTGCACGGAGTCGCAGGAATCTGGGGCGCGCTTGGTACCGGAGTCTTCGCCATTGAGGCTATTGGCGGCACGGCGGGACTGCTTGAAGGCAATCCGGAGCAGATGGGAGTGCAGGTGGTCGGTGTTGTCGCCACCCTCGCCTACTCCGGCGTCGCCACCTTCGTCATCCTCAAGGTGCTGGACCTGATTCCCGGTCTTGGACTCAGGGAGCCGGAGCCTGCCGAAGATGAGGGTCTTGACCTGGCTGCGCACGGTGAGCGCGCGTATGTCGCGGACGGCGCAGACTAGACCTGCCTAGAGGAATGACTACAATCGGGAGCAACGCGAGAGCGGGAACCGATCCCGCGGCCCGGCGGTCCAACACTGCCGGGCCGCCCAGAAGGGAATAGGAGACGACGATGCTGAGCATAGAGGCGATTATCAGGCCTGAAACAATTGAGGACGTGGTAGGAGAGTTGGAGGCCGTTGGCTGCCGCAAGTTCTACTACGCGAATGTCACCGGCACGGGCCGACAGGGTGGAGTTGAAGTATTCGTCGGCCGCGCGGGGCAAATGACCCGCCGCCACGAACGCCCAAGGACCATTCTCCGGGCCGTCGTCGAAGACGGTATGAAAGATGACGTGATCAATGCCATCATCCGTGGCGCCCGCAGCCCGGGCGACGGTGAGGTAGGCGATGGCAAGATCTTTGTTTCTAGTGTGGAGGATGTCATCCGCGTTAGGACTGGCGAATCGGGCGAGGCAGCCATCTGACGGGGAAAGGCGTGTGGGGTCATATCCGCGGCGGGCACTGCCTGCCGCGGATACGCTTTTTGGCGCGTCCCCCTATCACCAGGCTTCAAAATTCCCTATAGTTTGTAGGGACGGTGAATCCTTCTGGCGAATGGGAGACAGGCAACGATGACATCTGCGGCAGAACCCTTTGAGCGAGTTGACATCGATAAAGCAAGAGAACTTATTGATAGTGGCAGCGTTGCGCTGATTGATGTCCGCGAGCAAGAAGAGTGGGACGACGGTTACATTGATGGCGCAACCCGCATTTCTGTGAATGACATCATCAACATGAGTGCCGTCGATGATCTACCCAAGGATCAACCCATCGTCTTCTACTGCGCCGCCGGCGTCCGCTCCGCTTTAGCCTCGGAACTTGCCGCCTCTGTCGGCGTCCCCGGCCCGCTCTACAGCATGGAGGGTGGCTTTGACGCCTGGAAAAAGGCCGGCCATCCCACTGCGCAGGACTGAACCTGCGCCTTCCGTTGACTACTGACCCGTACGAAGCCCAGCGTCCCATCATTGACGCCCTTAGTTCCCCTGCAACATATCCGCCTCGCGACGGCGTAGACACCGTCGAAGTCCGCGAAACCCACACCGCCGTCGTCTTCCTTGCCGGCAACCGCGCCTACAAGATGAAGAAGGCCGTCGACTACGGCTTCCTGGACTTCACCACCCTGCGAAAGCGCCGCCACTTCTGCTACCAGGAACTGTTTCTCAACCAGCGCGCCGCCCCGGACATCTACCGTGAAGTCCGCGCCGTTATTCCGAATGGGCGGGGCGGCTACCGTATCGTCGCCGAGGAAAACCCCGCAGCCGTCGAATACCTCGTCCAGATGGTCCGCCTCCCGGAAGACATGATGCTGGATGCCCGGCTTGAGCGAGGCGAGGTCACACCGGAGATGATGGCTGAACTCGGGCGCATAGTCGCTAACGTCCACGATCATGCGGAGACAAGCGACAAGATAGCCGCCGCAGGCGATCTCGAAGGCGTCCGCTTCAATGTCGAAGAAAACTTTGAACAGACGGAGGCCTACATCGGCCGCACCATCTCGCAAGATACATACGACACCGTCTCCCAATACGCCCGCCGCTTCATGGAGCAGCGCGAGACACTCTTCCACTCCCGTTCACAGAACGGCTTTGTCCGCGATACTCACGGAGACCTCCACGCCCAGCAGATCTGCATCGAGGCCAATGGCCGCATCTCTGTCCTCGACTGCATCGATTTCAATGAGCGATTCCGCTACGGGGACGTTGCCTGGGACGTGGGATTCATGGCTATGGACCTCGAAGCCCGCGGTCACCCGGACCTTGCCCGCGCCTTTGTTGATGGCTACCTGGATCAGGCTGATGATCACGGGATGCCGGAGCTCCTGAACTTCTACCAGTGCTACCGCGCGTACGTTCGCGGCAAGGTTGAGGGCTTTCGGCTGGATCAACCTGACCTGTCCGACAAGGAAGCCGCAGAAGTAAGGGAGCGGGCAGAAGCCTATTTCCGCCTTGCCGAGCAATACGCCCGCACCATGATTGGCCCCAACATTGTCCTCATAGGCGGTCTTATGGGAAGCGGCAAGAGTACGCTGGCAGAGGGCCTCGCGCGGGAGCGCGGCCACACCTACCTTTCAAGCGACATCACCCGCAAGAACGTTGCCGGCGTACCTGCCGATGAACGCCACTTCGTTGGGTGGAATACCGAAATCTATTCACCTGAGATGACGGAGCGAACATACGATGAACTCGCTCGTCTCGCCGCCGAAGCCCTGCAGGACGGCCGATCTGTCGTCATCGACGCCGCTTTCTCCAACGACCAACAGCGCAAGCGATTCACGGACCTCTCAAATGCCACGGGTGTCCCTCTCCTCATGGTCATCTGCGAACTCTCTGAAGAGGAAACTCGCCAACGCCTTGACGCCCGGGTTGAAGCCGGAGGCGTCACAAGCGATGGCCGCTGGGAAATCTACGCAGCCCAGCGCGACTCATTCCAACAGCCCGACGAACTTCCCGCCGATTCTGTCATCCGCCTTGACACCTCCGAATCACCCGAAGCTGTCACCGATACCCTCGTCTCGCGCCTGGACGCCGACACGATAGAATAAACACTGTCCCCGCCGCCACCATCAATCAATAGGAGAATGTGCCGAAGATGACCGTTACAGATATCGCCCATGACATAGCCAACCTGGCCCTCGCTGACGAGGGACAAAGGCGAATTGAATGGGCCGCGCGTGAAATGCCCGTCGTCAAACTGATACGGGATCGTTTCACCAAGGAACGACCACTTGAGGGGCAGCGAATCGCCGCCTGCCTGCACGTCACATCTGAAACGGCCAACCTCATGCTCGCCCTCAAAGAGGGAGGCGCGGAGGTGCGCCTGTGCGCGTCCAACCCGCTCTCGACGCAGGACGATGTTGCCGCAGCGCTCGTCGCCAATCATGGCATCTCCGTCTTTGCCATCCACGGCGAGGACACGGAGACGTACTACAAGCACATCAACCAGTCCCTTGACGGCAACCCCACCATCACGATGGACGACGGCGCAGATCTCGTCGCCACTATTCACGGTGAGCGAACGGATCTCATCGAGGGCCTCCGCGGCGGCAGTGAAGAGACCACAACCGGCGTCATCCGCCTCCGCAGCCTCGCCCAGCAGGGCAAGCTCATGTACCCAGTCATCGCCGTCAACGATGCTGACACCAAGCACCTCTTTGACAACCGCTACGGCACCGGCCAGTCCACCCTGGACGGCATCACACGGGCCACAAATATCCTCTGGGCTGGCAAGACGGTCCTCGTCGCAGGCTACGGCTGGTGTGGTCGAGGTGTCGCCATGCGGGCGCGCGGAATGGGCGCGCAGGTCATTGTCAGTGAATTCGACCCCATTCGCGCCCTGGAAGCCCTGATGGACGGCAACCGTGTGATGACAACCGCGGAAGCCGTGCCTGAAGCCGATGTCATCATCACCGTCACCGGCGACATCCACGCCATTGGCCGCAGCCACATCCCCCTTCTCAAGGACAACGTCGTACTGAGCAACTCCGGCCACTTCAATGTTGAGATTGACATCCCGGCCCTCGAAGAAGCCAGCGATGGCTCCCGTGAGATGAGGTCGAACGTCGTCGCCTACGCGATGAAGGATGGTCGAACGGTCAATCTCCTGGCTGAAGGCCGCCTTATCAACCTCGCCGCCGCAGAAGGGCACCCGTCCGCCGTCATGGATCTCTCCTTTGCGGACCAGGCGCTCGCCGCTGAGTATCTCTCCGGTGGTGAAGGTGCAGACCTTTCCAATGATGTCCACACCCTGCCGCGTGAACTTGATTCGGAAGTCGCAAGGCTTAAGCTCCATTCCGTTGGCATTTCGATTGACTCGCCAACTGAAGAACAGACAAAGTATCTCGGCAGTTGGGAGATGGGCACCTGAGTCGCCCAAACGCAATACAGGCCAACGCGTCCGACAGGTCCGAAGCCGTGTCGATTCGAGCAACCGCGTCCCTCGAGGAGCAGGAGCGATACGGGCATTGCTTCGCGTGCGGTGTGGCAAATGAATCCGGCCTTAACCTGGAATTCGAGGCAATTGAGGATGGCGGTGTCACCGCACTCTACGTTCCGCAGGAACGGCATCAGGGTTGGCCGAACGTCCTCCACGGCGGCATAGTGGCAACACTCCTCGATGAAGCAGCCGCCTATGTTGCATACGCCCGAGGCCAACACGCCGCCACCGCGCGGCTGAACGTACGTTACAGTCGCGCCGCGTCGCTTGACGCGCCCCTGCGCGTGACCGCAACACTGGCAAAAGACACCCGGCGCATGCTTACTATAGAAGCCCGTGTAACGACCCTCGACGAAGAGAAAATCGCTAAAGCGGAGGCCACACTCCTCCTCCTGACGCCCAAGCAGGAGCAGGAATACGGCCTGATCTCGCCGAGCACCGAGCCGAACGACAATAGGCAGGGCAAAGCCCAGGGAGGAAACTGATAGATGACCACGTTCCTGCAAACGAGCGAATCAGTGACAGAAGGTCACCCGGACAAACTGTGTGACCAAATCTCCGACGCGGTTCTTGACGCAATCTTCGCAGATGATTCCACCGCCCGCGTTGCTTGTGAAACCCTCGTCACCAGGGGCTTAGTCTTCGTCACTGGCGAGATCACCACCAGCTCTTATGTTGATATCCAGGCAATCGTGCGGAATACCGTCAGGGAAGTGGGCTATACCGATTCCGACTACGGCTTTGACGCAAATACTTGTGGGGTCATCGTCTCGATTAATGAGCAGTCGCCGGACATCAAGACTGGCGTCGACGAAGCCGAAGAAATTCGTGGCGAGGGCGCTGCAGATGCCATTGCGAACCTCGGAGCGGGTGATCAGGGATCCATGGTTGGCTATGCTTGCCGCGAGACTGAAGATGCCCTCGGAACCGACAATGTCTTCATGCCCTTGCCCATCTATCTGTCACACCGATTGGCGGAGAAGCTGGCCGAAGTTCGCAAGAACGGTTCGCTCCCCTATCTCAGGCCTGATGGGAAATCGCAGGTCACCGTCGAATACGAGGATGGCAAGGTTCGACGAATCGACAGCATCACGCTGGCTGCCCAACATGACCCTGAAGTAAGCAATGACACGCTCCGCCGAGACCTCAATGAACTGGTCATTCGGGAAGTTGTGCCGCACAACTTGATGGACAAAGAGACGAAGTTCCATATCAACTCCTCCGGTCGTTTCGTTATTGGCGGGCCCATGGCGGACGCGGGGTTGACCGGCCGCAAGATACTCGTTGACACCTACGGAGCCGGCTACAAGCATGGCGGCGGCGCCTTCTCCGGTAAGGATCCGACGAAAGTCGACCGCTCCGGCGCGTACTACGCCCGTTACGTGGCCAAGAATGTCGTCGCAGCCGGCCTAGCGGAGCGTTGTGAGGTCCAACTCGCATACGTCATTGGACGGCGCGAACCTGCGTCCGTGTCTGTTGAGACATTTGGCACCGGAACAGTCCCCAATGACAGGATTGAAGAGCTGGTTCGTGAGAACTTCGATATGACTCCGGGTGCAATTATCACGCAACTGGACCTCATGAGCGCAGATGCCGGACGGCGGCCCCGATATCGTCGGGTTGCGGCGTATGGCCACTTCGGGCGGAACCATATCAATCGCACCGACGGAACTCACATTGAAGTCCCCTGGGAGCGCACGGATAAGGCTGATACTCTCCGTCAGGAAGCCGGCCTACCCGACGAGCAAGACAGCTGACCGGCCCGGCTTGCGCGGCTCATGTTGACCGGAGGCCTAACCGCAGTTGTCCTCGCCGGTGGTGAAGGCACACGCCTCCGCCCTCTCACAAATGAACTGCCCAAGCCTGTCCTGCCCGTCGCAAACCGCCCCTTCTTTGAGTACATGCTGGATCACCTCAAAGAGGCCGGTGTCACGCGCGTCATCATGGCGCTCGGCTACCGTGCTGAGCCACTGATCGAGAGTTTCGGCAACGGGAGCGCCTATGGCCTCCGCATTGACTATGAAGTCGAAGACCGGCCTCTCGGCACGTCCGGAGCGGTCCGTGCCCTCCTGCCGGAACTCAAAGAGACCTTTATTGTCCTCAACGGCGATTGCGTGACAGAGATCGACATCGCCGCCATGGTGGAACAGCATGTGGAACGCCGCGAATACGCTACCCTCGCCGTCCACACCGTCGATGACCCGTCGCGCTACGGTGTCGTCGTCATCGACGGCATCGGCTACGCCAGCCGCTTCATTGAGAAGCCACCCGGTCCGCGTTTCCCCGCCTACACCGTCAACAGCGGCGTCTATGCGCTGGAACCGGAGATGTTCAACTTCATCAGCGACGGCTTCACCATGTTTGAAAAAGACCTCTTCCCCACCGCCCTCATGGCCGGCGTCGAGATCGGCACGTTCCCGTGGGAGGGCTATTTCATTGACATGGGGACGCCGGCCAGCTTTCTCCAACTCAACCGCGATGTCCTCACCGGGACCGCCCCAACACGACGTCCCCTTTCCGAACCCGCCACCGCGCCCATCATCGACGAGTCCGCCCGGCTCGACGGCCCTGTCAACTGCGGCAACGGCGTCACAATCGGCGCAAACACCCGCATCATCGGCCCCGTCGTCGTCGGCGACGGCGTGACGATTGCCGACTCAGCCCATCTCGAGGACAGCGTCATCCTGGCCGGAGCGCGCATCAACACGGGTGCCACCATTCGAAGCGCAATCGTTGCTCAAAACGCCGTCGTGCCGGACGGAGCCACGGTCGAACCCGGCAGCGTGTTTGACGGCGACGCAGCAGCCACCGCAGACGCCACAAGCGTCTAGCGTTCGCGATGGCAGCGCCCACTGACGGGCCCCCACAGGCATCCGTCCCCTCTTTTCTCGCGGGCCCGCTCCGGACGCTCCAATTCCGTGATTTTCGTATCTTGTGGGTCGCCACCATGGCCATGTCCATGGGCTTCTGGATGCAGCAGCTTACGTTGGGCTGGCTGGTCCTCGAGATCTCGGATTCAGCATTCTGGGTAGGCGCTGCCGAAGCTGCCCGCCTCGCCCCGTTCCTGCTCTTCGGCCTCGTCTCCGGCACCATCGCGGACCGCCTGGAACGGCGCATCCTCCTCCGTGTCATCGTCAGCTGCAACATCGTGCTAAGCATCACGCTTGGAATGCTGGAATTGAATGGGATGCTCTCCGTACCAGTCGCCATTGGCGGAGCATTCCTTTACGGCACGGTCAACGCATTTCTCATGCCCACGCTCCAGGCCTATGTCCATGACATCGTTGGCAGTCGCTACATCGTGAACGGCCTCGCCCTCAACCAGACGGCGCAGCGCCTCATGGGCGTCTTCGGTGGACTCCTGGGCGGCACCCTGCTCTTTGTCTTGGGAATCGGCGGCACATTCCTCGTCATGGCGGTTGGCTATGCGATTGCCCTGTCCATATTGCTATTCACTCGCACGTCATCCCGCCCCGGATTCGGCACGCCGGAACAGCCGTCAGTTCGCCAATCCTTTACAGAGGCGCTCGGTCTCGTCGGGCACAACCCATCCGTCCGCGCCCTCCTCTTGCTCTCCGTCGCAACGGAGATATTCGCCTTCTCGCACATCGTCATGATTTCAATCTTCGCCCGCGATGTGCTGGAGATCGGCCCACAGGGATTCGGTATCATGGTCGCCGCCCGCGCCGTCGGCTCCGTCATCGGCGTCGTCGCGCTTGCTTCCATTGGAGATAGACTCCCAAAGGGCAAGACGTTGCTAGTTGCGAGTGCCCTGTTCGGCCTCAGCCTCGCCGCATTCGGCTCACAGCCATGGATAGTGACCGCGCTGTTCTTCCTGGGTGTGGCCGGAATAATGGCCTCGATTTTTGACCTTCTCCAGCAGGCTTCCCTGCAGCTCGCCGTGGGCGAGGATCAGCGGGGCAGGGCAATGGGCATTTGGGTCATGGGTGTGGGCGCTGGCCCCGTCGGTCACCTGGAGGTCGGCCTGCTCTCCGATTTCACGAACCCGCAATTTGCAATAGTCTTCAACGGCCTAATGCTGGTTGTCCTGGTCATCCTCGTCACGATGACCACCTCGCGCCTCCGCCGCATCTGACCGCCTGTCGTTCCGCCCCCGGACAGGCGGTCCTCTCTACAGCCGGTCAGGAAGCAGTGGGTGTTGCCAACGCAGCCCGGGAAACCGCCCAAAATCGGCGTCCGTTGAAACCATCGTGCAGCCGTGCTCAATCGCAACAGCCGCGTGCTGCGCGTCGGCGACCAACTTTCCCCTGGCCCCGGATTCACGGCAAAGCCTCTCAAAGATACCCAGGTGATCCGGGCCTGGCCCAATCACGCGCGCAGTCGGGCGCTCCATGAGCGAGGCTACGAAAGCGAAGGACTGATCAAGAGTCGATGGAGGATCGAAGACGCGAGTATTCGTAACCACCCGAACGAATCCCGCAAGGACAAGCACGGAGAGCGCGAACGGCTCCGGCCCCGTTGCCAGTCGGGTTAGCCAATTCGCATACTCTGCGTGATCCGCAGTGGAGTCCTCAACATGGGCGTAGATCAGTACATTGACATCCGGCAGCAGCATCCCGGACTACCGACCCTTCTCCCCCCACCGGCCCTCATCATCCTGGACGTCGAGCGCTCGTGGCTGATCCAGATCTACGCTGGGAACGGGACGTACCCCCCCCACCGTGATCAGCCGGAATGGCGGCGAGGCCGGAGGCCCCGGGCGTTTTAGCGCATCATCCAACGTCTCGGCAATAAAGGCGCTGACGCTCACACCACGCGCTTCGGCGGCACGACGTACTTGGCGGGCAAGCTGTTCATCCAATGAAATTGTAGTTCGCATGATGCATAGCATAACAAGCCTGCATCACTGCATCAACCTTTGGTTAGCTACCCGCTCGCCTCCTCCAGCTGCTCCCACAACTGGCGCGTGAGCGCAACGTGCCCCAGGTGCTCTCCGAGATGCCGCAACATCAAAACAATCAGTCCGGCGCCCGTCGACTCATTCCCAACAAACTCCCGTTTGCTCGCCAGCATCTCCTCTGTGATTGACGACAGCGCCTGCTCAACCTTTGCCTGCGTCTCGTCGATGAGCCTTAGAAGATCCGTTGACTTCGTTCCCGCCGCCGCGAATTCCGCCGCGCGGTCACGCTGCGGCTCCTCGCCCTGAGCGATGGCGCACATCCCGCCTGCCATTCCCATCATGTGGGAAACGAGCATGTAGATCGAACTGCTCTCATTGCCGACCGGACGCCAATTCAGCGCCTCGCCGTCCAGCCCGTCCAGAGCCTGCCTGAGATCGTTCAGCACCGTGTTGAATTGAACCCGTACTCCGGCGATAGTCGCTTCCGTCAGTGTCATATTCGTAGTCACTTTCTGTCTGAGAATGTCTCTCACGCTATTGCCCTGCGTGGTGGGGAAATAAGTGTAGCGGATTGGACGGAGTGGGGCTATGGGGGTAGGCGCGTTCGTCTTGAGCCTGTCGAAGGACGAACAGGAGGTCATTCAGGCAATTGAACCCGGACGACGCGGGGAATCCCGGCCAGATCAAGCGCCATGTCCACTACCGTCCCCGCCGGAAAGACCTCCTTGGCAACGTCCACCATCAACGGCGCTTGCCCGTAACCGACCTCCATCAGCAATCGCCCCCCCGGCCTCAGGTAGTCCGGTGCTCCGCGAACGAGCCTCTCTGCAATCGTCATACCGCCCTCGCCCCCGTCCACCGCGACGAGTGGTTCGTGGTCTCGTATCTCCGCTTGCAGCGTCGGAAGATTCTCTGCCGGGATGTAGGGTGGGTTGCCGATGATGATGTCTACTGGCCCCGTCAGCGGCTCAAGCAAGTCGCCAACCCCGAACGTGATTCGATCCGCCACCCCGTGCCGCTCTGCATTCGCGCGGGCCACCTCCACCGCCTCCGCTGAAATATCCGTAGCAATGAATCGCGCCCCTGTAAGCACCGTTGCCGTGGCCACGACGATGCATCCTGAACCCGTGCCGATGTCGGCAACCAACAGCCCCGCGCCCTTGTCGTGGGCATCGCCCATCTCAACAACTGCGGCGATAGCCTCTTCGACGAGCAACTCCGTCTCCGGTCTTGGTATCAACGCTCGTGCGTCCACGTAGAACGGCAGCCCATAGAACTCCCTCTCACCTGTGATATAGAAGAGTGGTTCGCGATTCAGCCGCCGACCAAGCGCTTCCCGAAGCCGCAATTCTGCATCAGCCGACACTTCCTGATCCGGCTCTGCCAGCAGTGATTCTGGAGCAACATCGATCGCGTATGCCAACAACAGCCGCGCCTCTAGTGCTGCGGAATCGACCCCGGCCGCCTGCAGCTCGGCGCGCGCCTCTGTGAGCAGTCCGCGGGCCGGTTTCGGGCTCAAGACACGGATTCGGCGAGCAGTCGTTCCTGCTCCGCCTCGCGCAGTGCATCAAGCAGGGGATTGAGTTCCCCGTCGGTCAACCTGTCCAGCGAATGAAGCGTCACTCCAATCCGGTGATCCGTCACGCGATTCTGCGGGAAGTTGTAGGTGCGAATCTTCTCGGACCGATCCCCCGTCCCCACCTGGGATCGCCGCGTGCTCGCCAACTCCTGCTCTTGCTTCTGCGTCTCAATCTCCAGCAACCGCGCGCGCAGAATCGCGATGGCCTTCGTTCGGTTCTGCAACTGTGAACGCTCATCCTGGCACGTCACGACGATTCCCGTCGGCGCATGTGTTAGCCGTATCGCCGTCGCAACCTTGTTCACGTTCTGACCACCAGCGCCGCCCGCGTGGAACACGTCCACACGCACGTCTGACATATTCAATTCGACGTCCACCTCTTCAGCCACCGGCAGCACGGCCACCGTGGCCGTGGAGGTGTGTATGCGGCCCTGTGATTCCGTTTCCGGCACCCGCTGCACCCGATGCACGCCGGACTCATGCTTGAGCCATGCGTACGCGGATGCCCCCTGCACGCCGAACGTGACCTCCTTGAGACCTCCACCGCCCGTCTCGTTCGTGTTCATCAGGTCCGTCGACCACCCGCGCGACTGCGCATAGCGTGTGTACATACGGAAAAGGTCTCCGGCGAACAGAGCCGCCTCGTCTCCGCCCGCCCCGGCGCGGATCTCCACGATAATGTCGCGGTCATCCAGCGGGTCACGTGGCGTCAGCGCGAGCCGAAGTTCATGCTCCAGGTCCTGCGCCGTCGCCGCCAACTCCTCAGCCTCAGCCGTGGCAAGGTCCACCATGTCCTTATCGCCGGACGCCAGCACGTCGCGTGCTTGTTGCAGATCGTCGAGGACCTTCCTGTACCGATGAAACGCCTGCACCGTGGGCTCAATCGAGGCCCGCTGCCGTGACAACCCCTCCAGCCGCTTGTAATCGGCGGCCACGTCCGGCTGCGCCATCTCCGCCTCAAGTTCCTCGAACCGACTTTCGAGGGTCTCTAGAGGACCGATGATAGCCGGATTTCCCAGCGTCGAATGGCCGTCTGATTGAGTAGTCATAGTTCTTGTCCACGCAGCGCAGCTACTAGCGCCCCGCCAGAAATAGTATAGACGCGAGAATTGGCTCCGAAAGAATGGAGAGGGGTGGGAGGCAGAGTTACTGCAGCATCCGCGCCCGCGCCACCATCTCTCGCACCCTGTCTCGGTCGACGCGCCCCTCCGTCACACCGTCCACCTTGAGCGCCGTACCCAGGATTGCGCCGTCCGAGAGCGGCAGCAGTTCACCCGCGTTGTCTATATCAAGCCCGCTCCCTATCAGGATTGGCCTATCTGGAACCGCCGTGCGCGCTCTCCGTAGGTCATCCGCAGACGTCGCCGCGCCCGTCTCATCACCCGTCACGATCAAAGCGTCGGCCAGTCCCCGATATGCCGTCGACCGTGCCTCCAACTCCATGACCACACCTGCGCCGACAGGGTAAGCGTGCTTGCTCATGACGTCGGCAAAGATCGGGGTACCGCTGCCGAGAAGGCGCCGCTCCCGCAACGCCTCGTGAGCCGTTCCTTCGATAATTCCCTGGTCCGTCACCAGGGCGCCAGTCAAGACGTTCGTCCGTACGAAAGACGCCCCGGTCGCCGACGCGATGGAAAGCGCGGAAATCACGTCGGCCCGCAGCACGTTGATGCCCACTCGGATGCGCGACTCCACGTCCACCTCTCGCACCACGCCATGCACCGCCAACACCCCGATGGTCATCGCGGCGACCGTCGCCGGATGCGCGCTGCCCGCCGCGTATGGCGTATCACCAAAGTTCTCAACGATGATCCCGTCGATGCCTTCCTCCGCCAGAATCCTGGCATCGTCCATCGCCCTCTTGATCACATCGTCGATATTGCCCGCCCACCGCGGCGTGCCGGGCAGGGGCGCAAGGTGGACCATACCGATGAGAGGGCGGGGAACGGGAAAGAGCTCAGCGTATTGCGTCATGTCCATGTCGCTTTCAGTCTAGGGTTCGACGGCGGATTGCCACAAGGCCGACACGCCCCCGCTACAATTGGAAAGACATGGCAAGAGCAGCTTTCATCGGCGTCGGTGTAGCCCTTCTGTGCTTCCTGCCTCCGATCCTCCACTTCATCACAGGTCCACTCAGTCCTGCCATCGGCGGCTTCGTGGCCGGGATGCAGCTGCCGGGCCGACGGCCGCCTATCACTGCCATAGCGGGAATGGCCGGAGTGATGACACTCGTGCTGACAATCACCATCACCGCCTTCACAGCCATCGGCCTCACAGTCACCGCCAATATAGGCGACGAGGAGAGAAGCTTCGGTGTCGGAGTTCTCCTGTTAGTCGCGCTCTTTTCGGCCATCTACGTCTTCGGGATGTCGCTTGTCGGCGGCCTGATAGGTTCCTCGTTGCGAAAATGAAACCCAACCCGACTGACACCGCGCCATGACCACACCTAAACTTGCCGACGCCAACTTTGACATCGTCATCTTCGATCTCGATGGAACACTGATTGACTCCCGCATCGGCATCCATTCCTCTGTCGTTCACACACTTAAGGAGATGGGCGTCCCGGCCGTCGACCAGGAGTTGCTCTCCCAATTCATTGGCCCGCCACTCATTGATTCATTCCAGAGCATTGCCGGCATGAGCGAACCCGACGCCGAACGAGCCGTCGCTGTCTACAAGGAACACTTCGCCGTGGAGGGCATCAAGGGCTTTGAGGTCTACGAGGGCGTGTCCGAGATGCTATGGCTGCTGCGCGCCAGCGGCGTCCGTATGTCCATTGCAACCACCAAGGATGAGGTCTTTGCTCGCGAGATTGCCCTCAACGCCGATTTCATGCCCTTCCTCGAAGCCGTCATCGGCAGCGATCGTGAAGGCACGATGGTCCGCAAACCGGAACTCGTCGCCGCCGCCCTCAATGCCTTGATCGCCTCGACACCTGTGTCTGCCTATTTGGATGGCTCGCCCCGCATAACGATGGTCGGCGACCATGCCCTCGATATCCTGGGCGCAAAGGCCAACAACATCGCCTCCATCGCAGTAACCTACGGCTTCGGCAACAACGAAGAACTGCAACAGGCCCAGCCTGACCATATGGCCAATTCAATAATGGAACTGAGAAACCTCTTGCTTGGAGTGTGAGGGCACCCACCTGCATTCGCAGGAATGCAGGAACGCGGAACACCAAGTCCTTCAGAGCGCCGAAGCGGGACCGCGACCTGGAGCCGTAGCGCAGCTACTCACGGAATGGAAGGATCGTAGTCCATCCCGATGTGGCCCTTCTTGTCGAATTCCGCGTATTCCTCGTCTGAGTAGCCCAGCACAGACTTATAGATATACTCGTTGTCCTCGCCCAGACGTGGCGAGTGGCGACGGGGCCCAACCCCGGGATTGTTCATCGACTTGAACGGCGTCATTAGTGCCTTGTGCGTCCCCGCCTCCGGGTGTGTCACCCGCGCGAAGAAGCCCCGATGCTCCAGGTGCCGATCCTCTATCGCGTCCCGTTCGTTCATCACCGCGCCGGACGGAACCCCAACAGTCTGCAGCTGATCCATGACCCATGACGCGTGCTTGTCCGCCGTCCACGCCCCGATGATCGCGTCCAACTCCGCCCGGTTCTCGTAGCGTGATTCGTTGTCCTTGAAGCGGGAATCATCCACAAGCTCCGGATGACGCATCCTCTCGCACAGCGCCTGCCACTGCTCCTCATTCCGGCACGCGATTGTCACCCACTGGTCTTCGCCCTGCGTCCGGTAAACGTTGTGCGGCGCGAGATAGAAGTGGTTGTTGCCCATCTGCGTCCACACCCGATTATTCATGCTGTAGTCCATCACGAAATCGCCAAGCAACGGCACAAAATTCTCCGCCGTCGGCGCCTCGATGAGCAGACCCTTGCCGGTGCGCTTCAAATACCGCTTGCCCATCAGGAACGCAAGTGTCGCGCCGATGCCGCTCGCCGCGTCCGACGGCACGCCCGCGGGCGCATACTCCGGCGACAGCTCGGGATAAGTCCGAATTAACGGATGCCCTGAGATGGCCTCCATGTGGTTGCCCCATGAACGATAGCCCTTGTACGGCCCGTCCAGCCCGAACGCTGGCATCCGAATCATGATTAGCTTCGGGTTGATCTCAGAGAGCCGTTCCCATGTGATGCCCTGACGTTCCATGCTTTGTGGCAGATTGTTCTCAACCAGCGCGTCCGAAACGGCAACGAGCCGCTCCAGCGCCTCCTGCCCCTCCTCCGTTCGCAGATTCACGGTCATCGACAGTTTGTTGCGGCCATGCGCGTTGAAAACAGCGCTGCGATTCCAAGGTCGCTCACCCGGCTCACTGTCCGGCATCCCCATGCCCATACTCGTCTGCGCCTGCACGGTCGCAAGCGCCGGACGCGCCAGCATTCCCCGCGTCGTGGACGCAAAGTGCGTAGTCGACTCGACCCGTATGACTTCCGCGCCCCAGTCCGCCAACTGCATCGTCCCGTACGGACCTGCAAACACGACCGTGAAGTCGATAATGCGCATACCCGCCAACGGCAAGTCCGGATCGGGCTTCGTCGGGTTGCCCGGATTCGGCGTCCCGAGACGATTCACACTTGAGTTATCCGCTGTCATGGCTGTCTGCTCCGTTCCTAAACAACCCCATCCGCTCTCAGGCCGGCAATATCCCCGGCGCTCAGCCCAAGCTCGGTCAGAACCTCGTCAGTGTGCTCACCGAGGAGTGGCGCCCGCCGCCTCTTCGGCATCTCTGCGCCCTCGCGGTGAAGCTTGTGATGATAGCCCGGGTACTTGATCGGCCCCGTCGTCGGGTGGTCGATCTCCTGGAAATACTCGCGCGCCATGAACTGCGGATTGTTCACCAGGTCTTCGATTGTGTTAAGGGGTCCGCCCAGCACCGCGAATTCCTCGCATGCCGCGCGCACCTCTTCTTTGGAGCGCTCCAGTGTCCACGGAACGATGTACGCCAAGAACTCGTCGATGCGATCCGGATTCGCGCGGCCCTCCGCCGTCCCCCACTCCGGCTGCTCCAGCAGCTCCTCCATGCCGATCATCCGAATGATGTTGGGAATGAACCGTGGCCCGCCGGTCATAAGGAAATAGCCGTCTGAGCACGGATGCACGCCGCCGCCCACGGCCACTGCGCGCCCTGGGCGCGTCCCAAGATGCCCCGTGTATTGATAGCCCATCAGGCGACCAAGCCGCATATCGATGGAGTGCATGGCCGTCTCGAAGACGCTCACGTCCATGTAGTCGCCGTCGGCGTCTCGGAACTCCACTTGAAACAGTCCCAACGCAGACGCCAGCGCTGCTGCATACCCTGCGTGGTAGCTGACCATGCGACCCGCCGTCTTGAGCGGTTCGTTATCAACGTCGCCGGAACTGATCATGCTTCCGCCCATGGCGTACAGGTTTAGCTCGATGCCGATATAGTCCCGGTACGGTCCGTCCTGCCCGTAGTTTGAGACGGACGTCATCACCAGCTTGGGGTTGATCTTCTTCAGTTCCTCATACCCCAGCCCAAGCGCCTCCATCGTGCCTGGGGAAAAACTCTCCACCACAATCTGCGCGCCCTTCACAAGCTCCTTCACGATCTCGCGACCGCGTTCCGACTTGAGGTCCAGCGTGACTGACCGCTTATTGGTGTTCAGGAACATGAACAGGCCGCTGCGCTCAAGCCCCGGCACGTCTTTGTAGAACGGAGGCATGGAGCGCGTGGGATCGCCTGTCTCAGGCCTCTCAATCTTGATGACATCGCCGCCGTAGTCGCCAAGGATACGCGTCCCGAACGGGCCAGCCGTCATATGCGTCAGGTCGATGATTCGCACGTCATCCAGCGGCATGATAGCCGTTGCGGGTGTCGTCATCCTGCCATCTCCGTTCCCTGTGAGATAACGCCTCAGTCCCGTCGCCTAATCGTCAGGATCGAGGTCGTAATCCATACCGATATGACCGGCCGCCTCGTACTCGGCGTAATCCTTATCGGAAAAGCCCAACAGCTCCTTGTACACGTACTCGTTGTCCTCGCCGAGGCGCGGCGGCCCCCACCGATGCCGACGCGGCGTATTCCTCGCCTTCCAAAGCGTGCTCGTGTACAGGTGCGTTCCGACCTCGGGAGCCGTCAACTCCTCCCAGAAACCGATTTCCTTCATATGCGGGTCTGCGTAGGCGTCCGACTCGGCCATCACCGTGCCTGCCGCAATGCCGTTCGCCTGCAGCACATTCATCGCCTCGATAGCGTCCTGTGTCACCGTCCAGGTCAGCAATTCGACATCCAGTTCGTCGTGGTGCTCCTGCCTCCCAGCGAGCGTCGCAAACCGGCTGCCCGCCGCCAGGTCAGGCCGCTGCATCACGGTTCCGGCCAGCGCCCGCCACGCCTCGTCCGACTGCACGCTAATGGCGATCCATCGATCATCCCCCACGCATGGGTACACGCCCTGCGGCGCATAGATCGGGTCTCGATTCCCCTGGTGCTCGGTTCGGAGGCCATTCATGGAATAGTCCATGAACTGATCGCCCAGGTACGTCATGAAATTCTCGGCAGTCGATAGCTCGATAAACAGCCCCTCGCCGGTCTTCTCCCTGTAACGGAGGCCCGCCGAAAACGCCAACGCGCCCGCCGCGCCCCCCGCCGCGTCCGCCGTCAACGTATTCCCCGTCAAGCTCGGGTCTTCGCCCCGGTACCCCATGAAGGAATAGTGACCGACGTTCGCCGCCATGTGGCTGCCGAATGTGCGGTAGTTCTTGTACGGGCCGTCGATACCGAAGGCAGGCTGGCGAATCATGATGGCGCGTGGATTCACCTTGTGAACGCGTTCCCACGTCACGTTCACACGCTCCATGCTGATGGGCACGTTGTTCTCCATGATGCCGTCGGAAATCTGCAACAGCCGATCAAATACCTCTTGCCCCTCAGGACGTCGCAGATCGACGGTCATGCTCCGCTTATTGCGGGCGTGCGCGTTGAATGATGCCCACCGATTCCACGGCCGTTCACCGGGCTCATGGTCCGGAAACTGCGCCGATCCGCCACCCAAGCTCGGCATCCCTCTATCGGGCCGAGGCATCATGCCCCGCGTCGTAGGCGGAAAGTGCTTGATGGACTCGATGCGAATGATTTCAGCACCCCAATCCGCCAGCATCTGCGTGCCGTACGGCCCCGCCCACACGACCGTGATATCAAGAATTCGCACACCCTCAAGGGGCAGCCGACGCGATCCGGTGCTGACCATCCCTACACCACCCCTTCCGCGTGCAGACTGGCAATCTCTGCCTCGTCGCGTCCCAACACGTCTCGCAGAATCTCATCTGTGTGCTCGCCCAGCAGGGGAGCGCGTTTTCTCGCAGGTAGCCCGCTCCCGTCCGCAAAATGCAGCTTCACGTGATAGCCGGGGTAGGAGATGGGACCGGTTGTCGGATGATCGATCTCCTGGAAGAACTCCCTGTGCTGGAGATGCTCATCGTTTTGCAGGTCCTCGAACGAGTTGATCGGCCCGCCCAGCACTCCAAACTTTTGGCACTCGGCGCGGATCTCCTTCTTAGTGCGTTCCAGCATCCACGGCACGATCACCGCCAACGACTCATCGAGCCGCTCCGGCGCCGATCGCGCCATCGGCGTCGACCACTCCGGCGTCTGTAACAGGTCGCCCATGCCCACCATCTGCATGAAGCGAGGGAACATCGCCGGCCCCGCCGTCGTCATAAAATACCCGTCCTGGCAGATCCACGTCCCGGAACCGATGGCACCTGCCGGCCACGGCCGTGTTGAGTTGCCCCCGCCATACTGGTAGCCCATCAAGTAGCTCTGGCGACGGTCGATGGCGCCCATCCAAACTGGAAGCGCGCCGACGTCCAGGTGATCGCCCTCGCCGCTCGCCTCGACGCTCAGCAAGTGGATGGACGTTGCAGCCGCTGCAACCGCCCCCACTTGGTACGCCGCTACGCGACCACCGAAGTTCAGCGGTTCCCGCTCCGGGTGGCCGGTATTGATCATCGCCCCACCCATCGCGTAGGAGGTTATTTCGGTCGCCTCCCAGTCGCGGTACGGCCCCGTCTGTCCGTAGTTGCTTATGGACGTCATGATGAGCCGCGGATTCACCGCTCGCAGCGTCTCGTAGTCCAGCCCGAAAGACGGCATCACCCGCGGTCGGAAACTCTCAACCAGCACGTCCGCGTCTTTCACAAGGTCGAGAACAATCTGCCGTCCGCGCTCCGACTTCAAATTCAACGTCATTGAGCGCTTGCCCAAGTTGGTATACATAAACAATCCGCTGCGCTCAAGGCCCGGCTGATCCTCGTAGAACGGCGGAATATCCCGCCCCGGATCGCCGACACCGGGCCGCTCGATCTTGATGACGTCAGCGCCCCAATCCGTGAGACGACGCGTCCCAAACGGTCCCGCAACGTGCCACGTCAGATCGATGACCTTTAGGCCGGTCAACGGCAATACGGCGGCGTCCCGCCGCTCAGTGTCTTGTTGGCTTGTCATAGACTCGCCACGCATCCTCCCCAATGGATGCCGCATTATGGCATTTGCCGCCCCTCCGCGAAAGGGTGTAGCTGAGGAGAAGCGGACCAAGTGGCGACTTGGTTGTTTACGACCCCACCAGCCTGATCTCACGCCCTCCCAGCGCCTGAACAGGCCGATTGTTGGCGCCCCTGCTCAACTCCATAATCCGGTCCGCTTGCTCCTGCGACACGCTGAGCGGCGCTTTCAGCACATACCAGGCGACAGGCTCATCACAGGGTGGTGTCGTCTTGGAACCGGCGTAGTGAAAGTACGACTGTGCTTCCGGCGTAAGGCTCGCCGCATTGAGTGTCAGCTCGCCATGGGTCTCCCGCCCCGCTTCAGGGGCCTCGTCCAGCATCGTTTCAACCATGCCGTTCGCCGCGCCAATCCGGAACAGAACCCCTATGACCGCCAGGTTGCCATCGCTGTCGTCATGAACCATGTGGAGTTCTGCCGCAAACGACTCTCCGTCAATCAGGTGCTCAGACGGCGCGTGCAGGTGGGCGGATTTCAGATGATAGGATGCTCCGCCGATGTCGAGATTATCCTCCCCGCCAAACGTGAAATATGCCTGCAGGTAGGCGTTTGTAGCGGAAACAGCATCGCCCGAGTAGTCGAACTCAAGCGACGCTCCCCGTTGAGTAACATAGCCGGCTATGTCGATCGGTGACTGCTGTAGTCCTTCGCCACATGCCGCGTAATCTTCCGAAAGGAATGCCCACTCCGCAGGCCCGTGCGCGCCTGAATAGTCCCAGTCGGGTTTGGCGATCTCCCCACCGCAGCTAACTAGGAGAACGAGGGCGACAAACAGGATCGCGGGAGTTGGGAAACGCATGACGTTGGCGCAGCTATCGCTCCAGGTCCCACAGCCCCCGGCCGCCGGCGTCCACGCCGCCATCCACGGAAAGCACCTGCCCCGTCACCCACGCCGATTCATCCGAAGCAAAATACAGCGCCGCGTGCGCAACGTCTGACACATGCCCCCGCCGACCTAGCGCCTGCTCCGGCACATCAATGCCGTCCGCATCAGCGCCAAGCCGCTGGCGAATCAACCCCGGCGCAACCACGTTCACCCGGATATTGTCCTGCCACAGTTCCCGCGCCAAGTTGCGCGCCAGTCCGATAACGCCTGCTTTTGCAGCGCCATACGCGACATTGGAGCCGCGCTGAACGCTCTCGCTTGCCGTGATGAAGATGATCGACCCGCCGCCCTGCTGTTTCATCACCGGCTGCATGGCCCGCGCCAGGTTTGACGGCCCCTCCATCGTGTTCCCGATAGCCTGCCGCCAAAACTCCGGCTCCACATCGCTCAACGTCACTGACGGATCGAAGAAGCCGCCCCCGCCACTATAGAGGACATCCACACGTCCCCCACCGGCGTCACGCGCCGCATAAACGATTCGCTCCGCGTCCGCCGCATCCGCCACATCCCCCTGAATTACTTGCGCTCTTTCTGAAGCCGGTGTTCCCAACCGCCGAACAACACCCAGCGTTTCCTCTAGGTGCTCCGCGCCCCGCGCAACAAGGATGACCGTCGCCCCCTCTTGAGCACAAAGCAGGGCAGTGGCTCGCCCCATCCCGGGCCCCGCCCCCGATACCAGAACCGTCTTCCCCTCAAGCCTCATGTGAGCGTTCTCCTTTGGCGGTCAAATACTTGGCAATGCTGACTGTGGAGTGATTGTGTCGGAGCGACGCTGAGCGTGACAAGCGGCCCACCTGCCCCTAATCACACCGGAATGACGTAGAAATCCACTCGCCCGTCGCCGGGTTTGACCGTGAACACGGTGTCGTTGATATAGATGAGCGCCCCCTCAGCGTCGTAGACGCGCGCCCCAACCGAATAGTCGTTCCTGTCGCTGAGGGCCTCATCCCACTCCAGCTCGTACTCAAGCGGAAAGTTATCCACATCCGTGTACTCTCTGCTCGCAATCAGGATTGAAGACGCATCTGCCAAAGACACATCCCGCAGCTGTACGACAACCCGGGCCAGCGGCAAGTGAGCCTGATCAACTTCACCCTCGACCGACATCTCACCCCGGAGCGAGGTCCCCCCACCACATCCGCCAATGACCACCACCAACGCCGCCAACCCCAACAGACAGACCGACAATAGCGCTAACCGCCGCGGTCCCAAACGTTCACCCCTCATCGACCTTCGCCCCCTTGGTTCTCGATTCATTCACAAAGATAACCCGTCCCCACCCCATCCATGCCATAGTTACGTTATGGACGAAATCCTCCTCGCCCTCATGCCGGTGCTCGGCTTTCTCGCTGGAACAATCGGTGCTCTCATCGGCGCGGGCGGCGGATTCATCGCCGTCCCCATACTGCTCATCGTTCTCCCTGACGAGTCCCCCGGCATCATCACCGGCATGTCGCAATCGATGGTGCTGATGACCTCCCTCTCCTCCACCGTCGCCTACATCCGCCAGAAACGCATCGAGTACCGATGGGCCGCCGTCATGGCGGTGACCGGCCTGTTCGGCATGGCAATCGGCGCATACATCGTTGAGCAACTTGAGCGCGGCGCGTTCCAGACCATATTCGGCGTTGCCGCCCTCATCCTCATGTCATACCTCCTAATCAGGCCGATCCGTGGCCGCGGCGCTGCCCGCACGCTTGAAGAGGCTGAGGATGCTCGCGTCCCCCTAACCCGCCGGCGCGCCATCATGCTCGGCGTTGTTGGCCTGGCGACGGGTACGATGGGCGGTCTCCTTGGCGTCGGTGGCGGCATCGCCATGGTGCCCATCATCGTGCAGGCATTCGTCTTCCCCGCACACCTGGCCACGGCAACCTCCCAACTCGTCATCCTCATCACCAGTCCCGCCGCCATTGCCGTCCACCTGGCCGAATCACCACTGTTGGACAAGATCCTGCCCATCGTCCTGCTCGGCATCGGGGCCATCGTGGGCGCGCAGGTCGGCGCACGCGTATCCCGCAAGATCTCTGCGCCATGGATCGTCCGCATCCTGGCTATTGGCCTCGGCATCGTCGGCGTGCGCCTGATCCTCAGCGGCTTGGCATAGCCCCACGCGCCGATTGCGGGTACGGGCGTACAATCAATCGGATAAAGATTCGATTCTGAGGGGGTGGGAAATGGAGCATAAATACATCACGGTCGATAGAGACGATCTCGGCGTCGTCACGATTGCGTTCAACGTGCCGGAGGCGCTGAACCCGTGGCTGATTCCGCTCATGGAGGAGATGACCGTCGAACTCGACCTCATTGCCGCCAATCCTGATGACCGCGTTGTCATCTTCACCGGCACCGGACGCTCCTTCTCCGCCGGGGGCGATGTCGGCCCCATGGCGGGCGCGGGCGGCGACCGTCCCATGCCGCACTTCATGAAAGAGAAGGAGAACCGCCAGCGCGGCGGGTGGAACATCCCCACAATGTCCGCCACGGAGCGAATGAAGAACGAGATGCTCAATGGCCGCCGCATCCATATGCAGGTCTGGGAGCTGGACAAGCCCACCATCGCCGCCGTCAACGGCGTCGCGGCGGGTGCAGGCTGCGACCTCGCCCTCGCCTGCGATATCCGCCTCGCCAGCACTAATGCCCGCTTCATCGAGGTCTACGTCCGCCGCAGCCTGGTTCCCCTTGATGGCGGAGCGTACTGGGCCCCCTATCTGCTGCCGCACGGCATCGCGATGGAGATGCTGCTTGCGGGTGAAGCCCTTAGCGCCGAGGACGCACATCGTTTCGGCCTAGTCAATCGTGTCTATGAGCCGGACGAGTTGATGCCCGCCGCGCAGGAACTTGGCCGCAAGATGGCGCAGGGCCCCGCCGTCACCCAGCAGCTCGTCAAGCACATGGTGCGAGAGATTCACACCAAGGGCTACGAGGAGCACTGGAAATACATCGACGCCGCGCACCAGCACACACGAGAAACCCACGACTACAACGAGGGCGTCCGCTCCTTCGTAGAAAAGCGCCCCCCCGAATTCAAAGGATATTAGGGGTACTACACACATCCCCTCCCCCAGCAAGGGGGAGGGGATGTGTGGCGGTGACAACGCCAAACAGTGCAAGGCGTACAATAGACACGCTATGAATACGAATGGCAACTCAGCCCCGCCCATCGTCGCCATCACGCTTGGCGATCCGGCGGGTATCGGCCCTGAAGTCGTCGTCAAGGCGCTCGCCGCCAACGATGACCTCCGCCTCGGCCTCTGCAGGCCCTTGATCGTCGGCAGCTACGCCGTTGCGGAGATGTCCGCCCAACGCTTTGCCGGTGGAATCCCGCTCATGCACGTCGATTCCCGTGAGCAGCTTGCAGACGTGGAATGGGACGGCGAAACGGTGCCCGTCTGGAACATCGATACACCCGGCGCGAGCGAAGTCCCGTACGGCGAACCCACCATCGCGGGCGGCGTCGTGTCCATCACCTCAATCGAACTCGCCGCCACGCTCGCCCTCGAAAACCACATCCAGGCCATCTCCACCGCGCCCATCAACAAAGAAGCAGTGCATATGGCCGGCTACCAGGAGATTGGCCACCAGGAGGTCCTGGCGCGCATGGCAGGCATCACGGAGATCGCAACCATGCTCATGGCGCATCGCCTCCGTGCCGTCCACCTCACCACCCACGTCCCGTTCCGTGACGCCTACAAATACGTGACGAAAGAACGAATCTTGGCACGTCTGCGATTAACGGACAAGAATTTCAGAAAGTGGGGCGTGGCTGAGCCGCGCATCGCCGTCGCTGCCCTGAATCCTCATGGCGGCGACAGTGGCCTGCTTGGTCGAGAGGAGATCGAGGAGATCACCCCCGCTGTCGAGCAGGCTGTCTCAGAGGGCATCGTGGCCGAAGGGCCGCTGCCCGCCGACTCCGTATTCCTTTCCGCCGCAGCCGGAAACTATGATGCCGTCATCGCGCTCTATCACGATCAGGGACACATCGCCGTCAAGATGCATGACTTCCATGGCAGCGTCAGCGTCAATCTGGGCCTGCCGTTTGTGCGCACGTCCGTCGATCACGGAACGGCGTACGATATTGCCGGCACGGGCGCGGCGGAGGCCGTCAGCATGAGCGCGGCCATCCGCACTGCCGCCCTGCTCGCGACCGGACGCGGCCTGGACACCGCCAACATCGAGCAGGATGCGCAGCAGTCGCCCGCTCGCGTCTACGGATAAGGGGGAAATAGCTATGTGGGCCATTCCGACGGTGGTAGCCCTGATGATTCTCGGGCCGATGGTCCTGCTGGGCTTTGTTGTGGTTCTCGTCGTGCCGACGCTCTACATTGCCATGCACAGCAAGATTCGTCAGCCGGAGGGCATGCCCGGCTCCGAGTCCACCGAGGGCAGTTAGCCCTGAAGGAGAGCGGCCATGAAAGCCGTCTATATCGAGGAACGCGGCGGGCCTGAGAACCTCATCTACGGCGATATGCCGGATCCGGAGATGGCCGACGACCAGGTCCTCATTCGCGTCCGCGCTGCCTCCGTCAACCGCTTCGATCTGAACGCCCGCGCCGGCGAGAACGGCGTCATGGTCAACCTCCCGCGCATCCTCGGCCTTGACCTTGCCGGAGAGGTCGAGGACGTGGGCATGGTGGCCATTGAGGCCGGAATCGTGCCCGGTATGCGTGTCGTCGCTGACCCGCGCCTCCCATGCCAGCTATGCCACTACTGCCGACTTGGCCGTGACGAAGACTGCATGAATCGCTATGACCTCGGCTCACGCCTCCATGGAACCTATGCCGAGAAGATTGCCGTACCTACCCGCGCCGTTCACGTCATTCCCGACGAGTTGTCATTTGAAGAAGCCGCCGCCATGCCCATCGTCTACAAGACCGCGTGGCGCATGCTGACCGCCAAGGCGCGTGTCCAGCCCGGCGAGACGGTGCTCATCCACGCCATCGGCAGCGGTGTCGGCACAGCGGCCCTCCAGATAGCAAAACTGCTCGGCTGCCGCGTCATCGCCACGGCTGGCTCAGACTGGAAACTCGACCGCGCCCGTGAGATGGGAGCCGACGAAACCGTCAGTTACCAAGACGGCGAAACATGGCCTGAAATCGTCATGGCCCTCACTGAGAACGAGGGTGTCGACGCCGTCATCGACAACGTCGGCGCTCCACTGTGGGACGGCAGTTTCCGTGTCATGGCGCGGCAGGGGCGATTCGTCACCTGCGGCGTTACCGCCGGCCACCGGGTCTCTCTTCACCTCGGCCAGGTCTTCCTCCGAGGGCTGGAGATAATGGGCATCGGCGGATTCCGAACGTCCGACTTCGAACGAATCATGCAGCTCACACACCAGGGCAAGCTCAAGGGCACGGTCGGGCGAGTGTTTCCGTTATCCGAAACAGCGGACGCGCACCGCCTGATGGAATCACGTGATTTCTTCGGCAAGATTATCCTGACTACCTAGGAAGGAACCTGGGAGGCGGCACGTGCAGATACCGGAGATCGTCAAGCTATCACTGGCTGAGGCATTTGGAGCCTTCGTCCTGCTCCTGATAGGCGCGGGCTCGATCCTGACCGCAACAGCAACCAATCCCGGCGGCGACAACCTCATCGTCATCGCCTTCGCGCACGGCCTCGCCATCTTCATCGGCGTCTCGGCAGTAGGCCACGTCTCCGGTGGCCACTTCAACCCCGCCGTTACGTTCGCCTTCCTCATCACCGGCAAGATTCAGCCGCTCACCGCCCTCGCTTATTGGGGCTCCCAACTGCTCGGCGGCATCATAGGCGTGCTCATCCTCAGCGCCGTCTTCTCCGGCGCGGGCGACTTGACTGACATGTCCAACGCTGCGGAGGCGACCAACCTCGGCGCGACGGCCCTGCACGGCGATGTCTCACCCGCCGCCGGCATCCTTATCGAGGCTGCCCTGACGTTCATCCTCGTATTCGTTATCTTCCAGGTCGCTGTCGAAGAGAAGGGCCCCGGCATGATTGCGCCGCTGGCCATCGGCATGACCATCACCCTGGGCGCGCTGATGGGCGGCCCGCTGACCGGCGCGGCGCTCAACCCCGCCCGCGCCTTCGCCCCGGCCCTCATCGCCGGCTACTGGACAAACCACTTCGTCTACTGGATCGGCCCCCTGCTCGGCGGCGGCCTCGGCGCCCTCGCCGCTGCCTACCTCATGCAAGGCATGCGAGGCCTACCCAAGTGGGGCAGCAGCGACTAAGTGTCCGTCATTCCGGCGAAGGTCGGAATCCATCGCTTGGCCCGCAAGGGCCATAACATGTTGTCATTCCGAGCGCAGCCGAGAAATCTAAAGCGAGGACTGGAATTCGTGTGTGCTAGCTCAATCGATAAGCCGAAATTGAATCGAGCACAACGGTGAAAAAATACATTCTCTTTGACCATGATGGGGTCTTAGTCGAAACTGAAAACTGGTATTACATGGCAAACAAACGAGCGCTGGAATCTCTTGGAATTGATCTCCCACGGGACGCATATTTGACGGATATGGCCAATGGAATTTCCGCGTGGGAGGCGGCACGAGTTTCAGGAGTATCCGAATCTGAAATCAGTCGTGGCCGAGAACTGAGAGACCGGTACTACCAGGAATACCTGATTACCCAAGACATCGAAATCGAGGGTGTCTTGGAAACACTGGACGTACTCGCAGGCGAATACAGGATGGGCATAGTCACTACCTCCAAACCACCTGATTTCGCCCTAATACACGAAAGGCGAGCCATCCTGGATTACATGGAATTCTATTTGACTCGAGAGGATTACGAGAGAGCGAAGCCACATCCCGAACCTTATCTGAGAGGACTCCAACGCTTTGGTGCTACTGCCGCGGAAACGGTAGTTGTTGAAGACTCGGCGAGAGGGTTGAAGTCGGCATTAGCGGCAGGTATCGAATGTATCGTTGTTGCAAACGAGTTCACTGCAGCTCATGATTTGTCCGGAGCAACTGCCAAGGTCGCTACGTTTAGAGAATTACCGTCTGCCATAAAAGGCCTACAAGTTTAGCCACGCGACGCTGAACCAAAACCGAGAGCCCTAACGCAGTTAGCCCATGGGTTGGCCGTCTAAGCCGGAACGCGGCAAACCAACTAAGCAGCCGAACTAGGTTAGATCGCGAACCGAGAGCCCTAACGCAGTTAGTTACCGCTGGTTGATCGGCACGTACTGCCGCTCGTCCGCGCCCACGTAGATCTGCCGCGGACGCACAATGCGCTGCTCCCGGTCAGTCACACCTTCATTCCATTGCGCCATCCAGCCCGCCGTGCGCGGCACTGCGAACAACACGGGGAACATCTCCACCGGGAACCCCATCGCCTGGTAGATCAGGCCCGAATAGAAATCCACGTTGGGGTAGAGCTGCCGCGAGACGAAGAAATCGTCCTCGAGCGCAATCCGTTCCAGTTCCAGCGCAATCTCAAGTAAGGGATTGACGCCCGTGACCTCAAACACCTTCTCCGCCATCGTCTTGATGATGCGCGCGCGCGGGTCATAGTTCTTGTACACGCGATGCCCGAACCCCATCAGGCGGCCGCTCACACCGTCCTTCACATTCTTGATGAACTCCGGCACGTTGTCCTTCGTGCCGATGTGCTGCAGCATCCGGATCACAGCCTCGTTTGCCCCGCCGTGCAGCGGACCGGACAACGAGCCGATAGCGCCGGCAAGTGCCGAGTACGGGTCAGCCTGTGAGCTTGCGATTGCGCGCATCGCGTTCGCGCTCGCGTTCTGCTCGTGGTCCGCGTGCAGGATGAACAGCACGTCGATGGCCCGCTCGATGACGGGATTCGGCACGTACTTCGGTTCCACCATGCGGAACAGCATGTTGAGGAAATTACCGGTGTATGTCAGGTCGTTGTCGGGATAGATGAACGGATAGCTCAGCGTATGGCGGTAGCACCACGCGGCCACAGTGGCGACCTTGCTGATGGCGCGCACCGTCTGAATCTTGCGCGACTCCGGATCCGTGACGTCTCTGGCCGCCGGATAGTACGTGCTCATTGTGGCCATCGACCCGATCAGCATCCCCATCGGGTGGGCATCGTACCGATAGGTCTCCATCTGCTCCCGCACCGTTTCAAGCACCATTGTGCGGTAGCGGACGTCTTCCTCGAAGTCGAGCAACTGATCCGCGTCGGGAAGCTCACCGTTCAGGAGGAGGTAAACGACCTCCAGGTACGTTGAATACTCCGCCAGCTGTTCGATTGGATAGCCGCGGTAACGCAGTATACCGGCATCGCCGTCGATGTACGTAACGGAACTGCGGACAGTGGCGGTATTCAGCAGGGATGGGTCATAGCTCAGGAGGCCGAAATCGTCGTCTGACGTCTTGATCTGCCTCAGATCGGCCGCTCGGACTGCCCCGTCAGCAATCGGCAACTCATACTGTTTGCCGGTCCTGTTATCCGTAATGCTCAAAGAATCCGGGGCCATCGCCGCCTCCACGCAAATTGACGCTGTTACAGCGCGTCTGGTCTCAGTGTACAACCTGTACTGCGAGAGCAGTAGGGGACGCTAACGAACCGCCAGTGGGTTCAGATTCGTCGACTCGTCGTACACGTCGATACCCTCTTGTTTCTTGAGGAATGTCACGACGGCGTAGGTGAGTGGCGTGGCGACCGTCTCATAGACCACCTTCGTGAACCACTCCACAAAGAAGATACGCCACACGTCGCCCGTCGAGAGCACCCCGAGAAACGCGATAAACGTGAAGAAGAACGAGTCCAGCGCCTGCCCGCCGACTGTTGATGAGATCGTTCGTAGCCACAACATCCGCCCCTTCGTCATCACCTTCAGGCGAGCCAGGATGATGGCATTCGTGAACGAGCCGATCACATAGGCAATGAAAGAGGCCACCAGCAACCGTCCCGTGAATCCCAGGATGGTATCGTACGCCGCCTGGTCCTCCCACTCGCTCGCTGCGGGCAGCAGTCCCCCAAGGTAGATCGCGATGACCATCACGAGATTCGCGCCGAACCCGGCCCAAATGACGCGTCGAGCCACGGCATATCCGTATACCTCCGTCAGCACGTCTCCAACGATGTAACTCAGGGGAAAGACAACGATTGCCGACGTGACAAGCAGTTCTCCGAAAACGGGCGCATCGCCCAACGTAACAATCCGAACCGCAATGATGTTTGAGGTCAACAGTGCAGCGATAAACGCCGCCACGACCGCCAGGAACCATCGCGAACCGGCTCGCGCCGCCCCCGCCTCTTCGTTGTGGGCCGAAATATCAGATTCAGACAAAGTGTCGCAGCCCTCCAATGCTATCTTTGCTGCAATCTGTCGCAAGCATAGCCCACACACTGCGCGCGGCGGAATGCCCATCGATACGGTACGATGACGGCAGGCTTGGACACACGCTCAACTTATGGCCGAGACAGGAGATTATTGCGCGATGGCACTACTTTGCTTCGATGTTGATGGAACTCTCGACACCGGTGACGGCCCCATTCCCGCGTCCGTCCTCCACGATCTGGAGGGCATGGGCCACAAGGTCGTCATCGTCTCTCCGTCCCCCCTGCGCCCCAAAGACGCCGGCTTTCCTGAGTTCCTGAGTGTCGACCGCAAGAAGAACCTTCTTGATGCCCTCGAAGCCCACCCCGATGATCGGCCCGTCTATATCAGCGACAACGATGGTGACGACAAGCTCTCTGAGGAAGTCAACTTCGAGTACGTCCACCCGCTCTTCTGGACACCCTTCTACACGCGTCTAACCTCTGACGGCGCCGGCTAACTCGCCCAACCGTCGCTCACCGCCCATTTATCATTCCGGCGAAGGCCGGGATTCATCTCCGCGCCGCATTTCCCGCTCAACTTGACAAGCTTTATTCCACTAATTCACGCCATAGACGGCAAAATGCAACTCTCCTGTTGCATTAAAGATCCATTAATCCTGCATGTTGCGGAGCATATGTGTTCTGGCAGCCATAAACGATACATAAAGTGCGCTTATGCCGAATACGTCAATCTCCAGGCCGGCTGAACCCCTAGCCCTCGTGATGCGTATCCCTGTTGCGCGTGCCCACGCGCCTCGTGTCACGCTATCGCGTAGGCGCGCCGTAGATAGGCTTGTTGAAGGGTTGACATTATGGTAGTATGGCGCTCGACACACTATGACGTGCGTGGTTGACGAGGGTAGGTCACCGCGCAAATAGGAGGTGCATAATGACGCAGACTCTGCACAAGGGTGACTTGGCCGGAATTGTGGCGCAGCGCATAGGCGGAACCCGGTCGAATGGTGAAGCCGCACTGAATGCCGTCACTGGCGCTATTCAGGAGTCCCTGACCCGCGGCGATCGCGTGGTCATCACCGGCTTCGGCAGCTTTGAGGTTCGCCAGATCAAGGAGCGCACCGTGCGCCCACTTCGCGGCCCCAACGCTGGCACGCCAACCAAGGTTGCGGCACACGACCGCGTTGGGTTCTCCCCGGGTACGGAACTCGCTAAGGCCGTCAAGCGGAACGGCGCCTAATCTGAAGGCGCGGCGCGCATCGGCCGCGCGCCGCGCCTTTCCTTTCACATACCAAAACGATTGCCCCTCTCCTTCGGGAGAGGTTTAATCTTGTCGCGTTGACTCTATTCGCGCGACCAGTCCGGCCATTTCCAGCGCGCCCGCAGCCGCGTCATAGCCCCGGTTGCTCCCGGGCCCTCCTGAGCGCGCCAGCGCCTGCTCCATTGTGTCCGTCGTCAGCACGCCAAACAGGCAGGGCACTCCAGTATCCAGCGAGACACGCGTGACAGACTGCGTCACCGCCATCGACACATAGTCGAAGTGCGCCGTCTCGCCACGGATCACCGCGCCGATGCAGATGACCGCCGCATAACGTCCCGTCTCTGCCATCGCCTGCGCCGCCGAGCCAATCTCAAACGATCCCGGCACGTAGGCCAGGTCAATGGAATCGTCCGGCACGCCATTCTCGCTCAGAGCGGAAAGCGCCCCCTCAAGCATCCGGTTCGTTATCAACTCGTTGAAGCGGGCGACAACGATGCCGATGCGCGCGCTGTCCGGCTCCCGCCCCTCGTTCCAGGGAAGTGGCTCAATAAGGTTTGGCGACACGCTGGGTATTCTCCGCTCAGGACTGCCGCTCTGTATCGACGGCTGACTCGTCCTCGGAGGCGCCCTCCATCCCCGTGAGGATGTGCCCCATCTTGTCGCGCTTCGTCTGCAAATAGCGGCGGTTGTGATCGTTCGGCTGCACCTCAATCGGCACGCGTTCTGCGAGCTCAAGACCGAAGGCGTCAAGCCCCACAACCTTGCGGGGGTTATTCGTCATCAGCTTGAGCTTCCGCACGCCCAGGTCCACGAGGATCTGCGCGCCGATGCCGTATTCCCGGAGGTCCGGAGGGAAGCCCATCTGTACGTTGGCCTCAACCGTATCGAGCCCCGTGTCCTGCAGCGCATATGCCCGCAACTTGTTGTGCAGGCCCACGCCGCGTCCCTCCTGCCTCATGTAGAGAAAGACGCCGGAACCCTCCGCGGCGATGTGCTGCAGCGCGAGATCCAACTGCTCGCCGCAGTCGCACCGCATTGAGCTGAAGACGTCGCCCGTCACGCATTCGCTGTGGACGCGCGTCAAAACAGGCTCTTCGGAGTTAATGTCACCCATCACCAGCGCGACGTGTTCCTTTGCGTCGATAGAGCTCGAGTATCCATACGCGCGGAATACGCCGTGCCGGGTTGGCATGTCCGCCACGCCGCGCCGTTCGACCATCGTCTCCCGCTGACGGCGGTATTCGATGATATCCGCGATGGTGACGATAGGGATGTCCCACTTGGCGGACAGCTCCTCTAGTTGCGGCATCCGCGCCATGGTGCCGTCCTCGTTCATGATTTCGCAGATAACTCCGGCCGGATACAGCCCTGCCGCCCGTGCGAGGTCAATGACTGCCTCCGTGTGCCCGGCGCGAACCAGCACGCCCCCCTCGCGATACCGCAGCGGAAACATGTGGCCCGGACGCATCAGGTCCCCTGAACGCGTTTCCGGATGCACGAGCGCGCGGACCGTGGCTGAACGATCACCCGCTGATATACCTGTCGTCACGCCCGCCTTCGCGTCCACGGACTCCGTGAACGCCGTGGTCAGCGGCGACGTGTTCTTCTGCGCCATCATCGGAATATTCAATTCATCAAGGCGGTCTCCAAGAAGAGGCACGCAGACCAGGCCCCGCGCGTTCATCGCCATGAAGTTGACCTTCTCCGGCGTCACCAGGTCCGCCGCGATTGCGAGGTCCCCCTCATTCTCCCGATCGGCGTCGTCAACGATGATGACAAACTCACCCCGTCGCATCCGGGCTGCGGCGCTCTCGACGTCGATGATGCTCATTCGCTTGCCTCCACGCCCTCACTGAGGGCGCTTATCCCCTCACGGTCCCCCTGCAGCAGCTTCTCCGCGTACTTGGCAAAGATATCCGTTTCTAGATTCACCGGCATCCCCACGTACGCCTCGCCAAGATCAGTGTTCTCATACGTGTGCCGCACCAGCGACACACTGAACGATTCGTCGTCCAGCCCCATGACTGTCAGGCTGATGCCATTCACCGTGATGAATGCCTTTTCGACGAGATATTTCATTACCTCCGGCGGCGCAGCGATCCGTACGAGCCGCGCGTCTCCCTCAGGGGTGATCTCCGCCACCGTGCCCGTGCCGTCCACGTGCCCCTGCACCAGGTGACCGCCAAGGCGGCTGTTGAACGTAACGGCCCGTTCCAGGTTGATTGGGCTACCGGGCTTGAGCACGTTCATCGCCGTCCGCCGCAGCGTCTCCGGCATGACGTCAAAACTCACCCGGCTGTCCGTCATATCCGTCACCGTCAGGCACGCGCCATTGACGGACAAGCTGTCCCCGATGCGCGTTTCGCCCAGCGTCACGTCGGCCTCGACTATCAGGCCGCCCTCGCCAACGGCGACAATCCGCCCCACCTCTTCAACAATCCCGGTAAACACTTTCAGACTCTCTCGACTCTGGCGCGAATGATGTGATTCGCCTCTTATCCCTGTTGATGCCCCTGATTATACGCCCGCGCTGATTAGTCCGCGCCTCCCTGCCAATACCGCAGGATGCCGCGCACAACGATATCCTCTCCGATGCGATCAACATCCATCCTCACGAATCGATGAGCGTCACTCACGAATTCCACGCCATCGCCGCCAACGGGCCCCGGCGCTTCACCCCCGCCGATGATTACCGGAGCGACGGAAATCTCCGCCTGATCGACGAGTCCGTCGTCAAAGAACGCACCAAGCAGCTGCTCTCCGGCCTCTGTCATTACCTGCACCGCTCCGAGTCGTCCCAGGTGCTGTAGCAACGCCGTCAAGTCCACGCGCCCGCCTTCGGATGGGAAAGCCGCCGCCGTCACGCTGTCACCCAGGTCTTGGAACGGCGCGCACACTGCCTCCGAAGCCGTCGCAACCAATGTCTTGCCCGGCTCGCTGAACAACCGGGACGAGGGTGGAGTCCGACCGTTGCTGTCCGCGATAACGCGCATTGGTTGGCGGGGGAGTGCATTTCCCTCGCCGTCACGCGCCGTCAGCTGCGGGTCATCGGAAATCACCGTCCCTGCCGCCGTGATGATTGCGTCAACGTGCGAGCGAAGCTCGTGGACGCGGCCCCGCGCCGCCTCTCCCGTGATCCATCGGGAATCCCCCGTATGACTCGCTATCTTGCCGTCGAGGCTCATCGCGTACTTCGCGATGACGAGCGGCATGCCCGTCTCCTCGCGTTTAAAATATCCCTGGAAGTGGAGCGTCGCTTCCTCAGCGCAATCACCGACGCGCGTTGTGACTCCGTGCTCTTCTAGGAGACGCCGTCCGGAGCCGTTTACGGGCGGATGTGGGTCCAACACCGCGATCTCCACCGACGTCACCCCCGCGGCAATCATCGCCTCCGCGCATGGCGGCGTCCGCCCATGGTGTGAACACGGCTCCAGCGTCGTGTACATCGTCGCCCCGCGCGCCTTTTCCCCGGCCTGTTCCAGCGCGACGATCTCGGCATGTGGGCCGCCGGGCGGCTGCGTATACCCCTCTCCCACGATTTCCCCGTCGCGCACGATAACCGCGCCAACTGCAGGATTGGGACTTGAGAATCCGAGCGCCTGACGCCCCAGTTCCAGGGCGCGGGCCATGGGGGTGGCGGCCCCGTCTGTCACTGTCTGGCCTGGAAATCGCGGAACGCGCGGCTCGGCGTCGGCTCGGACTGACCCTGGTACTTGCTGCCGAGTCGCTCGGAGCCGTAGGGCCGCTGCGCCGGCCCGGATAGCCGTGTAAAGGAGATCTGGCCGATGGGCATTCCGCTGTAAAGAGTGATGGGCAGATTGTTCACGTTGCTCAGTTCAAGGGTCAGACGTCCGCGCCATCCCGGGTCCACGTACCCCGCCGTCGAGTGAATAAGCAGCCCGATGCGCCCCAGTGAACTCTTGCCCTCTAGCCGCGCAACAAGGTCGTCCGGCAAGCCGATGTCCTCAATCGTGCTGCCCAGTACAAACTCGCCGGGGTGCAAGATGAACGGCGCGTCGTCGCGGATTTCCACCATCTCCGTCAGATCGCTCACATCCTGCCGGATATCGATATATGGCCGGCGGGAGTTCCGGAAAACGAGAACCTTGTCGCTCAAATGCACGTCGACACTTGCCGGCTGCACGTCCCCCAGATCCAGCGGGTCGATGACAATGCGGCCGTTCTCAATCTCAGCGTGGATTTCGCCGTCGTTAAGGACCATGTGATGGCCCCTCCCCCAATACAACTACAGTGCAAACACTATAGCGCAAATCCCACGCGCCCCACCCCGAACTTTAGCTGTAGCGCAACTACACTATCGCGTACCCCACACGCACATGAATGACAACTTCATTCTCGCCTGCCAGGATCGGCGTGGACGCCATCTCCTCGTCCGCGAATGCCGAGGTGGTACGCATCATCTCCGGCGTGTCCTGTGAAAAGGGTGCCGCCCCCGACTCCGAGACATAGAACGGCTCGCCCAACTCAACTTCTGCCAACGAGGCTAGCTGCGTCGCATGGGAGAGAGCTATATGCATCGCCAACTCCCGCGCCTCTCGTTCCGCCTCTATCCTGTCATCCACGCTGAATGAAAGACCATCCACCCGGGCGTTATCGCCGCCTGCGTTCGCCGCCCCATCAATCACGTCCGCAATCGTATCCAGTGCCCGAACCGTCGCGCGAACAGTGTTTGTCACCGTGAACCCCACCATCTCGCTGCGCCGAAGCGTGTCGTTCCACTCATAGCGTGGCGAAACGTTGAATGTCAGAGTCTGGATGTCGTCCTCCGCGACACCGGCCGCCGTCAGGCTGTCGACAACCGCGTGCATGGAGCTAGCGGCCTCAGACATCGCCGCGCCCACCGTCTCGGCGCTCGTCTCCACGCCGATCCGCAGAGTGGCAATGTCCGGCGTCACGGAAACTCGTCCCGACCCCGTCACCCAAATTCCGTCAGCCGACTGGTCCAGGACGACAGTGGCCCCATAGTCGTCATCTCGTTCATCGTCGTCGTCATCCGTGTCGCACGCCACAGACGCGGTCACTGCCACGGCCAGCAGAACAATCGCCAGCGCCGCCGGCAGGCGGATTCCCCGGAAGATGTGATTGAAAGCCATGTGCGTCCCCCTCGCGCTGCCACTCCACGCGCCCCTCGAGACGCTGTCCGTCCATGATGCAGGAAACGCACCACCGGCGCAGTGAGATAGCACCGCTCCCAATTCACCCTAAGCGCCACCCAACCCATTCGCCCTGAGCTTGTCGAAGGGTGAACCCTCCGCATACCCCGCGAAGGCTCCGAATCTATAATGGACGGACGCTCATGAGATACGTGCCGGTAACTCCCACCGATGATCCGCAGGACGACTACCTGCCGGAGGGAGTTCTTGCGCTCCCTGATGAGCACCCCGCACGCCGATTCGTCCTGGACATAGCGGAAACGCTTGGCCTTGCAGTTCTCCTCTTCTTCGTGGTGCAGCTGCTCGTCCAGAACTACGTCGTCACCGGCGGCAGCATGGAGCCGTCCATCGACGACAATGAACTCATCATCGTCAACAAAGCCGTGTACTTCAGCCTCGACAGGGGAACGGTGGATGACCTGATTCCCTTCTTCGACCTGCCGGACGGAGATGACGTCTACCTGTTCCATGCGCCGCAAAGAGGCGAGGTGATCGTCCTAAACTCGCCGGAAGGTGACAATCTCGATCTTATCAAGCGCATCATCGGACTCCCGGGAGACACCATCGTGTTTGACAGTCGCGGCGGCCCTATCAGTGTCAACGGCGTTGAGATTGAGGAAACATGGCTGTCCGATGACCAACGGACGAGAGGACTTGATGTCACGCTTGGCGAAGAAGAATACTTTGTGATGGGTGACAACCGCCGCTCCAGCCAGGATTCCCGCCAGTGGGGAACGATCGGACATGACAACATCGTCGGCAAAGCCCTGCTGACATACTGGCCACCGGAGAAGATCGGCGCTTCCCCCCACCAAACAGAGGCCTACACCACCGCCTGACTGGATAACCGTCCCGTCCGTCCCACACCCTTCCCCCTAATTCCGGCGGAAGCCGGAACCCATCAGGTTCGCCCTAAAGGCGGGGCTAGGGTGAAGGTCATCTTCCCCGTATCATGGACAAACACGCGAGGGCCGTTAGCTCAATTGGCAGAGCAGGGGACTTTTAATCCCAAGGTTCCGGGTTCGATCCCCGGGCGGCCCACAGCCCCTAATCCGGGTACACCATTCTTGTTACTCCACCTCCAGAAAAGAGACTCGACCACACCATTCTCCAAGACGAGACACCACTCACTCATTCAGTGGAAGACTAATGGTCACCGTCACGCCCTGCCCGGGGCCGTCGCTCGCGACATCAACCGTGCCTCCGTGCGCTTCGACTATGGCTCTAGTAATGGCCAATCCCAGCCCCGTCCCGCCGACCCCTCGATTGCGGGACTGGTCGGTACGGTAGAAGCGATCAAAGACGTGAGGAATGTCCGCAGCGTCGATGCCGATTCCGTCGTCGGTGATTGAGACAACCAGCGCCTCGTCGCCTTCTTGTCTGACCTTGAGCTGGATACTTCCTCCGGCCTCGGTGCAATGAATAGCGTTGCTGATAACGTTTCCCAGCGCCTGGCTCATGCGCATGCGATCAACGCCCAAGTCTGGGAGGTCAGGGGCCAGATCCAGCGACAGCGTGCTTTGCCCAGCCTCACACTGGGGCTGCCACCGGTTCACTTCTGCCGTGAACAACTCATAAACCGATGTTGCTTCCCGTGTGAGCCGCAACTCTCCATGGTCGGTCTCCGCCAGCCAGTCCAGGTCAGTCACGATTCCACCCAGTCTGTCCACCTCCTGGATGATGTGATCCGAGGCGCTCTCAGGGGACTGAAGTCCATCCCGCAGCCCCTTCGCCTCCAGCTTGATAACGCTCAGTGGGGTGTTCAGCTCGTGCGAGACGTCGTTTATCAAACGCCTGCGAAGCTCGCGCTGGGTCTCAAGGGCGGAGGTCATCCGGTTGAACGCTTCGCTCATACGGCCCAACTCGTCGGAGGATGTGACCGGAAGCCGCGTCGCGTCCCCCTGGGCAATTGACTGGGTCGCCTCGGTCAAAGCCTTCACAGGCGCTGTGATCCGCCTGGACAACCAGAAAGCCACCAGGATGGCAATGCCAACCGTCAGTGCCCCGCCAATTGCGGTGATGTAAAGAAGTGTATTCAGGAACCCATGTGTCTCGGTGGACAAGTATTCCTGGTTCACGTCCACATACACGTAACCCACCGGCTGGTCATTAACAAGGTCGAACACCGTCTCCTGCCGCCCCTCCAGCTCGGACGCGGTGTCTTCCCGAGAGAGCACGGACAGGTTGTCCATCACAACACGTCCATCGAGCCCGGTGATAACAACTCGCACCTGGTCTTGATGGAACAGTTCCGAAGAGCCTTCCTCCCCCTCCCGGTGATTCTCCCCTTCCCGAGGACCGTCGTAAATGTACCCGGCCTCGGAAAGTGCCCGGTCCACGGTTGCCCAGCCACTGGCGGCGGTATATTCCCGGCTAATGTCTCTGGCCAGCTGAGCCGCCTCCTCACTGCCGATCCGATCCACGAACACACCCAGTCGGGCTTGTGTCGCGTAGTAGCCAACGGCGACGCTTGCCAGCACAGTGAGAAGGACGACCAGAACGGTCGCACCCATGATTCGCCAGTGCAGAGACATCACTCGTCCTCTACCACGAACCTGTAACCCGCGCCGTAGACGGTCTGAATCGGTGTATTGCCATCCTGGTTGATCTGCTTTCGCAACCGCGCAATCTGACTATCGATAGCACGATCAAACCCTTCGAACTCATCGTTGAATGCCAGGGAGATGAGCCGGTCCCGCGAGAGCACCTGGTTGGGGTGACGCATGAACGTCGAGAGCAGAGCTATCTGCGCCTGGCTCAGCGTCACGGGTTCTTCATTGACCGTCACGACACTCGTGGTCTCGTTCAGCATGATGTTGCCGCGGGTCAGTACCTGCTGGACCTTGTCTTTCACACGGCGTAGCACGGCTGTTGCTCGGGCAATAACCTCATCCGGATCGAATGGTTTGACGATGTAATCGTCGGCTCCGATGTCGAGTCCCATGATGCGCTCGGCGGGCGCTTCCCTGGCTGTCAGCATGATGATTGCAACGTCCGATTCCCGGCGTAGGATCTTGCACAACTCCACTCCGTCGAGGCGGGGAAGCATCAGATCAAGGATTATCAGGTCGGGAGCCAGCTCGCGGGCCAGGGCCAGACCGGCCTCGCCGTCGTGGGCAACCTCCGCGGAGAATCCGGCACGTTCGAAATACACCCTGACCCAGTTTGCGATCCGGGTATCGTCCTCGACTATTAGTACCGTGTCGCTCATCGTCGATCCCTGGGGAATGTCTCTGGGAGCGGTGCCTCAACTGAGGCGCCGCTCCCACTTTCTCATGCGCTAGAGTCCATCATCTTACTTGAAGCGGCGCTGTGATAGGTCACTCTCACCGATTCTGGCAGGCCCTAGCCTCTTCCGCCTTCACCACCGGGCCCGTGGCCCTCGCCACCGGAACCCTCGCCGCCACCGCCTTCGCCGGAGCCATGCTCGCCACCACTTCCCTCAGTGCTCTGTCCCGGCATGTGAGGCACAGGTCCGGTGCCGCCGCAGTCGAACACTTCCAGGTGCACGACGTACCCGTCAAAGGAAACCCCTGCGAGGCTCGGCTCGCTGGCCAGCGGCACGCTCGTCGCGGCTGATTGCCCGGGACTCAGGTGTCCCAGCACATCGGGGCCAAGCTCACCAACAGTCGTCGTGCCCGACTTCAGGTGCGGTTCGGCCTGCACGTAGCAGAGCACCTGCGGGAGCGTGTTTGTGACCAGTGACTGGACCGATTGTGTTGCCGGATCGTACCGTGCGACGACGTCCAGCCCGCCAAGGTTGCCCGCCCAGGTATCAATGAGCGGAATGATGGGGCTGGACATCTCGGCCTCACCGGCCTCAGCGCCTGTGCCGCCGCTCTCAGTGCCCTCGGGCCCCTCATTACCGCCCTCACTGCCGCCGGACTCGCCACCGCCTTCACCGCTGCCAACTTCGGCATGAGGTGTCCATCCGGTGAACGGTTCCACGGTTGAGGGCAGGTTGACCGGCAGCACCTGACCCGGTGCCAGGTCGACAGGCGTCGTCGGCCCGAGCTCTGTGCCGTTGTCGAGGTGCACTTCGATCCTGACCCGCGTCAGGGTGTTATTGGTTGTGTTCTCCACGGTGCCTGTGAAGGCATTGCTCCCGGCGTCGTAGTTCAGGATCAAGCGCGCACCGCTGCGAACCGTGTCGAAGGTCTCGTCTGGCGCCAACTGATTTGCGCCGCTGCCCTCTTCACTGCCGGACTCGGAGCCTTCACTGCTGGATTCTCCACCGGAGCTGTGCTCGCCGCCGCTCTCTCCGCCGGCACTCTCCTGGCTCGTGCCATCGCTTCCGGACTCCGGGCCTTCGCTGGATTCGTTGTTGCTTGTGCAGCCGCTGAGGATCACCACCAGGAATAGCGCCCCCACCGCAACTACCAGGAACATACTTCTCATCAGCTTCTTGATAATCATCGCCCCACTCCTTTCATGTGGTCTTCGCGACGCCACCACGATAGGAGCGAAATGTCGCAGAAATATGTCGCCTGCCGACACTGTGCAAAACCGGACGGGGGAGTGGCGAAACCGCCACTCCCCCGTCTTCACACTATCTCTCCGGTTGAGGCCCTAAAGCCGAAACGGAGGGTGCAATCTTGTCCCTTTAGGGAATCCAGGCCCTCCACACAGACTCGTTGGCATCAACCCACTCTTGTGCGGCCAGGCGCACCGTGAGGTCGTTCGCAGTCAGGTTGAGCACAATTTCGTTCTGCTGTGCGTTGGTCATCTCGAAGTTGTTGAGGAACTCGTATGCCTCCGGAAACTCCTCCTGAAGACCAGGCCAGATCAGCTTGGTGACAGGATCCGTTGGGTATCCGCAGTCAAACCTCTCGCCATCCGGATAGCAATCTGAAGTCCATTCCGGCATCTCAATCGGGATGAGGTCGTACTTGGCGTGTGCCCAGTGGGGTTCCCACAGGTACGTGATAATCGGGTCGCCTCGCTGGAAAGCGGCATCCAGCTCAGCCAGAGCCGCGCCCTCATACCCGGCGAATACTACTTGGAAGTCGATACCGAATGCCTCCAGGCGCTCCTCTGGCCTCGTATCCCACGCCGGAGTGAATTCAAGGAGCCTTCCGCTCGTGCCCGTGTCGCTCGTCGCAAAGACGGACTTGTACTGGTCCATGTCTGCAACGCTGCGGAGGTTGGGCGCGGCGGCCTCGATGCCCCGCTCAGGATCGCCGTTGACGACGTAGGAAGGCACATACCAACCCGTCTCTCCTGATATTCCTACCGGACCCATGCGCTCCACCGTGGCCTCATCAGCGTCGACGTATTCATTGAGGAGTTCGGCGCTGTATGACGGCCAGTTGCAGCAAACGAAGTGAAAGTCGCCATTTTCGAGCCCGAGGAAGAGCGGTGCCGAATCGGCGGGCGCGAACTTGGTCGCGACCGTGTGGCCCATCTCTTGCTCCAACAGGATTTGCGCCACGGCCGTCGTGACGAGCTGCCCGTTCCAGTCCTGGTCGACGAGATAGAGTGTGCCTCTCTCGTCGTCTGACTCCATTTCCTCGTCGGCTTGTTCACAGGCCATCCCAACTGCAAGGCCAAGGGCCAACAGGGCTGCCAATAGGATTCCGATCCACTTGTTCTTCACTATGCTCATTACTCTCCCCTCTCTGGACTAGTGGCGCAAAAGGCAAACCTTGGCTGTTTGCCTCATTGTGCGTCGTCACATAAGCATTCCTCCTTACAGGGTTGGCGGGCTCTTATTCTGACTAGCCCCATCACAGTGCTCCGGCTGACATCGCAGCCGTCTGCTTTCTTTGAGTCATTCGATCAAACACCATCGCCATGAAAACGATGGTCATCCCCGCAACCAGGCCATGGCCCATCTCCAGCCGGATGGAGTTGATAAAAACTTCCTGCCCCAGGCCCGCGCCGCCCACCAGGCCGGCGATGATCACCATGGCCAACACCATGATGATGGTCTGATTGAGGCCCATCATGATTCTCGGCAGGGCCAGCGGTATTTTGACCTGGAGCATCGTCTGGAAGCCTGTGGAGCCATGGGACTGCGCTGTCTCGATCGCCTCGTTCGGAACTTCCTTTAACCCCAGTGAGGTCATGCGGATCACTGGAGGCAGCGCATACACCGCTGTGGCGATGATGCCGACCAGCGGCCCAATGCCCCAGAGCATAATCACCGGTATCAAATAGACGAAGATTGGCATCGTCTGCATCGTGTCCAGGATGGGACGCAGGATCGACTCGAACGTCCTGCTTTGCGAAGCCAGGGCGCCGAGCGTGACACCAACGACTACCGTGAACACTCCCGCCGTCAGTACCTGGCTCAGTGTGACAACGGTCACGTCCCAAAGCCCGCCGATGCCCGCAAACAAGAGCCCCATAACTGCAAGTAAGGCCACGCGCCATCCTGCGGCAAAATAAGCGGCAACGGCCGCAATCACCATCAGCGCCGGCCAGGGAAGCCAGAGCAGGAACGTATTAATGGGTGAATACCCGAGCTCACGGAACAAGGTATCGCGTATCCAGCTTGTCACACCGTAGAAATTGATAGCCATCCAGTCGAAGACGCTATTGATCTGGTCCGACATTGAAAAGGTCAACTCGTCTGGGAAATCCCTCAGAGGAGCGATGAACGCGCCAAGAAGCGCAAGGATCCCCATCAGTACGATGCCGACAACAAGAAACGGGTTTTGAGAAGCCATGTTGCGGATGGTCTTGCCGGCTGTCCTCTCGCCGGAGGGCTTGGCCGATGAGGCGGTCGTAGTGGCTCGCGGACCGGACTGTGCAAGGGCGTAACTGAACCTGTCCAGGATGATGGCCAACAGCACGATAGCGATGCCGCTCTGCAGTCCATCACCGGCGTCCACCTCCCTCAGTGAGAGCCAGACATCTCGGCCGAGCCCCTCCACGCCCACCAGCGCGGTAATGATCACCATAGCAACCGCCATCATGATGGTCTGGTTGACGCCCATCATGATTGAGCTCTTGGCCAACGGAATCTGAACGTGAAATAGCGTTTGTGTGGGTGTCGATCCATGAGACTGGGCTGTTTCGACAACTTCCTGTGGAACCTGGCGAATCCCAAGGTTGGTTAGCCTGATGACGGGTGCAATGGAATAAACGACAGTCAGGAAAACGCCCTGCGCCCCGGCCACCCCAAACAGGACCAGCGCCGGAATGAGGTACACAAAGGCGGGCAGCACCTGCATCGTGTCAAGAACTGGGCGGACCATCGCCTCGAATCGATTGCTGAATGCCGCCAATATGCCAATAGGAACCCCGATTCCGACGGCGATAAGCACGGAAAGTCCGACCATGCTTAGAGTGACCATCGCGGAGTCCCAGAAACCAATTAACCCCGTGAACAACGCGGCCAGGCCGCTAAACACTCCCAGCCATTTGCCGCCGAGCCGGAAACCCACAAGTGAAACCCCTGCCACCACAAGCGGCCAGGGGAGCCATAGCAAAAGCGCGTCAATTCCGGCTATGCCTGCGTCTAGCACGCCGGCGATAGGATTGAAGAACCAGGCGAACGTATCGCCGACCCACTCAAAACTCGTGTCAATGACCCCTTGGATAGGCAGTTCCCAGCTGCGCGGCCAGTTGCCAAAATCGGTGTTTGCCTGATTCGTCGCCAGTGTATAGGCCAGGAGATAGGTAAAGGCAACAATCACCGCCCACAGGAGCCACCGGAATCGAGACTCTCGCAGAAACTGGAGCTGCAGTGTATCCGTACGGATCACGCTACACCCTCGTCACTCACCAGGGCGGCCATCGCCTCTACCCGGGTTATTGTGCCGATGCATCGGCCGTCGTCCAGGACGGCGATGGGTGCGTCATTGTCGATGACGAGGGGAATGAGCCGTTCTAGACGGGTATCTGCTTCAGTAACGGGGCATGAGTCTTGCATCGTGGATGCCACGCTGGTGTGCGCTGCCGCGCCATTCCTTGGTACATCGTCCAGGTGCACGGTTCCGATGAATAAACCTTCCCCGTCCACCACCACCGCGCATTCGCATTCCTGCGCGGCCATTGCGCTCATCACGTCAGCCACTGACTGATCCGCCGTCACGTAGACGGAGGGCTCTGTCATCACGGAACGCGCGGTGAGGACCTTTGAACGCGGCACGTCTCGAGTGAAGTCCCGCACGTAGTCGTCAATGGGATTGGAGACCAGCTCTTCGGGTGTGCCTACCTGGACGAACTCTCCGTCCTTCATGATGGCAACCCGGTCTCCCACTTTGATGGCCTCCAGGAAATCGTGCGTGATAAAGACCATCGTCTTCTTGACCATCTGCTGGAGCCCGATCAGTTGATCCTGCATATCCCGACGGATGAGAGGATCAAGAGCGCTGAACGGCTCATCGAAAAGAAGAATCTCGGGGTCGACGGCTAGGGCGCGCGCCAACCCGATACGTTGCTGCATGCCGCCGCTCAGCTCATGAGGATATCGCTGCTCCCATCCTGACAAGCCCACCAGGTCAATGACTTCCTCTGCGCGATGAAGCTGCGTGGCCTTGTCGATGCCCTGGACCTGCAGACCATAAACGACGTTATCAAGGACGCGCTTGTGGGGGAAGTTGCCGAAGTGCTGGAAGACCATGCCCATCTTGTGACGACGGACATCCCGCAGCTGCTGCTTGCTCATCGCGAGCAAGTCCTCCCCGTCTACGTGGACGTGTCCGAGGGTCGGCTCGATGAGTCGGCTCAAACAGCGGACAAGCGTGGACTTGCCACTGCCGGAAAGACCCATGATGACAAAGGTCTCTCCGTCGGACACATCGAACGAGACGTCCCGAACGGCGAGAACGCTCCCGGTCTCGGCCAGTACATCTTCCCGGGTCTGGCCGGGCTCTACAGAATCGGCAAGCTCCTCGGCTCCGTCTCCAAAGACCTTCCAGAGGTTCTCGCAGACAAGTCGGGTCTCGACCTCTAAGCCGGGTTCGTCGGCAGGTCGCGAAAGATCGGCAGCATTGAGCGCTGCGGCATGATTATCGATATGGCACACCCCCCCACGGTGTTTGTCCACTCGGCTATGAGCAGGGCTGACAGGAAGCATCGTCTCCGGCGCCACCCACCGCCTTTGTGGTACAGCGGTGAGATTTAGACGCTTCGGCCGCTCTGAACGCGTGTCGTCCAGCCCGCCCCCTGGTATTGCTTGGTCTAGCCCCCCAAATTTGAGATTCGTCGCAGTGTACAGGAAATCGGCGCAGTGCGTAAACTTTCTGTTAAAATCGCAACATTTCCCGTCGACACGTGGCATCCGGTGCAGCGACCGGCCTCATGCGCACGTACGTTAAAGGGAGACCATCGTCCTGATGCCGCAGGCAGAAATATGAGCACAAGAATGAAACTGGACAGTGACGGTGTGGAGATTCCCTCCACGCCGGTCAGTGTCTATGAGGCAATCTATCGGCGGCGACACGTGAAGGAATTTACGTCCGACGCCGTTACCCGCGAGACGCTGGAAAGGCTCTTCTCCGCCGCTGTCTGGGCGCCTAATCATCGCCTCACGGAGCCTACTCGTTTCTTCGCCATCCAAAAGGACAGCCCCATCAGGACGAAGATCGCCGATATCGCCTGGCAGGCCGCATACGACGGCGTGACCAACCCCAACCCCGAGCAGAAGCAGCGCTCCGCAGATGATCTGCGGGACAGGGTTCTGACTGCTCCCGCCATGGTCTATGTCTATAGCGTCAGGGGTCTGATCGAGGAGATCAGCCGCGAGAACTACGCCGCGTCCTGCATCGCAGTTCACAACATGGCCCTCGCCGCCGTGGCCGAAGGGCTCAGCCTTGGGTGGAGCACGGGACGACTCACCAAGCTCCCCGGCCTGGCGGACATTCTGGGCGCGAACGAGGAGTGGATGATGGTGGGCGTCGTGTTCATCGGCAAAGCCGCGGAAGAGCCCGCAACACAACGCACGCCGCACTCTGAACACGTCACGTGGCTTGAGTGACAAGCCCCAATTACGGTGCGTTGACTTTCCCCGCTGTCGCTGGCAAGTTCGATGCTGAGTTTCCTGAACCGGAGTGAATGGGAATGGTCGACAAAACGACAGGGCCGTCTCGCAGGGCAGCGAGGCCTGCGAAAGAATCGGCTCTAAAGCCCGCTGCCAACGGCATCGTCTACCTCTCCGGCGGCAACCCACAGATCGCCAAGGGCGATGGCGATGCGCCCGTGCAGGCATACATCGATGCCATGCCGGAATGGAAGAGCGATGTTGGCCGACGGCTAGATGACCTCATCGTCCGCGCCGTGCCCAACGTCCGTAAGGCCGTCCGATGGAACTCCCCCTTCTACGGCACGGAAGAGCATGGTTGGTTCGTGAGCTACCACGTCTTCGCCAAGTACATCAAGCTGACGTTCATGAACGGCGCAGGGCTGGATCCCATCCCCCCCGGTGGCGGCAAGGACCCGGACGCCCGCTGGATCGACCTCTACGAAGGCGACTTCGACGAAACTCAACTAACAAACTGGATCCAACAATCCGCCACTCACCCCGCCTGGAAAGGCTTCTAAACAACCGCCCCGCACCCCAAACTGTCATTTCGAGCGCAGCCGAGGAATCTAAAATCGTGACCGGAAAACCCGCCCGCCCTCGTCATTCCCGCGCTTGACATCGGAATCCAGTGCGCCGCTCAAGCGCCGCCCCGTTCACCCTGCGCCCGTCGACGAGAGAACCCCACGCCGCACACGTCATTCCGCCGACCCTTCGTCATTCCCGCGAAGGCGGGAATCTGAATCTCGGAATGCGGCCGACCTCCGCACTTCACCCGATCCCCACAATTCGATTCTGCTATCCTCGGGGAGTAGGCCAGTCGACCCCCTTTCAGACGTGACTGGAGCAGACATGACAATAAACCTCGTTGTCGCCATTACGGACTACGATTGGTTTACGACCCTCAGGGGCACCCCTGATCTGAGCGAAGTCAATTTCTGGTCGCCGGGCGGCGTTAACTTTCGGGCCTTAAAGCCCGGTGAACTTTTTCTGTTCAAACTAAAGGCAAAGCATGGCGACAAGATTGTGGGTGGTGGCATCTTCGCACACAATACTTTCCTGCCTCTCTCCGTCATGTGGGATAGATTTGGGATCGCCAATGGCGCTAACACGCACGGGGAACTGCGCAAGAGACTTTCTGGACTTCGCAGCGTAGCCCAAAGCAGCCAGGAAGACTTTCCAGTCGGGTGCCGAATTCTAACTCAGCCCTTCTTTCTTGATGAAAGCGACTGGATAGATAGACCTCAGAGTTTCTCGAAGAATCTTCAGAGTTTTAAGAAATACAATACCGCTGATGTTGAGGGGCGCTCTCTCTGGGACCAATTCCAGGAGCGTTTGAGCGGGCTGTCAGCCCGTGAAAGCGGCGTCCTCGTGGCCGAGAGCGCCGCCAGGTACGGGGAGCCACAGCTTGTCACGCCCCGTTTAGGGCAGGGCGCTTTTCGTACCATCGTCACCGATGCTTATGAACGCCGGTGCGCGGTAACGCGCGAACGTACCCTCCCCGCGCTGGATGCCGCCCATATCCGCCGTTACAGCGAAGGCGGTGTACACGCTGCGACAAACGGTCTCTTGCTGCGGAAAGATATCCACAGCCTGTTCGATCGGGGTTACGTGACCGTGACGCCCTCACACCACTTTGCGGTTAGCCCCCGGATAAGAGAGGAATTTGAAAACGGCCACGAATACTACGATTACGACGGCAGCAAGATTCTGGTTCCCAAGAAGCCGGAACACCGCCCGGACCCCGATGCATTGATGTGGCACAACGAGAACGTGTTCAAGGGGTAACGTCACCCCCTCAAACCCTCTCTACTTGCCCCACCTCCACCCCCAGTACCACGTCCAACACCTCTAGAATCGCCTGTGTTGGCACGCGATCTCCGATGTTTATACCGACGTACCCCCACACCACCCCGCCGTCCGGTTGAATGACGAACGTCGCTGGCGCGGCCACACCGTCCCCCAGCAAGTTGAACACCCCGTAACTCTTCGACACGTCCTCGCTCGTGTCCGCCAGAATCGGAAACTCCGCCCCCGCCATAACCTCCATCCGCTCGGCATCGACCAACAAGTCCGTGCTGATCGCCGCGAGGCCGACGTTCCGGCTCTCAAACTCGTCGTAGAAACTCTGCAACTCGACCAGTTGCTGCTGGCAGATGCCTCAACCGTAGCTGCGATAGAAGACCACCACGAGCGCATCGCGCCCAGCCAACAGATCATCCAACGTGTGCCTCTCGCCCGTGCCAGTCGAAAGCGAGAAATCCGGTGCTTGTGGCGCTTCGGGCTCCGGAGTCTCTGTTGGAACCGCGGTGGGCGAAGGTAAAGGAGTGTCCGTCGGGGACGGCGTTACGATTGGTGAGGGCGCGAGAGTTGGAGCGGGTGTTGGAGATTCCTCCGAGCAGCCTGAGAGCACGACGCTCAGCGCCAGCATGGCCACCAACAGCAGTATCTGGATGGGCACGAATCGATGGGTGATCACCCTTCCATACTAATCGGCCTCCACTCACCCTGAGTTTGTCGAAGGGCTCCCAGCTTCGGGATTCAGACACCTACTTGTTCCCTCAGCGATACTTAAACGATATGAAAGATCGGAGGAATTGGTAATCGAATGGACTTTACGCGAACTCTAAACCCACTACTTGTTTTCCTTGTTGCCGCGCTGACCGCGCTTGCGCTCGCCTGCGGCACGGCGGCAGAGCCGACGGCAACAGCCACGCCCGTTCCTCCCGCGCCAACGGCCACCCCAACACCCACGCCGGAGCCAACAGCGACCCCTGAGTCAATGTCCGACTCCATGCCCACTCTAGGCGCAAATTCTACGTGGCAGGACGTGGTTGGCGCTCTCTTTACCGACGAAGAATCCGCCTGCGTGCGTGACGCCGTTGGCGAAGAGACGTATGCCGCCATGCTGAATCAGCCATTCCTGGATCAATCCCTGGAAAGCAATGCAAACGCAGTGGCTCACTGCCTTTCACAGGAATCTCAGGTGGATCTGTACTTAGCGGCCATGTCCGGCGCGGCCGGTGGCGGCATCAGCACTGAGAGTCTGGCGTGTCTGAAGGCAGGCCTGATCGACACCGGTGAGGATTTCTTTGCAGATGAGATCCAACCGGCGGTCGCAGTAGTGTTCCTCAACTGCCTGTCCGAGGATGAATTGGCCGCGCTGGCGTCCTCGTCTGCGTTGGAGCCGGACGAGGGGACATCCGAAACGACCCCGTTGGAGTTGCTGCGCGCCCAGGCCGGGCTTGATCCGAACGTCCAGGCCCTGTTTGATTGCCTTGATCAGAACGCCACCCAACGTGAGTTGGAGGCGTACTTCAATGAGAACTCCCAGACACTCCCCTCAGCAGCCATGGAATGCTTCGTCCTGCACCCGTTAGCGGGTGGATAGTCGTTCCCAAACTGCCGGGCGAGCGAACCCACTCCATAGCCCGTAGAAAATCCTCGCCAGTCAAAAAAATCCCTCCCCCTGTTTGGGGGAGGGTGGTGGCGGGGGGATTGAGCTAAGGCCTACGCTGCAGCCTTCTCCGCTTCTAGGGCTTCCTTCGCCGCCTCGGCAATCCGCGCAAACGCTTGCGGGTCCCGCACGGCCAGGTCGGCCAGCATCTTGCGATCGACAGCCACGTTCGCCAGCTTCAGGCCGTGGATCAGATTCCCGTACGTGATGTCATTCATCCGCGCCGCGGCGTTGATCCGCGTGATCCACAGTCGCCGAAAGTCGCCCTTGCGCTCACGCCGGTGCTCATAGGCGTACTGCCACGAGTGCAGCAGGGACTCCTGCGCCCGGCGAAACAGCTTGTGCCGGGAGCCCCATTGCCCCTTCATCAGGTTGATGACTTCCTTGTGTCGGCGACGCGTTCGAGGCCCGCCCTTGATTCGGGTCATAGCTTGTATTCCTCTCCGTAGTGTCCGAAAGGAGAAATGGGCCCTTACGGGCCGTACGGCAACAGCCGCTGTACGCGACGCCTGTCCGCCGGGCTCAGGGGATGCTCATCGCCGTACAGACGCTTCACGTCCTTCGGCTTGCGGCGACGCAGGTGGCTCTGATGCCCCTTGCGCTTCGTGAGCTTGCCGGAGCCGGTCATGCCGATCCGCTTCTGAGTGCCCTTATGCGTCTTGAGTTTGTACTTTGCCATGGTGATTCCTGTCCCCGCGCTTGCTGACTATCTAATTCTACGCCTGATCGGTTGAAGCCGCGACGACAGGTGTCTCTTCAGCCTGCTCATCCGGAACTGCAGCCGGCTCATCCAATGAAGCCTCTAACGGGGCCTCAACCTGCTTCGCCGGCGCGGCATGCTTGCGCTTCAGGGGGGCCAGGATCATGCTCATGCCCCGTCCCTCCAGCTGCGGCGCAACATCGATGCCCGCTATGTCTTCCACCTGTTCAGATACCTTCTTAAGCAGATTGATCGCCAACTCCGGATGCGTCGCCTCTCGGCCTCTGAAAATTACCGAGACCTTCACCTTGTCCCCGCCGTCAATCAGCTTGCGTACCGTCCTCGTCTTGAAGTCGATATCGTGCTGACCAATCTTGGGGCGGAGCCGCACCTCTCCGAGTTCCTGCGTGTGCTGTCCCTTGCGGAGCTCGCGCTCCTTCTTGGACTGCTCGTAGCGATACCGACCGTAATCCAGGATACGGCACACAGGGGGCTGGGCGCCCGGGGCAACCTCAACCAGGTCAAGGCCCCGATCCTGCGCCAGCTGAATGGCGTCTGCCGTATGCATCACCCCAACCCGTTCCCCCGTGTCGGTCACCACAAGCACTTCTGACACGGTTATGCGTTGGTTGACGCGGTAATCTCTCGGTATGTCTACTCCCTCGCTTTGTATCTGTCAGTCGTATCGCTCAAGCACGTACTCTACAATCCGCCCATTTACCCCGTCAAGAACGACGGCCCCCGTTCGCCCTGAGCTTGTCGAAGGGCCGCCCCTACTTGAGCACTCCACTCTCTGTGCCCTCTTTAATCTCATCATCTGAAAGTGATAGCACAGACTTGAACACATACTCATTATCCTCACCGATCCATGGCGCGCGGTTCGCCGCAGTTGCCCTGGATAGCGAGGGAACGGCCGGTAGTCCGTGATGAGAGAGCGTCCCCCACGTCGTGTGTGTCGATCGCACGATGTGTCCGCGCTCTCGCAGATGCGGATCGTGGTACAGGTCCTCGCTGTTCATCGCTACGCCCGCCGGCACCCCGACCTTCTGCAGCATGTGCAGAACCTGGTGCGACGTGAACGCCTTGGTCCACTCACTGATCTCATGGTCGATTTCGTCCCGATTCGCCCGTCGCCCCTCCCTGTCCGCGAATCGCGGGTCATCCGCCCAGTGCGGCGCGCCCATCGCCGTCGACAGCGCCCGCCACTGCTCGTCCGTCTCGCACGCAATGACGATCCACGTATCCGGGTACAGGCACGCATACGCGCCGTAGGGCGCGTAATGGGCCGCCAGTGGCTCGTCATAGCCCACGCTGCCCCAGATATTCCCGTTGATCGTGTAGTCCAGGATGGCCGGGCCCATCATCGATCCTTGCCCGTCCACCTGCGCAATCTCGATGAACTGCCCCCGCCCGGTCACGTCGCGGAACTCCAGCGCCGCCGCCGTCGAAAGCGCAACGAACGCCGCTCCTACATAGTCCGGTATTACACCCTTCGCGTGGTTCTGCATCGGCGAGTCCGGGTGCCCCCACAACAGCGACAGCCCCGTCACCGCCTGCAGGTTGTTGCCATACGTTACCCAGTTGTTCAGCGGCCCATCTGATCCCATCCCCGGCATCCCGATCTGGATGATGCCCGGGTTGATCTTCGTCAAATCGTCATAGCCCAGCCCAAGCCGCTTCATGACAGTCGCGCTGAAGTTGTCAACGACCACGTCGCTGTCTTTAGCGAGCCGACGGAACAACTCCTTGCCCTCATCCGAGCGGAGATCGACCGTGCAGCTCAGCTTGTTGCGGTTCATGTCAGGGAACAGCGGCCTCGTCGGCTCGCGGTTCGCCTCAAGGCTCGCAGACTCCACCTTGATGACCTCCGCGCCGTAGAAGCCAAGGAACATCGTGCCGATGGGCCCCGCAAACGCTCGGGTGATGTCCGCCACGCGGATACCGTCCAACAACGCCGCATCCGGCGCCTTGCCGTTCGTCGGGGCAGGGTACGTCTCGCGCCGCGGTGAAACCGCCTCAATCTCGGCCAACACCTCGTTTCGATGCTGGTCCAGAAGAGGCGCAGGGCGAGTCTGGTTCCACGGCGTCGCCGACATAATGAACGGCTGACCCGGCGTCTCATACTCGCCAACGACAGGATGCGTTACCTTCTGGAACCACCCGCGCTGCCTCATATGGTCGTCTGTTACAAAATCCTCGAACGTGTTGACCGGGCAGCACGCGAGGCCGCGCTTCTGCGCCTCCTCCACGAACTCATCGCGGTCGAACTGTTCGACAAACGACTGAATCAGTATCTGCGCGAGGTCCTCGTTGTCCGTCCGGTACTGGGAGGAATCCCAGTCATCGTCGGACAGCACCGCGTCCTCCATCCACTGTCGGGATAGAACCCGCCAATGGCCGGTCATAAAGATCGCAATCTGAACGTACTTGTCATCCTTTGTTCGATAGATATTCGCGGGACCGCCACGTGGGCCTTGCCGCGTCACGATCTCGCTCCGCTGGCTGTACCGCGCAATCGTGCCGACGGTCGCGAACGTCAGCGCCTCCTGCAGGGAAAGGTCGATGCGCTGCCCGCGCCCCGTCGCCCGTCGATGCCGCACCGCGTTGATCGCCAGGTACGCACCGTGAACGGCCGCGAGCTGCGACCCGATCTGGCACGGCAGAACGACCGGTGAGCGCTCATCGTCGCCCTGGCTCATCATCACGCCGGACATGGCGGAGATGATCGCCTCATTGGCCGCAAAGTGGCTGAACGGCCCCGTCTGCCCGAACGGCGTCAGCGAGACCGTCACGAGCCCCGGATTCAACGCCTCCAGCCGCGCGTCATCAAGCCCCAACTCGGCCAACTGCCCGGGAGTCGTGCACTCCACAAAGACATCCGCGCGCTCGATGAGCTTCTCAAGCGTCTCCTGACCGCCGGAGTCATCAATGTCCAGCACGATACTGCGACGATTCAAATTAGCATTGAGGAACTTGATGCCGCGCTCCGGGTCTGCGATGTCCCCCGCGAACGGCCCATGCATCCGGTTTGGGTCGCCCCCCGGCGGCTCCACCTTGATAACGTCTGCGCCGAGCCCCGCGAGATACCCCGCGCAATACGCCGCCGGAATCTCCCCAATCTCTACAACCCGCAGATGCCCCAGCGCCGAATCCGTATTCCCGTTAGTCATAACCATTCTCCCCACCGATTAGGCGCATTCGTCATCCCCCCGAAAGCATGCCCCGTACTCCGATACGGGGCGGGAATCCAGAACACCCTCTCCCAATCTGCGAGTACGATAGGCGTCCCACCCTTAAGGGGTCAAGAATGAGGGGTCAAAAACAAGCCACCCCGTTCACCCTGAGCCTGTCGAAGGGTGAACTCCGTCATTCCCGCGCAGGCGGGAACCTGAATCACAATCCGCAACCAGGCGCGCATCGCCAATCGAGAAGGCTACCCGAATCCCCCCGTCATTCCCGCGTAGGCGGGAACCTGTATCACAATGACGTACCCAACCCTGCAACGCCGCTCATCCCCTTGCCCCCACCTCTCACAATCAGTAGGGTAGACACAAAACAACCCGTCTACCCTGAGGAACGACAATGAGCCTGAACATCAAGAATGAGGAAACCTGCCGCCTCGCCGAAGAACTGGCAGCCCTAACCAAGGAAAACAAAACGCAGGCAATCACCATCGCCCTTCGCGAACGTCTCGAACGCGAGACGCGCCGGCGAGAAGAGCGCATTGAGTCCATGCTCGCCGTCGGCGAGCGCCTCGCACCATACCTGAAACCGGGGCCCTCCTCAACGGAAATCGGCGACTTCCTCTACGGTGGCGATTTTGGCGAACCGAAATGATCATCGATTCCTCGGCGATCTGCGCCATCATGTTTCGCGAGCCGGAGGCCAGACGCTTTGCGGAGGCCATTGAAGATGCAGACGTATGCCGCATGTCAGCAGGGAGTCTTCTAGAAACCTCAATGGTTGTCGAAGGCCGGGTAGGATCACGGGGCGGAAATGAGCTCGATGCGTTCATCGAGCGCCACACCATCGAAATCGTCCCCGTAACTCCTGAACAGGTCGCCGTTGCCCGACGCGCCTGGCGAGAATTCGGCAAAGGCAACCACCCCGCCGCCCTCAACCTAGGCGATTGCCTCGCCTACGCCCTCTCACAAATGACCCGGGAACCCCTCCTCTACAAAGGCCAGGACTTCACCCACACAGACGTCCAGAGCGCCTAAGCGGCCTCAGTCTCCTCCTGCTCGCGCTCACCTACTTCGTCGTATTCAGGTTCTTCATCGACATACATTGATGTAACCCCGGCGTCCGTCAGGGCCTGCTCAAAAACTTCTCGCCCATCCCCCAAATCTCTCCCCATGGCAAGGCCGATTAGATCAAGCATGTGCTGGCCACGTGCAATGAAGTACTCTCCAAAACCGTCCCGATCAAGGTGGTCGCGTTCTACCCAGTGGGAATGCAGCAGGTCGTCCAAACTGCCCTCAGGCACATGTGGCTTCAGGCGCCGTAGGTAACCTGACGGTGCTTGGCCCCCCAGCACCCTGTTCGTGTGTGCGTCGATAGGAGTCTTGTTGATTATGGAGTCATAGAGCAAGCTGGGCACATCGTTATTCCTACACCACGCGACCGGAAATATATGGTGAATATCAATGTGGGCGTTATCAAACGTGGCAAATGACAACTGTTCCGCGGTCATCCAATCACGTGCTCCGTACTTCATCTGAAGAGCATAGACGCCCTTGTAGGCCGCGCTATTTCTGGTTCGTAGTGAGATGAGTCTCTGGGGAATAAAGTTAGCCTCGTTGATGGAATTTGGGACCGCCCCGGTCCGAATAAAGGCCGCCACTTCCACTAAGTCTCGCGCAAACTGTGTCTCAACCGCGCCACCATAAAGTTCTCCAAACACACCTGACCAATACCATCGCTCCAAGCGCCCTCGTGCGATTGCCGAGTTTGCGTCGGCTCCCAGCTCAACAAACAGTGCTGCTAGGGGAACGAGTTGCGTATTGTAAGGGACGTTGTACTGTCCAAAGACAAACTGACTGCGGAGAAACCTCGCTGCCGTGACTAAAGACTCTTCGACGCTCTGGGCCCACTTTCGATAGTCATTTAGGTCTAGGTCGAGAATCTCCCTCTTTCTGCATGCGACTGCAGGAAGTTGGCGCCCACTCTTTCCCTCTTGCTCGGCGTGTCGGCGGTCATCTTGAGTCTTAAGCAACGCGACTATCTGAAGGAATTGATCTCCTTGGAGACCTCGAAGCACGCTCGACTGGGAATAGAGCCTGTTTCGCCGTTCCGCCCAGTCGTCCCTCAGAGAGAAACTATCATCCATAGCGAATGAAGCTGTGGCCAACTCGAACACATTCAGGGGCTCGCCGCCCGTGTTGACCTTCTCGAATACGGTGCACACGGCTTCTTTTGAAGTTTCCTTTCCCAACCGAATTACCGGCAATTGATAGTCGGTGAAAGAGTCGAGTACCGCTGCTTTGAACTGTTGTACGTAGCGAGCAGCGTCACCCTCTGGATGTGTCCGGCCATCACTTGTCCAATAGTTAATGTACGAGAATGCCCAATCCATGGCGTTCATTAGTTCCTCAGTTGGAATCATGTGGGCCGCGAATTCGTCCTCGGAAGTTCTCAAGTCCAGAACTACTCGACGTCCAAAGTCCTCTGTGACGAGCTTATTTTCGGGCACACTCACAATTGCGTCTTCCCTGTCTCCAAAGGGATCTAGCGCCATACGCATGTCGATGTAATACCAGCGCTTAACCTTCAGACCCCGACTCCGTTCACTAGTTTCAACCGCATCAGGATGCCGGAGGGCCTGATAAAGAGAAGTTAGGCGCTGCTGTCCGTCCAGCAAGTAAGATTCTGTCGACTGATCAGGATCTACCGAAACCCCTTCAACTGGCCTTGCCTTGAGCCTAATATCGCCGCCAGCCTCAAGTGTCATGACAGCCCCTATTGGAAAGTCACGCGATATGCTGCCCAGTAAGCCTTTGATGCGTTGGTCGTCCCATACCCATCCCCGCTGAAAGTCAGGGAGTCGCATCTTGTTCGACTCAATCTCATCAAGCAGTTGCTTTAGCAGCGTTTCATTTGTGCCAAACATCGATCCTCCAGACCTGACTTGGATGCATCATGTATGCATATGGAAACAGCCTAGATCACGAAAACATGTGATGGGAAGGATCGCCCGGGAGAACGAAGGCTCACCCCCTCCCCTTTTCCACCTCCCCCAACACAAGCTCCACAAACTCCGAAGTAGGAACCGCCCCCAGGTTCTCGCTGTTCTCCCGCCGGCGCACTGCCACCGCGCCCGACTCCGCCTCGCGGTCTCCGACAACCAGCATGTAGGGCACGTGCCGCGTCTGAGCTTCGCGGATCTTCGCATTCATCCGCTCGTTCCGGTCATCGATCTCACACCGTAGCCCCGCCGCATGCAGTTGCTCCTGCACCTGCTGCGCATACGGAATATGCCGGTCCGCGATGGGAATAACCGTCGCTTGCACAGGCGCGAGCCACACCGGGAACGCCCCCGCGTTGTGCTCCAGAAGCACCCCGAAGAACCGCTCCAACGACCCAAGAATCGCGCGGTGAATCATCACCGGCCGCTCCCGCGTGTTGTCCTCCGTCACGTACTCGAGATCGAAACGCTCCGGCAGGTTGAAGTCCAGCTGGAACGTGCTCAACTGCCACTCGCGACGTAGAGCGTCCTGCGAGAACAGGTCGATCTTCGGCCCGTAGAACGCCCCCTCATTGGGTATCTCTTCGAAGTTCGCTCCCGCCAGCGTCAGTGCCTCCCGCAGAGCGTCCTCCGCCCGGTCCCACGTCTCGTCACTCCCCACACGCTTCTCAGGCCGCAGCGAAAGCGTGTAGCGAGGCTCATTCAACCCAAACGCCTCGTACACATCGCGCATCATCCGTATCAACGACGAGAACTCGTCCTGCACCTGGTCCAAACGACAAAAGATGTGAGCATCGTCCTGCGAAAAGCTGCGCACCCGCGTCAGCCCATGCGTCACGCCGGATCGCTCATTCCGATGCAGCCGCCCAAAGTCCGCCAAACGCAGCGGCAGCGCGCGATACGAATGCAGCTGCGACTGATAAACGACGCAGTGCCCAGGGCAATTCATCGGTTTGACCCCGTACTCGATCTCGTCCGACTGCGTTAGGTACATGTTCTCCAGGTAATTGTCGTAATGCCCCGACTGTTTCCACAGGTCGGTCAAGAATATCTGAGGCGTGATCACCTCCTGGTAGCCGTACCGGTCATACAGCTCGCGGATGAAATCGACCATCAGGTTGTAGACCGTCGCCCCCTTCGGCAGGAAGAACGGACTTGCTGGCGCGATTGGGTCGAAGAAGAACAGGTCCAAATCCCGCCCCAGCCGACGGTGATCCCGCCGCTCGGCCTCCGCCAGCCGCTCCAGGTGCGCGTCCAGCTCCTCCTGCGTCTCGAACAACGCTCCATAGATGCGCTGCAGCTGCGGATTGCTCTCATTGCCGCGCCAATACGCCCCCGCCACGCGCGTCAGCGTGAAGGCCCCTGTCTTGTCCGTCGACTCCGCATGAGGCCCCTGGCAGAGGTCGGTGAAATCCCGATGCGAATACGTCGAGACCGTCTCATCCGTCAGGCTCTCGATGATCTCAACCTTGAATGGCTGGTCTGCGAACCGTGTCAACCCCTCCTCACGCGGCATCTCATCCGCGACGAACGGCGCAGCGGACGCCGCGATCTCCCACATCCGTTTCTCGATCTCCGGCAGATCATCCGTGGACAGCGTGCGCGGTAGCAGGAAGTCGTAATAGAACCCATCCTCGATGGGCGGCCCGATCCCCAGCTTCGCCTCGGGGAACATGGACAGCACCGCCTCCGCCATCATGTGCGCGGCGGAGTGCCGCATCCGGATGAGGTTCTCATTCTCGCCCGCGTACCGCCCCTCGAGCCCGCCGCCCGCCGCTGATTCTGATGCGTGATCCTGGTGGGACATATCGATCTGATTCTCCTTGAACTAGTCCTATCTATAATGACGAATGAAACGCAAAGCGTGAAAGAGGCTGAACAAGTGCTCGATTCGATATCACCCGAAACCCACTCCCGCCAGCGCCAACTCCTCGAAGAGCTGTCGAACGCCTTCGGCCCCACTGGCCACGAGGGCGCCGTCCGTGCCATTGTCCGACGCGAGATGAATTCTCTTGCAGACTTCGTGGAGACCGACGGCATCGGTTCCCTCATCGCACGCATCGGCCTTGAATCAGATGACGTCCCCCGCATCATGCTCTCCGCACACATGGATGAAGTCGGCCTCATGGTCCGCCAGATTACAGCCGAGGGCTACCTCACCATTCAGCCCCTCGGTGGCTGGCTTGACCAGGCCCTCATCAACCAGCGATGGGTCGTCATGACCCGCAGCGGTCCCATCCCCGGCCTCACTGGCATCAAGACCCCGCACGTCATGCAGTCGGACGCCCGCACACAGGTCTTCAAGAAAGAGAGCATGTTTATCGATGTCGGCGCGGAGAACAAGGAAGACGCCGAACAGCGGCTCGGTATCCGTCCCGGCGACCCCATCGCGCCGGACAGCCGCTTCCAGGAGATGGCCGGTGGCGAGCTCTACGTCGGCAAGGCGTGGGACGACAGGGCAGGGGTGGCCGGACTCATTGAAGTTGCCCGAGCCCTGCGTGAATCCGCAGATCCACTCCCCGCAACCATCTACCTTGTCGCCACTGTCCAGGAAGAAGTCGGCCTGCGCGGCGCGCACACAAGCAGCTTCCATGTCATGCCGGACATCGGCATTAACCTTGAGTCCGGCGTCGCGGGCGACTACCCCGGCATCACCAAGGACGAGGCCCAGGAGGAGCTCGGCAAAGGCCCGACGGTCTTCCTCCATGACAGCTCCATGCTGCCCAACCTGCGACTGCGTGATTTCTTTGTCGATACAGCCGCCGAACTCGAGATGCCGCTCCAGTTCAACGTCCTCAGTGGATACGGAGAAGACGGTGCGGAGATGCAGAAAGCCGGGTCCGGCGCGCCATCCATCAACATCGCCGTCCCCACTCGCTACCTGCACAGCCACAACGGCGTTATCCACCGCGACGATTTCGCCAACGCCGTCCGCCTCGTTACAGAAGTCGTCCGCCTCCTCACCCCGGAAACCGTTTCAGCCCTGACCACCTTCGACTAATCCCTTTCCCAACCCCGCGCAGGCAGGGGGAGGCAAGCGCGTCGCGGACGTACCATTTATGATGAACGCAACTTGGCTACAGGAGTTTGGCAGTGCCTCTCATTCCCAAGGTGATGAGCACCCAGCACCCGGACAACGCAGCGGCGCCATCCTACGCCGTTGATGGAGTAATCAAGGGCGACGGCGAGATCATCGAGGCCGTCGATGCCTTCAGTCTCGGCTGCGATGAGCAGATGTGGGACTCGGAAGGCAAAGACACCGATACCCACGTCGTTCAGAAACTTCTTAGTAATTACTCCGACTACTTCCGCGAGGAGCGCCGGCTGGGACGCGACACCGTCATCACCCTGCGCGTCCCAAATCCCGCCATCGAGATTGAGATGCGGAAACAGACGGTTGAGGCGCTGCAGGGCGTCCCCACCGCCTTCGATGTGGCCCGTGAGTTCTATGGCGGTGACCCGGAGCCGCCCATTCAGGAGATCATTCTCCCCTTCACCACCTCCGCCGACGAACTCTCTCGCATTGCGGCTTACTACGAGAACTTCATCGTCGGACAAGAATCACGCACCCTTCTGGGCGACGTATCCGTTCGCGATTGGATAGGCGAATTTCTCCCGAAGCGCATTCGCGTTATCCCGCTCGTGGAATCGCGCGATCAGATGCTCCACGTCGATGACATTGTCCGCGAGTACCTGCGGGAGCGTGAGGAACCCTACCAGCGCGTCTTCCTGGCCCGCAGCGACCCCGCCCTGAACTACGGTATGGTTGGCGCGGAAATCCTGCTCAAGACCGCCCTCTACCGTGTTGACCGGCTCGCGCAGGAGACCGGCATTCCGATGTACCCAATTATTGGTGCCGGCTCCGTCCCGTTCCGTGGACACTTGAAACCCACCAACACCGCCCGGGCCTTCCGTGAATACCCCAGCGTCCACACGCTCACCGTGCAGTCGGCATTCAAATTTGACTACCCCCGTGATGACGTGACATCGGGCATCGCCCAAATCCAGGCTCACGAGCAGACCCCCGCGCCGCCGATTGATGAACAACGCGCCATCGCCATCCTCGATAAGGCCGCCGCGGAGTACCAGAAGCAGGTGCGCAACCTTGCTCCGACAATCGCCGCAGTCTCAGAGCTCTCCCCGCGGAGGCGAGAGCGCAAACTGCACGTAGGACTATTCGGCTACGGCCGCTCACTCTCCGGCTCAGACGACGTTACGCTGCCCCGCGCCATCGCCTTCGCTACTGCCCTCTATTCCATAGGCGTTCCGCCGGAATTGCTCGGACTCGCCGCCCTTGACCAGGAGGATTTCGCCTACCTGCGAGAGATATACCCGAGCTTTGTAGAGGATCTCGCCACAGCGCTCCGCTACGCGAACGAGACACGCGTTAACCAGCTGCTCGGCGACAACTACCGGCGACTGCTCGTACGCTTCACGGAAGAGATCGACCGCATTCACGAGGGGCTCACCACCGCGGTGTGGGCGAGCATTGAACAAGGCGCCACCACGCAAGTGTCGCACTACATCGCGGAAGCGGGAAAACTCCGTCGCTTCTTGGGTTAAAGGCAGGAAGCACGATCCCCCTCCCGTCATTCCCAGCGCAGCCGAGGAATCTGAGACCCTGAATGACTAACGGTGCCGGAATGCGGCCTCGCAACCCCACAGTGCACCCAATGACAGTCGCGAACCGACAAAAAACTTGACACTGCGCCCTATTCGGCGCATAGTGACTTCCGGTATCCGGTTCGGTGATTTTGTCCCTGAACCATGCTGTACCAAACGTTCCCCATAGACGCGTTGCGACATTCCTTTAAGGGTGTGTGTATGCGTGGAATGACGGATGGAGAACGAAGCAGGCGTGAATCGCCCCCCGAGATGATCCGGCGGGGCAGGCCATTTGGGGATACATGGCAAAGTACGTCTTCGTGACCGGCGGGGTCGTTAGTTCAATCGGCAAGGGCATCACCGCCGCCGCAATCGGCCGTCTCTTCACGAGCCGCGGCATTAGGGTCGCAGTTCAAAAACTCGATCCCTACCTTAACGTCGACCCCGGCACCATGTCCCCCTATCAGCATGGCGAGGTCTTCGTCACGCGCGACGGCGCTGAAACAGACCTCGACCTTGGCCACTATGAGAGATTCGTCGATACCGAAATGACACGCTCATCCAGCGTCACCGCCGGACAGGTCTACTCCTCCGTCCTCTCACGAGAGCGGCGGGGTGACTTCCTTGGCGGCACCATCCAGGTCGTTCCACACGTGACAAACTCCATCAAGAACCGCATGAGGCAGATCGCGGACGAAACCAACGCGGAGGTCATCATCATTGAAGTCGGCGGCACCGTCGGCGACATCGAGGGGCAGCCCTTCCTTGAAGCCATCCGCCAGGTCCGCAATGAAGTCGGCCGCGCCGATGCCATCTTCGTTCACGTCACCTATCTTCCTTACCTCCACGCCACCGGAGAACTCAAGACCAAGCCCACGCAGCACTCCGTCCGTGAGTTGGGCCGGAGCGCAGGCATCGCGCCTGACGTCATCATCGCCCGCAGTGAGGTTGAGGCCACGCAGGAGACCATTGAGAAGATCGCCCTGTTCTGTGACGTTGAGCCGCAGGCCGTCATCCCCCTATCCACCGTGGACACCATCTACCGCGTTCCCCTCCTTCTTGAAGAGCGCGGCCTCGGCGACTACCTCCTTAATAGGATGCAGTTCGCGGAGTATGCCGAGAAAGAACCGCAGCTCGATGACTGGCGTGATCTCGTCCGACGCTTCGACGAACCCAAGCCCCCTCTCACCGTCGCCATCGTCGGCAAGTATGTCGAACTGCGTGACGCCTACCTTTCCGTTAAGGAAGCCCTCACGCACTCCGGCCTTGAGATCGGTGTCGACATTGACATCGACTGGGTCTCCGCCGAGGAACTGGAAGAGGACGGCTGGGAGGTCCTGTTGCAACGCGCGCACGGCATCGTCGTCCCCGGCGGCTTTGGCGAGCGCGGCATCGAGGGCATGATTCGCGCCGCCTCGTACGCCCGTGAGCAGCGCGTCCCATATCTTGGCCTTTGCCTTGGTATGCAAATTATGGTCATTGAATTCGCGCGAAACGTCGCCGGCCTGAACGGTGCCAACTCCACCGAGTTCGATGTCGCCACCCGCCACCCCGTCATCCACATCATGGAAGACCAGGAGCGGGTTCGCGCCATGGGCGGCACCATGCGTCTTGGTTCCTACCTCTGCCACCTCACACCCGGCACCAACGCCGCCCGCGCCTATGGCAACCCGGAGACCATTGTTGAGCGCCATCGCCACCGATTTGAATTCAACAACGCCTACCGTTCCTCCTTTAACGAATCCGGCTTAATCGTCAGCGGCGCCTATCGTGAACTCGATCTCGTTGAGATCTCTGAATTACGTGATCATCCCTTCATGGTTGGGACGCAATTCCACCCGGAATTCAGGTCACGCCCCACGCGGGCGCATCCGCTTTTTCGGGAATTTGTTTCGGTGGCCGCCGGCATCCTGCGCGAAGGAGAACAGCCGCCGCTCATCGTTGCCCAGGATGGGCTTGCGCATCCTGCACAACGACCCTCCCCCAATGGCGCAGCGTCACAGACCCCCTCCTCCGCAAACAAGTGAAGCAAATCACAATCCACGGCCAAAACAGCGAGCAAACATAGGGAATAAGGCGTCGATAACCAACACCGGCGAGCAAACACAGAGAGAGAGGCGTCGGCGACCAACACCGGCGAGCAAACATAGCGGATAAGGCGTCGATAACGAACGCTGGCGAGCAAGGACAGAGAAAAAGGCGTCGACGACCAACACTAACGAGTAAACACAGAGAAAAACGCCCGGGCATCGTCATATCGCCCGCAGCAAAGGAGACATTCGTGGAGACCACAGACACCCCCAACACCGACGAGCCGCAGCGCCCCGTCACACGGCGCGGCATCGCCCGTCCGCCGCGCACCCGCCGCGCATCGGCCGCCGCAACGACGGAAACACCCCCGGAGGAAAACTCCGCCGAGGAAGCCGTGACCGAAAACGGCGCGACTCCGGTCGAGACGACGGAAAACGGCACGGCCCCCGCCGCTCACCCTGAGCCTGTCGAAGGGACCACGGAAAACGGCGCAGCCGCTCCGGAGTCCTCCTCCCCATCAACGACAACGAGGAGGAGTCGAAGCGCGAGTGAAGCCTCCTCCATCACGGACGGCCTTCCACCCGCCACCATGACAACCGAGACCATTGAAGACATCGAAGAAGAAGCGCCACCCCGTCGCGCCCCACGCCCACGTCCCGCCAACGGTGCAGGGCAGCGGCGACGCGAGCGACCGGACCGCGGTGACCGCCCCAACCGGGCCCCCCGCGAAGGCGGCGGCCCACGCCCACCCGCCAACACTGACGACGCCGATTCTGACTCCCAACAGCGTGAGCCACGTGCCGTTGATCTGCCGGAGCCGCTTCAGCAGGTCACCATCCCGCAGCTTGAGGCCCTTGATCGTGACGAGGCCGGCCGCCTCGCTGAATTCCTCAACATGCCACCCGGCGCCGCCGTCCGACGTGATGAGATGGTTCATCGCGCCATCCAGACCCTGGGCGAGCGCGGCGGCACAATCACCGCCAGCGGCATCCTTGAGATCACCAACGACGGCTACGGCTTCATCCGACACCGCACCCTCCGCCACAACATCAACGATGTTTACGTCGCGCAGTCGCAGATCCGCCGATTCAGCCTTCGCACCGGCGATTGGGTAACAGGCCAGGTCCGCTCACCCAAGAGCGGCGAGAAATACTACGGCCTCCTCCGCGTTGACACCGTCACCGGCCAGGAGCCGGAGATCTCCCGCCGCCGCCCCGTCTTTGACCAGCTCACCGCACTCTTCCCGGATCGACTCTATGACCTGGAGACCAATCAAAAGGCCATCGCCGCCCGCCTGCTCAACCTCGTTGCCCCCATCGGCTTCGGACAGCGAGCGTTGATTGTCTCCCCCCCCAAGGCCGGCAAGACCATCCTTCTCCACCAGATCGCAGACGCCATCAGCGCCCAATACCCCTCCACCCACATCATGGCCGCCCTCATCGGAGAGCGACCGGAAGAAGTCACGGACTGGGAGCGCACCGTTAAAGGTGCAGAAGTCATGGCCTCCACCTTTGACGAGCCCGTCGAAGAGCACACCCGCGTCGCGGAGCTCGTCCTCGCACGCGCCAAGAGACTCGTAGAAGCCGGGCAAGACGTCGTCATCCTCCTTGACTCCATCACACGACTCGCCCGCGCCTACAACATCGCCGCCCCCTCCAGTGGCCGCACACTCTCCGGCGGCATGGACCCCGTCGCCCTCTACCCTCCCAAGCACTTCTTCGGCGCAGCGCGCAACACAGAAGAATCCGGCACCCTCACCATCGTCGCCACCTGCCTTGTTGACACCGGCTCCAGGCTTGACGATGTCATTTACGAAGAATTCAAAGGCACCGGCAACATGGAAGTCCACCTCGATCGCAAACTCGCCGAGCGTCGCATCTACCCCGCCATTGACGTCCTCAAATCCGGCACACGGCGTGACGAGCGACTCTACGACGAAAAGACCTACCGCGGCATCGTCACCCTCAGGCGCATGATGGCCATGCTCTCCAACTCCAACCTTGACGCATCCGATGCCACAGAGCGCATCCTTGACCGCATCTCAAAGACCAAGACCAACGCCGACTTCATCGCCACACTCTCCCGTGAAATCTAAATCTCGCCCCCTCACAAAAGAAACCCCTACATATGCCCATCACCAACTCGCCACTAATCGAAACAAGTCTCAAACCGGATTCGATAATTTCAACCTGAACATGCCTAATCGACTATTGACAACACTTGTGAAGCCCCCCCATAATCACGTTCAGTGACTACGCCTAGCGTTAGGCGTGGGGCTTTCCGTGTATTGCATGCACACGCGCGGGAAACCCCTGCATAGCGTGGCGCAGTCGGGATAAAAGAGAGCGGGAACCGGAGAGCGCGGGGCTCTCCACAGATATGATGGAGACTGACCGGACAAGCATGAAGCGCGGGAAAGTCAGCGCCTCCGGCCGCAGCAAGCGGCTAACGGGAGGCTCTCCTGACACCCACGGATGGGGAGGAGCACATGCACTCACAAGAACCCTGGCAATCGCGAAGCCCAACGGGTAGCGTGAATAAACCGTTGATTTCCTCTACACTTAAGAAGACGGGCCGCAGAGGCCCAAATCACAGTTACGGAAGGGGGCTTCCTGTGAAGCGCAAAGCACTCATCATCTTGTCGATCGCGATTCTTGCGTTCGCCATGATCCCGGCGATTGGGGCGGGCGCCGCGACGGCCGCTGTTAAGATCGTCACCCCCCATGAGCTCGCCAATCCTTCGGATGACGATGACTCAGCCTTTGACAATCTGGCGGGCTCCACCGTCGTCTCTGATGTCACAGGCCGCGAGGATATGGCCGATACCTACGGCACCCTCTACGCCGTCGTCGAGGACAACGACAATGCCTCGAACACGCTGACAACGTACACGGCTTACTTTGCTACTGCCGGTACCGACGCCTCTGTAACGTTCGACGTCGCCGGCGCAGCCGCAACTGTCCATAAGGCCAGGCATACCAGGGTTCAGCCGGGTGCCGACGCTGACAGTTTGGTTTCTGATGACGATCGTGCCGATCTCGAGATCGCTGACCGTGAAAAGGACGGCGGCGTGGGAGCTGAAGACGTTACAGTCTACCTGGCCGTAGGCACAGATGCTGCCGCCACCACGACTCGGCTGCCACAGGACTTCATCATTGATGCTGTCGGTTCTAACGTCTTTCTGAATCTGAGTACACGCGGAACTGGCGTTGATGCGGTGAGAATTGAGTTCACGACGGCTTCTGCAGATTCTTCCACTGTTCTCATAAAGAGCGCTGCCGGTGATGAGATCACGATTGACGTGACTGAGAAGAACCTGGCGTTCTATGAGGGAACAGATGATGACGGTGTTACCGCCGATGAGTTTGCAAACGACGATTCTAACTCCGTTGACTCGGGAATTTTCGTCGGCAGCTTCGGCGTCATCCCGAACGTCTGGAAGAAGATGATCAACAACTGGGCCACCGATGATGAGGGCGATGACGCGACGATCTCGTCGGCAAGCCCGGCGGCTGACATCGACCCGGTTGCCACCCCCGTTGTAATAACCGATCCAGACGATAGTACTGAATCGAACGGCCCGGACATTCGGGCGCTCCTCGTTGACGTCGGCGCTGGCAATTTCATCGTCGACGCGAACGGTGACAGGAAGATTGATCACACGGACATTGAGGCAGACTTCCAGGCCCTGACAGGCTCAACGCACGCCGGTGGTAACGCCGAATTGGTGGCAATCACACCGACTACGGGAGTAACAGTGACGCTCACGAGCCTGAGTGCGCGTGGTACTGCCGCCACCGAAACGATCACGTGTCCCCTGCCCGCGGGTAGCGCGCAGGCCGCGCAGACCGCGGATCCCAGTGCCACCCAGAGAGTAGCCTGCGTCGAGATTCATGTGCCTGACGGCGGAACGACGCTGACGGAGGCAAACTTTGTTACCGGTCCTCCTACAACTGAGGGTGACCCTGCAACTACTCCTACCGAGGCCGCATTCGATAAGGTCGAGTTCACATTCGAGACAGAGTCAAACGTGGGCGCCCTGCTGACGCAGCTGGACGAGGATACTGATCCCCGGCACGACGCCTTCCAAGACCTTGCCGATGACGATGATGCTCGCGAAGACCTTGATGAGGCCCTGAGAGCACAGTTGAGAAATCTGGGCATTGCCGACGATGACACAGCTGCAGCTTCAGCCATTACCGGTCGCCTCCTGGGCGTTGAGAATCTCGGCAGTATCGAGGTTCTGTACAGTGACCCGAGCCCGAAGAGCACCCGCCGGGCAACCGCGTCAGTCGACCTTGCCGGGCCGACCGTTGGCGGACTGACTCCGGCGAAGGGCAGCTTCACGACAAGAGATAGCTTTGACATGCTCTTCACCGTGACGGACTCCGGCGCAGGCATCCCTGAAGATGCCGAGGATCCCGGTGAGAACACGGTTGGTAATACCGATACCGCGCTGGTTGACGTGGCAGTTTCCGTAAGTACCGGCGCCAGCCTTGATCCGGGCGATGATGACCCTGACGTCAATGAGACCAGGGAGACCATCGGGGACGGTTACCAGTACGAACTGGATGTCAGGATCAATAGGGATACCGGCAATCTGGAGAACATTACGGTTACCGTGACCATCACTGCCTACGACCTGGTTGGAAACCGGACAGTGTCGGTTGTCACGTACATCGTCGACACCAAGGACCCGATCCTTCTGGGCGCGCTGACCGGCGTCGGCGCCAAGCTCGATACGCAACTTGAGCGGGACACCAAGAACCCGCCGACACTGGGCGCCTATGAGCTCGTACTGAACGATCCAACGTGGTTGACCCTCGTCTTCGATGACGCCATCAATGGCGCGAACCTCGGTCCCCCTGAGATAGTCGTCGCGGGCAAGGTCGTGGAGAGCGTCCTCTGGTTGGATGGAAGCGGCGCGAACGTCATCACGACGGAAGCGTTGAGCGACACCAGCGTGACGGCGGATAACGGCAATGGTCTCAACCTTGATTCCACAGGCCGTGGCCAGAACGCGCGGCACATCCTCTTCGTGAAGATGGCTGCTGCCCTTGATACCTCGGATCGTCCCGCCATCGAGATCGATGGGGATGACCTTGAGGACCTGGCCGGCAACGAAGACGTTAGCGACCATACCCTCGCGAGGGCGCATGACCGCCTCGGGCCGAAGCTGACGGTGACAGTGAATTCTCCGCTTAGCAAGGACACCCTGGACGTGACCGTCACCTCCTCTGAGGAGTTGAGGCGCCCACCGACCGCCGGGATCACCGCGCCTGCGGCCAATGTCAGGGACCTGACTGTCAAGTCCACTGCAGCAAACGAGTGGAGCATCCAGGCAAACGCCCGGACTATTGGGCAGACCAACGGCGGTGTCCGGACCATCTCGGTGAGCGGTGAGGACGAGAATGGCAACGGCGGAACCAAGACGGCCAAGTGGGAGCTTGACGTCGAGGCAAACGCCGGTGATCCTCCGGTGCGCTTGGGTACCACCAACACCGCGAAGGCGCATAGCATTGAGACGAACCCGGTTACGTTCCTGAACCTGGACTTCAGTGCTGAGACCGGTGAGTACACTGGCGACTCGAAGAAGAAGATCAACCTCACGGAGTTGAGCCTGGAGACGTTGGACGCCGCGAGCATCAAGGCCAACGGCGACATCGCCACCCCGGCCAGCGCCATCACGGTGACTGATACGGCGGCGGTTGATGCGGCCTCAGCGCAGACGTCGGATAACATCAAGCACGTCATCGCCCTCACGGAGCTCGCCATTGGCAACTACCGCCTGCAGGTGAGCTACGCGGACGAGGCCGGCAACACGGGCAAGTACGGGTACTTCTTCAGGATTACCGCTCCTGCGCCTGCCGAGATTGCCGTGGTCCCGGGTTGGTCCCTCGTGTCCATCCCAGGCACCCCGCAGGATACGAGCATCTCGGGTGTGTTCGAAGGCTCCTCGGTGACGCATGTCTGGAGCCTGAACAACCTCCCCAGCGGTGAGAAGGAATGGCAGTACGCGCAGAAGGACGCGGATTCCGGCGAATGGATGGGCACCCTTGCCCAGATCGTGGATGGCCGCGCCTACTTCGTACGCAGCACAACCTTCGACCCGATTTCCGTGCTCACCACGAGGTTCGACCCACGGCGCACGCCACCGCAGTACACCGTGACCAGGGGCTGGAACACCATCGGCTACACCCCCGCGGGCAGTGAGAATGCAATCAGTGTTGATGGCTACCTCAGCGCCCTCGGAGCCAGCGGATGGGGCATGATCCGGATGTGGAACACGGACGCCACACCGCCGCAGTACGAGACCTACTTCTCAAGCGGCGCGATGACGGACGGCTTCTCCACCGGTGACGGCCCGGACGGCGACGGTGTGGGTGACAACCCCTCCGGAACCGATGGCGACAGTGTTGCTAACGGTGCCGCGAAGGTCGAGCGTGGCAAGGGCTACCTGCTCTTCGCCACCCGCAACGGAATCATCGGAGGCTAAACCCCGATACCATGGAGGGGCCTGCCAACCGGCAGCCCCTCCCTAGCGGAAACAAAAGAGGCCCCGGGCAAACCGCCCGGGGCCTCTCCCTTTAACCGCCGCCCCTGCTACCCTTAACCCATGGAAGACCTCGTCACTCGCCTACTCGACGGCAACCTCAACGCCGCCCCACGCATCCTCACCCTCCTCGAAAAGGGCGACCCCCAGGCCGATGACATCATGCAGCGCATCGCTCCCAACAGTACCGGCGCCCACCGCATCGGCATCACAGGCCCGCCCGGCGCGGGCAAGAGCACCCTCGTCGAGGCCATGACCGCCGAGCTCCGCAAACAGGACCTCACCGTCGGCGTCCTCGTCGTCGATCCCTCAAGCCCCTTCACCGGCGGCGCGATCCTCGGCGACCGCGTCCGAATGAGAGATCACTTCCTGGACCCCGGCGTCTTCATCCGCAGCATGGCCACACGCGGCGCATCCGGCGGCCTCTCCGCCATCGCCCCCTCCGCAATGCGCGTGCTGGACGCTGCGGGCGTGGACGTCATCATCGTGGAGACTGCGGGCGTCGGCCAGACGGAGCTGGACATCATGCACACCGTCGATAGCGTTGTGGTCGTCGTGGTGCCGGAGGCAGGCGACGCCATTCAGACGATGAAGGCCGGACTGCTGGAGATCGCCGATGTCTTCGTCGTCAACAAAGCCGACCGACCCGGCGCGAAGCGCATGGCCAACGACCTCGAGACCACCGTCCACCTGGGTAGTCGTGACATGGACTGGTGGACGATTCCCGTCCTCCAGACCGAGGGGATTCGCAACAAGGGCGTCACGGAGCTCGTGGAGGCCGTGGGACGGCATCACGAGACGCTGCGCGAAGCAGGACGCCTCGAAGCCCGCCGAGCCGAGCAGAGGCGCTCAGAATTTCACGCAGCCCTCAGAGAACGCCTCCTGGACCGCCTGACCCGCGCCGAACACTCGGACGCCCTCGCAGAGATCCTCCACCAGGTCGAAACCGGCCAACTCCCCCCAATAACCGCCGCCACCCACGTCCTCCAAAACCCGGACCTACTCCGCTAGTGCGGCCTCAACCCCCAAGAACCGCCCAATATCCCCAACCTCACCCCGCGCCTCATCCCAAATAGACCCCAGCGCCCCCTCCATCCCCGGAAACGCCTCCACCGAGATCTCAAGCCGTTCGTCATTCCCGCGAAGGCGGGAACCTCTCACCCGCGTCCAGGACCACGTCGCCACCGCAAGCCCATCGATAGTCACAACAGGCCGGATCATCCCTCCGCCCGCGTTCACACGAGACATATACTCAGGCGCAACCGCCAACCCCCGCCCCCGATACCCCAACAAATAAGTATCAAAAAACCCCAACAACCTCACAAGAGGTCCGTCATTCCGCCCACAACCGTCATTCCGGCGCAGGCCGGAATCCACCGCCTGGCCCGCAGGGCCAGAACCCCCGTCCACCACCCACATCCGCTCCCCCCCAACCTCAACCTCCACCAGCGAGTCCCGGATCGCCTCAAACCCCGCCCGTGCGTCCCGCAGCGGCAGCCCCGACCACACAGCGAAATCACGCTCCGTCGAGGGCCCAAACGCCCTGAAATAACGCCCCGCCAGCCGAGCCAGACCCTCCTCGCGCGACAGCTCCGGCCGCTCGATCCCCGCCAGCCATGAATCCGCCGCCACAAAAGTCTCCGTCTTCCCGTCCAACAGCGGCCCGTGCGTGATCACGCCCAAAAACCCCCCGCACCGCACAACATGATGCAATGCCTGGTTCGCAACAGGGATATCGTAAGTAGCCAACCGCTCGCCGAGTTGCTGCCTTGTAAGTGGCCCCTCAGTAGTCAGGACATCGACCGAATGGGTAAGTGCCTTGTCCAGTGTCTTATCATCAAGGCCGAGTTGGTGTCGCCGCCCGCGTCCGGCGGAAAAGGCGGGTGATCCCAATAGCGAAATCATCCATCTATGATCTGCTGCCGGAATCAGGTGCAGCGTGCCCCTCATAACCCACGTGCGAATGATGGAGCGATCCTGTGAGAGTGCCTGTATGACGTCAGAGGATGTCAGCCCGGAGCTTCTTACGCGAACCTGCAACGGCGCAGTATTCATATCCTGTGCCTGTATACCACCCGTGCCCTGCACGATGTCTAATACGGGATTCGCGCTATTCTGTGGGCTTATCGCCCCATCCAACCCCTGTGAGAGAAGGCGAAGGCGCCGTGCTTCATCGGCAGTGAGGGTAAGGACGGACATACGATTGCGGCCTTCGGTTGGCTTGTCAGGGAATGGGTCAATACCCCTCAGTCTGACGCCACAGATGACAGCCCGAATTCCGCACGGATAGCATTTACGAGCTGCCTGAAGTCGTTCTCGTAGAATTCGCTGACGGCTTGTTCCACTTGGGAAACCACCTTGCCACGATCGATTGTCGGCCCGAATACATGCTTACTATAAATTGAGTGCCAGCCTCCTCTGAGACGGCCGCCCGCCTGGAAAGGTTCCCCGCGTTCTTTCGCCAAGGTGAAAAGGCGTTCACGCGTTTCTTGATGGCCGGGGCCTACCCAGAGATGGAATGTCATCCTGTCAGTGAATTTGAGCTCAAAACGGACTATCCGATTCGATCCCGACCAACCACTGCCCTGATTGAGCTCGGAAATGTCATCCAGAAACGGAGTGGAGATTCTGCGCTCCCTTCTGGTCCTTGACTCCACTTGCAGGGCTGGCTCAAATCGCTTCATGGCTGTTTCGATATCGCCCCAGTCGATAGGTGGAGATGCCTTCGCGTCAATGATGAGATCAATCGCCTCGCGGTGGTTGCTGTAAATCTGATAGGCCAGTTCCTGAATGTTGTCGGTAGTGTCCAAGACATGCCTCCGCAAGGTGCTAACGTACTGCTCAAGAAATCCGGCTACTCCCGCGCTGATGGTTGAGCCGCGAGTATCCAGTACTTTCTCAACTAGTTCAGCGACCGTCTCGTAACTCAGTGGAGTGTAGCGTGCTTGATCCGCTTCTTCCCGCGGCTCAACCCCTTGCGGTGTTAGGAAAACAGGAAATGGCCGCAGTTCTCCATACTCCTCCTCAACCGTCGTAAGATAGCGGCTGAGTTGTCCGGAACTCTCGCCACTAAACACCTTATTCTCAATCAGGCAGGCGAACCCATCGGCCCTACTCACCGCAAGCACGTCGATGTTGTAGCGTTCCCGTGTGACCTCGACATCGCTCAGAGTCCAGCCGTCAACGTCAAATGGTGTTATGGCTCCTATGCTCCTATCGCGTGCCCCCCTTGCCGCCTCTGAGAGGAAACGCCGGAGAAAGTAGTCTCCCAGCCTGTGGGAGCCGCGGGGATTGAGAAGCCAGGCTAGGAGAGCTGAATGCTGGAGTTCCCGATGCCAGATGCCCAGTACGTCAAAGAGATTGAACTCGGCAAGAAGGTCCTCAAGACGCTCTAGATTATCGTCGAGAATTAAGGCTTGAAGCGATTTCTCCTGCTCGCTAATGCCTTGATCGGCAGCCATGAGACTCGCGCTGCCGACTACCCCGTAGCCAGCTCTCCCTGCGTAACGTAGTAATCCCGCAGGCGGCGGATGGCACGCGCCGCGTCCTGGAACGATGGGAACACCGCGATTCCGCGATCCGCAATCTTGCCGCGGAAGTCCGCAAGCGCGGCCTCGTCCTGGTTCCACGTCGCAATTACGCCGAACGGCTTGTCCGTCGTCTCCTGGAAATCCTTGAACATGTCGATCAGGTCGTCCATGCCCTTTCCCTGGCGCTCCAGGCGCCGCGCGATAAAGCCGATACTCGCCTCAATGACGACGATGTCCGTATTCGGATCCGCCGCCAACGTGTCCAACATTTCCCGCCCGCGCTCAATGCTCGTCAGCGAGCCTGAAACGTCCAGCGGGTTCTTGTAGCTACCGCCAACGACGGTGACGATAGGTTCCAGAATGTCGTAGCTCTCCTGCGTCAGGTCCGGTACGGTCAGGCCTTCTCGTCCGAACGCGTCGGATACCAGCACTGACTGCCCACCCGTTTGCGCCACAATCCCCATCCTGCTGCCAGTGAACGGCTTCATGAAATGCAGAGCCTTGAAGGCGTCCATCAACTCGTCTTGCGTGTCAACACGAATCGCGCCCGTTTGGCGGATCATCGCGTCCCACAGCGCCATATCAGAGGCGAGGTGGCCTGTGTGAGAAGCGGCGGCCCGGGCGCCCTCAGTCGTCTGTCCGCCCTTCCAGATAATCACCGGCTTGCGTGCCGCAACGTCCCGCAGCGCTTCGAAGAACTTGCGGCCGTCCCGCGTTCCCTCGACGTACATGCCGATCGACTTGACCTCCGGGTCCTCGCCCAGGTATTCAAGCCAATCGCCCTGATCGACGGCGATGCTGTTGCCCATGCTTATGGACTTCAACGGATACAGGCCATTGATGCGCGCTCGCATCACGAAGCTTGTGGCGTGCGTGCCGGAGTTGGACATGAATCCGATGTCCCCCTCTTCGCCGATCCACTGATCCGCTGAGTTCCGAATGCCCGCCTTGGAGTGATACAGGCACATGCAGTTCGGCCCGACGAGGTTGAAATTCGCCTCCCGCGTCATGTTTGTCAGAGCTTCCTGCAGTTGGACGCCCTGCTCCTCGCCGGTCTCCGCAAAGCCGGACGTAAACAACGCCGCCGCTCCTGCCCCCGACTTGATAGCGTCTGCCACGATTCGCGGAGCGACGGGACGCGGCACTGCGACAATCACATAGTCAACCTGCCCCGGCACGGCCTCAAGGCTCGGGTAATTCTCAAAGCCCATCTCAAGGATGCCCGGAATCTCGTTTTCATCAATCTGAACAGATACAACCTTGGCCTTCGCGTCACGAACGCTCTTCAGCCACATATAGTCCGTGATCTTCTTGTCGCCGACGACGGCAATCAACTCCGGGTTGAATGCCCTGTCCAGGTTGGCCTTGCGTGTTGCGTCCATGGAGAATGCTCCTCAGTAACTCTGTTCCGCTCCGTCTATCGAGCCTTAGCCGTCGTCCTCTGCGGTCAGCACAATGCGCGCGTCAACCGCGACTGACCCGTCCGCATACGCCAGCACCGGATTCAGATCCATCTCGGCAATATCCGGCGTCTCACTCACAAACGCGGACACCGCCTCGATCACTCCCTCCAGCGCGCTCAAATCAACGGCACGGGTGGCCCGATAGCCCGTCAATAGGGGATACCCCTTGATGTCGCGGATGATGCCACTGGCGTCACGTTTCGTAAGGGGCGCGATGCGGAAAGCCACGTCCTGTAGCACTTCAACCGCGATGCCACCGAGACCGAACATGATGACAGGGCCGAATTGGTGGTCCCGTGTCATTCCGACGATGACTTCAACACCGCCGCCCGGCGCCTGCGACTGCACCGTCACCCCATCAATCGCGGCGTTCGGCTCCGCCGTTTTGGCGCTCGCCACGATCTCCTCGAACGCGGCCCGCGCGGCGTCTGCATTTGCAATGCCAAGACGTACGCCGCCAACGTCGCTCTTGTGCGTTATCTCACGCGAGGAAACCTTCATGACGACTGGAAAACCAACAGTTTCCGCAGCTGAGGCGGCTTCGTCAGCGGACGAAGCCAGAGTCGGCATCGTTACGCTGATTCCCTGCTCTTGGAGAATCGCCTTCGATTCCTCCTCCGTCAGGATGAGCCGTCCCTCGGCCCGCGCGCGAGCCGCCGTCTCACCAAAAAGTGCGGACGCTGACACTGTCACAAACACACCCCCACCAGGTACTCCCCTATTGCGCTTTAATGCGCCAAACGCCCCACGGCCATACAGGCCGCAACGCACTTGCTAGTGTATACGAATCGACGCCTAAACGCGCCAATTTCCGTGTCACAGGCGCCCTACAACCGCGATACACCCACCAGCGTCGCGTTCACAATGAAACGGTGTGAATACGTCGTTGCCGGCGCGCATGTCACCAACGACAATGTTGGCTTATCCGAGTAATCGAAGACATCTACGTCCTCCGGCAAAACGACCGTCGTATCCGTGGCACGGTACAGAAATACGTCCCCGCCCGCCGTAACTATGATGTCCACAATCTCGCCGCGCCGCAGAAGGGGCGCAATTTCATCCAAGCGCGCGAATATTGATCCCTCACCCGCGAATGGTGAATTCACGTGACCGGACATGACCGAATTGCCGATCTCGCCCGGTGTTGCGGAACCGACGTGGAAACCCACAGCGTGGTCGGCCGTCTCCCACTCAGTTGTCTCACCATCCCACACGATGTTGAGGTCGATGATATTCGACTCCAGGTCGATAGCCGGAATGATGATGTGATGCGGCCGTGGCTCACGCCCGTACGTATCCATAAGTTCGTCTTCTGTGATTGCCTTGAAATTCCCCCGAATCGGCCCGAGCAGAGTGCCATCGTCTGCCCGTGACACATAATGGCTGTAGTCCTGCAGGATGCCATACTCGTCATAGAGTCCGCTGTCGTCCGCCTCGCCTGTCAGGGGACTATCGTTGTCGGTACGTGACTCCGGTGTTTCCGTCGCCGGCGCACTGCCGGGCCCGGATACGGTTGCCGCCACCGTTGGAGTTGACGTGGGTAGAGGAGCAGCAGTGGGCTTCGGTGTTGGCAGACCGCGAGATAGATCCTCCTGCGTGAGGCCAGTCTCGGCCTGCGTCACCCTCAATTCATCGAGGTTTGCCTCAGAATATGCCCCCAGAGAGAAATATCCGACCGAAAACAACACCAACAAGACTCCAATGGCAGCAATGAAGATGCCCAGCACGAGCATGGGGCGAACGAAGATAAGCGCCCAGAGTCCGATGAAACGATCCATTGTTTGCTCTCTGCCTCTAGCCGAGTATCTCCGCAATCCTCTCATCGAGGACCGCGCCGTTCACCACGCCCGCCCATCGTGTATGCACCGTGCCGTCCGGCTCGATGAAGAACGTCACCGGCAACCCGCCAACGCCATAGTCAATCGTTGCTTGCCCGTCCGGATCCGTCACCATCACGTAGCCGTCGCCGACGGGCACGTTGAACTCCTCGATGAAAGCGAGCGCATCTTCATTCGTATCCTGGATCGCCACGCCGATGAAGACGACTCCATCATCCGTGTATTGCTCATGGGCCTCCACAAGATGTGGCATCTCAACGCGACACGGTGCGCACCATGACGCCCAGAAATTTACGACAATCGGCGACCCCTCGAAATCGGACAGGCTCACATCACCCGCGCCGTTCAGCTGCGAAAGCGTGAACGATGGCGCCGCAATGCTCGTTCGCGTTGTCGTATCCATCGGCATCGTCTCGCGCGTCAGCAGGCTGTACGCCAACAGCCCGATGAATGCTGCCATCACGATCACCGCCACGCTGACAACTACAATCCCTGGCCGCCGCTGCTCGAGCACTACTGAGTCGAATCCCGGGGCAGATGCCGCAGCATCGCCCTCGCCGTCGGCTACAAAATCAGCGTCGTCTCGTGAGTCTCGATCATCGTCGACCATAAGCTATCCCCGCTCCTATAAGTATAACCTGCATAATCCAGGCGGCTTCGTTGTCGCTCCTAACACCCAAGCTGGAACGCGGAATACTAACCAGAATCACAGCCCAAGGTGATCGCGAACCTTAAAATCCTTTACCCCACCCCCGCGTGGTGCCACAATATGGCATCAATCGGGATGGTGGGCATTATGATGCCCACTCCCGGGAACAAACGACGGAGGGGGTCGTTACACGATGTTCATGCCGCTTGATGGTGTTCGCATTATTGATCTGACGCATTACACTGCCGGGCCGTACGGCACGCGAATCCTTGGCGACTACGGCGCAGATGTCATTAAGATCGAGAGGCCGGGCGGAGGAGACCCAGCACGCCGTATCGGCCCTTTCTACCATGATGAGCCGGACCTTGAGAAGAGCGGCCTGTTTCTCTTCCTGAACACCAACAAGCGTTCAATTACCCTCGACTTCAAGACTGAGAAGGGCAAGCAGATCATCAAGGAGCTCGTCAAGGACGCCGATATCCTCATCGAGAACTTTCCGCCGGACGTTATGCCCTCCGCCGGCCTCGGCTACGAAGAGCTCAGCCAGATCAATCCCCGCCTTGTCATGACCTCCATCAGCAACTTTGGCAAGACCGGCCCTTATAAGGATTGGGTTGGGCTTGATTTGACTCTCTATGCCATGGGCGGCAACATGTGGGGCTCCGGCGATCCTGACCTTGAACCGCTCAAGACGGCCGGCCGCATGGCCAGTTTCCACGTTGGCTATGCCGCAGCCCTTGCCAGCGCCCTCGGCCTCACCAACGCCGAACTGAGAGGGCAGGGCGAGAACATCGATGTTAGCTACTTTGAGGTCACGCTCCAGTCCATCGACGGCCGCATGCAGAAACTGCTCGGCTACCAGTACAACAACCAGGTGCCGATGCGTGTCTCTCCGGGCGCCAGCCTTGGATTGGGCAGCGGCATCTACCCATGTCTGGACGGAATGTTCATGACGACGGCCGGCGCCGCCCAGTTTCCCAACATGGCGCGCATGGTCGGCGTGGAGGAAATCCTGACCCAGCCCGGCTGGGACACCGTCGCCGCGCGTTCACGCCCGGAGGCCGCCGAAGAGTGGGAAGCAACCCTCATCCCGTGGATGCTGGAGCGCACTACCAAGGAAGTACAACGTGCCTGCATGGAGTACGGAGTGCTCGGCGGCCCTGTTAATACCATCGAAAACCTCATGAACGACGAGGACTTTGACGCGCGCGGCTTCTGGCAGACCATCGACCACCCCGCCACCGGCCCGCTCACGTACCCGGGCTTCAACTCACGAATTCACTTCGAGGATGGTGAGCGACCAGTCCGCCGGCGCGCCCCGCTGCTTGGCGAACACACCGTCGAGATTCTCAAGGAAATCGGCATCGAGGGCGAGGAGGTATCCCTCCTCCGCTCCGAAGGCGTCATCTAGGCACATCACCAAATAATGACGCCGAAGGCTAAAGGAGCATGACAATGACGACGACAGACCGCCGAGACATGACCGGTACGCCCGTCCCCGGCACGGGAAAGCTGCCGCTTGAGGGTCTTCGCATCCTTGATATCACCGTCGTGTGGGCCGGACCGTACGGCACCATGCACCTGGCCGACTGGGGCGCGGAGGTCATCCGCATCGAGTCCATCAAGCACTTTGCGACGAGCACACGCGGCCAGATGGCCCGCCCGCCGCTGGAGTTCGTGCGTCTCCGCAATACCGGCATGGGCTATGTCGATGATGATCCGGGCGAACGCCCCTGGAACCGCCAGGCCATCTTCAACACGCACTCCCGTAACAAGCTCTCCGTCACCATGGATCTCTCGAGCCCGGAAGGGCAGGAAGCACTGGAGCGACTCGTTGCGCAGGCTGATGGCTTCCTGGAGAACAACGTCGCTATCTCCATGGAGCGATTTGGCATCACGTGGGAGCGCCTCTCCGCCATCAACCCGCGCCTCATCATGGTGCGGATGCCCGCCTTTGGCATCGAAGGGCCGTACAAGAATTACCGCACGTGGGGCAACCATATGGAGGCCCTCGCAGGTCATCCACTGCTCCGCTCTTACCCGGATGAAGATCCGTCCCGGGGCCCCAGCGGCGTCCCCAGTGACGCGGCGGGAGGAGTTGGCGGCGCGCTCGCTTTCATCATGGGCTTGCGCCACCGCAACAAGACCGGCAAGGGCATCCTCATCGAGGCCCCCACTGCAGAGAACTTCGTCCCCTTCCTCGGCGATTTCGTTATGGACTACTCCATGAACGGCCGCGTCTATACGCAGCTCGGCAACGGCCACCCGTTCTTGGCGCCCCACAACGTCTACAGATGTGCCGGTGATGAGCGGTGGATCACCATCGCCTGCCGGTCGGACGCCGAGTTCAGAACTCTGTGCCAGATCATGGGCGAGCCCGGCCTTGCCGATGATCCGCGCTTCGCCGATACTCTGAGCCGCTATCAGAACCGTCGCGCACTAGATGAGGCGATATCCCGGTGGACAGCGGAGCAGGACGCCCGGGAAACCATGAATCGCCTGCAAGCAGCCGGCGTCCCGGCCGGCATGGTCCTGGATGAGAGCGATGTCCATGCGGACCCCCACGTCGCTGAGCGCAACTTCTTCCAGGAAGTCACCCATCCCGAGGCTGGCACCCACAAGAACCCGACAACAGGCTTCAAGCTCCAGAACACACCCTACGAGATCCGCCGCCACGCCGTCATGCTCGGTCAGGACAACGAATACGTCTACAAGAACGTTATGGGCTATTCAGACGAGGAATACCAGAAGTTTATCGACATGGGCCACGTCGGCATGGACTACGACCCGGACGTACAGTAAAGTTCGCAGGCAGGCTAAAAGGGGACGCGTGCGCGGACGCGCCCCCTCTCTTTCGCGCCCCTTAGTCATTCTCGCGAAAGCAGGAATTTGCACGTCCCTACTCCTCCAGCTACGCGCGATCCAGCTCACATGCATTAGATCAATTAATCCCCCAAATACTATATTGTTATATAGGTGGATACTGTCAGTTGGTTGCGGCGTCATCCCTTGACCTCGGCCACGTAAGCATGAACTACGACCCGGACGTGGCGTAGGGAGGTAGACAATGGACGCGAATGTTCTCACACTAGACGAGCTTTTTGGCCATAACGTCTCATATCGCATTCCGGTATTTCAAAGGCCATACGCATGGACTGAAGAGGGTCAGTGGCTTCCCCTCTGGGATGACGTAAGGGATAAGGCTCTAGAGCTAATCAAGAATCCAAATGCGGAAGTCCCGGCTCATTTCATGGGAGCAATCATCCTTCAGTCCCAGCATGATCCCCGATCTGGTCCGAAAGTGGATCGGCACATCGTTGTAGATGGGCAACAAAGACTCACGACATTGCAGATATTGATTCGAGCCGTACAGCAGTGCTTTCGTAACCACGCAGACAACACTAGGGCCAATGAGCTTCAACTTTGGACAGAGAACGAAGAGAAGGCTTGGGATGGGAATGCGGAGAATCAGACAAAGGTTCGCCAGTCAAATGTGAGTGACAGGACTTCATTCCAGAACGTAATTCGAGAGGGGGCGGGGACGTCTACAACAAGACGTATCGATGAGGGATTCAACTATTTCCTGGCTAGAGTCACTGATTGGTTAGATGAGATTCCCTCGGAACGGGATAAACGATCAGAATCCTTGAAGAACACGCTGCGCGACTACATGAAGTTGGCCACTGTCGATCTTGACACCAACGAGAAACCTCATTTCATATTCGCTGTGCTAAATGCCAGAGCTGAACCGCTTTTGGCATCAGACCACATCAAGAACGAGATTATGTTTCGAGCAGATGTAGTTGACGAAGAACAGCAGGCTCGTGATTTGTGGGGATTCTTTGACAACAATCAGTGGTGGCGTAAAGGTACTAAGGAAGGCAGGTTAACCAGAATCCACTTGGATCGATTCCTGAACTATTGGACCGCAGTCAAAACAGAAATGCTAAACAGGGGTACCGGCGCCGACGTAACTGCAGAGAGAGTCTACAACAGTTTCAAACGTGTGGTAGATGCCCATGCCGGTGATGTAAGAGAACTTGCTGCCGATATCCGTAAGGCCGGACAGATTTATATGGACATGGAAGAGGCTAGGCAGCCAGGCATTGAGGTGTTCCTTAGCAGGCTCAAGACCTTGGAATTGGGGGTCGTGGTGCCCCTCCTCTTGTGGCTCTACACAGAGGATGTATCCGATGCTGAGAGAACGCGTTCAATCCAGGCCCTTGAGAGCTACCTAGTAAGGAGAATGCTCTGTGGCCAGCAATCCCAAGGCTTGAACAGACTCTTCTTCGAACTTCAAGGCAAGCTCTGCCACGAAGAATACAGTTCTGTGTCCGAAGTAGTTGTCGGCTTTCTAAGAGACCAGACAGCCGAGAATCGAACGTGGCCCAAGGACCTGCAAGTCATTGAGAGTGTTATAGGTCATCCCATGAAAGGTACTGCTGGCCGTCAAGCTATGGTGCTGAAGGCTATTGAGCAACATGTTCGTACAAACATGACTGAACCGCTCGGCGATGGCAGTCTGTCTCTGGAGCACATCATGCCTACCTCGTGGCAGCGCAACTGGCCGCTATCATCTGATCTAGCCACAAACGAGGAGGGAATCTCTCAAAGAGAGAATGCTGTCAAAGAGATTGGCAACCTAACACTGGCTACACAAAAATTGAATTCTGCTCTGTCGAATGAAGCTTGGGGAAGCAAGCGGGAGACGCTGAGACAGCATACTACGCTTCGCCTAAACATTGAACTGCTAGACATGGCAGGCGAGGAATGGGACGAGGACGCCATAAGCCAACGTAGCGGATGGATGGCTAAGAAAATCTTGGAGATCTGGCCCTACGCCGACAAGCTATAAGCCCCTCTACAACTTGCTCGCCAGCTCCTCCATGTGGCCTGTGACCAGGAAAACGACGCGCTCTGCGATGTTGGTTGTCCGGTCGGCGATCCGTTCGAGGTTGTGCGTTGCCCACAGTAGGTATGTTGCCTCCTGGATGCGAGACGGATTCTCCAGCATGGTTTGGAGCAGTGAATGGTAGGACAAGTCCTGCATCGCATCCACTTCGTCGTCTTCCTCGCAGATCTTCCGTGCCGTGTCCGCGTCATGATCCACCAAGGCTGAAAGCACGCGCCGCAACATGTCGCGGCATTTATCCGCCATCCGCGGCAGGGTGCCCAGTGGCCGGATAGTGCTGTCCGCCCCAATCATCTGCGCGATGCGCCCGTTCCCCTCCGCGTGATCCGCCATCCGCTCAAGATCGACGATGACGTTGAGAACCGAAACCAATACGCGCAGGTCGCTGGCCATGGGCTGTTGTGTCGCAATTAGCCGGATGGCCTTCTCTTCAATCTCGAACCGCGTCGAGTCGATGCGCTCGTCCTCTGCGACCACCTGCTGCGCAAGATTGGCGTCTCGGTTGAGAAGCGCCTCCGTTGAACGCTCGATGGCCCTATCCACCATCGAGCCCATCGCTATCACGTCATCCTGCACTTCCTGCAGAAGCCGATCGAAGTCTTGCCTGGTCGGGTGCCGTTCCATTGCCATTGTCGTTCCCTCTTTTCGTTCTGGGCTACTGCCGCCTCCGTGCGCCGCCCGACTAACTGAAACGGCCCGTGATGTAGTCCTCCGTCGTCTTCTCCTTCGGCGTCGTGAAAATCTCCGTTGTCGGACCGAACTCAACGAGTAGGCCGGCCCGGTCCTCCTCCATATGCATGAATGCAGTCATCTCAGACACGCGAGCTGCCTGCTGCATGTTGTGGGTAACGACAAGGATCGTATACTCATGTCCCAACTCTTGCATGAGCTCCTCGATGCGCAGTGTCGACGCCGGATCCAGCGCTGAACAGGGCTCATCCATCAAGATAACGTCCGGCTCCACCGCCAGCGTCCGCGCGATGCACAACCGTTGCTGCTGGCCCCCGGAAAGCTCATTTCCTTCCTGGTTAAGCTTGTCCTTCACCTCGTCCCATAGCGCCGCTTGTGTCAGGCACCGCTCGACAATCTCGTCCAACTCAGCCCGATTCCGAACCCCGCGCCGCCTGGGGCCGTAGGTGATGTTCTCGTAGATGGACATCGGCAACGGATTCGGCCGCTGGAATACCATCCCCACGACGCGCCGCAGTTCGGTCACATCCACGCGCCGATCATAGATTGGCACGCCGGCCATCTCCACAGATCCCTCAACACGCACTCCGGGAATCAGATCGTTCATCCGATTGAAGCTGCGCAGGAAGGAACTCTTGCCGCAGCCCGACGCGCCGATGATTGCCGTCACCGTTCGTTCCGGGATCTCTACCGTGATGTCCTTCAGCGCTCTGAACTCGCCGTAATACAGCGACATATTCTGTGTGCTGAGCGAGACAGGCCGTTCCGCCACGGGCACGCGGTCAGAAACCTGCTCAGGTAATGCCAACCTGCCAGGTGACCTTTCTCTATCCCGAGATCCCTCTAAGCTCACCACGGTGGTCATGATAGACGCACGGCGCGTCTCACCGCCACCGGGATTTTCCGTAACGCCGTTCGTCATGTCAGCTCTCGTTTCCGTCTCCCCTTACCCGAATCTCCCCGTGATATAGTCCTCCGTCGCCTTCCGCTTCGGCATCGAGAAGATTTCTCCCGTTTCCCCAAACTCAACCACATATCCGCTGCGCTCATCGTCGACAGTCATGAACGTTGTGTAATCGGAGACGCGCGCCGCCTGCTGCATATTGTGAGTTACCAAGGCGATGGTGTAATTCGGAGCCAACTCTCGCATCAACTCCTCAATCGCCAGCGTCGCGATGGGATCGAGCGCCGAACACGGCTCATCCATCAAGATGATCTCCGGGTCCAGCGCCAGCGTCCGTGCGATGCACAGCCTCTGCTGCTGGCCGCCGGAGAGCTGGTAGGCCGACTGCTTTAGCCTGTCCTTCACCTCATCCCACAAGGCAGCCTGTCGCAGGCACCGCTCCACCAGCGCGCCCATATCGCCCCTGTATCCGGCGAGTTTTGGTCCAAACGCGACGTTGTCATAGATTGATTTCGGGAACGGGTTGGGCTTCTGGAATACCATCCCGATGCGGAACCGAATCTCTGTCGGGTCCGCATCCTCCGCGTACACGTTCTCTCCATCGAACATAATCTGACCCTCCACACGAGCGGTGCGGATCAGGTCGTTCATCCGATTCATGCAGCGCAGGAGTGAACTCTTGCCGCAGCCGGAAGGCCCGATGAATGCCGTGATCTTCCGCGGCGGAATGTCCAGGTTCACGTCCTTGAGCGCCTGAAATCCACCGTAGAAGAGATTCAACCCGCGCACTGAAAGGGCAGGTGGCGCGGAAATCGCTGTCGCAGTTGCCATATATGTAACTCTCTCCCTGCCTGCCTTATTCTTCCGACCGGCGCTGGAACCTGTCCCGCAACAGGATCGCCGTCGCGTTCATGGTCAGCAGCACAAGCAGCAGGATGATGATTGCCGCCGCTGTCACGTGCTGCCAGTCCAGCTGCGGGCGTGACACCCAGTTGAAGATCTGAATCGGAAGCACCGTGAATCGCTCGAACGGATGCCCGGGCGTGAACGTAACGAAGACGAGTCCGGAGATGGCGAGCAGCGGCGCCGCCTCACCGATTGCGCGTGACATTGCAAGGATTGTGCCCGTCAAAATCCCTGGCAGAGCGGACGGCAGGATTACGTGCCTCACCGTCTGCCACCGCGTTGCTCCAAGCGCCAGTGAACCCTGTCGATAGCTGTCAGGCACAGCCCGGATGGCCTCGCGGCCTGCAACGATCAGCAGCGGCAGCACCAGCAGCGTGAGCGTCAGCGCGCCGGCCAAGATGACCCGATCCAGGTTCAGCAGGAACACGAATACCGCCAAACCCAGCAGCCCGTACACGATGGACGGCACGCCTGCCAGGTTTGAGATATTCAGCTCGATAAACTGCGTCAGCCGGTTGCGGGGCGCGTATTCCTCAAGATAGATCGCCGTCGCCGTTCCGATGGGGAACGTGAACAGCGCCGTCAGGCCTCCGACCCACAGCGTCCCGAATAAGGCAGAGCGCAATCCAGCGTCGGGCGGTCGGCGTGAAGGATACGTCGACAGGAAATCCCAGTCGATCCATGAAAGCCCGTCGATGAGAACATCGATGATGAGCGCCGCTAACGTCGCAAGGCCCACGAGCGTCGACGCAAGGAACAGCATGACCGCGGCATTACCAATAAGGCGGCGTCCGCGCAGGCTTCGGTGAAATTGCTCAGCGCTGACGCTGCGAACACCGTTGGGAGTCGTTGATTCCATGATCCTGCGCCCCTAATACGCCTGCCGCCAGCGCCGAACCACCAAGTGGCCAAGGACGTTCATGGCGAGCGTCATCACGAACAGCAGCAGCGCCACTGCGAATATCGTGTAGTAGATCGTCGTCCCCTGAGGGGTCTCGCCGAATCCCACCTGCACGATGTAGGCCGTCATTGTCTGGATGCTCTCCCGCGGATCAATCGTGAGACGAGGAGTCGCGCCCGCTGCTATGGTCACCAGCATCGTCTCGCCGATGGCCCGTGAAAGCCCGAGGATTATTGCGGCCACGATGCCGGATAGCGCCGCCGGCGTTACCACCCGCGTCGCCACCTCAAACCGTGTTGCCCCCAGCGCATACGCCGCCTCACGCAGTGAGCGAGGGACGGCCAACATCGCATCCTCCGACAAGGAAGACACTATTGGGATAATCATCACGCCCATCACCAGCCCCGCGCTCAACGCGTTGAAGATGATCATGTCCGGGAACAGGAACGTCTGCAGCAGGGGCGTCACGAACGTCAACGCGAAATAGCCGTAAACGACCGTCGGAATGCCTGCCAGGATCTCGAGCATCGGCTTCACGACGCGCCGAAGCCGGTCCGGCGCATACTCACTCAAGAAGATAGCCGTGAAAAGTCCCACTGGCGCCGCTACCAGGATTGCTATCGCGGCGACCAGTACTGTGCCCGCCACCAACGGTAGTACGCCGAACAGCGAGGGCTGGAATCGCGGAGTCCATTTGGTACCCGTAAGGAATTCGATAACTGAGACTTCCTGGAAGAACCGGAAGCTCTCATTTACCAGGACGAAGACAATTCCTAAGGTCGTGGCGATCGAGACAACCGTGGCCGCGAGAAGCAACATGTGGATCAGGGTCTCGGTACCGCGCTCTGCCCGTTTGCCGGACAGTAGGCGTTTCTCCAGGTTCTCCTTTGAAACGCGAGACGCGGAAAATGACGCTTCAGCCAAAAATGTAATCCTTCCCCAATTGCCCCTAAAGCCCCCGCACACAAGAATGCCCCACGCAGATTAAGTGAGGGTTAAGAAGCCTCGTCATTCCCGCTAAGGATGGTATCCATCGCGTACCCCCTCTATCTGTGGGAGAGGGTTAGTGCTTGCCCAGTATTTGATCCGGGGGTGAGGGCAGCTCGTCAAAGGCTACTCCGGCTAAACCACCGCCCCCTCGGACACCGGTATCCCCAACTCCTCCAACAGTGCAAGCACCCGCGTCCGTATCGTGTCACGGATTTCACGAACCTCATGCGCCGGCCGTCCCTCGGGATCAGGCAGCCCCCAATCCTCCGCGTCGAATATCGCGGCGGGGCAGGCGTCATCAACGTTGCATCCCATGGTGATGACACGGTCGGCCCCCTCCAGCATCTCCTCAGTCACGACTTGCGGAGTGGCGTCTCCCAGGTCCAGCCCAATCTCTCGCATCGCATCTACCACTTCCGGATGCACGTGCTCCGCGGGCATTGTCCCGGCCGACATAGCGATGGCCTTCCCGTCGGAGAGGGTATTCAGCAGGGATGCCGCTATCTGGCTGCGGCCGGCATTGTGAACACATACAAACAGGACTTCCGGCCTCTCGACGCCGTTGCTGTTCGATTCAGTCATCTCGTCTGTCCTTCCGCACTCCCGAGCCTTACCCCTCATACTCCGCTGTTGTGGGAGGAGCAGTCACTGCTCCTCCCACAACACAACAAGAGTGTTATTTGTTTGATGCCTTGCTATGCCCCGGTGTATGCCTTGGCCAGCTTGCCCTTCTCCTCATCGTAGTTGGGCAGAGCCGTGTAGCCGACCTCCGGAACGAGCCGCGGCAGGTTGTCGAGGTAGTAGTCGACAAACAGCTTCAACTCAGGCCGCAGGCGCAGCTTGTTCACGTCCACGTAGATGAAGATCGGGCGGGCCAGAGGCGCATAGCTGCCGTCCGCGACCGTCTCATCGCTTGGCGTGACACAACCGTTGCCGCCGTCAACCGCCACCAGCTTCAACTGGCTCGCGTTCTCAGCGTAGTAGGCGTACCCGAAGTAACCCAGGGAATTCCGGTCTCCTGCGATACCGCGTACCAGCACGTTGTCGTCAGAGGACGCGACGTAATTGGATCGAGAAACCCCCTCATCCCCATTCACCACGTCCGTGAAGTAGTCAAACGTGCCGGACTCCGTGTCCGGACCGTACAGGTTGATGGGCTCATTCGGAAATCCGGCGCGGACATCGTCCCATGAATCCACCGTGCTGTCCGGCTTCCAGATTTCATTGAGCTCGGCCACCGTCAGGCAGTTCACGAAGTCGTTCTGCGTGCTGACCATCACCGCCAGGCCGTCCAGCGCGACCGTCAACTCTACCCACTGGATGCCGTTCTCCGCTGCCGCAACCGCCTCCGTGTCCTTAATCGGGCGCGAAGCGTCGGAGATCTCCGTCTCACCCACAGTGAATCGCTTGAACCCGCCGCCGGTGCCGGACACGCCGACATTTACGCGGATGTTGTTGTAGTCGATGCCAAAGTCCTCGGCAACCGCCTCGGAGATCGGTGCAACCGTGCTGGACCCATCAATCTCAATAGTGCCTGACAGGCTCATCAGGTCAACGGGGTTGGACATGATCTGCAACGCAGTCGCCACCTTCAGCTTCTCAGGTTCGTAGGATGCAAGCGCTGTGTAACCCACCTCCGGAACCAGCACCGGCGCCTGGTCAAGGTAGAAGTTCACGAATGCCTGCAGCTCCGGGCGAGCCGCCAGCTTATCCGCGTCCACGTAGATGAAGATCGGGCGGGCCAGAGGCGCATAGCTGCCGTCTGCCACCGTCTCATCGCTCGGCGCAACACACCCGTTCCCGCCGTCAATGGACACCAGCTTCAGCTGGCCTGCATTTTCCGCGTAGTACGCGTAACCGAAGTAGCCCATTGAATTGCGGTCGCCTGCGATGCCGCGCACCAGCACGTTGTCATCTGACGAAGCAACGTAATTGGAGCGTGACACACCCTCGTCTCCATTCACCACGTCCGTGAAGTAGTCAAACGTGCCGGACTCCGTATCGGGTCCGTACAGGTTGATCGGCTCATTAGGGAAACTGGAGCGCACGTCGTCCCATGAATCCACGGTGCTGTCCGGCTTCCAGATCTCATTGAGCTCGGCCACTGTCAGGCAGTTTACAAAGTCGTTCTGCGTACTCACCATCACCGCCAGCCCGTCCAGGGCCACCGTCAGCGGGATGAAGTTGATTCCGTTGGCAACTGCTGCACCTGCCTCCGAGTCCTTGATCGGACGTGACGCATCGGAAATCTCGGTCTCACCAACCGTGAAGCGCTTGAAACCGCCTCCGGTGCCGGAGATACCAACGTTGACACGAACGTCTGGGTACTCTGCCAGGAATTCCTCGGCGACTGCCTCGGAGATCGGCGCAACCGTGCTGGACCCATCTATCTCAATAGTTCCTGAAAGCTGCGTTGTGCCGTCCGTTGTTGTTGGTGTTGAGACCTGTGATCCGCTCGATGTTGTCCCAGATGTTGACGGCGTCGCCGTCGGGTCATCCTCTCCACATGCCGCGCCCCCAAGCATGACCATCACTCCAAGGACGCCGACAAATATCAGTTGGCGCCACGTCTTTCCTAGCTGCATCTTTCCTCCTTACCGTCCTGCACTCTGTTTAGCCCAGTCTTCTCAAACGAGAGTAGGCAAGACGGATTAAGGAGTCGCCAACGGACGGTTAACATGGCATTAAGGTATCCTCGCTACCTGCCGATGCCCCCGCCTTAAGACATCTGCCCCCAGGACGGCCCCGCCTTAACGTCCACCACTAACGGCACGTCAAGCTCTGGTATAACTACTGGCATTACTTCATCAACAATAGCCGTTAGCGCATCCCGCTCATCCTCAGGCGTCTCGAACAGCAGCTCATCGTGAATCTGCAGCAGCATCTGCGTCCGCATCCCCGTGTCGTCGAGCCGTTCCTGCATTCTCAGCATCGCCAGCTTGATAATCTCAGCCGCCGTTCCTTGCACGGGCATGTTGATAGCCATTCGTTCTGCAGCTGCCCGAGCCTGCTGATTCGACGCTGTCACCTCGGGCAGGTATCGCCGTCGCCCCATCAACGTCTGCACGTAGCCGTTCTCCCGCGCCCCCGCGATAGTGTCATCCATATACTTCCGCACCTGCGGAAAACGCTCGAAATAGGCATCGATGAAGGCGTCCGCCTCCTTACGCTCGATCTCAAGCCGCGTCGACAGGCCGAACCCGCCCATGCCATAGACAATGCCGAAATTAACTGCCTTCGCGATACGTCGATGCTCAGATGTCACCTCGTCCGGCGGAATGCCGAGCACCTGCGACGCAGTTGATGAGTGGATATCCTCCCCCGCGAGAAAGGCGTCCTTTAACCCTGTGTCATCCGAAAGGTGTGCCAGCACCCGCAGCTCCACCTGCGAGTAATCCGCCGAAACCAGCAGCGCGCCGTCCCCCGCGATAAACGCCTCACGGATTCGCCGACCCGATTCCGTCCGCACTGGGATGTTCTGAAGATTTGGGTCTTGCGACGCGATCCGTCCCGTCGCGGAGCCCGTCTGATTGAAGCTCGTGTGAATCCGCCCCGTCCCCGTATAGACCTCCTTGGGGAGCGAATCTACATACGTGGAAACCAGCTTTGAGAGTTCGCGATACTCTAGGATTCGCTGCACGATGTGTCCATGCTCGTCCGCGTTCTTTGCCAGCCATTCCAGCACGGCGGCGTCCGTCGAATAGCCGGTCTGCGTCCGCCGCCGCGCCGGCAGTCCCAACTTCTCGAAAAGTACCTCCCCAAGCTGCTTTGGGGAATTAAGGTTGAAGACGAGAGGCTCGTCCATCCCCGCCGCCGCTCCGGACTCGTCGTAGATCTCCTGCGTCATCTGATTGAGATTCCCGTGCATCTCTTCAGACATCCGCGCCAACAGGTCCGTGTCCAGCCGCACGCCGTTTCGTTCCATTGTTGAGAGCACCGGTACGAGTGGCATCTCAAGACCCTCGAACAACGCCTCTGCGCTTTGTTCCTTCAGGATAGGCGCCCACGACTCCATCATCTGGAGCGTATAGTCGGCCGCTGAGCACGCATACCGCATGGCCGTCTCACCGTCCAACGCATGGAACGGGACCGCCTTTGCACCGCGTCCCAACAGCTCCTCCCAGGTTGGCAACTCCTGACCGTACTCCGACAAGATAAGCGCCGGGAGGGCAGTGGACGGTTTGCCCAACATGTGCGCAGCCACGGACGTATCCCAGATCGGGTTGGCCATCGCGACTCCGGCGTTCTCCAGCGGCGGCAGCACCTCCCGCGCCACGTGCAACACGAGTGTCCGCGGTGTGTCCCCGGGTCCGCCGTCATTTAAAAAGTGGCCAAGCCGCTGCAAGAGTTCGCCGCCGGCCGCCAACGGCATACCCAAACCCTCTTGCATCAGCGGCATGTAGGCAGCCTGCCCTGCGGCCCATGACAGCCCAATCCCCGCCGGCGTCCCCTCCAACACCCGCGGCGACGTAGCGGGCGCGACGATCGAAACGTGCGCCGCCTCCGAAATCTCGGTAAGCAACGTATCCAGTTCATCCGCAGTAGAAATAGTCCGATATGACACGTCGGCCTCGACAGTCGCAACCGCCGGAGCCGCAACCTCCGCGTCCTGCTCGCCTATGTCGGGGATCCGATTCAACAGCGACGTGAACTCCATCTCACGGAAGAAGTCTACGAGACGCGAACGGTCGAAATTCTCCGTCCACTGCAGGTCATCCACGGTTTCTGATAGGTCAAGATTCGTGACGATCCGCGTAAGCTCCAACCCCTGCATCGCCGCCTCACGACCGTCGATTAGCCGCTGCCGCACCCGCTCCGGCGTCACGTCGTCGATATGTTCATACAGCTCGCCAATGGTTCCGTACTCCTGCAGCAGCGTCGTGGCCGTCTTGGCACCCACTCCCGCCACGCCTGGAATATTGTCAGAGGGATCACCTTGCAGTGCCTTCAAGTCGGGTATCTGTTCGGGCGTAAGCCCATACCGCTCCCGCACCGCGTCGGGGTCGAATAGGGACTCATTCCGCGCCCCTCGCTGATACAAGACGCTGACCGTCGGCGAGACCAACTGCATTGTGTCCTGGTCGCCCGTCACGATGATCGTCCGCAGTCCCTGCTCCGTCGCGCGTCGCGAGAAATGTCCCAGGACATCATCTGCTTCAAAGCCCTGCAACTCCACGATGGGAAGCCCGATCGTCTCCACCGCCTCCCGCACGCGTCCATATTGGGAGCGCATCTCATCCGGCATATGAGGCCGCTGAGCCTTGTACTCCTCGAACATCTCGTGGCGAAAAGTCGGGCCGGACATATCGAACGCGACCGCGGCATACGCCGGCCGCATCTGCCCCAATACCTTAAGTAAGGAAGCGGACACACCGAAAACGGCGTTGACAGCTTCTCCCGTCTGCGAAACGGACAAGTGTTGAATGGCGTGAAATGCCCGGTGGAACATCGCGTGGCCATCGAACAGCACAACCAGGCCGTCATCGATCCCACGCCCTCGGCCGCCCCTGTTTCCCGCCGACTGTGTCATCTAATTGAGCCTGACTCTACGTGGAGTGAAATAAACCTACGGCGCCGGGGCAGCGTCACGATCCTCAGGAAGCATCCACGCCCTCAGCGCCAGTGCCCGCGACCTGGCCCGATGAAGTTCCCCCAACGCCTCAATGATTGACCGGGCTTCCGGCCAATCCCCCATGTCCACCTGTGTCCGGAATGGATGGGTCGTGATGTGAAGCGGCAGCAACTCACCAGACGCCTCATGCACAGGAGCAACCGTTAGAGGATTCTCCGTTAGTGCCCGCCCCAAGCCGCCGAGACGCTCTGAGAGGACTTGCACGCGAGATTCAGCCTCCCCGAGCGCCGCCAACGCCTCCTCATAGCGTTCGTGCGGCGTCTTGGCCTCCTCGCCGCCCGGCGCAATGCGGCTCGTGCCAAATCTTTGTGGTTCGCGTCGTTGCATCATGATTCCGTCACCAGAGTAACGCACAGGTGGTGTCTGCGCCCGCGATCCAACGGGGCAGGCAGTTGACGATGCACCCACTTGCCCCATAATCGATAGGTAGGCGCGGAAAAGGCATTCCCTGGTATCAGGCAGCGAGGACGAAAGCAAATGACAAGATTGAGCAGGCCAGGGCTTTTGCTCGCCATCTGCCTTGCACTGCTCATCATCGCGGCGGCCTGCACCAATGACGACTCGACATCTACGGCTACTGCTGAGCCAACTGCAACCGGAGACGACGCAGGCGGCCAAAATGGAGACAGAGCTCGACCCACACCGACGGTGAATCCGCCGGTTCCCACCGTTCAGCCCGTTGGGACCGGTACTGTAGACACAATGTCAGTTAGCGGCAAGCCTGTTCCCGCCGCCGCCATGCGCGGAGGAACGCTTATCGCATCTGTCTGGCATTCAGAGCAGACTTTCAGCACGTGGGAGGATGATGGAGGCGCGTCATTCGTCATGATGCACCCCTTGCATAATCTCCTCCTGCAGCCTCGAACCTGGGGTGACACCGATGATTTTCAGCGACACCGTTTTCTCGAGGTCCATCCCGACCTGGCTCTGGGGTGGGAAATCTCCAGTGACGGATTCAACGTCACCGTCAACTTAAGGAGTGACGTTGTCTGGACAGACGGCACGCCATTAACGTGTGGGGACATTGCCTGGACTTATAATTCCATCCGAACCGGCAGAGGCCTTATTCGCAGCCCGAGGTCCGTTTACCTCGCCTCCGTTAGTCAGGTGCTCTGTGAGGACGATTACACAGTCCGATTCGTCCTCCGTGAACCCCAGGCTTCAATCATCGATGCGCTTGCACTTCCACACAACATCATTCGGCCCCAGCATATCTACGCCAATGACACTGCGGCCATGCGGGATCGTCTCCCCACTGTCACTACAGGGCCGTTTGTCGTTTCAGAGCACGTGCCGGGCGAGAGTATCACCTATCGGCGGAATGACACCTATTGGGATCAACCCTTTCCATTCCTGTCCGGTCTGCAATTCGTGGTCCTGGCCGAGTCTGCCTTGGCGACCGGACTCCGTTCAGGAACCATCGACGTGGGAAAGCCGTCGGGCTACGCCTATGAAGAAGCGGAAACCCTGGAAAGTGAATGTGATGACTGCCAGGTATGGCCCCGGGCATTGGCCATGGGGAACACACACCACATTATCCTCAACCACTCCAGGGAACCCTGGAATACTAGTGGCCTCAAAGAGGTAATTGCCCTCGCAATCGACAACACAAAGAACATCCGAAATGTGCATAACGGCTGGCATTTCCCGCCCACCGGTTGCGGCACGTATCCCTTCTCAACCTGGGCAATGCCGATTGATCGTTGCACGGATATTCCCGGCTTTGGCGATTTCTCCACAAAATCTTCGCCGGCTGCGGACAAGGCGCAGGCCAGAGAAATCCTCACCGACCTTGGCTACTCGCCGGGTGAGTTGTCCATCTCCATCTTATTTAGCGAAACAACTGAGCAGGATGTACCTGCCGTCATCTCCGATTTTCAGGAAATCGGCATAAACGCTGCTGCTGTCGTCCTCAACGAACGAGACTTCCTTGCCCGTATCTCCGAAGGGGACTTCGAAGCGGCCGTTCATTCTGAATGGGCCATCAGCGATGCTCTGGACATCCTGCTTCTGGGACACTTTTATACAGATGGTCGTGACAACTTTGGGCAATTCAGCAGTCCGGAACTCGATGACCTCATCGACGAAATGGGCGCCACCGCGGACCTCACCAACCGACGGGAACTTGCGTGGGATGCACTGGAACTGGCGCTCGAACAACAGGCAAAGATTGTTGTATCCCACGGCGTCCTCGTGCCTATCTACAGTGATCGGGTTCATGGAATCATGCCGGGACTTGACTTCCAGGCTGAACACGGCCCTCAACTCCGTTACGATCACGCCTGGTTGGCACGCTGATCAACCGCAGACCCCCGTCCTCAACCATCCTCATTCCCCCCCACCCTTGTACTACTAGGATTGACATACCTATAGCTGCTGTCATAATCGATAAATCTAACTAGGTTCTTAGGGAGGAAGGGAGACCTCATGAGCAGATGGACACTGCTCCTTGTCGGGCTTATCGCCACTCTCGCGCTGCTTGCCGCAGCGTGTGGAACGGCTGAGGAAGACGACGAGGAGACACCTGGGCCGGCGGAGCCCACCGCTACGCCGCTTTTGATTACAGGGAGCTCGCCAACGGCGGTTCCCGATGATATGGACGACAGCACGGACGACATGGATGACGACATGACGGACGAAAACGTTTCCGTCAGCGGTATCCCGCTTGACCCGGATGCAGTCTATGGCGGCACTCTCAAGCTCGCCTATAGGTCCAACAACCCGTTGAACCCGTGGGAAGAGGCGGCCGGGCCCGCATTCGATGTTGGGCACCTGCTCAACAACATGCTGATCAAGCCCCGGACGTGGGGAACCGAAGACGATTTCAGGAACAACGCGTTCTTTGAGCTGCATCCTGATATGGCCAGCAGCTGGGAACAGTCTGAAGATGGCCTCGCGTGGTCATTCAACCTCCGCGATGGCATTGAGTGGTCCGACGGCGTGCCTTTGACGTGTAATGACGTGAAGTGGTCGTTCGACACAATCCGGCTTTCAAACGATGCCGGACTCCTCCGCAGCCCGCGGAAGACCCACTACCTAGCCATCGATAGCATCGTTTGCGCAGACGATCTGACCGTGGTTTTCAACCTTCGGTGGGCGAAGCCCGCCGTCTTGGAAGTCATTGGGCAGCCGTACAACATCATCTTCCCGTCCCACATCTACCAGACTGAATTCCTGGAGACCGGCAAGCTGGACTCCATGCGGGAAGAGCCCTCCAAGGCCACCACAGGAGCGTTCAGGGTGGTTGAGTACATCCCGGGCGAGGGATATACGTTTGAGAAGAACGAAGATTACTGGGACGCGCCGCTCCCCTACGTGGACAGCGTGGAAATGATCTTCCTCTCCCGCTCCAACATTCCGCCCGCCCTCCGCACAGGAGCCGTCCACGTTGGTGATTCACACGGCTACACCGGTGGACAGGCGCTTACGCTGATTCAGGAGGCAGATGAAGAGGTCTTCAAGATCTACGATCGCGTCATTGCATCCTCATTCAGCCCCGCGCTCTTCCTTAACAAGAATCGCGAGCCCTGGAATGACCCGGCCGTGAATACCGCATTCGCGCTGGCAATTGGCAACCAGAACTACGTCACCACCGTCCAGAACGATCTCTTCGTTCTGCCGACGGGCTGCGGCTTTTACCCCACCAGTGAGTGGGCCATGCCCGCAGAGCGCTGCGCGGCCATCCCTGGCTACGCGGATGTCTTCGGCGACACACCCGAAGAGCGTATCGCTCAGTCTGCCAGGGACAAGGAACGCGCCAAGCAGATCCTTGTAGAAGCCGGTTACACTGGCGAGAACGCGCTCAACCTGAACATGGTCGTGTGGGGCGTGATCCGGGCGGACGGCCCAGCCATCCAGCTGGACTTGCAGGAAGTCGGCGTGAACGTGGAAATTGTCGAGTTCGACTCCACGACCACGTACACCAAGTGGTCCAATGCGGACTTCGACGTGGGAGTGCACAGCTTCTGGATCGCCGGAATCGACCCGGACGTGACCCTGTACGAGCACTTCTACACAGGTTCGGATCGCAACTACAACCGCTACAGCAATCCTGAGTTTGATAACCTCGTCAACACGATGAGTCGAACCCTGGACAAGGAAGAGCGGAAGGAGCTTGCGTGGCAGGCCATGGAACTCGCGTTGACTGACGTGGGTAAGGTCGTGATCTCGCACGGTTCCTACTATCCCATGGTCAGCGCCAACCTCCGCGGCTACATGCCTGCACCCAACTACCTCGCAGGCTACGGCCCGCAGAAGCGCTACTCCCATGTCTGGATTAACGAGTAATCCAAAGGACGCCTGACACTTCTGAAAACGGCCAAGTGCCGATTCCGAAGAGGAATAATGCCCCTGCCGAACCGGCAGGGGCATTATTCCTTTTTGAAATACCTAGTATTGCAAGGGTTGACACTAGCTAAGCGCACGTCATAATGACACAATCGCCCGATTGGAAAAGGGAGGGGGAGAGTATGAGCAGATGGACAATGCTCCTTGTCGGTTTGGTCGCCACGCTTGCGTTGCTCGCAGCGGCCTGTGGTACGGCCGAAGAAGAAGACGAGGACACATCCGAACCGGCGGAACCTACCGCGACCGCGATCGTCATTACGGGGAGTTCGCCAACGGCGGTTCCAGACGACATGGACGATGAGGACATGGACGATGACGACGATATGATGGATGAAAACGTCTCCGTCAGCGGCATCCCACTTGATCCGGATGCCAGGCGCGGCGGCGTTCTCCAGACGTCATATACGTCTCACAGCCCGAGCTTCGTTCCGTGGGAGTCAGCAGCGGGACATTCATTCCCTGTTGCTCACTTGCTGAATAACATGCTCATCAAGCCACGAACATGGGGCGATCGGGACGACTTTAGGAACCAGGTCTACTTCGAGTTGCATCCTGACCTCGCCGAGAGTTGGGAACAGTCAGAAGATGGAAGGGCCTACACCTTTGTTCTGCGTGACGGTGTGAATTGGTCCGATGGCGTCCCGGTCACGTGCAATGACATCAAGTGGTCGTTTGACACGATCAGGCTCCAGCAGGACGCAGGACTGCCGACCAGCCCGCGCAAGACCCACTACCTGGCCATCGACTCCATCACATGCCCGGATGACGCGACCGTGGTCTTCAACCTCAGGTGGGCGAAGCCGGCCATGATTGAAGTCATCGGCCAGCCATACAACGTCATCTTCCCAGCGCACATCTACCAGACTGAATTCCTGGAGACAGGCTCGCTGCAGTCCTTCCGGGAGGAGCCCTCCAAGGCAACTACCGGCGCATATACGCTCGCCAGGTACATTGCTGGTGAGATATTCGTCTTCGAGCGTAACGATGACTACTGGGATCAGCCGCTCCCCTACCTTGATGGTGTTGAGATGCGGTTCCTTGGCCCAGGCTCCTCCCAGATCCCGCCGGCGCTGCGCGCAGGCCGACTGGACATTGGCAGCACCACTGGGTACACGGGAGGTCAGGCAGACACGCTTCTCGCAGAGTGCACGGAAGTATGCCAGTTCTGGAACGACCGTGTCATCGCATCCTCGTTCAGCCCTGCCCTCTTCATCAACAAGGAGCGGGAAGGCTGGATGTCGGATCAGAGGATCCATGAAGCCTTTGCGTTGGCCGTTGACAACCAGAAGTACATCACGACGGTTCGCAACGACTGGTACGAGCTCCCGGTGGGCTGCGGATTCTATCCGACCTCGCCGTGGGCCATGCCCAAGGATCGCTGCGGTCAGATCATCGGATTCGCGGATGTTGTTGGCGAGACGACTGAAGAGCGTGCCGCAGCGGCTGCCGCCGACAAGGATCGTGCGCGGGCCCTGCTGGCCGATGCCGGCTACACCGCTGACAATCCTCTTGAGGTGACGTGGACCGTCTGGGCGCCCATCCAGGGCGACATCCCGGCATTCCAGAGCGACCTTGAGGAGATCGGTGTGCGAGTGGAGACAGACGTCCAAGAGTCAGCGACCGCCTACGGCAACTGGGCGACAGCCAACTTCGACTTCGGCCTCCACAGCTTCTGGATCGCGGGAATCGACCCGGACGTGACGCTGTACGAGCACTTCTACACGGGTTCAGACCGCAACTACAACCGCTACAGCAACCCTGAGTTCGACAATCTGGTCAACCAGATGAGCCGGACATTGGACATTGAGACGCGCAAGGAGCTTGCCTGGGACGCGATGGAGATGGCGTTGACTGACGTCGCCAAGATCGTCGTCTCTCACAGTTCCTACGTTGCAGCGGTCAACAAGGACGTCCGCGGCTACATGCCGGCCCTCAACTACCTCGCCGGCTACGGCCCGGTCTACCGCTACGCCCACGTCTGGCTTGATCGGTAAGCCATACCGCTGAGCCGCGTGGCGCGGACGACAAGTCCGAAACCACAAGAGGGCCCCGATGCACCAGCATCGGGGCCCTCTGCTCTTAAGTCCCCGCATCTCGCCACTTCTTCATACCCGCGAAAGCAAGAATCTTGCACTCAATTGCCCAACCAGATCCGGAAACGTCATCTCTCTCACAAATCATCCTCTCTGTAATACCTAGTATTACAAGGGTTGACACTAGCTAGGCGCACGTCATAATTGCCTAATCGCGTCTTACCGTTGGGAGGAGAAACACTATGAGCAGATGGACCTTGCTCCTTGTTGGTTTGGTGGCCACGCTTGCGCTGCTTGCGGCTGCGTGTGGTCCGGGCGAAGAGGACGAAGACACGCCCGAACCGGAAGAACCCACCGCGACGGCTATCGTTATCACGGGGAGCGCGGCAGACACTCCGGAGCCCGAGACGAGCGATGACATGGACGACGATGACGATATGACGATGGATGAAAACGTCTCCGTCAGCGGCATCCCGCTCGATCCGGATGCCAAATACGGCGGCACTCTTCAAATCTCGTACACAAGCCACAGCCCGAGCTTCGTGCCTTGGGAATCGGCAGCCGGCCACTCATTTGAAGTGGCGCAAATGTTGAACAACATGCTGATCAAGTCGCGCACGTGGGGCACAGAGGAAGATTTCAATAACTTTGCCTACTTCGAGTTGCACCCTGACCTCGCCACGGATTGGGAGCAGTCCGACGACGGATTGGCGTACACCTTCAACCTGCGGGACGGCGTGGATTGGTCAGATGGGGTGCCGGTCACGTGTAACGACATCAAGTGGTCGTTTGACACGATCAGGCTTGCCCAGGACGCAGGTTTGAGCACGAGCCCACGAAAGACCCACTACCTGGCAGTCGACTCAATCGTTTGCCCGGATGATTTGACAGTGGTCTTCAACCTCCGGTGGGCGAAGCCGGCCATGATTGAAGTCATCGGCCAGCCATACAACGTCATCTTCCCGGCGCACATCTACCAGACTGAGTTCCTGGAGACCGGCGCACTGCGCTCATTCCAGGACGAACCCTCCCAGGTAACGACCGGCGCCTACAGGCTGGCTAACTACATTCCGGGTGAAGTATTCACCTTCGAGCGGAACCCTGACTACTGGGATCAGCCGCTCCCCTACCTTGATGGCGTTGAAATGCGATTCCTTGGCCCCGGCTCGTCCCAGATTCCACCGGCGCTGCGTGCAGGCCGTCTGCACATCGGCAGCCCCAACGGATACACCGGGGGACAGGCGGACACTCTCCTCCAGGAGTGCACAGAAACGTGCCAGTTCTGGCAGAACCGCATCATCGCCTCCTCCTTCAGCCCTGCCCTCTTCATCAACAAGGAGCGGGAAGGCTGGATGCAGGATCAGAGGATTCACGAGGCCTTCGCACTGGCGATTGACAACCAGGCATACATCACCACCGTTCGTAACGACTGGTACGAGCTCCCGGTAGGCTGCGGATTCTATCCGACATCCCCGTGGGCTATGCCGAAGGATCGCTGCGGCCAGATCACCGGATTCGCGGATGTTGTTGGCGAGACGACTGAAGAGCGAGCCGCTGCTGCCGCCGCCGATAAGGAGCGCGCACGGGAACTGCTGAAGGAAGCCGGCTACGACGAGATGAATCCGCTCACGGTTGACTTCACAGTGTGGTCCCCAATCCAGGGCGACGCTCCGCAGTTCATCAATGACCTCGCGGCCATTGGTGTCACGGCCGAGGCGGATGTGCAGGAGTCTGCTACCGCTTACGGGAACTGGGCGACAGCCAACTTCGACTTCGGAGTCCACAGTTTCTGGATCGCGGGAATCGACCCGGACGTAACCCTGTACGAGCACTTCTACACGGGTTCCGACCGCAACTACAACCGCTACAGCAATCCGGAGTTCGACAATCTGGTCAACCAGATGAGCCGAACGCTGGACACGCAGGAGCGGAAGGAGCTTGCTTGGGACGCGATGGAGATGGCGTTGAATGACGTCGCCAAGATCGTCGTCTCGCACAGCTCCTACGTGATGGCCATCAATAAGGATGTCCGCGGCTTCATGCCGGCCATCAACTACCTCTCCGCCTACGGACCGCTGAAGCGGTACCAGCACGTCTGGCTTGATCAGTAATCCAGACCGCTGAGGTGATGTGGCGAGGATAGCAAGTCCAAAGACCACAAGAGAGCCCCGGTGCAGTTGCACCGGGGCTCTCTACTTTTTGTACCTGGCACTACTAGGGTTGACACCCGTTACGGTCAAGTCATAATGTCATAATCGTGTTTCATTCTTGGGGAGGAGGGGAATCATGAGTAGATGGACTTTGCTCCTTGTCGGTTTGGTGGCCACGCTTGCGCTGCTTGCAGCCGCGTGTGGTACGGCCGAAGAAGAAGATGAGGAGGAAACAACACAACCGCCGGAGCCCACCGCTACGGCGATCGTCATTACGGGAAGCGCTGCAGATCCTACGGCAACACCCGAAATGGATGAACCGATGGATGATCCTGATACCTCCGTCAGCGGCATCCCGCTTGATCCCGATGCCAAGTACGGAGGCGTCCTGCAAACGTCATACACGTCCAACAGTCCGAGCTTCGTGCCTTGGGAGTCGGCGGCAGGGCATGCCTTCCCCGTCGGCCACCTGATTAACAACATGCTCATCAAGCCACGGACGTGGGGAACCAGGGAAGACTACAACAACCTGGCCTACTTCGAGTTGCATCCTGACCTCGCCACAAGTTGGGAACAGTCCGAGGATGGACAGGCGTACACGTTCCAACTGCGTGACGGCGTGAACTGGTCGGATGGCGTCCCGGTCACGTGCAACGATATCAAGTGGTCGTTTGACACAATCAGACTCCAGCAGGATGCAGGGTTGCCTACCAGTCCGCGGAAGACGCACTACCTGGCTGTCGATTCAATCGTCTGCCCGGATGACCTGACAGTGGTCTTTAACCTCAGGTGGGCGAAGCCGGCCATGCTCGAAGTCATCGGGCAGCCTTACAACGTCATTTTCCCCGCGCATGTCTACCAGACGGAATTCCTGGAGACCGGCGCGCTGAGGTCATTCCGGGAAGAGCCCTCCAAGGCAACCACCGGTGCCTACACCCTGGCCGAGTGGATTCCCGGCGAGTCCTTCACGTTCGAACGCAACGCTGATTACTGGGATCAGCCGCTTCCATACCTCGATGGCGTTGTGATGCAATTCCTTGCAAGCTCAGCCGTCCCAACTGCGCTGCGCGGTGGCCGGCTGGACATTGGAAGTGGCAGCGGCTACACCGGCGGGCAGGCAGATACGCTCATCCAGGAGTGCCAGGAGACGTGCCAGTTCTGGGATCGCATCATTGCATCCTCATTCAGCCCGGCCCTCTTCATCAACAAGGAGAGAGAAGGCTGGATGCAAGACCAAAGGATCCATGAGGCATTTGCCTTGGCCGTTGACAACCAGAAGTACATCACGACGGTTCGCAACGACTGGTATGAGCTCCCGGTAGGCTGCGGATTCTATCCCACCTCCCCGTGGGCCATGCCGCGAGAGCGCTGTGGCCAGATCATCGGCTTTGCCGACGTGGTTCCTGAGACCCGCGAGGAGCGCGCGGCCGCGTCTGCGGCTGACAAGGAGAAGGCCCGGGCGTTGCTGGCCGACGCCGGGTACACAGCCGAGAATCCGCTTGAGGTGAATTGGACGGTGTGGTCGCCCATCCAGGGTGATGTCCCCGCCTTCCAGAGTGACCTTGAGGAGGTCGGCGTGAAGGTGAACGCCGATGTCCAGGAGTCGGCCACCGCATATGGGAACTGGGCGACAGCCAACTTCGACTTCGGAGTCCACAGTTTCTGGATCGCGGGAATCGACCCGGACGTAACCCTGTACGAGCACTTCTACACGGGTTCCGACCGCAACTACAACCGCTACAGCAATCCGGAGTTCGACAACCTCGTTAACCAGATGAGCCGAACCCTGGATCAGCAAGAGCGCAAGGAGTTGGCGTGGGACGCGATGGAGTTGGCGTTGAGTGAAGTCGCCAAGATCGTCGTCTCTCACAGCTCCTACATCCCGGCGGTCAACAAGGACGTTCGCGGCTTCATGCCGGCCCTCAATTACCTCGCGTTCTACGGGCCACAGGGTCGCTATTCCCACGTCTGGCTTGATCGGTAAGCCATACCGCTGAGCCGATGTGGCGCGGATAGCAAGTCCAAAGACCACAAGAGGGCCCCGATGCACCAGCATCGGGGCCCTCCACTTCTTGTAACCAAAAATGGCGGGAGTAGGAGGGAGTCGAACCCACCGGAGACGGCGCTGGCCGCCCCCCATCGGGGTTGAAGCCCGTGAGCCCCACCGGGAACTATCTACTCCCGCGCTAAGCGGAAAACCTACCAGATCCCATATCTGACGACGGAGGAGGGCCGACGCTATTCAGACTGGAATAACATCCCAAGGGAACAGTAACCTCAAACGCCGTATGGCCACTAAGAATGTTCAGCGATGTACTTCTCAGCGAAGATCGCGGCCGTCGCGCCATCGCCAACGGCGGACGCGACCTGTCGCGCAGACTGTTGCCGAACGTCACCCGCCGCGAACACACCGGGGAACTTCGTCTCCATCTTCAGGTTCACGTGCAGATGCCCTTGCTCATCCGCAGGCAGCGTCCCCTTCAGGAACTGCGTATTCGGAGTCAGGCCTACATAAATGAATACCCCGTCGACGTTCCTTTCGGAAAGCGAGTCCTGCGTCACATCCTTGAGCACGAGCTTATCGACCAGGCCGTTGCCCTTGATCTCCTGCACCGTCGTGTTCCAAAGGAAGTCCATCTTCTCGTTGGCGAAGGCGCGCTCCTGCAGGATCTTCTGTGCCCGCAGCTCATCACGCCGATGGATGATCGTCACCTTGGAGGCGAAACGCGTCAGGTACGCACCCTCCTCAACGGCCGCGTCGCCGCCGCCGACAACCACAAGCTCCTTGTCGCGGAAGAATGCGCCGTCGCACACCGCGCAGTAAGAGACGCCGCGCCCGGAGAACTCGTCCTCGCCCGGCACCTCAAGCTTGTTGTGCATGGAGCCGGTCGCAATGATTAGCGTCTTTGCCCGGATTTCGCCGTCATCCGTCGTGACGACCTTGTAGTCGCCCTCAAGCTCGACGTCCTCCACCTCGGCGTACTCCACGTTCAGTCCAAACTTCTCAGCGTGATCCATCAACTTTTGACCGAGCTCCGGCCCAAGGATGTGCTCAAAGCCCGGATAATTCTCCACGTCCTCCGTCACAGCAAGCTGCCCGCCAACGAGGCCGCGTTCGATCAGCAGGGTATTCAATCGAGAGCGCGTGCCGTACAGTCCGGCCGCCGCCCCTGTCGGGCCCCCACCTAGAATGATCAGATCATAGGTATCCAACTCTCACCTCACAGTGCCACTCATGTGAGAAGACGCCGTCCGGACTGATGTCCGAAACGGCGTCCGCCCGAGTTCCTCGAAATAAGCAACCTTTTAGCCGGTCCCGCCCATTCACGGGAACCAATCAGGGCCGATTGCTAAACGGTGACTACCTTGGAGAGGAGGCGATCCTTGATCGCCTTCTTCGGCATCGCGCCCACAACCTGCGCCACGGGCTCGCCGCCCTGGAAGACCATCAACGTCGGGATGCTCATCACCTGGTACTTCAGCGCAATGTTTGGCGCCTCGTCCACGTTCAGCTTCGTGAAGCCCATGTCGGTGGAATACTCCTCCGCGAGCTCCTCGACGATTGGCGAGACGATCTTGCACGGGCCGCACCAGGGCGCCCAGAAGTCCACAAGCACCGGCTTCTCCGAGCCTAGAACCTCACTCTGAAAGTCGTTCTCGGTTACATCTTGCAGCTTTGCCATCCCGGACCTTCCTTCCTGGTTCGTTACCCCACTATGGGTATAGTCTATCCCCCCACGCAACAACTCATTCTTACCGTGCGGGCATATCAGTATACGAAATCTACCCATAGCTGTCATTCAATCCCATTCCCCTCCCATTCAAAAGGCCGCCCACGCCGGAACGCGGCCTACCAGCCCAACAGGCTCACTCAGCGCCCAAGGCGAACCGAGAAAAACCCCTCGCGCGGGTGTATCATTGCGGTACGGCAAGGCGTGACTGTGCTCCCTCAAGGTGGGCGCGGCGCTGGCCTTCAAGGGGAGGTGGGGAAGAAGTGCGTAACTTTGACTATGTAGCGCCCACGTCGCTCGCTGAGGCGGTTCAGGCCTTTGGACAAGCAGGCGATAAGGCGCGTGCCCTCGCAGGCGGCACTGACATCATCGACCAGATCCGTATCGGTCGTAGGACCCCGGAGTTGCTCATTGATACCAAGCGCGTGCCTGAAATGATGGTCTTTGAAGGTGATGGCGCCGGCGGACTGCGCATTGGTGCAGCGCTCCCACTGTCGCGTGTGCGGGACGATGCAATGGTGCAATCCACCTTTCCCGCTCTGGCGACTGCGTCCGGCCTTGTTGGTGCCGTCCAGATACAGAATCGGGCCACACTTGGAGGCAATGTCGGCAATGCCGCCCCTTCGGGTGACACAATCCCGCCGCTGGTAGTTCTCGGCGGCACGGTCGTCATTGCTGGCCCTCGTGGCACGCGTGAAGAACCTGTTGGAGACATCTTTGCCGGGCCCGGGCAGATGACGCTCGCCCCGGATGAGTGCCTCGTCGAGTTTCGCGTCCCGGCGCCGAAAGCCAACAGTTCCAGCTACTATGTGCGCTTCATCCCGCGCGCAGAGATGGACATTGCGGTTGTTGGTGTTGGCGTCTCACTGACACTTAACGGAGGTGGGCAGATTGAGGATGTGAACATCTCGCTCGCATCCGTTGCCCCAACACCCGTCCGCGCGACCGATGCCGAGGACGTGCTGCGAGGAGAGACGCTAACCGCGGCGCTGGCGAGAGAAGCCGGTGAGCAGGCGGAGCATCACGCGTCGCCCATCTCCGACGTGCGCGGCTCGGCCGACTATCGGCGTGAACTTACGAAAGTCCTGACACGCCGAGCTGTCGCCGCATGCGCCGCCCAACTCGGCGTCAACGTCAGTTAGGAGGACAGACATGACAACTACGAATCGACGCATCGTCCAATTCACGGTCAATGGCAACTCGGTGGAAGTCGCCATTACCCCTCGGCAGACACTGCTTGAGGTGGTCAGGGACGATCTCGGCCTCACCGGCGCGAAGGAAGGATGCAGCAACGGCAACTGCGGCTCCTGCACAATTGAGGTTGATGGCGTCACCATCAACTCCTGCTGCGCTCTTGGCGTTGAAATGGACGGCAGGGAAGTAAACACCATTGAAGGCCTCGCGCCGGGTAATGACCTTCACCCAATTCAGAAGGCCTACATGGAGAACGGCGGTTTTCAGTGCGGCATCTGCACGCCGGGATTCATCCTGTCCACCGACCATCTCCTCAAGATGATTCCGAATCCAACGGAAGAGGAAATCAGGCTCCACCTCGCGGGCAACCTCTGCCGCTGCACCGGCTACGACAAGATTGTCCGATCCGTGCAGGCCGCCGCCGAAGACATGAATTCCTGAATCAACCATCCCCTCTTTCGGGCGAAAGCCTGAATCCATCCCCTCTCTCGATGGGAGAGGGGTAGGGAGAGGGGGAACGCCATGACCCAGACCCAATCTGCCGCCACCCTCGTTCGTGGACGCTATGTACTCATACGAGCTGAGCATGATGGCGCCGCCACGCTGCTCAATGACGCCGCCGTCGCCGTAGCGGCAGACGGCTCCATTATCGAGACCGGCGGCTTTGATGACCTACGCTCCCGCCACGCCGCCGCAGACGTCATCGGGGACGGCTCTCATTTCGTGCTTCCCGGCCTCGTCAACGCCCACCACCATGGCCGCGGCGTTTCCTACATGCAGCTGGGACAGCCCGACGGCGCGCTCGAGACGTGGCTGAATCTCGCATGGGGTCGCAAGCCCATGGACTCCTATCTCATGGGCCTCTACACCCTCATGCAACAGCTCCGATCCGGCACCACCGCCGTCATGTTCAATCAGGCCGGGCCTCTTGGAGAAGCCGAGGGCACGCTGACCGCGTTCCGCGAAGTGGGTATGCGCACCGCGTTTTCCATCGGATTCCGCTCACAGTGCTTCCTCGTCTACGGCGACGACGATGAGTTCCTCGCCGGCCTCCCGGATGATCTCTCGCAGACTGCCCGAGCCGTCGTTGAAGGCTCTCGCGTCGCCTTTGAGGACAACCTCAACCTCGTTCTAGACCTCCATGAGCGCTACGAGAAACCGGATCCGCAGGCCGTCCGTATTCTCCTCAGCCCCTCGGGCTACCATTGGGCGGATGAAGACACCCTCCGCCGAATCGTGGACACAGCCCGCGCCAACAACATGGGCGTCCACACCCACGTCCTTGAGACCGTCTACCAGCGTCTCTATGCCAACCGCACTACGGGCCAGTCCCCTGTTCAACGACTCGCGGACATCGGTATGGTCGGCTCCGGCGTCTCCTACGCCCACTGCGTCTGGGTCACGGAGGATGACATCCGCATCCTCGCCGAAACCGGCACCTCAGTCAGCCACAACGCCAGCTCCAACCTCAGACTCCATAGCGGCATCGCCCCAGTCCGCGCCATGCTGGACGCAGGCGTAAATGTTGGAATCGGCACGGACAGCGTCGGCATAAATGACGACGATGACTTGCTGCAGGAGATCGGACTCAGCCAGCGCCTCCACCGCGTCCCCGGCCTCGATAACCGCCACGTCACTCCCGGCGAACTGCTCCACATGGCCACGCTCGGCGGCGCGAAAGCCCTCACCCTAGATGAACACATCGGCAGCCTCGAGCCTGGTAAACGCGCCGATATCGTCATGCTCAACTGGGACCGCGTCTCCTACCCCTATCTCGATAGCGAGCTTGATCCCCTTGAAGTTCTGGTCTCGCGTGCTCGTGGGCGCGACGTCCGAACCGTGCTAATCGATGGCCGCGTCGTCTATAACAACGGCGAATTCCCCACACTCAACGTCCCCGCCATCACCATGCGCATCCAGGAAGCTCTCCAGGGTGGCCCCCCGCCGGAAGTCCTCACCCGCCGACAGGCCGCGAAAGAACTGGATCCCTATATCCGTGCCTACTACCGAGACTGGCAACTTCCTGAAGGCCCCCAGCACGCCCTCCGCAACGCGAGAGTGTAACCCGGCAACGAGTCTCCCCTCGTCGCCCTCCCCTCATTCCGGCGAAAGCCGGAATTCAACCCCCATGCTGTACTATCCCCTCAAAGGGGCAACGGGGGAGGGGAACACGCCATGACTACCAACGACATCGGCGCGCTGATCGACGCCCATATCGACGAAGCAGAGATTGTGGACCTCATGCGAAGGCTCCACCAGCACCAGAGCTTCCCGCCGCATGAGGCAAGCGCCATGGCTGAACTCCAGGCATGGCTCGCAGAACGCGGCATCAATGCCGACCTCATCGACGTAGCAGATGAACCCGGCCGCCCTAACCTCTACTACAAGATGGAGGGCACCGGCGGCGGCAAGAACGTCATGTTCAACGGACACATGGACATTGATCCCGTCCCTATGAACTTCGAGGGTGATCCGTGGGAATTCAAGATTGAGGACGGCAAGGTGTACGGTCACGGCCTCGTCAACATGAAGTCCGGCGTCGCCGCCGCGGCGGCAGCCTTTATCGCCCTCCACAGGGCTGGCATCCCCATGCGCGGCGATGTGCTGATGACCGCCGTTGTTGGCGAGCTGCAGGGTGGATCAGGGGCCGTCGACCTTGTGCAGCGCGGCCTGCTGGGCGATGTGTGCATCATCCCCGAACCCAGCGACATGGAACTGCTTCTACTTCACGCCGGCGCAATCCAATTCCTGGTCCACACCTATGGCGAATCGGCGTGGATCGGCGCGATGCACAACATGAAGCACGTCAACGCCGCTGAGAATCTTGCCCGTATTGTCATCGCCCTCAAGGACTTTGAGTTCGATTCCCCGCGGCGTGAGGAGTTCCCCGGCCTGCCACGCCTCATCGTCGGCGGCATCAACGGCGGCATCGGGCGCCAATATGCACACTGGCGGGCTTCTTATGTCCCTGATTTCGCATCTGCCATCCTGGAAGTGCGCGGCCTCCCGGAACAGGACTACGATGACATCCAGCGTCAGATCGAGGACGTCATCAGGAGCGTCGCCGATGGCGATCCCGATTTCAAATGGGAGATTGAGCGGCCACCTGCCACCAACGCGCCCGAATGGCAGAGCCTGAAAACCGAAGCCTATGGCATTGACCTGCCTCTCGAACACTTCCTGAACCAAACCATCGCCAAGCACCACCGTGAGGTACGGAACGAAGCCCCGGGCTGGATGTCTTCCAACGCCTGGGCTGATTCTGGCCATTTCACCAACGCCGGCTGTGTGTCAGTCTGCTACGGACCCAGCGCCCAAAGGATGTTCATGCGGGAGTACGGTGTGGAGGTGAAGTGGGTGGTGGACTGCGCAAAGATCATCGCCCGTGCCGCCGTCGACATAGCAAATATGGACAAGTAACCCAATCATGCTGCCGTAACACCCCCTCTCGTGGTAACGTGTCCGCACAACACAGGGGGTGTGTTATGACAACCGACATCGGCGCGCAGATTGACGCCCACATCGATGAAGCAGAAATCGTGGAGTTGATGCGACGGCTCCACCAGCACCAGAGCTTCCCGCCGCATGAGGCCAGCGCCATGGCAGAACTCCAGGCGTGGCTCGCAGAACGCGGCATCAATGCCGACCTCATAGACGTCGCGGACGAGCCCGGCCGCCCCAACCTCTACTACAAGATGGAGGGCTCCGGCGGCGGCAAAAACGTCATGTTCAATGGCCACATGGACATTGATCCCGTCCCGATGTACTTCGAAGGCGATCCGTGGGAATTCAAGATCGAAGACGGCATGATCTACGCCCATGGCCTCATCAACATGAAGGCCGGCGTCGCGGCCGCAGCCGCAGCCTTTATCGCACTCCACCGCGCCGGCATCCAGATGCGAGGCGATCTCCTCATGACCGCCGTCGTCGGCGAACTGCAGGGTGGGGTAGGGGCCGTCGACCTTGTCCAGCGCGGCCTGATTGGCGATGTTTGCATCATCCCGGAGCCCACCGGCATGGAACTGCTTCCACTCCACGCCGGCGCAATCCAATTCCTCGTCCACACCATTGGTGAAGCAGCGTGGATCGGCGCGATGCACAATATGAGTTACGTCAACGCCGCAGAGAAGTTGGCGCGCATCATCACCGCTCTCGAGGGCTTTGAATTCGATTCCCCGCGACGCGACGAGTTCCCCGGCCTCCCGCGCCTTATTGTCGGAGGCATCAACGGCGGAATCGGCCGACAATACGCCCACTGGCGCGCCTCCTACGTCCCGGATTTCGCGTCTGCCATCCTGGAAGTCCGCGGCCTCCCGGGACAGGACTACGATGACATCCAGCGACAGATTGAAGACGTCATCAGGGGCGTCGCCGACGGCGATCCCGATTTCAAATGGGAGATCGAGCGACCGCCCGCTACCAACCGCCCCGAATGGCAGAGCCTGAAGACCGAGGCCTACGGAATCGACCTGCCCCCGGAGCACTTTCTCAACCAGACCATTGTCAAATATCACCGTGAGGTCAGGAACGAGGAGCCCGGCTGGATATCCTCAAACGCATTCAACGATTCCGGCCACTACACCAATGCCGGCTGCGACTCCCTCTGCTACGGCCCCGGAGGCCACACCATCATCCGCGAGTACGGCACCGAGATAAAACGCGTCGTAGACTGCACCAAAATCATAGCCCGCGCCGCCGTAGACATGGCAAATATGGATAAATAGCACAGTCCCGCTCTCGGGAAGAGGATTAGATTAGAGTGGAGGGGCCTATCCCTCACCGCTCATCTGCCAGCATATCCAGGAAACCGAGGGTGAGCTTCACGGTCTGACCCAACAGGGTTCGGTCGATGTTGTCGATAGTGTCTGTGGCTATATGGTGATGAGTGTAGTCGTTTCCAGTCAGCGTGATGGTATTGATTTCCCGCTCATCAAAGGCTTGCGCATCAGTTCTTTCGAGTCCACCGTCCTCCTGAATGCGTATTGATAGGTTCTGCGCGATGCGGTTCATGATGGACCTGTTGACCGGTGTGCCGCCGAAATGGAGAACATCGCCTGAACCACTCATATACATGTTGACGACGGCACGTATGCCTGACACGTCTGTCGCATCTAGCTGGTTCACGTGGTATCGGCCTCCGGCCCGATCCGTGCCGATATCCGAGGAATGGAGAGAGCCGAAAAACCCCACTTTGACAGTAAACGGATACTGACGAGCCGAGACGTGTCGAGCAATCGTCATCAAACTGGCGATACCAGATCCGTTATCGTTGGCTCCATCCACGTCTGCAACCGCATCCAAGTATGTCGTGAGGTACACAACACCTCCATCACGCTGAGTCCCCCGTTTCTCGGCGATCACATTCATGGACCGAACCTCGGCCCCGGTCACAACAACGCTGGACTCAACGATTCCCCTATCCATGGCGCCAAGGAGTTCCTGTCCGGCATCCCCACTTATCCCCACCGTCGGGATGGGCGACCTTTCCACAAGGTATCCCGTAAAAGTGCTGGGACTATGGTTAAAGATGATTGCCGCCTCGGCTCCGGCAAGCGCGGCGCGATTTGCTTTGTCGGAAAAGAAATCGACTCCCCGCTCGATCAGCGCAATTTTCCCCTCAAGCCCGCCCGAAGGCACTTGGCCTTCCAGTGCCTGCTTCAGATACACCAACTCTCCAGTCGCCTCTCCATGCGACGAAAACTGTAGGGCAGTCGATTCTGCAGCGATTTGCACTGGCCCTGCATTTGTCTGGAGAACAAATGAGACGTCAGACGGTAGATATCCGACATCAAACCCTTCCACCGTGGTCATGTAGCCCAGGCTGTCCAGCTCGTCTCGAATCGCCAGGGCTGCTGAGCGTTCGCCCTCAGTGCCAGATTCGCGTCGGTTGTGATTCTCCAGGAATGTCGAAAGGAACGTATATGCCTCATTCCCAAGTGAAGTGTGTTCGGGCTTTGCTGTCGCCGTCGGTGTCGCACTAGGCGTCGCCGTATACGTCGGTCTCGGAATCGCTGTCGGAGTAGCGATCATGCTGAGATCGAACGGAGCTTGAGTCGCCGGCAAGTCTTCCGTGACAGAGTCGCCCTCGGTGTCTGCCGGGACACCCGGCTCATCCGCATCGCACCCGGCCACGACCAGCAATGCCGCCGTGAACAGCGCGCAAACTACAATCAGTAGCCTAAGGCTGGAAACCGTGGCATTCCCCCCCGCACATTGCGTTCCCCTCGCGCCGCCAAATCAATTTCACACCAGACAACACCGCTGCCATTATAGGTGCGCCCAAGCGAAGTCCCCCTCCCTCGCCCCCCACGCTCCCCAAAATCCGCTAAACTAACCCTGTCGCCGTATAGGCTTCGTTCGGCAACCGGCGGCAACAGGGGAAGCGGGTTCAGTGACGACCCGCCATGGAGGTAAACAAACATGGTTGCAACACCTGAAAAGGCTATCGGACAGCCTATCGTGCGTGTCGACGCTGTCGAGCGCGTCAAGGGACGGGCCGTCTACGCCCCGGATCTCACGCTGCCGGGCACGCTCCACTGCAAGATCCTGCGTAGCCCGTACGCCCACGCCCGCATCAAGAGCCTGGACACCTCCGCTGCGGAGGCCTATCCCGGCGTCCAGGCCGTCGTCACTCACAAGGACCTGCCCTCGCTCGATTCAGACGAGCAGGTTGGTGGTGAGGTCACATTGGACGCAGTCTATCTGCGCCAGTTTCTGATGGCATCGGATCGTGTCCTCTTCCACGGCCACCCCGTCGCCGCCGTCGCAGCGACGTCCCCCCACATCGCGGAAGAGGCGCTTGAACTCATCAAGGTCGACTATGAGCCGCTCCCGGCCGTCGTCGGCATCGAGGACGCTATCAAGGACGATGCGCCGATCATCCATGAAGAAGTCCGCACACGCGGCCTTGAGGGACGCAGCGACAAGCCCACCAACGTCTCTGTTCACATGGAACTTGCTCGCGGCGATGTCGCCAAGGGCTACGAGGAGGCGGAAGTCGTCCGCGAAGCCGAATACCGCGTCGGTATGGTGCACCAGGGCTACATCGAGCCCCAGGCCTGCACCGTGGATGTGGACGCCACCGGCCACATCACCATCTACACCACCACGCAAGCATCCTTCGCCAACAAGAGCCAGAACGCCGCCCTGCTTCAGCTCCCCCTCAACAAGGTCACCGTCGTGCCCTTGGAGATCGGCGGCGGTTTCGGCGGCAAGGGATTCACCGTCCCTGAGCTTCCCACGGCACTGCTCGCGCTCAAGACCGGATCACCCGTCAAGACGGTTCTCAGCCGGGATGAGGTCTTCCGCGCCACCGGCCCCGCGCCGGACGCATACGTCTGGGTCAAGGCAGGCGCCAACAAGAAGGGTGAGGTCACCGCATTTGAGGCCAAGTTCTACCTCGATGCCGGATGCCTCCCCGGCTCCGCGCTTTACGTGAACAACATCCTCGTCGCTGGCCTCTCACCCTACAAGCTCCCTAATTTCCAGGCAGACGGCTACGACGTACTCACTAACAAGTCTCGCTCGCAGGCCTACCGCGCCCCGGGTCTCCCGGAGGGTGCATTCGCCATCGAGACGATGATGGACGAGCTTGCCCAGGCGCTGGACATGGACCCCATCGATCTCCGTATCGCCAATATGACGGACGACGGCGAGCCGATGAGCGATGGCATGGCACTGCCAGTTACGCGATTCAAGGAAATCCTCGAGACCGTCAAGAATCATGACTCTTGGACATCGCCCGTGCCTGAGGGCCGCGGACGCGGTGTCGCTATTGGCATGCGCCGAGAGGGCTCCGGAACCTCCACCGCAACCATCCAGCTCAACAAGGACGCGACGTTCAGTCTGATTGTCGGTTCCGTTGATCTCACCGGCACGCGCACATCCATGGCGCAGATCGCCGCCGAAGAGCTTGGCGTCACCGTCGAGGAGGTTCGCTCCACCGTCGGTGATACCGATTCCGTCGGCTACAGCGATGGCTCGTGGGGCAGTCGCATAACCTACGTCACCGGCATGGCCGTCAAGAATGCCTCCGAAGACGTGATCAGCCAACTCAAGGAGCTGGCCGCAGAGGGATTCCAGGCGAACTCTGAGGACGTTGAGTACTCGGATCGCACATTCACTCTGCGTGACAACCCGGAGCAGTCAATCACGCTCTCAGAGCTCGCGTTCAAGAGCGTGGGAATGGGCTTGGGAGCGGTCATTGGCAACGGCCTCGCCACCGGCGTCCGACCCGTCACCAGCTCCGGCGTCCAGATCGCCGAGGTCGAGATCGACGACGACACCGGCCGTGCAACCATCGCCCGCTACACCGCATTCCAGGACCCCGGCCGCGCCATCAACCCGATGGCCGTTGAAGGCCAGGTGCAGGGCGCAGTGGCACAGGGCGTCGGCTGGGCGCTCTGGGAGAACTACGAGTGGGGTGACGATGGCATTCTCAAGAACGCCAACTTCCTCGACTACCGCATGCCCACCGCGCTCGACCTGCCGATGATTGAGACAATCTTCGTCGGCGGTCCCGCGCCGGAGAACCCGCTTGGCGTCAGGGGTGTCGGTGAAGTGCCGATCATCCCGCCGCTCCCGGCCGTCGGCAACGCCGTCAGCCGCGCGTCGGGCATCCGCCACCGGGAGATCCCCCTTAACCCAGAGCGCGTCTTCTGGACCACCCACAACGGCGGCTCTAACGGCGCCAAGTAAGACCAAGATCCAAAAGGAAAGCCCCATCCCGATTAGCCGGGAGGGGGCTTTCTCTTTTAATTTTCCCCTAAAACGGCACGAACCCCGTGCCCAATGAGATGTCAGACATCAGAGCCGCCCCAAACAGCACGCTGGCTGACCCCGCGACTGCCGAAATTGCGCGGTTGGCTGTCCCCTTGTTCCCCACAAGAGCGAACGGCACGCTCAGCAAGACCGTGATTATCCCCATCGAGAGCACCGTTCCTATTCCGAATAGGACCAGGTACCCGATGCCCGCCCAGAACGATGGCAGCGTCTGCAGCAAAACAAGCATCACCGCCGCGCTGCCCGCCAGACCGTGTACGACGCCGATCGAGTAGGACTTCACCCGGAAGAACGGCCTTCCCAAATGGAAGAAACCGTGCCCGGACTCCACCTCTGCCGCAGCTTCTGCCTCAGGACCATGCGTCCCGTGGATATGGACATGCTGGACCGAGTCGTGGCTATGCTGATGGACGTGCAGGCGGCCACGGGCCAGGTTCCAAAACACCTGCACCCCCAGTAGCACCATCATCACGCCAACCCCGAACTCAAATATGTGCGCTATCGATTCATACCCGCTCAGCAGCCCACGAAACGCCAGGATAACGACACCGAGGATCATCAACGGCGTCGTATGGCCAAGCCCCCACGCCCCGCCAATCCACACCCCGCGCCACACATTGCGGCTCTCACCCACGATCGTCGATACGGCAACGACGTGATCAGCGTCCGTCGCATGCTTCAGCCCAAGCAAAAACCCCAGGACCAGGGCCGCCACAAAACCCGTCTCAACATCCATCCCGGAAAACACCCTTCAACTTCAGTATGCCTATCACCATAGTAGCGCCCTGCCATCAACCAAACTTGCCTTCCTCCGCGTCGAATCCGAACTCCGCTCAGTCGGCGGAAGTTAGGGCAAAAAGTAAAGGCTCCCGCGCCTATCCCCCAGCCAAAAACCGTCGCGGATTGTCTACCGTTATCAGCTGAATGGCCTCTTCTCCTACGCCCATCTCACGTAGATAGGGCACGAACCGGCGGCCGATGAATGCGTACCCGTCCGGGTTCACCTGCCGATGCTTCTCCTCCGAAGCTCCCCATGAATCATCCGGGTGTCTCTTCACCGACCAGTCATGCGACAGCATCAGCTGTCGCTCAAATCCCGCGTCCAGAAGTCGCTTCACCATGTCCGCCTTGTCCCGCCACGGTTCATTCAACTGGTGGCCCGGCAGCTCATCCATCCCCAGGAAGACTCCCTCCCGTGCAAGGTTCGCCAGGTAATCGAAATCCGTGGCGTCCGATGAATGCCCGATGCATACGCGCGAAGGATCCACTCCCTCCTCGGCGAAGATGATCCACTGCGACTCCCCAACCTTGTTCAGCGGTTGCGTATGCGTCGTGATTGGGATTCCCGTCTCGTTGGACGCGCGTGACGCTGCTCGCAGCACCATCGCCTCCGCGTCTGAAAGCTCATAGTTGTTATCTGCGACCTTTATCATCCCCGCCTTGATACCTGTCCCCTCGATCCCCTCCACAATTTCACGCACGTAAACCGCCGCCATTCGGTCGGGGTGTGTGAACCAGATGAGACGAGGAATATCCACGTACGTTCCCGTCGACGCGATAATATTCACCCCGGACCCCTCGGACACACGCTTCAACATCAGGACGTCACGACCCAGCTCGAAAGGCGTGGCGTCCATGATCGAATCCAGACCCTCAGCCCGCGCCTCGGAAAGCATCGCTATGCCCCCCGACTCGATCCCTTCCCAGTCCATCAGCTCCGGATACGTTGCCTTGATGCCCGGGAACCCGACAATCACATGCTCATGTGACAAGGTGAAACCCAACTCGCTCGCCGCCATCGGCCCCCTAACCGTCTCCACCATCTCCCGCGCCATCACAACCTCCATTGATCCCCTCTCCCCTCAGGGAGAGGGCTAGGGTGAGGGGTGGTCCCCTGCCACTCGCGCTATCCTACCCCCATGTCACCCAACGACGACAACACCAACGCCCGCGTCATCCTCACAGCGATCGCTGTCGATCTTCCCGGCATTGTCGACGATATCCTTGGCGCTATTGAACGCGCGGGCGCCACGATTGAAACGACGTCCGTTGCTTCACTTGATACCGCTGTCAGCATCACCCTCCTCCTCCATGTCCCTCGAAGCGGCACAACCCCACTCCGTGCCGCCCTCGTCGGCCTTACCGTCGAGAGGGATATCAAGTTCCACGTTGACGACATGCCCTGACCCACACTCCCCTGCGTACAATGCTCCTATGGACTCATCAACCCGGATCCTTGTCGGAATTGTCGCCGCAGTCATTGTCCTTGTCGTCCTGGCAATCGCCCTCCCCCGTCTCATTCAGGAGGAGGAGGCCGACTATCCACCCAACACACCGGAAGGCACCGTCCAGCGATACATCCGCGCCATGATCGACGAAGACGTCAATACCGCCCTCGCCCTCGTGACCGAAGAGAATGCCACCGCCTGCGTCGAAGACGAGTTCCGGAATCGCCTGCGATACACCTCCCTCGATGAACGCCGTGTCCGGCTTGGCGATGTCGAAGAGTTGGGTAGTGACTCAGTCAGCATCACCGTCGGCGTCACGTATCGTCGCGAGCCTGGCCTCTTCCAGCTCCCCGAAGAGGGCAACACTGCCGAGTATGCGTTCGACCTCCAACGCTCAGCCGATGGCTTTTGGCTCATCTCAGATTCGGAATGGCCCATAGAGCTTGGAGACATCCGCGAAGACTTCTGCGAACGCGAACCGCCCCCCACACCATCAGTATCCTCATCATGAGCATTCCCCAGCGTTCATACGTTTATCTCGCCGCATTCGCGGCATCCTGGATCCTCCTTCAGGGGGCATACGGCCTTGCCACCGATCTAACCGGCTCATTGGGCGGTCTTCTCAGCGGCGACACACCGGACGCCACGTGGATCGCTATGGTCATCGTCGCCCTTCCGGTCTGGGCCGCGCATGAGCTCATCCTCCGCCGCGCCGCAAAAAACCACCCCGAAGAAGCAGCATCCGCCCTGCGCAAGCTGTACGTGCATGGCGCGCTTTTCCTTGCCGCCCTCTACATGTTCTTTGGCGGAATACAGGTCGCCGAGCAGCTTGCACTCGACGACGACGGCCTAGAGCACATTGGCGGCATCATCGTCGCTGCCGCCCTCTGGTACTACCTCTGGCGACGCGAGAAATTAGAAGGCCAGCCCGGCAGCCGTGCCCAAACAGTCCAACGATGGCGTATCTACGGCCTCAGCGTGTTGTTCCTTACCACCGCCGTCACAGGGGCCTTCTGGATCCTCGCCGCACTCGCCTACATCGCCTCGGGCGTTGCCTTGGCCGACACGGACCTGCTGATCACGGGCGAAACAGATCTGGACGCCCTGCGAACAACCGCCTCGTGGGCCATCGTCGGAACAGTCGCATGGGTCGTCCAGTGGGAAACCGTCGCCAACCGCGACGAAGAATCCGTCCTTAGGCAGGTCTACTTATATGGCTTCGCATTTATCGGCGGCGCATCCCTGGCGCTTTGGGGAGCGGCAGCAGCGATCTATTTCGTCATCGCCAAACTTGTCGGCGCAGACGACACCACAACTACTGTCGCCTACATCAGGCAATTCATCCTCCCCGCCATCTCCCTCCTGATTGGCCTCGCCCTCCTCGCCTACCACTGGTCAATCATTCGCCGGGACGCCACCCGCAAAGTACCAACCGTCATTCCGGCGCAGGCCGGAATCCAACCCTCGTCCCTCACCGAATCCCCCCACCTCTCAGTCACATTCAAATACATCATGTCCGCCGTCGGCCTAATAGCCCTCGTACCGGGCGTCATGGTTCTTATCATGACCATCCTCTTCCTGCTGACTGAAGGCGACCTCCTCTCCCCGGCGAAAGACGACGCCGAAGCACTTGCCGTCGCTCTAACCATGATCATCGTCGGAGCGCCCCTCTGGTTTACGTTTTGGTGGCGCGTCGTCCGCGCCGATCCGAATAGTCTCATCCGACGCATCTATCTCTATGTCACCCTGATTGCCCTCGGCGGTACCACTCTCATAACGCTAATCACCCTCCTCGCCGCCGTCCTCACAGAGATCCTTGGACAGGGCTCGGGTTTCCTTGACGATGCCCTCATCCCCGGCCTCTCAATCGTTCTTCCCGCTGCCGCATTCTTCGCCTATCACGTCATGATCCTTCGGGACGACTCCCGCCGTACTCCGGCCCTCACTGCAGAAACTCTTTTTCCCCCTGGCCCCACCCACTACATCGTCCCTGCGCCTCCCTACGCCATCCCCACAAAAAGCGCCCTCCGCCCTGAATAAACTCCCTCGCCATACCGCCTGCGACCACTGTCATTCTGAGCGCAGCGAAGAATCTAAGACCCAATCAGAACGTCGACGCCGGAACGCGGAACACGAACTAAACTGGCCCAGCAACAGTGATCGCGAACTTTAAAACATTTGACACCCTCGGTATGCATGGGTATCGTTGTTCCTGAACCCTTGACAGGGGCTATTTTTATTTGTGCTGAAAGCTGTTCACCGGGCTGGTCAGGAACAGCAAAGCACAGGAGAGGCCGGGAAAACGACGCTGTCGATGAACGATCATCGTATCCGTCTGCGCCTTGAGCGGCTGGAGCAGGACACCCTCTCCCCGTTTGCTCAACTTAGCCATAAAACGCAGGGACGGCGCGTTCCCGAAGAGCCTTCCTTTATGCGGACCGAGTACCAACGCGACCGTGACCGTGTCATCCATTCGAAGGCATTCCGCCGCCTCAAGCACAAGACACAGGTATTCATCGCCCCGGTCAGTGACCACTTCTCCACTCGTCTCTCTCACACAATCGAGGTGGCACAGATTGCGCGCTCCATAGCCCGTGCGCTCCGCCTCAATGAAGACCTCACGGAAGCCATCGCGCTAGCACATGACCTCGGTCACACCCCGTTTGGCCACTTGGGGGAAGAGTTCTTTGACGCGCGTATCCCAAGCGGCTACCGTCATGCGGAACAGAGCCTGCGCGTGGTCGACATTCTCGAGAAAGAGGGCAGGGGCCTCAACCTCACGTGGGAGGTTCGGCAGGGAGTCGTCAACCACTCCAAGGGCCGCGGCAGTCTTCGTCCCATCCGCCGCGCCGAAGCCGAAGTCACCCTTGAAGCCGAAATCTGCCGCCTCAGCGACGCCATCGCCTACGTCAACCATGACATTGGCGATGCCATCCGTGCCGGCGTTATCGATCCTGATGACATCCCCGTTCACGTCCGCCGGACACTCGGCAGCCGTCATGCCGAGCGCCTGAACACAATCATCGCGGACCTCGTTGAAACCTCGTGGGCCGTCACCGGTGAAGGCGAATCCGTCGGCACAGATCGCCCTTCAATCGAAATGAGTCAATCCGTTCTCCAGGCAGTAATCGATCTGCGAGAGTTCCTCTTCGAAAACGTCTATCTCGTCGCCGCGCGTGAACAGAGTGAAGACCCACTCAACATCCTTGAGACACTCTGGGACGCCCTCGTCAACAACCCGGAGCTGATACCGGAGGGCTACGCCCGTCCCGGCGACGAGCCGAACCGACGGGCCGTCGACTACATCTCTGGTATGACTGACCAATTCGCCGCGCGGGCAGCTCAGGATCTTAGGGCAGGCCGCGTCCCTGAGATGCCGTTGGCTGAGGTGGCGCTATGACTGTCGTTGATGACGTCAAGGCCCGCACCGACATCGTCGATCTTATCCAGTCGCGCGTGCCCCTCAAGAAGGCCGGTCGCAACTTCAAGGCCAACTGCCCATTCCACAATGAGAACACCCCCTCGTTCATCGTTTTCCCGGAGCGCGGCTCTTGGCACTGCTTCGGAGCGTGCGGCACCGGCGGGGACGCTTTCTCGTTCATTCAGCGCGCGGACAACCTCACCTTCTCGGAAGCATTGTCACGGCTTGCCGAGCGCGCCGGTGTAACAATCCCTGACAACCGTCGTCAGGACGAAGCCCAGCGCAAACAGAACGATGTCCTGTACACCGCCCTCCAGAACGCCGCCGACTACTTCCATCGCATCCTAACTTTTTCGCCCGCCGGTGAGCAGGCGCTTCGTTATCTGACGGAGCGCGGCATCAATGAAGACACCGTCAAGGACTTCCAGCTCGGCATGGCCCCCAAGGGCTGGGAATCACTCAAGGGCCACCTCGCTGATCTTGGCCACACGGAAGAGCAGATGCTCGCCGCCGGGCTCATCATTGAGCGCGATGGCGAGCGCGAGGGATCCTACGACCGCTTCCGGGAGAGACTCATGTTTCCCATTCGTGACGGCAAGGGCCGAGTCATCGGTTTCGGTGCCCGTGCCCTTGACGAGTCACAGCCCAAGTATCTGAACTCGCCGCAAACGCCCCTCTTTGATAAAAGCGGCGCGCTCTTTGCTATCGACCGCGCAGAGCAGGCCATTCGCGCCGGGGGTGAAGTCGTCCTTGTAGAGGGCTACATGGACGCCTTGCAGGCTCACCAGGCCGGCTTCGGCAACGTGGTCGCCATTATGGGCACGGCACTCACCGAGCGACAGGTCAGTCTGGTGCGCAACATGGCTCGTCGCTACGCGCTCGCCCTTGACCCTGACACTGCTGGAGAAGAAGCCACACGTCGAAGCCTTGAGGGAGCCTTTGACATCTTTAGACGCGAGGTTGTCCGTGTTTCCAACTCCGCCGTCCCAATGGGCGTCCGGCGTGAACTGCCCAAGCTCCGAATAATCAATCTCCCGACTGACCGCGACCCTGACGATGTGATCCGCAACGACCCCGATGACTGGCGCAGGCGAGTTGAAGAGGCCACCCCGATCCTTGAATACCTCATCCAACGCGAAGCCGCTCAACCGGAGGCCGCAACACCTGAGGGCAGGCTGGAAGCCGTCAATCGTATCTTCCCCCTCATCACCGCACTCGATAACCCATTTGAACAGCAGCAGGCCTTCAGCGGCCTTGCCGCCGCCCTCAAGATTGAGGAGCGAACCCTTGAGGCAGCTGTCGGACGCCCCGAGCGCCGCCAACGCCCGCCCCGACAGGATCGGGCCAACCGTCCGGCGCCCACACAGAACGGCGAATTGCCGGCCATCGGCGCAGACGCCCTCAAAGAAAACCGCAGCGATGCTATTGAACGACAGCTCCTCGCTCTCGTTCTCACTTATGACAATGAGATTTTTGACGCGTGGCAGCGCCTGGACCTGCCTGAAGTCCCGCCACACTTCTTCTGGGATCCGCAGTTCCGCGAGATGTGGCAGATTCTCAACACCGCTGATCCGGTAACACGCGCTGAGGTTCTGGTCAGCTCCGACGCGGAAGACCTCCGAAAGGACATCCGATCCCCACTTGACCGCCGCGGCCAATCAAAGGCCCTAAGTGATGTTGTCCGCGGCATGTGGGAACGCCAACTCAAGAAGGATGAACTTGAGGCCGCGGAGGCCGTTGCATCACTCGCCGAAGATGATGACGAAGAGGCGGACACGCTCCGTGCAATCACCGATGAGATGAGAGCGCAATTCTCTGAACGCATCGAACAACTACGAGCCGTCCAATACGGCACGTGGAACAGAAACACCCGCAACGAATAGAGGAACGGAGGAACAGTATGACCTGGCAATCCGGTGTGATTAACCTCGGTGACGAAGAGGCCGGCTCCCTTTCCCAAAAGGTAGCCAATGGCGTCGTTACTCTGGACCCCTCAGCGTCCTCGGCTTTACTTAGAGCTTTGCCCAACAATGGAAAACCTGAAGTGGACTGGCCTGCGTCCCGCGAAGAGTGGGCGGAGGCCCAGCGTATCGAGGCAGAAGCTGAAGCGGATATTGCGGATGCTGAATCGCTTGACGATCCCGTGCGCATGTACCTGCGTGAAATCGGACGTGTTGATCTCCTAAATGCTCGTCAGGAAAAGAACCTGGCTCGCAAGGCTGAGGGTTGGAAACAGCTTCACGAACTAGAGCTTCAGATCCGCCAAACAACAGGACGCAACGCGTCTATCGGTGACATCGCCATCCATCTTCTCAATAAGCTCACAACCCATGCTGAACTCGCCAATATCATCATTGAACACCTTGAACTTGAGACCCCCTGTAACCTCCTCACCCTCAAGGAATCCCCGGATGTCCAAAAAACCATCGACATCGAGATGCACCACGAACTCGCCGAGGAATTTGCCACCAAACTGGGCCGCGAACCCGAGGATGTTGAGAAGGAGATTATTGAATTCTCCCTCCAACGATGGCTGCTTCCCACACCCTTCCTCCGCACCTTCGCTCCTTCGCTCACCTTGGAGACCATCCCGTTCTTCCTCTCCACCCAGGACATTCACGAGGCCGTCGAGATGACGCAGGAAGAATGCCGCGAATATCTTGATGAGATCCGCCGCGATGGTGAGATGGCCCAACGCCGCATGACGGAGGCCAACCTCCGCCTCGTCGTCAGCGTCGCCAAGAAGTACATCGGACGCGGCATGAACCTCCTCGACCTCGTCCAGGAGGGAAACATCGGCCTCATCCGCGCCGTGGAAAAGTTTGACTACCGCAAGGGCTTCAAGTTCTCCACCTACGCCACGTGGTGGATCAGGCAGGCCATTACCCGCTCCATCGCGGACCAGGCCCGCACCATCCGCATCCCTGTCCACATGGTTGAGACCATCAACAAGCTCCTCCGTGAGAATCGCCGCCTCGTCCAGGAACTTGGGCGTGAGCCGACCACAGAGGAAATCGCCGAGCAGATGGAGATTACCCCGGACCGCGTCCGTGAAATCCTCAAGATCTCCCAGGAACCCGTCTCCCTCGAAACCCCCATCGGCGAAGAGGAAGACTCCCATCTTGGCGACTTCATTGAAGACAAGGCAGCCCTCGCTCCCGCCGACGCCGCCTCCTATCAGCTCCTCAAGGAACAGATCGGCAGTGTGCTCGACACGCTCAGCGGTCGTGAGCGCCGGGTCCTTCAGCTCCGCTTCGGTCTTGACGACGGGCGCAGCCGCACGCTGGAAGAAGTTGGACGCGAATTCAGCGTTACACGCGAGCGTATTCGCCAGATTGAGGCCAAGGCGCTGCGTAAGCTCCGCCACCCCACCCGCAGCCGCCGCCTCCGTGACTTCCTCGCGTAACGTCGGACTTTAGGGCTTTCCTCTGGCCGCACGCCGCAAGGAATAGGGCAGCTGAGGTCTCAGCGCCTCCCGCCCAGTGACCGAACGCGCCGAATGATTTCCGGCAGGATTTCAAGGACGCGGTCGACGTCCGCATCAGTATTCTCACGCCCTGGTGTGAGGCGGAGGCTGTTGCGGGCTAGCTCAAGTGGCTTTCCCATCGCGATGAGGACGTGGGATGGGTCGATTGAGCCGGATGTGCATGCGCTGCCGGATGAGGCGGCGATTCCTGTTATGTCAAGATTTATGAGGACCGATTCGATCTCCACTCCGGCGAATGAAATGTTGACGTTGTTGGACATACGGCGAGGGTCGCCGAGTGGAGGCCCGTTGAGGTGGGCATCGGGAATCGTTGAGAGGATTCCCTGACCAAGATCGGCCGCCAGTTTAGCGATGTTCGGGACTATTTCGGCGCGCGCGCTGTCGGCCATCTCAAGGGCCAGGCCTGTGCCAACGATACCGGCTGTGTTCTCGGTTCCGGCGCGGCGATTGCGTTCCTGGCTGCCGCCCATCGTTTGGGGCTGGAACGGGGCATCGCGGTCCAGGAAGAGGACGCCGACGCCCTTGGGGCCATGGAACTTGTGGGCGGAAAGGCTCAGCATATCGATGCCGAGCGCCTGCGCGTCGAGGTTCAGATAGCCCGCCGCCTGCACTGCGTCCGTGTGAAAGACAATGCGATGTCCGTGCTCGTCTTCCGCGTGGCGGATAGCGGCCGCGATCTCGGGAATCGGCTGGATCGTGCCGGTCTCGTTGTTGACGTACATGACGGTGACGACGATCGTGCCGGGAGTAATGGCTTCGGCGACTTGTTGGGCTGAGATAACGCCCTCGCCATCCGACTTGAGATAGGTCACCGAGAATCCCGCGTTGTTCTCAAGCCACTCGCACGTATGGATGACGGCATGGTGCTCACTTGCAGACGTGATGATGTGGTTGCCATGCTGCCTGAGGGCGTATGCGGCGCCGCGAATGGCCATGTTGTCGGAATCGGTGCCACCGCCGGTGAAGATTATGTCACCATTGCGGGCATTGAGAACACCGGCCACCTGGTCACGGGCGGCGTCAATGGCACGGGCGGCGTCCTGCCCCAGCCCATAGATGCTGGAAGGGTTGCCGTACTGCCCGGTGAAGTAGGGGAGCATGGCCTCGACTACCCGCGGATCCACGGGCGTAGTGGCGGCGTGATCAAGGTAGATGGTCATGGGGACAGTATAGGGGGAGGAGAGCGGACAGGATGTGCCACCGTGCTTTGATGCTAGCAAAGCAAACTGCTAGTCTAGGCGCACTTGAGATTGGCATAGCGCAAGCGAAAGATGCGGGACGGAATGCCAATCCGGAGAGAAGTGTTGACAACGGCGGGCACAGCGATTCGTATTCGGGAAAGGCTCCAGGCTGGAGTGCAGAATCTGCGCGGGCGCAACAACGTCAATGAAGCCACTACACGATCTGTTCTCATCGATGCGGTGCTTGAGGAATTGGGATACCCGCCGACGAACCGTACCTCCGAAGAGGGCGCAAGTCTAAGCCGTCCAGACTATCTCTGCTATTTGGGGACAGTTGATACACAGGCGGGGTATCCCGCGCTTGTGGTCGAGGCGAAAAGACTGGGGGCAGATTTTGATCGCGTTCCAAGCGGGCAATCGCGCGCTTATTCTCCGGATCGCCAGATTAGACGTTACCTCGCCGTTGATTCGCTAAGCCGTCCAAAGACCATCGGGGTTCTGACTGACGGCGTTCGTTGGCGAGTGTATCAGCGTGGCTCTCAGTCCATGGATGTCGAGTATCTGAGGAATTTTGATTTTGGGTCACTGGCCGAATCTGAGCAAACACGTCTTGATACGGAAACGGATAGGCTAGACGATTTCATCAAATTGCTTTCGAGTAAAGCGATTGCAGCCGAACTTCTTCCTGACACAAGGCATGTTCGTACTTCAGCAGACAGGCTGTTTGAAACGCTGCAGGAGACCACCGAGCCCGCGGATATTCTGAAACAGATTCTGGGTGAAAAGGATGCGGTGATCAGCAATAAATTGGAGAATGCCGACTCGCTGACGGGCATCCGGCGTGACTCGCATAACATTGATTGGGAAACCTACGCTGTCGCTCAGGGGCCTGCCCTGAAGACAGACAATCCTGACTTCGAAGGGAACCGTATTCCCGTTGCGGCGGTGAAATTTCGGTTTGAGGACGGCCAGGAAATTAGGCGCGGTGACGTGGCGCTATGCGCGCGAACCGTTGCGTCGAGCAGTTATGCCAATGCGTCCGCGGTGTTTGCCTACGAAACTGCGCCGGACGGGTCAATGACGGCTCGCATGGCAGTTGCGGCGGCCGGGCAGGTAAACATGACCGCCCCGTTTGATCCTGCCTTGCCCTCGCCGTCGGCACGCGCCTCAATTGACCAGCAACTGGGGTTCATTCGAGACACGAGCGGTCCACTCAATGTAGAGAAGCTGCTGTCGCCCTTCGCAGTGGCCACACTCCGTCAACAGTTCTACGGTGAAATCGCTGCGTGGACCAAGCTCGCCCAAGCGGGAAAGGATCAACGTGGACGAGAGGTTGTTCTTCGGCATCTCATACGCGTGATGTTCGCGTGGATTCTGAAAGAGGAAAACCGCATTCCCCCCGAGATATTTGAACCTGGATTTATTGCAAGCTGCTTGGGCAAAGACATCGACGATTACCATGACGAGGTCTTGCGCTATCTGTTCCATCAAAGACTGAATGTACTTGGGGATGAGCACTATACCCACCCCAATGCTGCGATTCATAGTTCGCTGGAGGGGGCACCTTTCCTCAACGGTTCACTATTCGCCAAGCAAGACGGAGATGACGACCTAGAGTTGCAGGCGAGTGATTATTGGAGCGTCGACAAAGACCATCCGGGGCTTTTTACAATATTGTCCCGCTATCACTGGACGATGGATGAGCATCGGCCCGGCGAGAGCGAGCAAACACTGGACCCCGAACTGCTGAGCAACCTGTTTGAGCGGCTCATCGCGTCCACTGAAAAAGGCGGGGACGAGTCGCCTCTGCGTCAGCCCAAGGGCACGTACTATACCCCGGCTGACGTTGTCGATGAGATGGTCAAGGATGCACTGACCACTGCTGTCAAGGACGATGCCGGAATGCTTGCTGAGACTCAGTTGCTCGAACTCTTTGCGGACTCGGATTCCGATCTGCCGGAGTTGGATGAGTCAGACAAGAAGCGACTGGCCGAGCGTATTCGGGAGTTGCGCATCTTTGATCCGGCAGTCGGGTCCGGAGCGTTCCTATTCAGCACCCTTTTGGCGATTCGGAGGGCACTCGAGAAGTTGGGTGTAGAGGAATCAGCGGAGGACATCATCAAGCGACAATTACGTGGGCAAGATGTCAATCCGCTTGCGGTACAGATAGCGCGGTTGCGGCTGTTCATCGCAATTATTTGGGCGCGCAAGGATTCAGACGACTTTTCTGCAGAGGATGAGGCGCTGCCGAATCTGGAGGCGGTCATCGTCTGCGCAGACACACTGGAGACAGTGGCTGATCCTGATTGGCGCTCTGCGCAATTAGATATGGCCGATGTCAATGTCGGCAAGACTATCGCTGAGATTGGGGCAAATAGGGCCTTGTGGTTTGATGCTCATTTGGAGAGTGCAAAGAGAGAGCTACAGAACAAGGACAGGGAACTCCGAGCGCGGCTGGAGAGTCTGCTGCAGGGCACAGGTGAATTGGCCAGCACTGAGTTGCGTCAATTTGCCTCGACGGACCTACTTTCCCGCGAACCGGCACGAACGGATGCACGGCTGCTCTTCCATGAGAGCCCGTGGCGCGGTTTTGACATCGTGATCGGCAACCCTCCCTACGAGGCACTGATCAAGAGCATGTCGGCGGATGATCGGAAGAGGCTGACGCAGGAAAAACTCTACCAAACTGTCGGTGGGGGAGACCTCTACAACCTCTTCTGCGAGACGGCGCTAGCATTGGCCAATCCCAATGGCGGCGTCGTCACCTTCATCGTGCCATTGTCCATCTCGTTTGGGCAGAACAAGCAGGCTCTAAGGAACCTGTTCGATAGGCGTAGTAGGATCATCAGCCTGCGCCATTACAGTAATCGCCCCGATACGGTATTCAATGCTAGCCCAACGGTTAGGACGCCTGAGAATCGCCAGCGCGCTACAGTGCTTACAGCATTGCTTGGGCACGCGCATGACACAATAATTGAAACCACTGGATTGCAGAACTGGTCCGCAGAGGAACGACGCCAGTCCTTTCAGCATAGGCAGACTGTGCGGGCACCTAGCATCAATAAGCTCTCCGCAGATAAACGCATATCAGGACAATGGCTGCGAACTCCTACGAAGGAGACAGCGGACTTAATTAAGGCTCTACAAGATCAATCACGCACTATTTCAAGCTATGAACATCCGGGCCAAAGCAACATCGCTGTAGCATTTCCAGAAACTGCCTACCATTTCCTGAGTTCAATTCCCGCCAATTCTGTACAACCGAGGAGGGAGAATCCATTCCCGGTCGAAAATGAGGACATACTACATCTAGTAATGGCAGCGCTTAATGGGCATGTGGGCTACGGATGGTGGTGGATGGTCGGAGACGGCTTTCACATCAAAGCCGTCTCCGACCTTGGATTGTTGAAGGTTCCGAACTCCTGGGCTGAGGATCCGCGTGCTGCAATCGAAATCGGTAAGAAACTTGTTAATGCTATCCCAGAGTGCATTACTGGATGGAGGCAAGGTGGGAAGACTTGGCGGAACGTGGATTTCCACACTTACGTACCCCACCTGATAGAGGAACTCGACCATCTCCATATCGAGGCGCTCGGCTTGCCAATGGAGCCACTGCTGACTCATCTCAAAATTATGCGCTCAAGCAGCAGTTGGGATTATTCGCGTACTTTGTGATTTCCTAGTTGGGCTTGAACCTGTTTACTATTGGGAGGCGGCGGTCTTTTCCGAAGGCGCGTTCTGTTATTTTGACGCCGGGGGCGGCCTGGCGGCGTTTGTATTCACTTATGTCTACTAGCGTTGTAACTCGGGCGACGACGTCTCTGTCAAAGCCGAGTTTTTCGATCATGTCCTTTGGGGAGACATCGCGCTCCACGTAGGCCTCGAGTACGGGATCGAGCACGTCGTAGGGCGGCAGGGAGTCCTCGTCGAGCTGGTTTTCACGCAGCTCGGCGGTGGGGGGGCGGTCGATGATGGCCTGCGGGATGATGTCGTGCCCGGCCTGTTCGTTTCGCCAGCTTGCGAGTTCGTAGACGAGAGTCTTGGGGACGTCCTTGATGACGGCAAAGCCACCCGCCATATCGCCGTACAGGGTGGCGTAGCCGGTGGCGTATTCGCTCTTGTTGCCGGTGGCGAGGACGATGCGGCCAAACTTGTTTGAGATTGCCATGAGGATGTTGCCTCGAGCGCGGGCCTGCAGGTTCTCCTCGGCGACGCCTTCCTGCGTGCCGGCGAATAGAGAGGCCAGGCCGTCGCGGTAGGCGTTTGTCATGTCTTCAATGGCGATGATTTCAAAGCTGATGCCGAAGTTCTCACAGAGGGCGCGGGCGTCCGTGACGCTCTGATCCGCGGTATAGCGGGAGGGCATGGAGAGGCACAGGACGTTCTCCGGGCCAAGGGCATCGGCGGCGACGGCGGCGGTGAGGGCGGAATCGATGCCTCCGGAGAGGCCAATGACGACCTGTGAGAAGCCACTTTTTCGAACATAATCTTGCGTTCCCTTGACAAGAGCGTTATAGACCTCTTCCACGGGTCCCATAGGGGTCGTCATAGGGTTGGCGTGCCGGGTCTCAGATAGGGATATGCGGTTCGACCCCTCCTCTACCTGCTTTGTGACGGGAATCACAGTGTAGTCTACAAAATGTGCGTTTTGGGGGTCATCCGGGTCTACTACAGCGGTTTGTGGCACGTCGTCGGCCTGGGCGAGGGAGAGGTCGGCGAGGATGAAGTCGTCATCGAACTGTCGGCCTGTTGCGATGGTCTTGCCGTGCGGGTCGAAGATCATGCTGGCGCCATCAAAGACGAGCTCGTCCTGGCCGCCGATCATGTTGACGTAGCAGAGGAAGATTCCGTTGTCGGCGGCGCGTTGGCTGAGCATGGCCTCGCGGACGGCGCGTTTGCCGCGGTAGTAGGGGGAGCCGTTGATGTTGATGATGACCTGAGCACCGGCGGCTTTCTGGACGTTGGTGGGGCCGAGATCAAACCAGATGTCCTCACAGACGTTGACACCGATGAGAGCGCCGCCTATCTCATAGACGGGGGAGAGGTTGCCGGAGGCGAAGTAGCGCTCCTCATCGAAGACGCTGTAGTTGGGGAGGAAGATCTTTCGGTAGATGTCGATGAGCTTGCCGTCGTGGATGACCGCGGCGGCATTAAAGAGGGCGGGAGGGGCGCTTGGGGGGACGTGTCGCTCGGGGATACCGACGACGACGGTAATGCCTGGGGAGGCCTTGACGATCTGCTTAAGGGCCTCGTCCGCGGCGTCGAGGAATGAGTCCTTGTAGAGGAGGTCTTCGGGCGGGTAGCCGGTGACGCAGAGTTCCGGGAAAGCGACGAGGTCCGCCTGCGCTTCACGGGCGCGTTTGATGTGGTCGATGATGAGGCGGGTGTTGCCCTCAATGTCGCCGACGGTGGGGTTCACCTGGGCGAGGGCGACGCGGAAGAGGGGCGTGGCTGCGCCCTCGTTGCTGACCTGTCTTTCTGATTTGTGGGTCATGGGACAAGTATAGGGGCGGTAGGCAGTGCCTACAGCCAAAGTTCGCGATCAGGGTTGATTGGCAAGGAGGTTGGCACGCCGCGTTCCGGCTTGGGTGGAGCGATTTAGTTCTTAGATTCCTCGGCTGCGCTCGGAATGACAGGTGCGAACCCCGCTCATGCCCTTCGACTGTGCTCAGGGTGAGTCGAGGAATGGCAGTCTGATGATGAAGAGGATTATCAAGTATTATTGAGGTGCTTCTTCGGCACCCCAAACTGCTACAACTTTCACGTGTTGAAGGGAGATGAGACAATGTCTCAGATACTGAAATCGTCGATTGCAGTATTTCCCGCCATTGTCGTCCTGGTCGCCGTTGTCGTTTTTCTGATCTATCGGACATCCGGCGAGGAGGCTCCGCGCGACGTCGGAGCAACGGCTTCGGCTGAACTTGTTTCCCAAGACGGCGAGTCGGTGGGGGTCGTAACGCTGACGCAGACGGCATCCGGCGTTCTGGTGGCAGCCACAGTGGATGGACTTACACCGGGTGGTCACGCCTTCATCATTCATTCGGTAGGGGCATGCACACCCGATTTTGATGCGGCGGGCGATCATTTCAACCCCGAAGATACGGAACACGGCTTTGTTCATTCGAGCTGGCGCGGGTCAACGGGCGCGGCACACGGGGGAGACTTGCCAAATATCTACGCGGCTGCCGACGGCTCGGCCCGCGCTGACTTTCTCACCGACGGTGTCACCCTGGACACCGGAAAGGATCACTCTCTCTTCGATGTCGACGGCTCGGCAATCATCGTGCATGAGAAGCCGGACACATACGGCGTGGGGGAGGTCGATACAGGCAGCCGCGTGGTTTGCGGCGTGATTAGGGCTGACCGGTAGGCGGCGCCTACAGCCAAGGTTCGCGATCCGCGTTGATTGGCAAGGGCGTTGGCACGCCGCATTCCAGCCTGGGTGGGGCGATCTAATCTCTGGATTCCTCGACTGCGCTCGGAATGACACATGGGGGTGCTCGGGATGACAGGTGGAGGAATTATTGGGTTGGGCGCTGGTATTGCATACTTGATGTATGGGTAGTATCGGCAAGGTGTGGCTGCTTCTCATTTTTCTTGTTGTCCCGGCGGTCATGGTTGGGGGGTGCTTTGCGCCGCGCGAGGGGACGTTGGAGCCGGTTGCTTCTGCGACGGTGACGGCACAACCAACGATGATACCGTCGTCGGCAAGCGCAACACCGGAGGGGAGTTCGTCGTCGGCAAGTCCAACACCGGACGAGGTTTCGCAGACGGTAACGCCCATTCCGCACGTTTCGGTTGTTCCGGACCCAGAGGGCTGGTGGACAGTGGCAGGATCGACCTGGAACGACACGTATGAGGTGACGCTGGAGATATTCGGGTCGTCACGGATCACGTCGGAATCTACGTTGCGCGTTCGGACACGGCTGCGGAACGTGTCTGATGATGAAAGCACGTATATCAGATGGAGCCAATACGACCCGGCAGTCTCCACATGGATCGTGCTGCCGAGCGGCGAGCCGCCCGCCGACCCCAATGTGAGGCAGGCCGTGCGTCTTATCCAATTGTGGGCGGAGGACGATCCCACGCCATCCCTCAGTTCTTTCCCGGAGGTCCAGGTGGCCACGCTGGACGCGGGCGACGTTGTCGAGCGGGAGGCTTTGTGGGATCTGACGGTTCGCGGAGATTCCCCGGTGGGGCGCGCGCCCGCACCCGATGGGGTTTACAAGATTCGGGCTGATTTCTATCCGCGGGGTGGAGGGGAACTTCCGGGGCTGCCGGATATCCTGTTGGAGTTTCCTATTACGTTGGATCGAGGTATCGGGGGGTAGCGGTTAGTCGAGGAGTTTGGCGGGGTTCATGATGCCGGCGGGGTCGAGGGCGTTCTTGATGGAGCGGATGAGGTGGACACCCCCCTCGCCGAGTTCCCTGGGCATGAGGTGCTTGAGTCGGACGCCGACGCCATGGCAATACTCGATGGTGCCGCCAAGGTCGATGGCCTGGTTGATCATTGCATCTGAGGCATCCCGGATGCGCTGCCAGCCGTCGGGATTGCCGGTCGGGTCAACGGCGATGATGGAGAACATCTCAGGCTCGCCCCAGATGGCACATTCGACAACATTCAGGCCGGACTCTTCGAATGTCTTGATAGCGGCGAATCGCAGATCCAGCACTTTTGAGATGGGTACGGCGGTGTGGATGTAGCTGCCCGCGCGCCCGCCGCGATCTCGCCACGGGTGACGTTGGCCCGAGGCGCGCGCTTCCTTGTAGCGGAGGCCGGATGCGTGGCGGTTTTCCCAGAATGATTGGGCAACCTCAGGGTCCAGCGTTCGCGCGCCGTAGGCAGAGACGATTTCCCAGACAGTCTGTTCCTGGAAATCAAGCTCAGCGGTGCCGCCCTCAAGACTGAGGTGGAGCTGGGAGCGGCCGGGGCCGTCGGCAGTGATGGTCTGGCCGCCGGACTCGGACTCGTCCTCCTGCGCGAAATCGACCATCGCCGGGGTCAGGCCCTCGGTGAAGAGTCGCTCTATGGCGAAGAAACCCTGCTGAAAGCTATCGAACTCAAGGGCGTAGTGACGGCGCTCTTCGAGTTCCGGGTAGATGCGGATTGTTGCTTCGGTAATGACGCCAAATATGCCCTCGGTGCCGATGAAGAGGCTCGTCATGTCCAGACCGGCGGCGACGAGGGGGCGCAGATTGCGGGTGCGAACGATTTCTCCGGTCGGGAGGACGACCTCCAGGCCGACGACCTGCCTGCCCATCGGGCCGAATTTTGCGGCGAGATAGCCGACGCCGTTGGTTGAGATTGCGCCGCCGACGGTTGCGACGGGTCGGCTCCACGGATCATGGCCGACGAAGTGGTTGGCGTGCTGGACGATTTCTTCAAGGTCGCCGAGGACTACACCCGGTTGAACGGTGGCTGTGCCGTCCTGGAGGCTGACGTCGATGATCTTGTCCATCGAGGCCATATCCAGAACAATGGCGGGTTTGATGCTGGACGCGCCGCCCATGACGCCGGTGCCGCCGCCGTAGGGAATCACCGGGACGCCGGCCTTTGTCGCGGCTTTGAGGATCTCTGACACGTGGGCGGTGGATTGGGGACGGACGACGGCGAGGGGTAAGGCTTGCTCGACGCCCTCTTCGGGACGCGTCGGGATGGCGTCTTCGGCGTAGTCGGCGAGGACGGCGTCGTCGGTCCGGACGTTGTCCCGACTGACGATCTGGTTGATTTCTAACAAAAAGTCGTTGGTGGTCATATGCGTTGCCTACTTCATTCGATGGTACATGGGTTTATTGGTTGCTGAGGATGACGAGGCTGACGCCGGCGACGACAAGGCATGCGCCGATGAAGACGCGGATGGTGATTCGTTCGACCTGACGGAGAAAGATGGCGGCGAGGACGAGGGTGACGAGCGGGTTGACGGTGAAGATGGGTGAGACGAGGACGACGGGGGCAAAGGAGAGAGAGAAGAAGCTTAGGAACGCGCCGGTGGACGCGAGGATGCCGGCAAGGACGATCCATAGGAGGGCCATGCGCGGGGCGCGGATGTCTTTGCGGATGCTGCGCGCGCTGGCCACGCCGAGGATGAGCATGCCGATGAAGAGGGTGACGGTGGAGCCGACCTGGGGCGGGGTCTCGTCGGCTGTGAGGAGGCTGCGGGTTACGACCTGGCTTCCGGCGTAGCCGAGGACGGAGAGGAGGGCGGCGATGGTGCCGATGATGAGTGGGCCGCGGAGGCGGGATGTGGGTGTGGTGGTGGTCATGATTGTTGTTGGGGGCCGGTGACGATTAGGGCGACGCCGATGACGACGGCGAGGATGCCTATCGCCAGCTGGATGGTGACTCTCTCATCGAGGAACATCACGGCGAGGACGGAGGCGAATATTGGCATTGCTCCACCCATGGCCGTGGCGCGCCCGACGCCGATCTTGCTGACGGCGGTGTAGTAGAAGAATCGCCCGCCCATGAAGGAGAGGAGGGCGACGAGTGCAAAACCTCCGAGCAACCTCAGGTTGAGTTCCAGGAAGGCGGACGGATCCATGATGACGGCGATGATGGCGACGAAGATGAATCCGGCCGCGATGGAGATGAAGGTGGCGGAGGAGGGGCTGACGCGGTGGATGCCGAGTCGGATGAGGATCGCGCCGACGGCCCAGCACATTGACGCGGAGAAGGCGAGGATGATGCCGAGTGTGGTGTCCGTCATGCGAGGCGCGCCGGGAGGCGGTTAGGCGGTGACCGTCATGCCGGCGTGTTGGAGCATGGAGGCAAAGATGGGACGGCCATCGACTCCGCCGAGTTCCGGCTCGCAGCACCGCTCCGGGTGGGGCATCATGCCGAGCACGTTGCGGTTCTCGTTGACGATTCCGGCGATGTTGGCGAGCGCGCCGTTGGGGTTTGCCTCGGGGGTGATTTCGCCTTCGGGTGTGGAGTAGCGGAAGACGATGCGGTTCTCACGCTCGAGCTGGGCGATGGTGTCAGGGTCGGCGAAGTAGTTGCCGTCGCCGTGCGAGATGGGGACCTCCAGAACGTCGCCGATCTGAGAGAGAGACGTGAAGCGGCTGTCCGTGGTCTCGACGCGGAGGTTCGTCCACTGGCAGCGGTATTGGAGGTGGGCGTTTCGGAGAAGGGCGCCGGGAAGGAGTTGGGCTTCGCAGAGGACCTGGAAGCCGTTGCAGATTCCTATGACGGTCTTGCCCTCTTCAGCCATGCGGCGGATGCCGTCCATGACGGGTGAGAAGCGGGCGATTGCGCCGGGTCGGAGGTGGTCGCCGTGGGCAAAGCCGCCGGGGAGGATGGCGAGATCGTAGCCGGAGAGGTCGCTTTCGGTGTGCCAGACGTAGTCGGCCTGGGCGTTAAAGACGTTGGTGAGGACGTGGTGGCAATCGGCATCGCTCCAGGTGCCGGGGAAGACGACGACTGCTGTTTTTGGAGGGGAGCTGATTGTCATTGGGAGAGGAGTTGTTGGACGACGTCTGAGACGTCTTTGCCGTCGGCGCGACCTTTCATGACTGGCATGAGCGCTCCCATGACGCGGCCGCGGTCGGTCATGCTGCGCGCGCCGATGTCGTCGATGATCTTGCGGGCCTCTGCTTCGATTTCGTCGCGGGAGAGGCGTTCCGGGAGGTAGGAAAGGACGACGGCGAGTTCGGCCTCCTGGTCTTCGAGACCGTCTTCGCGTCCGGCCTTGCGGAATTCGTCGATGGACTCCTTGCGCTGACGGGCTTCACGGGCGAGGACATCGGCAGCCTCGGTGTCATCGATGGTGGCGTTGGGGCCTTTGGCGATGGCGGCGTTCTGGAGGGCGCTGCGCATCATGCGGATGGCGGACAGGCGGGGGCGATCACGGTCGCGCATGGCCTGTTTCATGTCGTCTTCAAGTTGTTCGACGATGGTTGGCATGAGGGAATTATGGCATATGCGAGGCCCTTCGACAGGCTCAGGGTGAGCGGAGGTTAGGTGGGGGGCTCGGCGAGTTTGAGGACTTGTTCTATGACTTGTTGGGGGGTTAGGGGGTCTGTGATGAGGACGTGGGCGTCGTCGGCGGGTTTGAGGGGGGAATCCGTCCTTTCTGAGTCGCGACGATCCCGCTCCTGAAGGTCGGAGAGGACGCGATTATAGTCGCTGTTCTCGCCCCGTTCAAGGGTCTCAGCGTGACGCCGTTGTGCGCGGGCTTCAGCGGATGCGTCAAGGTAGATTTTTACAGGCGCGTCCCACAGGACGACGGTGCCGATGTCGCGTCCCACCATGACTACGCGGCCATCCGCCTGCTCTGCCATCTTTCTCTGCATTGCTACGAGGACGCGCCGCACGTCGGATAGGACGGCAACGCGGGATGCGGCGGCGGCGACGTCAGGCGATCCGATTACGCCGCTCACGTCCTCGCCGTCGATTGTTATGCGCGTGTCGTCAATGGCGATTTCTGATTGCTGCGCCAGGCGGGCGACGACTTCGTTGCTCCAGTCTTCAAGATTGGCCCGCAAGGCGAGCAGGCCGACGGTGCGATAGAACAGGCCGGTATCGATAAACGTCCAGCCCAGTGTGCGCGCGACGCCTCGCCCCACGGTCGTCTTGCCGGACGCGACCGGCCCATCGAGGGCGATGGGGCCTCTATAAGTCATGCGACTCTCCATTGCGGCCCCAACTATAGATAGAATGCGAGTAGGCGTCGGTCGACTCTCGCCGTGAGATACTAAACGTAGTTATGAACTGGCTCGATATTGTCATCATCGTCATCGTGGCAGTGCCGATCGCGTTCGGCTTCCGAATCGGGTTGATTCACATCGCTTCCAGCCTGGTCGCCATAGCGGCGGGCACATTACTTGCGACCCTCTTCTGGAGGCAGGCCGCAGATATTGTCGGTGTAATCATCCCGGATGACAATCTGGCCGCGCTGATCGGCTACCTGCTTATTCTGGTTGGCCTGCTCGCGGCAGGTTGGGCCGCGGCGGTATTCGCCAAGGGCGTGCTCAACGTACTGATGATGGGCTGGCTGGACAAGGTGGGGGGCATTGTCTTCGGCGCGCTGTTGGGCTGTGTCATCGTTGCCGCGGTGTTCTGGTCTCTGGAGTCATTCAGTGGAGAAACCGTGCAGGAGGCGTTGGACAAGTCCCTGCTGCGGCCCTATTTCGCGTTCCTCGTTCCCATTCTCCGTTCAATTTCCGGGGAAATTGACCTGTCATAGTCCCTTGCAGCATAGATAATGGATGCAGGACGGGTAGGGCTACAATGCGGGATATGGACAAGCGAACGGTCGAGGACACCGCCCGGCAGGGCGTGGTGAAGATCCTCAATTCCTCGGTTCTTGTGCTCAACGGCAACTTTGAGCCGCTGAACGTCACACGCGTTCGTCGCGCGCTCCTGCTGTTGATTCGCGGCAAGGCGGAGATGATTGAGAATGGGCGCGGCCACCTGCAGGCCGAACGGGACCGAGTGGAGGTGCCGTCCGTGATTCGTCTGTCCAGCTACGTGCGGCGTCCCATTCAGCCGCAACGTTTGACGCGACGCGACGTGTTTCTGCGGGACGGAAATATGTGCCAGTACTGCGGCAAGCCGTCACGGGAGTTGACGCTTGACCACGTTCTGCCGCGACATCGCGGCGGGCAGAACACGTGGGACAACGTGGTGGCCGCATGCGTGCGCTGCAACCATCGCAAGGCGGGACGGACGCCACGCGAGGCCGGTATGCATCTGCTGACCGAACCCGCCCCTCCGCGCCCCAATCCGTATCACACCTTCTACCGATTCCTGGGGTCGAATGAGAGCTGGAGGAAGTTCTTCCCGGAGCCACGCCGGGGAGCGTCTCACGGATGGAACGGGCACGAAAGCCCGGCATCATGACGTGGCAGCCGCAAGGGGCTGCCGTAACTGAACAATGACAACCAACGGACACGATCAGGGACTGGCGCCCGACCAACGCCTTTCCCGCACGAACCAGAATCTCTGGAATGCGTTCATCGGCCATGCCCGGGCCAAAAGGCTGTACAACGCGTACGCGTCCAAGGCCGTTCTGGACGGCTACCCTGAGGTGGCGGAGGCTTTCCTCCAGGCGGCGCAGGCCCCTGACGCGTTCCCCGTCAACATCATTTCCGCAGTGGATGAACTGCGATCCACGCGTGAGAATCTCCAGTCCGTTGTGGACAGCCACACGTATGACGTGGAAACGCTGTATCCCCGCATGTTGGCGGAGGCGGAGTCTGAGGGTCGCACCGATGCCGCAAGCCGCATCAGGCAGGCGTTGGAACGCGATGAGCGTGACCTGGCCATCTTTCGTGAGGCGCTTGCAGGCGCAGGTTGGCAGAGCAGCACTGTCCCGGTTGAAGTACGCCCGACTCAATCCCAGCAGTTCGTCGATGACGAGATGGCCCGCGCTACCAAGGACATCGACTCGGCGCGAGAGCGAATCACCGCGCTTGGCCGCATTCGGGAAGTCATCTTTGGGATGCAGGACGGACTTATCAGCACCGCCGTCCTTGTTTCGTCCGTATACGCCGCCACTCAAGACAGCTTTGTGACGGTTGTGGCCGGCCTTGCGGGTGGTCTGGGCGGCGTTGTTTCGATGGCAACGGGCAGTTACCTGGGCTCTCAAGCTGAACGTGAAGTGAAGATGGCCGAGATCGGCAGCGCATCAAATGACTTACACGAATCCCGTTCAGAAGTTGTCGCGCGCCTTGTCGTCCTGCTGCGCAGGGAGGGCCTGACTGAAGATGCCGCCGTACTCGTCGCAGAGACTCTCGCACAGAGCGAGGGAGCGCTCCTGAATACCGTTATTGAGAAGGAGCTGGGACTGTCCGCAGACGTCGATACGGTTCCCTGGAAAGACGCCTTCGCGATGGGGATGTCTTTCTTTGTGGGCGCGGCGGTGCCTATCATCCCTTACATCATCGCTGCCTTCAACATGATGCCCGGCGCGATGGCCGTGTGGACGTCAATCGTTGGAACGGCCATCGGACTGTTCGTGATGGGCGCCGGCAAGACGCGCTTCACTCTGCGAAACCCGCTTGTCTCAGGGCTGGAGATGCTGGCAATCGGCGTCGTTTCGGCCGTTCTCGGGTACGCGCTTGGCGCGCTGATCACTTTCTTCTTTGACGTACAGGTGTAAGGTAGTTCGCGCGACGTTGCGCTATCCCCTTAGACGATGGCTATAATGACTGCACAGCTACAGGTATACTAACTGTCTGACATTTGCATTCGAAGGAGCTAGACAGGCATGGCCTACATAATCGCGGAGCCCTGCATCGACTTGAAAGACGCCTCATGCGTCGATGTTTGCCCCGTGGACTGTATCCACACAGAGGACGACGACAACATGTACTACATCGAGCCCGATGAGTGCATTGACTGCGCGGCCTGTGAGCCTGTTTGCCCGGTGACCGCCATCTTCGAAGAGAGCGAACTCCCCGAGGAGTGGCACCACTTCATCGCCCTCAATCGAGAGTGGCCGGGCTGGGAAAGCCGCCGCTAGAGTACACGTCACGATTTTCGCCCCGCTCACAGGCGGGTGTACGTTGGCGGACGCCGGTTTATTGCGGCGTTGACAGCAGCAGGAAATACTCGTGGTTGCCCTTTGGGCCCGTAATCGACGACTCGCGTACTCCCAGAACCCGGAGTCCGTTTTCTATTGCCCAAAGAGCCACGTTGCCGATTGCGTTTGCGCGCGCTGCCGGTGATCTGACGACACCGCCCCGGGCGACTTCTTCCCGTCCGGCTTCAAACTGCGGCTTGACCAGGGCCAGGATGAGACCGCCGGGGGCAAGGGTTCCAATGATGGTGGGCAGGACGAGGGTCAGCGAGATAAAGGACACGTCCGCCACCGCAAGCTTGATCGGTTCTTCGATTTCGAGCCGATGGCGGGCGTTGTGGCGCTCCATGACGACCACACGCGAGTCATTCCGCAGGCTCCACGCAAGCTGTCCGTAGCCAACGTCCACCGCATAGACGCGCTTCGCGCCGCGTTGCAGGAGACAGTCGGTGAATCCGCCGGTGGATGCTCCAACATCGAGGCAGACGAGGCCACCGGGATCCAGGCCGAACTCATCGAGCGCGCCGGCAAGCTTGACCCCGCCACGGCTCACATAGGTTGGACCCTCCGCGAGGAGGATATCCGCGTCGGCGGCGGCGAGAGCGGCGGGTCTGAGGACGACGGAGCCGTTTACCGTCACACGGCCATCGGCGATCATCGCGCGGGCGGCGTCGCGTCCCGAGGCGATCCCGCGCTCGACGAGCAGGCCATCGAGCCGAACTCGTCTGCGTGATGCCGCAGCTGATTCAGCTTTGCCGCGTGGTTGTCGCTTTTGGCGGGTCATTTCGCACCTACAGTATCATTTGCATGCAGCATGGACGGGAGGAACATGTCCGAGAGCCAAACGGCCTCCGGGGTGGACGGTGGGAGCATTGGAGCGGCGCATCGGCCATCGATGCCGCTGGCGGTGCTGCGCCTTCTGCGTCCGACGCAGTGGACAAAGAACGGGCTGCTGTTCCTAGCGTTCGCCTTTTCGCTGAATCTCCACTGGGATCTTGATGATTCGGCAGCGGCTTTCCGACTGCTATTGCAGGCGGCCATCGGCGCCGCAATCTACGTTGGCCTGTCCGGCGCGACGTACATCATCAATGACATCATCGACGCTGATCGGGACAGGGCGCATCCGACGAAGCGGACGCGGCCCATCGCGGCCGGCTATGTGACGCCTGTCGTTGGTGGCTTCGTGTCCGCCATGCTGCTGGCGGTGTGCCTGGGCGGGGCGTTTGCGATGAGCTGGCTGATGGGCCTGATCGCCGTGGGGTACGTCAGCCTGACCATCAGCTATTCGGCGTTGCTGAAGAACGTTGTGATCATCGACGTGATGGCGGTTGCGGCGGCATACCTGATTCGGGTTATGGCGGGGGCCGTCGCCATCGACGTACCGATTTCTCCCTGGCTGTATGTGTGCACGACGTTGGGCGCGCTACTCATAGCGATTGGCAAGAGGCACGGCGAGGTTGGGTTGATGGAGGACGGGGCATCCGACCACCGCGACACGCTGGGTCATTACTCCCTGCCTCTGCTCAACAAGATGATTGCCGTGGTGGCGCTGTCCGCGTTGATGGCGTACGCGCTGTACACATTCACCGCGCCCAATCTGCCGGATCAGATGATGCTCACCATCCCGTTTATGATCTATGGCGTTTTTCGGTACATACAGCTGGTGCGGTTGGGGCACATCACCGGAGAGCCGGAACGCGTTCTGCTGCAAGACAAGCCGATGATGCTGGCCGTTATCGCGTGGATGGTGGCGGTTATTGCGATTCTGATTATTTTTCCGCGGCCGCCACTATAGGCTGAGGGGCGAAAGCGGTTGTGACGCCTGCGCGTGGGTGCGTATGATGCCTTGGTGGGGGGCAGCACGTTCTTATGTCATCGTCGCCGTATCGCGTAAGCATCCAGACTGAGGATGCTGAGCGCGGGATAATTTCACAGCGTTGGGCACGGGATGTAATACGGCGCGCGCTCGCGGCGGAACAGGCCCCGGACGGCAGTCGCGTGGAAATCCTGATCGCCGGCGATGAGACGGTTTCTGCCCTGAATGCGGAGTTCATGGGGCAGGACGGCACAACGGACGTGATTTCCTTTCCGTCCGGCATGGCCGATTCAGATGACGACGATTGGCCGGACGTGGACGGGGACTCCGGCGGGGACATTGGGCAGATTGTCCTGTCCGTGCCGCAGATTGCACGACAGGCGGAGACGGCGGGCATGACGCTGCGGGAAGAGGCGGCGCACGTGCTGGTTCACGCGACGCTGCACCTGCTTGGCCACGATCATGAGCTTGATGACGACGAAACAACGATGCGGACGAGAGAGGACGCCATCCTGATGGAACTCATCGGGCGTCCTGTGCACGGAACGGAGCCGATGGCCCTGGCACACACGGCGGACTTACCGGCAGGCGACGCAGTCGGACAGGGTGTTGCCGAGACGGTTTCCGGGCGGACGCCATGACATCTGAACAGGCCACGCAAGGCCCGCACCAGGTCCTGTATCGCAAGTGGCGTCCGCAGACGCTGGAGCAGGTTGTTGGGCAAGAGCACATCACACGGACGCTGCTGAACGCGCTTGAGCGGGACAGGGTTGGACACGCCTACCTGTTCACCGGGCCGCGCGGGACGGGCAAGACGAGCACGGCACGGATTTTGGCCAAGGCGATCAATTGCGAGACGACGGGCGGGACGGGCGAGCCGTGCAATGAGTGCGAGCCGTGCAAGCAGATCACCGACGCTTCATTCCTTGATCTTGTGGAGATTGACGGGGCGTCGAATCGCGGCATCGATGAGATTCGCGATCTGCGAGAGAAGGTGCGGTTCATGCCGGCGCGGGGCCGGAAGAAGGTGTACATCATAGATGAGGTGCACATGCTTACGGCGGCGGCATTCAACGCGCTGCTGAAGACGCTTGAGGAGCCGCCGGATCACGTGGTGTTTTTGCTGGCGACAACTGAGCCGCATGCCGTGCCGCTGACCATTGCGTCGCGGTGCCAGAGGTTTGATTTCCAACGCATCCCGGAGGAACGAGCTGCCTCTCTGCTGGGTGAAATTTCCCACGCTGAGGGGCTCAAGATAGAGCCGGAGGCGCTGAATACGGTGGTGAAGGCGTCCGGGGGGAGCCTTAGGGATGCCGAGAATCTGCTTGAGCAGCTTGCTTTGACGGCAGGGGCGGACGCGACGGCGACCGACGCGCGGCGGCTGTTCGGAATCGCGGGATCGGGGAGGGCGCGGGAGTTGATCGCGTCGCTGCTGGGAGAGAAGGACCTGGCGGCTGCGCTGCGCGGACTCTCGGGCCTGCACGCGGCGGGCGTGGACATGCGGCAGATCCATCGCGAGTTGGTGAATGAGCTTCGAGCGCTGATGCTGGTGCGCGCGGGCGCGGCGGATGTGCTGGATATCTCTGATGATGAGAAAGGGTCGGCGCGAGAACTGGCAGAGAAGATTGAGTTGCCGGTGATTCGCCATGCTCTTGGGCAGGTCGCGCCGTTGTCGGTCCCAAGCGGGAGTGCGCCGCTGCCGCTGGAGATGGCGTTTGCGGGAATCTCGCTTAATGCGGAAGCAGTGCAGCGCGGCGCGGAGGAAGGGGTACCGGCTGCCCGGGAGGAGCGCAGGGTTGGCGAGGCACGGGAGACCGCGCCGCCGCCCCCTCGTCAACGCCAACAACAGGCGGAGCCACAGCAGCGTGTCCCCCAACAACAAGAGGAGCCACAACAACGTTCCCCCGAGCCACAAGCAGAGCCACGGCAGGGCGCTCCCCAACGCGGGCAGGAGCCGCCTCGGCCAAGCCCAGCGAGGACGGAGCCGGAGTACCCGCGCACGGGTACTCGACAGTCGCCGATGGTGGCGCAGCGGCAGGGGGGCGCAGAGCCGTTTGAGATGCCGCCGGGCGAACTCACTCTTGAGACCCTCCGTCAGAACTGGCGCGAGCTTGTAAACGGTCTGCGGGGTGTTGGCTCAGGCGGGAATCTGGATGCCTATCTACGGAGCGTGTCTCAACCGCTGGCCATCGAGAATGGCGATACGATCGTCATAGGATTCGCGCACGATTTTCAGAAGAACAAGATCGACGACCCCAAGTACCGCCACCTGGTGGAGCAACGTTTCGCAGTACTGCTGGGCAAGCACTACACAATCCGATGCGAGAAAGTCGGGCAGGAGGAGCGCGGCGGTCACCTTGTGCGGGCGGCGCAGGAAATGGGAGGACGGGTCGTTTCCGGCGGAGACAAGGACGAGGGCGACGATAGCTGACTCATAGAGACGCGGGAGGCAGGCGGATGGGGATGAATCGGAACATGATGCGCCAGATGCAGCAACTCCAGTCGAAACTGGAGAAGGCGCAGAACGAATTGGGCGAGATGACGGTGGAGGGAACCGCCGGGGGCGGCGCGGTGACGGTCGTGATGGACGGTCATCAGACTGTCCGCTCCGTGTCCATCGCGCCTGAGGCGGTTGACCCGGAGGACATCGAGACGCTTGAGGACCTTGTGTTGGGCGCGGTTACGGATGCCAACAACAAGGCAAAGGACCTCGCGTCGAGTCACCTTGGCGCGATCACGGGCGGGTTGGGGCTCCCCAATTTCTAGCGTCCGCATCGTGTTTCGGATAGATCGCGTCTTTCAAGGCCACAGCGCGGGGATTGTACGTGACTTCTCAGCCTGAGCAACGGGACGGGCAGGCGGAATCCGTCACGCGCCTGACCGAGCAGTTGAGCCGACTGCCCGGCATCGGGCCGCGCAGCGCTCAGCGGCTCGCCTACCACGTGATTCGCGCGCCCAAGGAGGAGACGCGGGAGTTGGCGGACGCGCTGCTGGGAGTTATCGAGACAGTCAGGTTCTGCTCGGTCTGCCAGAATGTCACCCAAACTGATCCATGCTCACGCTGCGCGCTGCCGGCGGAGGACCAGTCGATTATCTGCGTGGTCGAGGAGCCTTTGGACGTCGTCGCGATCGAGCGGAGCGGGGCGTTCAAGGGACGGTATCACGTCCTGCACGGGCTTTTGTCGCCGATGGACGGCGTGACGCCGGAGAATCTGCGCATTCGTGAACTCATCGAGCGGCTCAGGGACGACACGGTCAAGGAGGTCATCATCGCCACCAACCCGTCGATGGAGGGGGAGGTGACGGCGATGTATGTGCAGGGTCTGATTGCGCCGCTGGGCGTCCGTGTGACGCGGCTGGCGCGGGGACTGCCGTCCGGGTCTGATATTGAATTCGCGGACGCCGTCACCGTGGCGCGCGCGCTGGAGGGCCGCCAGGAGTTTTAAAGGGGGGTGGGCGATTTGCGCCTCGCCTCCTGTTCCATGTAGCCCTATCTCGTCATTCCTGCGAAAGCGGGAATCTCAGCCTCCATTGGAAACAGAAGTGGTTCTACAGGCTTTCAGACCATTCAGCATATAACTCGTCGCATGTGCCCCCAAGACGGTCACGTAGACTGTCCTCAAAGCCCTTTCCGGCTCCTACATCATCCACAATGGCATCGAGGCTCTGAATTCCGTGGCTCGCTTCAAGTGAACGAATAAATTCCCACGAGGTCCCATAGAATAGTCCGATTTCAGTGGGACGTCCCCCTAGCTGGTAGCCACAAAACGATGTAGATGACAACAAATTGTCACGATTGAGCCAAACCCACCATCTGTTTAAGGCCTTTTCATGAAGTCGATTTATCCCTTCATTTCCGTACCGCTCGGCCATCCCTTCGTGGAACCATCGTGGGATTGACCAGAACAGTCTGGCCCCTAAGTTCTGACACCACATAGCATGCACCATTTCGTGTGGCGGCGTACTGGATATAGGCAATTCTTCTAAGGGATTTGGGGCTTCTTCAAGTGGAACAACGATAACTATTCCATCCTCTGAGCAAGTTGCATGGCCAGAGGACCAATTGATTCCCCACGTCCTTGATGTGTATGCTTCGTACGCATACTCGTCACGGAAGAACTGTAAGCGTATGCTCGGGCTAGAATCAGGCACCATCCACTGATCGGCAAATTCGCGGCGAATTCTTTCAAACTCCGCCAACGTTCGTTCCAATCTGGCCTGGTCAACGTCTGGCGTATACTCGGCGACGAATGATTCCAGAGCAGCCTCCGCGTCTTGTGGTCTGGCGCGGTGGTCAATGATTGTGTTACCTATTTGAACTCCCACTATCAGCAACGTAATAGTGCCCATAGCGAAAATGGCTATCCAAGTGAACATCAATTTACGCATACGGCGCTTGTACCAACTGCGCGAATCTCTGCCACGGTTAGGTTTGCCTCGCAATCGGAAGGCTACAAGAAAGAGCGCGATAAGCAGTACCACGACTACCGTCACTACTCCAAATCGAGGTCCTAGTGACACCATTGCAGCAACGGCTAGCCCAGCAACGAGAACAACGGTGGCCAAACAAATTAACCAGCCTATCGCGAACGCGATTGCATTGATGAATTGGCATATCAGCCGGACGACGTCAAATCCGGTTACACAAAGGACATGCAGAGATTTCGTAATTGTCCGCATACTCTTAGCCCAATCCAATCTCAGGTAACTAGTCAGATCCGCGAGAGCGACCCTCTATCTGTTCCGCAACCGGACTCTTCTCTTTGCCCAGGCATCTTCCCCTCGCAGAACTCTTCGCACTGTTCCATCGCCCACTGGTGGCGGTGCTCAAATGCCTCCATCTGCTCTATCCCTCGTGCCGGTGTCTCTATCCGTGCAATATGCGCATCCCATTATGGCACATGTGTTCGGGACAGTTACGCGAGGCGCGTTGACACCCGCCCTAAGAAGCCACGCTTGCTTGGCGGCGCGGACGAGCGGGACAACTACACGCTGCTGTGCAACCCATGCAATCGGCTCAAGAGCAACAAGCTGACGCTCACCGAATTGCGTGACGTTCGTGTCAATGAAGGGCGCATAGATGCCAAATGGTGGGCGAGGAGAGGCGGAAGTAAGGAGACTAAATTAGGCCCCTCGCGCGGAGGCTTCTCGTTAGAGTGTCATAGATCGGCTGCAGGCCGGGTCCCAGCCGACCCCGATACTCGTCCAAGTCAAAGAAAAGTTCAACAATTGACACCTGAAGGTCTTTGATCGCTTCGTCAGGTGTGTCGCCCTCGCCGTATTCTTCGAGGTCCCGCGCATCGGCTATGTATGTGCCGTTAACTATTTCCCACGTGACTTTGATGGGCTCCAATACCTCGAACCGGGCATCGCTCAGGTCGCCGAGTTCAAAGGGTGCGGGAACCGTGGGCGCCGGCGTATTCGATCGCTGGGTGCTCATAACCGTGCCAGTATAGGGCATCCTGCCCCATACAGCGGCGGCACAATCGGGTGGTTCTCGCCCCATATCGGACGGAAGTGTTTTCGCCGAAATGAGGGGAACAGCCTACGGCTCGGATTTGCGTTTAGGGGTTGGTCCGGCCGTTAAGGGTCTTTAGATTCTTCGACTCCGCTGCGCTCCGTTCAGAATGACATGGGGAGGGGCCCGTTCATCCTTCGACAGGCTCAGGATGAACGGGAGACTATATGGACCGTCATGGACGGGAGTATCCTTATGCCATCGTGAACGGGTTTGGAGCATCGTGAGGGCGCAAGGAGCGGACAATCATGCCGGATGTCCTGTATGAGAAGAATGCTGAGCAGCACTATGCCGTCTTCACGCTGAATCGGCCTGACCGGCTGAACGCCATTGGTGGGCGGCTCATGGTGGAGCTGCTGGAATCTCTGGACGATTTCACGAACGATTCTGAGATGCGTGTCGGCATCGTGACCGGGGCGGGCAGGGCGTTCTGCGCCGGGGCCGATATGCGCGAGGGCGCCGACCGCGATGCGGCGACGAAGGCGCTTGCCGCGCGACGGGACGCGGGTGAGATTACCGAGGATGAGTACAAGGCGGAGGTTGCCGCGCTTGCGCCGCCGGCCCCAGTGAAGTTCGATCTGTTCTCTCCGAATCCCAAGCCGTTCATTGCGGCCATCAACGGCCTTGCGGTCGGTGGCGGGATGCACTTCGTGATGGACTGCGACATTCGGATCGCGTCGTCTGAGTCGTATCTCGGCCTGCCGGAACCGAAACGAGGGATCGCGGCAAGCTATGGCAGCCAGTACCTGGGGCGGATGATCGCTCCCGGGGAGGCGATGTTCTACCTGCTGACGGCGGAGAACATCCCCATCGACGAGGCGCATCGGGTTGGGTTGGTGCATGAGGTCCTTGAGCCGGAGAAGCTCATGGAGCGGGCGGTGGAGATTGCGGAACTCATCGCGCGGAACGCCCCGCTTGCCGTCCGCGGGTCCAAGGCCATGGCGCTCTTCCAACGACGGAACGATGAGGATGACTTGAAGGAGTATTCCGATCCAATCAGTTCCGAGGTCATGGCCTCTGACGACGTGGTTGAGGGGCGGCGGGCTTTCGTGGAGAAGCGCCCACCGCGCTGGACCGGCTCCTAGCTCTTTCATTGAACTGTTCCTATGACATTCGGACGGCCGCCCTCGACGCTGCCGCAGTCGACTCTCTATCGCGCCGATGCCATCGTCCTACGCCACAGCGACCTGGGAGAGGCTGACAGGGTGCTGACACTATTCACTGCGGAGCACGGCAAGCTGCGGGCGAGCGTGCGAGGCGCGCGCAAGCCGAAGAGCAGGTTGGGCGGACACCTGGAGCCGCTAACGCGGGCCTCGGTGCAGATTGCGCGGGGCAGGACGCTGGACGTGGTTACGCAGGCGCAAGCGGTGGAGGTGTTCCAGGCGGCGCGTGCGGATTTCATCACTTTGCTCCACGGACTGCATATGGCAGAGCTGGTGGACAGGTTCACGCAGGAGCAGGAGCCACAAGAAGAGTTATTCACACTGCTGCTTGAGTCACTCCGCCAACTGGATGCCGGACACCGGGCGGATTCGCTTGCGCGTGCGTTCGAGATCCAGGTGCTGAGCTGGGCGGGATTTCAGCCCGTGCTGGATCGCTGCGCGTCCTGTGGCGCGGACGTGAATGGGTCACGGGGGCAGCCATCGTTCAGCGCTCAGCTTGGCGGTCTGCTGTGCTCATCGTGCGGGTCGAGGCAGCCGGGTTGGACGCGCGCAATCCCGAGAGAGACGGTACGCGATCTGCACGCACTGCAACTCGAGGGACTGGACGGGGCGGACTTGCTTTCTACGGGTGAGGCGGAATCGGCGGAGATTGAGGCGCTGCTGCGCTGGTATCTCCGCTACATCCTTGAGGTCCCGTTGGACACGGCCGCGATCCTGGACCGTGTGAGGGCGGCCTCGGGTGTTCACCCCTCGACAGGCTCAGGGTGAACGGCGCATTGCAGCTAATCTTCTGTCTGGTTTCGTCGTCGGCGTTCTCCGATGGTGACGATTCCGTAGCTGAGCGATTTGATGACGCGGGCGATGATGATCTGCACGGGGATCAGACCCACCAACGCCGCAAGACCCATGAACTGCAACTGACCGAATGATGGGCCGTCGACGGGCGGGTCCGCGCCGCCGGCGGCGGCAGAACAACTCACGCCCAACAAGATCAAACCCGCCATCTGGACCATGCCGACGATGAGCCTGAGCGCCTGGAGTCCCTTGATACCCAGATCCCTGCCGCGCCACGGCCGCAGCAGCTGATCAACAGGCGGCCTAAGGCCGTTCTCCGTCTGGCATTCGGGGCAGGTGAAAATGGCGGCGGTGATGGGTGTGCCGCACATGTTGCAGCGCCCGGCGTTGGCCTCCTGGCCGGTGATGACGACACGGCAGGCCGGGCAGCGCGGCGTCACCTCATGGCCGCATGAGCGGCACGTCCATGTTCGTTTTTCTGTAGCCATCTGAACTTGCGCCGCCTCTAGCCGGCTGCGGGAGGCATCTCCACCCAGGTCTCGGTGGTGAGGGTCTGGGCGACGAGCTTGCCCGTCTCCTCTTGCTTGATTGTGCCCTCGACGATTGCGAAGCGGCTGCCCTTATTCACAATGTTTGCTTCTGCCGTGAGAACGCCGGGCTGACCGGGTCGAATGAAATTGAGCTTCATCTCAATTGTGGCATGGAGCTCGTTGGGGGCAAGCACGCTATGGACGGCGTGGTGGATGCAAAAGTCCATCAAGGCCATGATGACGCCGCCCGCCACGCGGGGATTATCGTCGGCGTGGAGCACGTGCCGCTCCACGGGAAGGGTAGCAATCGCCTTGCCGTCCCCTTTTTCAGTCAACTCCGCGCCCATCCACTCGATGAGTCGTTCCTTTTGCGCAACGGTCTCGGTCATATAACCTCCAGCCACGTCTTTCAACCGTTTGAGTCCAATCGATTTGCAAGTATCATACGAAACGTGGCCACACCCGAACCAATACAGACTGACAGAACGTCTTTTTCCCTGTGGGCACGCCGTGCCGCAGCGGCGTTGATTGCGGTCGTTTTCCTGCCCATTGCCATCTTTGCCATTACCTTCTCGGGGGTGAGGGCGTCCGTCAGCGAGCCGGACGACCTGATCGAGGCACTGAATGAGGCGGACTTCTACAGCTACATGCATGACCATCTTGTTCCATCAGCCCTGGATGAGCTCTTTCAAGAGGCCGACCATGACGTTATTCGCGTGGCTGAGCCGTGGAATGAGGACGTCGCCTTTGCACTGAGGACCGCTTTCCCCGCCGGAGAGATTCGACAAGAGACGGAGAACGTGCTGCGAGCCGCATGGCCGTATCTGTGGGGGAGGGAGGACGAATTCGAGGTTGTCATTTCCGTTGCTCCACGAGCGGCGCGCGGATTCGACGAGCTTTCGCGCAGTGTTTCGCGAGAGAATCCGGACGTATACGACCCACTGATTGAACTGCTTGAAGACCGGGTGGAGGAGGAATCGGCCGACTACTCCGTGACCTCGGTGGATATGGGCGCGATTGCAGAATCGCACCTTTCGAACATAGCGCCGAGCGACTGGCTGTTTCCGCGTATTGGGCAGGCGGTGGACGACGTTGGCGCGTACTACATCGGAGAGACGGAGAACTCCGAAATCACGATTCCCATCGATGATCGGGCATGGGCGGTTCAGAACGCGATCATCGACGTGCTTACCGAGGCTGATATCGACGATGCGTCCCTGATGGAAGCCGTTGTGGCGGGATTGAACGCGTCAATGCAGATGGAGGCGTTGTTTGTCCCGGGATATGGTGATGTTGATGCCGAGCTCGTGTCAGGGTTCATCCTGGACGAGATTTCGCCTGACGAACTGAGCCATGTGAAGGCGCAGGTGATCCAGGATGTATCCGCGTATGCCGTCGGGTTGTCCGATGAGCCGCTAAGTTCTGACGTTGAGCTGTCTTTGGCGCAGGCGCGAATCCGCGCTCCCAGAGCAATCGCGGCGGAGGCGGACAGCCGTCTTGAGGCCGAATTCAACGCCGTGCCCGCATGCCCGCCCGGGCAGACGCCGGGTCTCGGGATGCCGGAATCCCTTGAAGACATTCTTCCCGCGTGCGTGATTCCCGGCATGACCTTCGATGAATACCAGCTTGCCGTCGGGCTCGATGCCGAAAGCATCGTGCGAGAGGAAACGCAACGGATGATTCCCCCTTCCATCTCAATCAACTCCGTCGATGTTCAAGCGGCGCTCGATACGGGGGAGATGGACCTCATTGAGCGGGTGATGGAGATTATGGCGCAGGGAGTAACGGCCGATGCGGCGAACCTCACCGCGGCATTGAGCGAGGAACTGTACGAGGACCCGGATCAACTGCGGGAGAACATTCGCGCAGGGTTCACACTATCGAACCAGACCGTTGAGAATGCCGTGGGCGAGGATGGTGAGTCGCCGCTACAGAATGCCCGCGATTTCCTTGCCTCAACCGGGTTCGTCCAAATTGTGCTCTGGGCCCTTGCTGCGATGGTGCTGTTCCTGCTTGCATTCGTGGGCGGCAGGGGCTGGGAAGGACGGCTGACGTGGGCGTCCATCGTTCTGGGGATTGGCGCGATTCTCGCGTGGCTGCTGGCGACGGTGCCGCTGGACCTCATTGTTCGCCCCGCGCTGGAGGCGTGGACAGACGAAATCATCGCGGACTATACGGATGACGCGGCGGTGGAGTTAGTGATGCGTGTTGAGACGTTCGTCACAGCCCTCCTGGATGCCGTGTCAGAAAGAGTGAAGTCGCAGGCCATTCGGGTCGGTGTGGTTGCCGGAGTGGCGTTGGTCATCGCGCGGCTGCTCGCTCCGGATTCGGTTGGGCGGCGGCCGGCCGGCCGCTAAATGGATTGGGCCTCGGCAAACTGGCGAAATTCGACCGTTGTGGCACAATAGGCTCGTCATGCTGAATGTTGGAGACAAGGCTCCTGATTTCGTAGTGCGGCTTGGCGGTGGAGGACAGTTCAAGCTGTCCAACTATCGCGGACAGAATGTTGTGTTGTTCTTCTATCCAAAGGCCTTCACGTACGGCTGCACCCAGGAAGTCGGTGGCTTCTGCGACATGCATGACCACATCCTTTCAAAGAACGCCGTCGTGGTCGGAATCAGCGCGGACTCCGTGGAAACGCTCAGCAGGTTTGCGAAGTCCACCGCGGCTCCCTTTGGACTCGGCAGTGATGAGACGAAACTGGTCAGGAAGCTCTATGACGTGGAGCGCCGTTTCGGACTCGGCACGTCACGAGTGACGTACGTCATCGATGGAGACGGTGTGATTCAGGGCGTCTACCACAACGAAATCGTTATGAGCGCCCACATTCGAAGCGCACTGGGAGCCCTTGAAGAACTGGTCTAGTGTTGCCCGGGCCCGTTCCGGTTGAAGCTGAAGAGCCGGAACGCGGAGGATAAGCGTCTTCAGAGACCTGGGCCGGATCGCGAACGATAAGAATCATTGACGGCTCTCGCTCACGCGTGCTATATTCCCGAAAGCGCGAACATGGGTTCGTTCATTTTGGTTGTGACGACCACATGAATACGAGGGAGGGCGGCTGATGGTAGAGCAGTTGAGGCCACGGCAGCAGGCCATCATGAGGTTCATCGAGGATTTCCTGGATGAGAACGGGTATCCGCCGACGGTTCGGGACATCCAATACGGCTGCAATATCTCATCGACGAGCGTAGTGGACTACAACCTCAAGGGACTGGTGCGGGGCGGCTTCTTGCGACGGTCCAAGGAGGTGTCACGCGGCATTGAGGTAGTGGGGCGGCGTGAGCGCCGTGTGAAGATCCCCGTGCTGGCCGCCATCGCCGCAGGTCAGCCGCTGCCAGTGTTCCCGCAGGACGTCGCGACGTCCATCGAAGAGGATTCGGTGGACATTGACGCGGGGATGGCGGCCAATACGGACAAACTCTATGCCCTGCGCGTCAAAGGTGATTCAATGATCGACGCGCTGATCAGGGACGGCGATATGGTCGTGCTTGAGGCGCAGGAGTCTGCAGAGCCCGGCGAGATGGTTGCCGCGTGGCTGGTGCAGGAGGAAGAGGCGACGCTCAAGCGGTTCTTCCCGGAGGGTGAGCGTGTGCGGCTTCAGCCGGAGAACACGACGATGACAGCCATCTACGTGGATGCGCGCAACGTCCAGATCAGGGGACGCGTGGTTGGAGTGCTGCGCCGGTACGAGTAGGGAAAATACCAAGAAGGGGACCTTAAGGTCCCCGATTTACCAATGAGCAATCGGCCTCGCATCATAGCGAGGCCCGGAGAAGGTGGAGTTCCAGCCGAAGCTAGTCAGCGGAGGGGACGCGGCGCTGGCCCTGGAGTTCCATCTCCTTGTCGCAGCAGGTGATTGCCGCGTCTGAGGCCTTTGTCGCCAACACCTGCGTTCCGCAGGTCTCACACTCGTATCGCTTGCCAAGCTGGATTGTCGTCATTTCTGTCCTCCTAGGGTGAGCTCGTCGTTTAACGTGTCGCTCAGTAATGCCCGGTGATTAGGGCGCACAGTGCTGCGCTACTTCTGCGCCATCTGCTCGCCGTGGCAGGTCAGGGCACCATCGCCGCCCTTGGTGACAACCACTTCGACACCGCATGACCCGCATCCGTATCGCTTGCCCATCTGGTTCGCCATGTCTCTGACTTACCCTCCCGTTGTATCAACAAACCGTTGAGAATTTGGGCGTGTCCACAGGGCCGTATGCCATGTGGCCGCAAGAAAATCCAGTATAGAGTTGTAGCTAGAGGTGCGTCAATTGGAGTCAAGGGTGCGGACAGCGTCTGATGCGAGTAGTATGAGCGGCATGAAGGACGAGTGGGTGGCCGCGTGGGCCTTCGTCGGCATCATGATCGCGATCAAGATTGTGTTGGGCGTGATCATCTTCATTTACATGCCTCTCCGGGAAACCGCGTCCCTCTACACGGTCGTTCATCTCAGCGCCGTTTTCGGCCTCATTCCGCTGTTGGCGCTGGCCGGCGGGGGGATTGTCTTCTGGTGGAAAGTGGTCCGACTGCGGATGCAGCGCAGACGCCTGCTGGAATCTGAGTGGCAGGTGGACCCGGACGCTTCCCCGCACAGCTCCGCTACGTAGCCGGCGGCCGCCGGTTACTCACCGGACAACAGGAAACAGCTCGACGCCTTTACGACCGCCCACATCTGCGCCCCTTCGCGTATTCCCAGTTGTGTGATGGCGTGGCGCGTGACGTGAGAGACGAGAGACAATCCCCCACCGCAGTCAACTATTACGTCGTGGCCTGGCGAGCGCGGCTCGATGGTCGTCACGGTTCCGGCAAAGACGTTGCGGGCTGATAGTCCCTGCGGCTCGCTGCTGGCGAGGATGACATCCGAGGAGCGGATGCCGACGGTGACCACGTCCCCTTCGTGCGCCTCGGCAAGTGGTGTCTCGAGTGTGAGAGGTGAGTCATCAAGGGTCTCACAGATCATTGCGCCGTCCTCGGGCTGGAGGCTGGCGACGCGCATCCGCAGAAGGTTTTCCACGCCGGCCAGACGGGCGATACGGGGGGCCGCAGGCTGACGGAGCGTTGTGACAGGATCGCCCTCCGCGACGATGCGGCCGTTGTCGATGATCTGGACATGGTCGGCCAGCGCGAGCGCTTCCTCTGCGTCGTGCGTCACGAGGATCACCGGCACGTGGGACGCGGTGAGAACCTGCCGGATCTCCTGCCGCACGGCACGGCGCAGTTCAGAGTCGAGGGCGGCAAACGGCTCATCGAGAAGGAGAACACGCGGCTGGGTGGCCAATGCCCGTGCAAGTGCGACACGCTGCCGTTGACCGCCGGATAGTTCCCAGATGCGACGGGCCTGTAGATCCTGCAGATCCAGTGCGCGGGTGAGTTCTGTGGCGCGCGCCTGGGAGTCGGGATCGTGGGCGCCGTAGGCGATATTGGCCACCACAGTCAGATGGGGAAACAGGCCGTATTCCTGCGGCATGAGGCCGACTCGGCGGTGGTGGGGCGGGATCCAGAGGCCTGTCGCGTGGTCGAAGACGACCGTGCCCTCCAGCTCGATGCGTCCCTCGTCCGGCCGTATGAGGCCTGCGATGGCGCGGAGCGTAAGGGATTTGCCCGCGCCTGACGGGCCGTAGAGGACGGTGACCGATCCGGCCTCGACATCCCATGAAACGTCCAACGAGAATGTGCCGATCCGGTGCCGGACCCAGCCGCGGGCGCTCATTCGAGCCTCCCGGCGGGCACGGCTGTGCGCATAGCGGCCAGAGCGAGTACGAACAGGACGATGAGGGACGCGGCCACGAGGATGACAGCCAGGGCAAGGGCCGCGCCGACATCGCTCTCCATGGCGCTCAGGATGGCGAGGGGCATGGTCTGGGTGCGTCCGGAGAGGTTGCCGGCGAACATGATTGTCGCGCCGAACTCGGATATAGCGCGCGCCCACGACAAGGCCAGGCCGCCCACTATAGAGGGCCATGCGAGAGGCACGGCGATGCGCCAGAAGGTGCGCCACGGTGAGATGCCCAGGGTCTGTGAGATCTCCTCCAACTCTCGCGGCACGGCCTGGAAACCAAGCTTGGCCGCGCGAATGAAGAACGGAGCGGAGACGAATATCTGGGCAAGGACGACGGCCGTCGTTGTGAATGGCAGCCGAATACCGGCGGCGTCGAGGGCGTCTCCCAGGATTCCCATGCGTCCAAACGCCATGAGCATGGCCAGGCCTGCCACGACTGGGGGCAGGACTAGGGGAACGTCGATCAGGACATCAATGACGCGCGAGAAGGGGCCTGAGCGGCGGGAGAGGTAGCGCGCGATGGGAATGCCCGCTCCAACCACGATGATCATGCTGATCAGGCTGGTGATCAGTGATAGGCGCAGGGCGGTGAGGGTGATGTCGCTCGTCAGGCTGTCCCAGAGGCTGTAGGAGGAGACTGCGCGGATGAACAGGGCGGTGAGCGGCAGGGCGATAAACGCGATGTAGACGAGGGTGATGATGCCGCCGGGAGCCTGGCCGAGCGGGAACGTGCGCCGATTCATGGCGTCGCCGCCATCGATACGGCGTCGGTGACGGGGAGCGCATCTGCTGAGAGGAATCCATGCGAGATGAGAATCCGCTGGCCTTCGTCAGAGGCGAGGAAGCCCAGGAATGCCTGAGCGGTGTCGTGGTGAGAAGAATCACGCAGAGCTGCGGCCACATAGGCGATGTCACCCGGGTTCTGGTCGGGGATGGTAAGCGAGGGCAAGCCCGTGTCGCGGAGGTCGGATTGGTAGACGAAACCGGCGTCGGCCTCGCCCAATTGCACCTTGGCAAGAACGGCGCGCACGTTGGTCTCTTCGGAAACGACGTTGCCGAGCACGGCCCTGTCGAAATCGGCAGGGAAGCCCTGTTGCTGTGCCAATTCTGCAATGAGAGCACGGGCATAACGGCCCGCAGGAACGTCCGGCAACGCGATCACGATTTTCACACCCGGCTCCGCAAGGTACTCAAGGGACTGGATTGGTCCGGCGGAATCCGAGAGTGCAACCACCATTTCGTTGGTTGCGACAGTGGTGATTGAGGAATCCACGAGCAAGTGAGCGATTGTATCGAGGTGGCGGGGATCCGCGGAGATGAAGACGTCGGCCTCTGCGCCCTCCTCAAGCTGGGCACGGAGACGTGAGCTGCCCGCAAAGTGAATCTCAACCTGAACATCCTCATTCTCCGCCTCAAACACTTCTGCCGCTTCCGTGAGGGCGTCCGTCAGCGATGATGCGGCGAAGACTCGGAGGGTGACGGTGTCCTCCGACCTGTCTGAGGCACAGGCGGTTGCGCTCAGGGCGGCAAGGGTGGATACGGCAAGCATCATGATGAGCAGATAGCGGATATGGCGTGTGTGAATAGTCACAATCCTGCGACTCATTGTAGTCCCGCGCCGAGTTCATCGGGTATTATCAGGGCCATGACGACGACACTGCTTTCATGGAATGTGAACGGCCTGCGTGCCGTGCATCGCAAGGGCGAGTTCCCGGCGATACTGTCGGCCGCCTCGCCGGACATCCTTTGCATCCAGGAAACGAAATCCCAACCCGACCAACTTACGAAGGCCGTGCTGGAGGTTGAGGGCTACGAGGCCCATTTCGCCTCTGCGGAGCGGAAGGGGTACTCCGGGGTCGCCGTCTATACAAAGGCATCGCCCAAGGGCATATCCACCACATTCGGGCCGGATAACCGCTGGGACAATGAGGGTCGCGTCCTCAGGCTCGATTACGGCGAGTTCGAACTGTACAACGTCTATTTTCCCAATGGCCGCGCGTCCAAGGAACGGCTTGCCTATAAGATGGACTTCTACGACGCCTTTCTGGAACACATCGAGTCCGAAAGGCGGGGCGGAAACAACATCGTCGTCTGTGGCGACGTGAACACGGCGCACCAAGAGATTGACCTGGCGCGTCCAAAGGAGAACCAGAAGACGTCCGGGTTCCTCCCTGAGGAGCGAGCGTGGATGGACAAGCTGATGGGCAGCGGGTATGTCGATACGTTCCGCAAGTTTGTGCCGGATGAGAACGGGCATTATTCCTACTGGGACACGATGACGCGGGCGCGCGACCGCAACGTTGGATGGCGGATCGACTACTTCTTCGTCAACGAGGAGTTGATGGACCGCGTTTCCAATGCCTTTATCCTGTCCGACGTGATGGGTTCCGATCACTGCCCGGTGGGGCTTGAGCTGTCGGTTGATCTGTAGGGGCGTTCACCTCACTCGTCGCACTTTCCCTGAGCCAACCGGTCATTTCGGCTAAGGTAGGGGCATGAATGTTCCGCCAGAGCGGCGTGAGCGCCACATCCGCCGCACAAAGATTGTCGCGACGATCGGGCCGGCGACGTCCGATGAAGAGACGCTGAGGCAGTTGATCGAGGCGGGGGTTGATGTCGCGCGGCTCAATTTCTCACACGGGACAGCGGAAGAGCACGAGGCCGTCGTGCGCCGCATCCGCCGCATTTCGAATGGCATGGGCCGCGCGGTGGGAATCCTGCAAGACCTGCAGGGGCCGCGCCTTCGGACAGGGACGTTGGCCCGAGGCAGGCCCGTCATTTTGGTGGACGGCGATCCATTGGTGTTGACGACGCAGGATTGGCCGGACGGCACTGATGAGAAGGTGTGGGTGAGCCATCCCGGGCTGCCGCAAGATGTTCAGCCGCACGACAGGCTGCTGCTCGCGGACGGTGTGCTGGAACTGGAAGTTGTGCGAAGCGATGACACGGAAATCCATACCATCGTTGTGCATGGTGGCGAACTTGGCGAACGAAAAGGCATCAATGCGCCCAATATCAATGTGAGCGTCGTTTCGCCCACGGAGAAGGACCGGGAGGACCTGGCGCGCGGGGTGACGATGGGCGTGGATCACGTCGCGCTGTCGTTCGTGCGGACACCGGAGGAGATCGAGGCAACGCGATCTACCCTGCGGTCGTTGGGCGCGCCGCAGATGTCGATCATCGCGAAGATCGAACGAGCGGAGGCTCTTGAGAACCTGGACGCGATCATGGACGTCTCGGACGGCGTGATGCTGGCGCGGGGCGATCTGGGTGTCGATCTGGGCCCGGAACGGGTGCCCGTCATCCAGAAGACGCTGGTGCACCGCGCCGCGCAGCAACGAGTGCCGGTCATTGTGGCGACACAGATGTTGGAGTCGATGATCGGGAATCGGAGGCCAACGCGCGCAGAGGCATCGGACGTGGCGAATGCGGTGCTTGAGGGGGCGGACGCGGTGATGTTGAGCGGGGAGACGTCGATTGGCGCGTATCCCGTGGAATCCGTCCAAACGATGGACCGGATTATCCGTGAGGCGGAATGGAGCGAGGAATACCTGGAAGTGTCACGGCGGGCGTCGGAGAATAGCGGATCAGACGGGCAGGACAGGAAGATTGCGAGGGCCGTCGTGAGTTTGCTGGCGGACCTGGATGCCACCGCGCTCATTGTCTATTCGCCTGACGATCATATGCCGCGGATGCTTTCGCTGGAACGTCCGACAGCGCCGGTGCTGGCGTTCACGGACAGCCGCGCTTTGTATCGACGCATGGCACTCTTGCACGCGGTTCAGCCGCAGTGGGGGACGCAGCACGACAATACGGACGTCATGCTGGACTATATGCTGTTCGAGGCGCGGGAACGGGATTTCATCCGGGAGGGAGATGAGGTGGTGGTGGCGCGACTGGCTCCGCATGACGTGGACGGTGCGCCGAGCGTCGTTTCCGTACTGCGCATACCGCAGGCCCGGCAGGGATTTCGTAGTTGACATGGGCAATAGGCCGCGAGTATAACGGACGCGCCGCCCAGTCTATCTGAGCGAGGGCGTGGTGGGGAGTCGTTCGGACATCAGCCACAGTGGTGGAGGCGGCAGAGAACTATTAGATATAAGACTATATGACCACCGCCAGTATCGGGTTCTTGAAAAGGAGTCATCGTCATGGCGCAGAAGGAGACGTACCTGACGCACGAAGGGTTCGCGAAGCTGGAAAGCGAGCTGGATCACCTGCGCAACGTGCGGCGCATCGAGATTACTGAACAGCTGCACAGCGCCAAGGAGCTGACCGGCACGGAGGAGAACGCGGACTACGAGGACACCAAGACAGAGCAGGCGTTCGTTGAGGGGCGCATCCTTGAGCTTGAATCCATCCTCAAGAATCCCGTCATCATCGACGAGCACCACGCCGAGGACGGGCGAATCTCCATTGGCACGCGCTTCAGGGTGCGAGACGAGTCTGGAGAAGAGGACACGTACACGCTTGTGGGCACGGCGGAGGCGGACGCGGTGCATGGACGTATCTCTAACGAGTCTCCGGTTGGCGGCGCCGTGATCGGCCACACGGTTGGCGACACGGTGGAGGTCCCGGTTCCGAGCGGTACGATTACCTACACGATAGTGTCCGTTGAGTAACGAACAGGAGCCGCGGGCCGCGCAGGCCCACTTTGAGTCACGACTGGCCAAGCTGGAACGGCTGCGCGAGCGCGGTATCGATCCATATCCGCGTCGAACGGAGCGTACACATACAGCCGTCGAGGCACGGGCGCTCTTTGAGGCGGATGAGAATACGGAGCACGGCGTCGCTGTCGTTGGGCGGCTGATGACCATGCGCGGAATGGGGCGGTTGACGTTCGCCACGTTGCGGGACGGCAGCGGGGACATTCAGGTCAGCTTTGCCCGGGACCACTTCGACCCAGACGACTACCAGGCCCTCAAAGATCTTGATCTCGGCGACTTTTTGGGCGTCAGCGGGATGCTGTACCGGACGCGGACGGGCGAGGTGACCGTGCAGGCTGACTCGTACTCCGTGTTGGGCAAGGCGCTTCGCCCTCCACCGGAGAAGTGGCATGGGCTGCGCAACGTGGAGCAGCGGTATCGGCAGCGCTATCTCGATCTGATGGCGAACGACGAGGTCCGGGAGATCTTTGTTGTTCGCAGCGCGGTTGTGTCCGCGATCCGCCGCTTTATGGAGGATCGGGGGTTCATCGAGGCCGAGACGCCGGTGCTGGTGCCCGTGGCGGCGGGGGCGATGGCCGCGCCGTTCGTCACACGGCATAACGCGCTGGACCGGCAGTTGTTTCTACGCATCGCGACCGAACTGAACCTCAAGAAGCTGCTGGTGGGCGGATTTGAGAAGGTATTTGAGATCGGCCGCATCTTCCGCAACGAGGGGATCGACGCGGCGCACAACCCCGAGTTCACGACGATGGAGTCGTATGAGGCATACGCGTCCTACACGGACGTGATGGAGATGGTGGAGTCGCTTGTTCACCAACTCGCGGTGCAAACGCATGGCACAGCGGTGGTGACGTATGACGGGCAGGAGATTGACCTGACGCCGCCGTGGCAGCGGCTTCCCCTCATTGATGCTATCCGGCAGTGGAGCGAGATCGACCTGCTCAGCGAGGAGATGCGAAAGGCGGATGGGCTGCGCGCTGCCATGCGTGAGAGAGGTCTGACGCCGGCGGCGGACTCGTCGTGGCCTCAGCTGGTGGACAAGCTGATTGGCGACCTGGTGGAGCCGCGGCTCATTCAGCCGACGTTCCTGCTTGACTATCCAATCGAGATGACGCCGCTGGCCAAGGCGACGGAGGGTGATGCGCGGTTGGCGGAGCGGTTTGAGGGGTTCATCGGCGGGATGGAGGTTGCCAACTCGTTCACTGAGTTGAATGACCCCATCGAGCAGGCGGCGCGACTGCAGGCGCAGGAGGAGAACCGCGAGCAGTTCCGCGACGAGGACTTTGACCGGCTGGATGAGGATTTTGTGACAGCAGTGGAACACGGGATGCCGCCGGCGGGTGGACTCGGGCTTGGCATTGATCGGCTTGTAATGATCCTGACGGGGCAGACGACGATCCGCGAGGTGGTGCTGTTCCCGCAGCTGCGAACGCTGGAGTGACCATTCGGGCCTACCGCATGACGGGGATCGTCACGCTGCTGCTAGTGGTCGCGCTCGTGGGGGCCGCGTGCAACGGCAGGGACGAGAGCACTGCGACTCCACAGTCGAGCTCAGATTCATCTGCGATTTCGAGTGGAGACACGCCGACGTATGGCGGGGTGTTGACGTTGGCGAATCGGGGGGATCCGCCAGCGGCGTTCGACACGATGCGGACGTCCAGCATCGCTTTGCATCACGTTGGCGGGGCGCTATTCGGCGCGGGCAACTTGGTGCGGCGGTGCAGGGAGAACATGTATCTTGCGTGCCCGGACCTGGCGTCGAGTTGGCTTGCAAATCCCGGCTTCACCGAGTGGGAGTTCACGATTCGTCCCGACGTGACGTGGCACGATGGCGAGCCGTTCACGGCAGAGGACGCCAAGTTCTGGTTCGATCTGTCGGCGAACGGATGGGAATCGGACGGCGTCCCGGTCCGCGCGCCGGCCTATTTCCGTGGGGAGCTTGGAGAGATTGAGTCAGTTGACGTGCTGGAGTTCAACCGTCTGCGGGTGACGCTCGGGGAGCCGAATCCGCACTATCTGTCCGTGCTGGCAAACTCGCGCCTGCGCATCGCTCATCCTAAGCACGTATTTGAGCCTCTGTTTGAGGACGGGGAGTACAGCGCCGGGCCGTTGGATGCAGGTGTCGTTGGAACAGGGCCGTTTCGTCTTGAGAGTTATGAGCCGGGCAGCCTGGTGCGTGTGGTTCGCAATGATGGCTATTGGGAGCGGGGCGCGGGTGGCAATCTGCCGTACCTGGACGGCATCGACTACGTAATCATGCCGAACGCGACGGCGATGGACGCGGCGTTCCGGACCGGCCGCATCGACGGCGGAGCGCGCGGAGAAGGGCACTACCTGACGCAGGAACGCAAGGCGGCCATCGATGAGCAACTGGGACCGGACGAGGTCTTCTACGGGGAGATGCAGGGCGGGATGTTCCGCTTGGGGTTCAACGTGCTGCGCGAGGGCCCGTGGCAGGATCCGGACGTGCGGCAGGCGATCTCCCTGTGGATCGATCGCGAGGCAGCGATTCCCACGGTGCTGGGCGGATTCGGCTATATCTCGCCGACGTTCAGCCCGGCCAACCCGTTCACGTCGGCCGATTTCACGACGTGGCAGCGGTTCAACCGGGGCGCTCTTGATGAGAGACGGGATGAGGCCTTGGCGCTGCTGGCGGCGGCGGGCCATGAGGACGGCTTCGAGATGGACTATCTCTGCCGTGCCCGTCTCACGGCGCGCTGCGAGTTTCTGCACAACCAACTCGCCGGGCTTGGTATCGACCTTCAGATACAGCTGGTGGACGAGGCGGAGTGGAATCGGGGGCGCGTGAGCCTCGACTACGATTCCCAGCCCGGCTCCAACTTCACGTCGCCCATACCGGAGGGCACGGAGGCGGCCTACGGTGTGTACAGCCGTTTTCCGGACGCCTACGCCAAGCATGAGGATGAGCACGTGAGCCTCCTGTACGAGGAGCTGCGCGCGACGCGGACACATCGGCAGCGCGTGGCGGCGTGGCGGGAACTGGAGAGCTACGTAGTTCGAGAGCAGACGTACGTGGTGCCCATTGCGGGAACGGTGCAGGTTGTGCCGTATCGGACGTATGTGAAGGGCCTTGTGATACCGCCGGAGGATGGGCATACCCACACGGATTTCGCGACGGTGTGGGTTACTGCGTAACGGCTCCCGGTTCGCGATCTGGTTTGAGGCCTTTCGCTGCGCTCAGAATGACACGGCGCGTAATCTATACTTTCGGGCGCGAGGGTATAGAAACGGCCCACGAATCCAACCGGAGTATAGATTGGCGCGGGGAACTATACTTTTGACGGGAAAAGTATAGAATAAGAGCCGGAATCCAACTGGAGTATAGATTCTCATGCAACGACTCAGAAACAGCCCGGTCGGTGCAGTGGTTTCTATAGCGGACGGCGACACGGCGTTCGTTCCTGAGCCGCTGCCGGAAGCCCTTTCACTCGACAGGATAACGGTGAATATCCTCGACGCCGCCTCCCGGGCCGTTGGCATACTTGCCGGCGCCGGGGAGACGATACCCAATCCCCATATACTCTACAGGCCACTCATTCGCAGAGAGGCCGTTCTTTCGTCCCGCATCGAAGGAACGATGGCCTCACTGACTGATGTAGTCTCGGCTGAGGCGGGCCCTCCGCCACGTCCGGACAGTGATGTCCGCGAGGTGATCAACTATGCTTTGGCAGTCGACCACGGCATTGCTCTGCTGGAACAGTTGCCCATTTCCTTCAGACTGGCGAATGAACTGCATGAAGTCCTGATGCGAGGCGTACGTGGTCAGGAAACGCGACCCGGCGCATTCAGAGATACCCAAGTCTACATTGGGCCAGAGGGTTCTCCAATCGAAGAAGCTCGATTCGTCCCTCCGCCGCCGCAATATCTGCGGGATCTCTTCCAAGGGTTGGAGGAGTTTGTGAACCAGGGTGATAACCTGATGCCGCCCTTGGTCCGGTGCGCCCTGATGCACTACCAGTTCGAATCGATACATCCATATCGGGACGGCAACGGGCGGATTGGGCGACTGTTAATTACACTGTTTCTGCAACAGAGCGGGCTTATGACACAGCCACTTCTACATCTGAGCGCGTATTTTGAACGTGATCGCCAACGATACTATGACGAACTGTTAAATGTTAGCGTGACGGGCGACTACGAGCGCTGGGTGAGGTACTTCCTTACCGGAGTTGGACAGGAGGCGCGGGATACGATCGAGCGTGTCCGACAACTACGCCAGACGCAGGAGAATTGGCGGGATACGCTACGGGAACGAAACGTTTCTGCAAATGTTCTTCGGCTGTTGGATGAGATATGTTCGCGATTGGTAATGAGCGCTCCTACGGCATCCAGATTCCTTGGGATTACAGACGCTGGTGCGCGCCGAGTGCTGGATCGATTGGTCGATGCTGGAATCGTTAAACGCAATACGGGATCGCGCCCAAATCTGTACGCAGTCGAACGGCTGATGGAGATCGTCGACAGGCCTAGCGCTACCGATATCCGCTAGGGACTGCTCAGTCCAACCTCGATATTGTTTCGGGCAAGAGCCTATACTTCCTGGCATGAAAGTATAGAAACATCTTGTGAACCCAACCGGAGTATAGAAGCGGATTTGGCTGAGGAATGAGTCCTTAGATTCCTCGCTGCGCTCGGAATGACAGGGAACCCTCACCCTCCCCCTCGAAGGCGGGGAATTCGAGTGGGGTGCGCGACGGGTTTTCATGACCTGCATTTGCTGTATGGCATACGATGCCGACAGTTATGGCACGGTTTTGGGAGATTTTTCTTGTTGCGGGGCGGTTGGGGCTGACGTCGTTTGGCGGGCCGATCGCGCATATCGGGTATTTCCGTGAGGAATACGTCGTCCGCCGCAAGTGGCTGGATGAGGGCACGTTTGCGGAGTTGATCGCGCTGTGCCAGTTCCTGCCGGGCCCGGCGAGCAGCCAGCTTGGGATGGCCGTCGGGATCAAGCGAGGCGGGTTGCTCGGCGGATTTGCGGCATGGCTGGGATTCACGCTGCCCTCAGCGTTGGCGCTGATCCTGTTCGCGTACGGCGTGCAGGAGTTGGGGGCGCAGGAGAGCGCCGACTGGCTGCACGGGCTCAAGATTGTTGCTGTGGCGGTCGTCGCGTTGGCGCTGTGGGGGATGGGGCGGACACTGACGCCGGACCGGACGCGCATCACCATTGCCGTGGTAGCCGCCGCGGCGTTGCTTCTGTCGGGCGGTATCGCGGCGCAGTTGGTAGTGATTGCGAGCGGGGCCGTGCTCGGTTTGATTCTTCTCAAACCGCCAGAGCCGCGAGGGGATGGCGATGCCGTATCGGCGGGCGGGACGCGTTCCGCGGCCGTGCTGCTCATCGCGTTTCTTGTACTGTTGGCCGTTTTGCCGCTGGCGAGCAGGCTGACGGAGAGCCTTGCAATTGATGTTGTGGACAGCTTCTACCGAACGGGGTCTCTTGTCTTTGGGGGTGGTCATGTTGTGCTGCCGCTCATTGAGGCGGAGGTTGTGCCGCCGGGGTGGGTGACGAGCGATGAGTTCCTGGCAGGATATGGGGCTGCGCAGGCGGTTCCGGGGCCGCTGTTCACGTTCTCGGCGTTTCTTGGCGCGTCGGTGAACGGTTTGACGCCGGCATGGGGCGGCGGACTTCTGGCTTTGGCGGCGATATTCGCCCCGTCGTTCTTGCTCGTCCCGGGCGTTCTGCCGTTCTGGGAGCGACTGCGGGGCGTGGCGCGTGTGCGGCAGGCGCTGATGGGCGTGAATGCCGCGGTGGTGGGGCTGCTGTTGGCGGCGCTCTACGACCCGCTCTGGACCAGCGCCATTGGGACACCGGCGGACTTTGCAGTGGCGGCCGCCGCGTTCGCCCTGCTGGCGTTCTGGAAAGCGCCGCCGTGGCTGGTTGTCGTGGTGACGGCCATTGCCGGGGCGGCGGTGGTTCAGCTGTTGTAGGGTGTGCCGCCAACCCGACGCGCCGCCGATACGTTAGGTTGTTGTCATGCTCCGATACATTGGGCTGCGGCTTGCGCTGTTTATTCCGACGCTCCTGATTGCGTCGATTGTTATCTTTGCGATCCTGCGCGTACTGCCCGGGGACGTGGTGGACGTGGTGCTGGGCGGCTCCGGCGAGGTGGCTCATGACCCTCTGCAGGTGGAGCGCGTGCGAGAGGAGCTGGGGCTGGATGAGCCGCTCATTGCCCAGTACGGTTCGTGGCTGTGGAGCGTGGCGACGGGTGACTTTGGGGGAAGGTCGTTCGTCAATCGGACGCCGATATCGTCGCTCGTGGCGCGCCAGCTGCCGGTCACGCTTCAGCTTGCGGTCTACACGATGTTGCTGGCGGCGGCGATAGCGATTCCGGTCGGAATCGCGGGCGCGGTGCGGCAAGGAAGGTGGGCCGATATCCTTGTGCGTTTGTTCGCCATTGGCGGGCAGGCCGTCCCGAGTTTTTTCATCGCGCTTCTGGCGTTGATTGCATTGGTGTTGCTGATTGGGTGGTCGCCTCCCGTCATCTATGACCATGTCTGGCAAAACCCCCTGCGACATGTTCAGTTGATGGCGTTGCCTGTCGTGATCCTCGCGTGGGGCTATGCGGCGTACCTGACGCGCATGACGCGGGCGGGGATGCTGGACGTGCTGGGGCAGGATTTTATTCGTACTGCGCGGAGCAAGGGGCTGGCTGAAAGAATCGTGCTCGTGCGCCATGCCCTGCGCAACGCGCTGATACCCGTTTTGAGCGTGGCGGGGATACAGGTGGGGACTCTATTGGGTGGAGCGGTGGTGATGGAGACGATCTTCGGCTTGCCGGGAATCGGGCGCGGCATCGTGGATGCCGTTTCGGATCGCGACTACCCCGTCGTGCAGACCTACGCCACGCTGTTCGTGTTCATCATGCTGACGGTCAACCTGGTTATCGACGTGCTGTATGCCGTACTTGATCCGCGCATCACGTATCGCGACTAGACCGGCGCGGGCGGCGAAGCGCTACCCCGTTGGCGCTGCCGCGCTCATGGCGCTTGTCGCGATGGGGCTGGCGGCCATATTCGCTGAGCAACTTGCGCCCTTCGATCCGCTTGTGCATGACGAGGCCAACACTCTGCTCGCGCCGTCCGCCGAGCACCTCTTCGGCACGGACCGATTCGGCAGGGATGTGTTCAGCCGTGTCTTGTACGGGGCGCGGATTTCGCTGATGGTGGGGTTGGTGTCCGTGCTGGCGGGGACGGTGATCGGCACGACAATCGGCGTCATCTCCGCCTATGCGTCAGGGATAGCCGATCTGGTCATCCAGCGATTCATCGACGCCCTGATGGCGTTCCCTCACCTGTTGATGGCGTTGCTGCTGGTTGTGGTGCTGGAGCCGTCGCCGGTCAGCGTGATCATTGGAATAACTGTGGCGTTCGTGCCGCAGGTGGCGCGCATCGCGCGGGCGCAGGCGCTTTCCGTCAAAGCGGAGACGTATGTGATGGCCGCGAAATCACTCGGCGGGAGTCCAACGCGTATCGTCGTGCGGCATGTCCTGCCAAACTCCATCACGCCCGTGATTATCCATGCCACGGGTTTCATGGAGGGCGCGGTGCTGACGGAGGCGGCGCTGAGTTTTTTGGGGCTGGGAGTGCCGCCGCCCGATCCCTCGTGGGGGCGGATGCTCAAGGAAGGATCCGAGGGATTTCTCGAGGCAGCGCCGTGGCTGACGATCTTTCCGGGGCTTGCGCTGACGGCGCTGGTGTTCTGCGTGGCGCTGATTGGTGACAGCGTCCGAGACGTTTTGGACCCAAGGCAGCGGTAGGGGTCATCAGTCTATGCTTTCAACGTAATGACGGACTTGAACGAATCCGGTGGCGTGTTGTATGTCGTGGCGACGCCGATTGGAAACCTGGAGGATATTTCGGCTCGGGCGCTGCGCGTGCTGGGCGAGGTTGACTTGATTGCGGCTGAGGATACGCGCACAACGCGCAAGCTGCTGACGCGATACGGTCTGCGCGTTCCGATGGTCAGCCTGTTTGATGCCAATGTGCGGCGGCGGATTCCGCAGCTGCTTGCAGAGCTCGATGAGGGCAAGGATATTGCGCTCGTGAGCGAGGCGGGGACGCCGCTCATCAGCGACCCCGGCGCGTTGTTGGTGAAGGCGGCTGCGGAGGCGGGCCACACGGTGACGCCGATTCCGGGCCCGACGGCCATCGCCGCGCTGTTGAGTGTGGCGGGGCTGCCTGCCGACAAGTTCACGTTCCTGGGATTCCTGCCTCGCAGGGCGGGGCAGCGTCGCCGGATGATAGAGGCCATCTCTGAGCAGGAATGGCCGACGGTGCTTTATGAGTCGCCGCATCGCATCATTGCGACGCTGGAGACGCTACGGGATGTGCTGGGCGACCGCGAGACAGTCATCGGACGGGAGATGACCAAGCTGCATGAGGAGATATTCCGCGGGACGCTTTCAGAGGCCATCGACCACTTTCAGAAGCCGCGCGGGGAGTTCAGCGTTGTGGTGGCGGGGGCGACCCTTCGACAGGCTCAGGGTGAGCGGGGGGTTGGCGATACGGGCTTGGGCTAAGCAATGCGATTCAGATTCCCGCCTGCGCGGGAATGACGAGTGGGTTGGCGTTACGGGATTGGGTTAAGCAATGCGATTCAGATTCCCGCCTGCGCGGGAATGACGGGTGGTTTGGCGGGGATGATACTCTCGCAGCCTTTGAATTGGGGGCTGTAAGGGGTCAGGCGTTTGGCCATGATGCGGATGGCCTCGGCACTATTGTCCACGAGGATGAAACGCCGGTCGTTCTTTGCGGCTGCCTCGCCTGTGGTGCCGCTGCCGGCGAAGAAATCGAGGACGAGGTCGCCGGGGTTGGAGTGCACCTTGACGATACGCTCCAGGATACCGAGGGGTTTCTGCGTGGCGTAGCCGGTTTTTTCCTTGCCGTTCGTGGGGACGATGGTGTGCCACCAGACGTCCGTGGGCGTCTTGCCGCGCGCCGCTTTTTCTTTGCCGACGAGGCCGGGCGCCATGTATGGAATGCGGTCCATCTCTTCGAAGTTGAAGGTGAAATCGGACGGGTCCTTTGCGTACCAGAGGATATTGTCGTGCTTGGCGGACCAGCGGGACTTTGACCGCGCGCCGTAGTCGTAGGCCCAGACGATTTCATTGATGAACGAGTCGCGTCCGAAAATCTGATCGAGCAGCACTTTGCAGTAGTGGACTTCGCGGTAGTCGACGTGGAGGAAGAACGAGCCGTTCGGCTTGAGGACGCGCCTCGCTTCGATTAGTCGCGGCTCAAGGAATGCAAGGTAGTCATCAAAGCTGTCATCGTATGCGGAATTGCCAATGCGCTCCGTGCGGTAACGCCGGCCCTGGAAGCCGACACGATTGCCCTGCTCATCGCGCACGGTACGGATGGATTCCCGCGACTGCGTTTTTCCTGTGTTGAACGGCGGATCGATATAGATTAGGTCAACGATTCCGTCCGGCATTGCGCGCAAGTATTCGAGGTTGTCGGCGAAGACAACGAGGCCGGATGTGCCGCCCTCATTGTTTTCGGGGATCACAACCTACCCTTGCTACGTTTGAGCTGTGGCAGTTCGCCGCAGCGGGGCGTACTCACGCTCCAGCGTTGGGATGAGCGGCTCAAGGTTGGCATCGTCCAGGTACCCCATGAGGCATATCTGTATCCAGTTGCGCTCACCCAAGTAGTCGCTGTTGTAGCTGAGGGCAAATCCGGCGTTCTCCACCCGTTCGCCCAATTCAACGGAATCAACATCCGGCGGCAGCACGACAGTAATGACGGCGGGCGCCGAGACTTCGTCCTGGGCGAGCAGGGTGAATCCGTGGGCGCGCAGACTGTCTCGCAGGGCGCAGGTTCTCTCCGCTACATCGTCGAATCGCTGCGCCGGGTCAAGGACATCCAGGGCTGATGCAAGGGCGGCCAGCAGGTTGGAGGACGTGGTGAACGGTACTCCACCCTTGTTGGCGATGTAGCCGAGATCCAGATAGCGCGGCAGTTTGTCCGGTCGAGGTTGTACCTCGTTGTTGTAGAAGACCATGGACAGACCCGGATATGATGCGAGTCCCTTGCCGCTCACGCCGGAGGCCAGGAAAACACCCTGCAAGTCCACCGGCGTTGTACCGATGGAGCTGATGCAGTCCAGAGCGAGCTTCGCATTCGTCTCCGTACTGAGGCGATTCAAAAGAGCAATATCGTTCAGGACACCGGTCGATGTCTCGCAGTGAACCGCCCAAATCCACGCATAGTGTCCCTGCGCCACCGTGTTTGATATCTCATTGGCGTCAAAAGGCTGTCCCCAGGGCTCCTGGAGCGCGTCGAACTCGAGACCGAATCGAGTCGCTTGATCCAGCAAGCGATCACCGAATTCGCCGTTGCTGAGGATCAGTCCGCGACCCGGCTCCAGCGAAAGCTGAGCGGCGATGACATCGTTCGCCAACGTTCCCGATCCCAGCATTATCTCCACATGCTGGGCGTTCGTTAGCCCACAGAGCAGGTCCTTCGTGCGTTGCACGCCTGCCACGAACGCAGGAGAGCGGTGAGATTCCGGCCGACGGGCAAATGCGCGCTGAACGTCCGGATGGACGGAGACAGGGCCCGGCATCAAATTCACTGTCTCCCCGCTGTGTTCTTCAACCGACCGATGGAGTCGCCCCTTGAAGTCATCATCAAGCGTTTCTAGTCGTCGAAACATGGGCTGGAAGGACGCTTCCGGCGTTCCGACTATGGGACCGAACGGCTCGAATCCCAAGCGCTCGTAGAGGGAAAGTTGACGTGTGGTGCCTGAAATCAGCGCCATCTCGTAGCCGTTATCCACGCAGTGTTTCGCCACTTGTGAGAGCAGGCCCTGGAGGATGCGGCCATTTCTTCTCTCCGAACGCACGGTGAGGAGACGGATTTCACACAGTGAAAGGCCCGACGGCAGGTATTCATCGACACTGCCCAACTTGCGGTCCAGCGAGAATGGCCTCTTGTCGCGCACGGCAACCATGCCGGCCAGTTCTTTCCCGCGCACGCAGATGAAATAGGTGTTTTCGTCGTGGAACTGGTCAATCAGACGACGTGACGAATCCTCCTCATGCTGGGGAAGCTCCTCAACAAACGTCTCGTAGTTGAGCCTGAAGATCTCTTCCAGTTCCCATGCTTCGGACGCGACCTTGAAGACGTATTCGCTCTTGCCATTCACGCCGTTCATCGGGTCACACCAACCCTGTTCGATTCGCCGACCTTGTCGCGCCTGAATGCGTCGGCGAGGCTGCGCAGGTTGTCACGGTGAGCAAAGAGGAGCACGGAGGCCAGAACGGCAAGACCGGCAACCACATACACATCGGATCCAAGAATGAGGGCTACGACCGGAACAAGTGCAACTCCCGCAAGGCCGCCCGCAGTCACGTTTCGAAGGGCAAGTTTTCCAAGGATGGAGACTGCGAGCGCGAAGGCGACAAGTATGGGGTTGATGAGCAGGACGGCACCCATGGCGGTTGCCAGACCCTTGCCGCCGCGAAAGCCGAGTTGAGCAGGCCACATATGACCGGCGACCACCGCCATCACAATCGCCATAACTGCCCAACTATCGAGGCCCAGGTACATTGCGAGGCCAACCGGAATTGCGCCCTTCAGCGCATCCCCCACGAGGGTGAGCGTGGCAGTCTTTTGACCTAACACGCGGCTCACGTTCCGCGCGCCGACATTTCCACTGCCCTCTTGCCGGATATCCGTGCCTGTCCTGATCCGAACGAGATAGTAACCGGTAGAAACGCACCCAATTGCATACGCAATGCCCAGGAGCGGAATTACGATCGCGATCTGTTGCATTGTCAGCCCATCAGCCTTGTCCGGTTGGTCAAGGGTTGTACCGATTCTAGGTCAGTGCGCACTCACTGCCAACCTTGAGTGGAGGTGGGGAAGACACTACGAGTGGCGTTGGACGACGAAGTCGATGATGTCCATGAGGGATTGGAGGGCGGGGTTGGCGGGGCGGTTGATCTTGCCCAGAGCCTGCCGTGCACGGTCGGCGAGACGGTTGGCGACGGCGTAAGAGTTCTCAACGGCGTCTGAGTCGCGGATGAGATGGAGCGCCTCATCGACGCATTGCTCCCTATCCGGCTCCGTCATGGTTTCGCGCTCGTCCCGCAGGCGGGCGAATGGGCCTGTCTCGTTCAGTTCGGGGTGTTCGCCGAGATAGAGCAGGGCGGGCAGAGTCAGGATGCCGCCTCGAAGATCCGAGCCGATGGGCTTGCCGACTTCAGAGGCATCGCCCTGCAGGTCGAGAATATCGTCCACGACCTGGAACGCGGTGCCGAGACTCATGCCGTATTCCGTGACGGCGTCGATTTCGGTCTCCGTCGCGGCCCCGAGCACTGCGCCGGAGACAGCAGCCGTCGTGAACAGTGATGCCGTCTTGCGCTCCACTCGCGCCCAATACTCCTCAAGTCCGCCCGTCCAGTCGAATGCCTGTTGGATCTCGCGGAGTTCACCGTCGGCGAGGAGCCGCAGGGTGCGGGAGAAGAGGGTGATGACACGCACGTTGTTGGTGGCGCAGACCATCTCGGCGGAACTGGCAAATAGATAGTCACCCAAGAGAAGCGCAACGGCGTCGCCATGGCGGGCATTGATTGTTGCAACACCGCGGCGCAATGGGGCCTTATCGACCGAATCATCATGGACAAGGGAGGCGGTGTGAAGGAGTTCAACTGCGACGGCCATGGAGATATGCACATCCGGATCGAAGTCAAAGAGGTGTCCGGCGAGGAGGGTGACGGCGGGGCGAGCGCGCTTGCCGGGGGTGGCGAGGATGTAGCGAAGCAGCTCATCAAGCCAGGGAAAATCGTCCTCGCCGATGGTGCGGAGGCGGCGTTCCACCTCTGCCATGTCCGGTTCGATTATTTCAAGAAAGGACGGGGGCTTTGTCGTTGTCGTGTCAGTCAATGTTATTTCGCAGGCCGTAAGCGCGCCTGTCTACGCCGTCGTTTCGCTTTCGTCGCCCGCCCCGAGATTGGCCATCTCGCGCGCGAGCACCTGTTCCTCATCAAGTTTGGCAAAAAGGGCCTGCGGCTGTGGTAGTCGCGCGCCTGCCTCCGGTGCCGTTGCAGTCCATCCTGCGTCTTGTATGCCGCCCTCAAGTCCGAGCATCTCATGGAGTCGCTGAGAACTGAAGGGCAGGTAGGGGGCAAGGAGGGTCTTGAGTCCGCTGATGATACCCAAAATGGTGACGAGTGTGCGCGCAGCATCCTCGCGATCCTCACGGATTGCGCGCCACGGGGCGCGCTCGTCTAGATAGCGGTTGCCCTCCTGAGCGAGACTCATGGCCACACCAAGCCCGGCGCGGAAGCGGCAGGCGGCGATCTCAGCGGCGGCTTCTTCGAGCGCCTCATCGACCCTTGCCAGTAGCCGTGTCCCGGCCTCATCCGGCTTCGCATCCGGTACCGTGCGATCGAAGAATCGCTGGATGAATGTCAGGGTGCGGTGAACCAGGTTGCCGTAGGTCCCGACGAGTTCGTTGTTGACGCGTCGGATGTAGTCGGGCCACGTGAACTCGGAGTCGGAGGTCTCCGGCATATTGGCGGAGAGGACGAAGCGGAGAGCGTCCGGGTCATAGTTGGCGAGGTATTCCGGCACCCAGACTGCCCAGTTGCGGCTGGTAGAGAGCTGGTAGCCCTCCAGGTTGAGGAACTCGTTGGCGGGGACATCCTCCGGCAGGGCGAGATCATCGCCGTAGGCCATGAGCATGGCGGGCCAGATGATGGTGTGAAACGTGATGTTGTCCTTGCCGATGAAATAGTACGGCTTCGCGTCAGCCCCCCACCACGCGCGCCACGCCTCGGGATCGCCCTTTATATCGGACGCCCATTCCACGGACGCGGAGAGGTAGCCGATGACGGCCTCAAACCAAACATAGATGCGCCTGTCTTCCCAGCCGTCGAGCGGGACAGGGATGCCCCAGTCAAGGTCCCGGGTGTAAGCGCGGTCCTTGAGGCCCTGTTCCAGGAATCCGGTCGTGAAATTCAGCACCTGCGGCCGCCAATGGTTCTTGTCCTTGAGCCATTCCAGAAGGCTGTCGCCGTACTCGGAGAACTTCATCATGAAATGCGAGCGGGTGCGGAACTCAGGGGTTCCGCCGTCCAAGGTACTGCGGGGGTCGATGAGTTCACGTGGGTCAAGGGTGCGGCCACAGCCGTCGCACTGGTCGCCCCGCGCGCTATCGAAGCCGCAGTGGGGGCACGTGCCGTTGATGTAACGGTCGGGTAGGTAGCGATTCCGCGTGGGGCTGTAAGGAACCTCGCTGGCGGTCTCGTAGAGCAGGCCCTTTTCGTAGAATCGGGTGAAGAAGTCCTGCGAGATGCGGTAGTGGTTCTCCGTTTCAGTGGTCGTGAAGAGGTCCCACGAGATGCCGAGGCCCTCCCACGACTCCAAGAAACCCTGGTGGAAACGGTCATGTATCTCACGGGGAGAGACGCCCTCGGCCTCGGCGCGGAGGGTGATGGGCGTACCGTGCGCGTCCGAGCCTGAGACCATGAGGACGTTGTTGCCCTTCATACGGTGGAAGCGGGCAAAGATGTCTGCGGGCAGATACGCACCGGCGATGTGCCCGAGGTGGAGATCTCCGTTTGCATACGGCCACGCGACCGCTATAAGAATGTTGTCCGACATGTGAATTCGTTAACTATTCTAGCGGTCGCGTGCCAGACGCGGGCAGATCAGCCACAGATGTCCAACGCGGTGAGCGCCAGGACGCGAGCGACAGTGAGTACATTGTCGATTGGTATGGTGCGTTCCGTGTTGGACGTTGGGCCGTAGACGACGGGAACTGAACCGCCACGCGCGAACCAACCTGCATCCGTCCACGCATATGAGCCAGGGTCCTGCGGACCGATGCGTTCCGGCGCGTTTCCCGTGACCTCCGTATGATGCCGCGCGACTGTCTGGGGCAGCATATGGTCGATCGGTGTATCAATGCCGTGCCCCGGCACCTTCATGCTCCGCCAATCGTCGGTGTACGTTGCAGGAGGTCCCTCAATCTCGATAACTGCGCCCGGGTTGGCGGCGCGAACACCCTCCAGGAGCTTGTCGATGTCGGCCTGCGTTTGCTCCCAGTCCTGTCCGGGTACGCCGCGCACTTCGACGATGATCGCGGAGTAATCTGCCACGTAGGAGGCGCGCCACTTGAGGAAATCGGTGCCGACGCCGCCGTTTATCGCGCCGATGATCATTCGAGGCAGGCCGGGTGTGGCCGGGTGTGGCTGCGCAGAAAACTCGACATCATCCAGCGCCTTCACCACGTCCGCCATGACATTGACCGCATTGACGTATTCGGAGCGGTGCAGCATCCCGATCCACGCAGACGAGCCCGTCACGGTGATGACGTACTGGCACGCGCCCGAGTGCATGGTGCGTACATCGAGGAAGGACGGCTCGCAGACGATGGTGTAGTCGCAACCGATGCCTCGCTGCACGAGGTCGTAGACGCCCACTCCGCCCTGCAGCTCGCCGACCACGCCGGTGAAGAGCAGATCGCCACGGAGCTGCACGCCTGCTCGATGCACGGCAACCGTTGCCGCGGCTGCAGCGGAAACACCCGCCTTCATGTTGACCAGTCCGTGGCCGGTGAGGCGTCCGTCCTCCTCATGGCAGTCCCACGGATCCAACGGGTAGTTAAGCGGGACGGGATCGATGTCCAGGTGGCCGTTGAGCATGAGCGACGAACCGCCGCCGCTGCCGGGGATGCGGACGGCAAGATTTGGGCGGCCGGGTTCATCGGACACGTCAATGAGTTCAGTGGGTAGGCCGCGCTCATCAAACCAGCTCGCGAGGAACCGCATGACCTCCGTTTCGTTGCCGGAGAAGCTGCGATAGCCTTGCAGGTCCTTCATCAGCTGCACGACCTCATCGCGGTCGATGCCGTTCAGAACTCCGTGATCGCCGTCTGAAGTCATTTCGGTCACCCCCATCCTGTCCTTCCCCAATCAAGGTGGAACGGAGAGATGCACAGCACCTGTTACCGCCCCTATCCTGCCCCCTTTCCCGCTCAAAAGAGAAGGGACGGACGCATTGCATCTACTATAGTTGCGTGATGGAAAAACAGTCACTGATGTCAAAGCTGTTGCATTCCAGCGCGGCAGGAGCGTTTCGGATCGGGTCGCGGTTGACGATTCATGGACGTGAGAATGTGCCGTCAACGGGGCCGGTGATTGTTGCTGTGAATCACACGCACAACATGGATCCGGCGCTGATAGGCGTCATGATGCCGTGGCCGGTACGCTTCCTGGCAAAACGGGAACTCGTGACGGAGGGGACTGCGCTAACTCGGTGGTTGGTGAGGACGTGGGGGTTGATTCCGATTACGCGGGACAGGCTTGATCGTGAAGCCCTGAGAACCGCACGGGAATACTTGAGCGGCGGTGGGGCAATTGGGATGTTCCCCGAGGGGACGCGGAGCCGTGACGGACGGTTGGGCCAAGCCCGGCCGGGCACGGGTTTTCTAGCGCTGACGACGGGAGCGCCGGTTCTTCCCGTCGGGATTGAGGGCTTTGCGGGACTGGGGAACAGTCCGGCGTTCATTGCCCGCAGGCCGCGTTTCACTGCGCGCATCGGCAAGCTGCTGGATTTCTCCGATCTGGCCGAATCCAAAGCGGATGATCGGTCTGAACGTGCGACAAGCGAGATCATGCAAGCCATAGCGGGCCTGTTGCCCAAGCACATGCGCGGCTACTATGAGGACAGCGCGCGAGACATAAAACACGCGGAGGAGCGCGCGGGGCGGTGAGGGACATCTATGGGCGCCATCGTTAGCTACGTCGGTGTTCGGGAATCGGTACCGGTCCTTTTGCAGGCCCTTTCACAGGTGAGGGATCAGCGCTACGACAGCGCAGGGGTCGCAGTGCGCGACCCCGACGGGTATTTCAATTCCGTCAAGACTGTTGGGCGATTCGATGTCCTTGAGGGCGCGCTCTCCGAGGAGCCGCCCCTCGGCCACATAGGACTTGGACATACGCGGTGGCGGACGCATGGCGCGGTGACCACAGAGAACGCGCAGCCTCATCTCGATTGTCATGGCCTGCTTGCCGTGGTCACGAACGGCATCGTCGAGAATCACGTCGAACTCAAACTGGAACTGCGCGGGCGCGGCCATCGCTTTCTCTCAACGACTGACGCGGAGGTTATTCCGCATCTAATCGAGGAAGAGCTGCTCATGGCCGGCGCGGAGGCGAGCCTGGAGGTCGCCGTTCGTGCGGCCTTGGCTCGCACCCAGGGAACACTCGCTGTCGTCACGGCACGGGCGGAGGAACCGGAGACAATTGTGGCTGCGCGCAGCGGGTATGCGAGCCCGCTTGTCGTGGGATGGGGGAACAATGAGGCCTTTGTGGCGAGCGAGGCGGGGCCGCTGACAAGCGTGGCGGACAGGATTGCGTTCCTGGCCGCCGGGGAGATGGCGATCGTGACGCCGCGGGGAGTGCAATTCAAGACGCTCATGGCCGGCGTTCCCATCACCAAGCGTTCGATTTCGCCCTCAGAAGATCCGATGGCGGCGGCGCGCGGCGGCCATATGACGTTCATGATCAAGGAGATTACCGAGCAGCCGGAAGCGTGGACTGACGCGCTGCGTGGGCGCGTCGATTTCGACACGGTCTCCCTACGGATGGAGGAACTCGACTCAGTGCGGGACGCGCTGCAGGGCGTAGAACGGGTGGTGCTCACGGGATCAAGTTCGTCCCTCCACGCGGCGGACGCCGGTCGGCTGTATATCGAAGAGCTGACAGACCTGCCATGCCAGGTAGACGTCGGTTCAGAGATAGTCTTTGGCGATTTTGAGCTTGGCCCGAAAACCCTGTTCATCGCAGTAACGGCATCCGGAGAGACGCTGGATACGCTGGGCGCGATGACCCGAGCCAGCGAACTGGGCTGCCCGACGATCATGGTGACGAATGATGAGGATTCAACGGGGGCGTTGATGGCCGACGCCGTGGTGCCGCTGCGATGCGGACGCGAGGTCGGAATGGCGTCCACAAAATCGTTCACGTCATCGGTGCTTACGTTTTACCTGATAGCGATGTATCTCGCCCTCATTCGAGGAAATGACGGCGCAGAATCCGTGCCCGGCCGCCTGAACGAACTAAGCAAGCTGTCCGGGTACGCGAATCGGATTCTCGAAGACCCCTCTCTGCCCTCTGCGCTGGCCACGCGCTATTCCACACGGCGTGATGCGGTGTTCCTGGCGCATGGACGGCTGTACCCGATTGCGGCGGAGGGAGCATGGAAGCTAATCCAGCTTGGCTACATCCACGCCACTGCCTATCCGGGATCGGAGCTCATTCACGGCCCCATCGCCCTCGTCAACGGGGATGAAACGCCTGCCTTTGCCATTGCACCGCAGGGCCCCGAGTACGGGCGCATGGCGCTTTCGGTCAGGTTGCTCAAGGACAATGGGGGCGTTGTAGCGGCCATCTTGACGGAGGGTGATGAGGAACTCGCGCCGATTGTGGATCACCCCATCTTCATCCCGGCGGACACGCCGCAGTCACTGCTGCCCCTGGTGACGGCGCTGCCTGTGCAGTTATTTGCGTACTACGCAGGGATTCAGAAGGGCAATGAGGTAGATAACCCGCGCAATATCCAGCGGCTTGAGGAGTTGATGTAGGGGATTCCCTTCGAAAGACTCAGGGTGAACGAGGCAGGCTCAGCGCGGGGGATTCGGGTGATTGGGCACACCATCCGGTCTCTGCTACGAGGGGTACTACGATGTGGAAATATGTCGTAACGAGTGTTGGAACTCTGTTGGTCATCACCGTCGGTATTGGAGGGTTCTACCTGTTCATGCAGGTATCCCAGCTCGGCGCGGATCTCGAGGAAACCAGGGATGATCTTGGGCAAGCCGACAGTCAGATTCGTCTCCTGCGAGACGATTTACAAGAGAAAGAGGATGCATACACAGGGCTCTTGACTTCCTACAGAGAACTGCAGGACTCCGGCGCTGAACTCTTGGCACAGCACAAGACTTTGGTCAGCGACAGCATAGCCCTTGAAGAGGAAAACTTGAGACTACTGGAGGTTGTCGCCCCACTAGAGGATGCCCAGAGTGAACTCCAGCGAATTCAGGGGCTTGCAACTGAGGCCGAGGAAGCACATGACACTTGGAGGGCTGGAGTCTCTAGAATGCAAGATCTATTTGAGGACCTGGATGCTGAGGTTACCGAGCTGGAAGAGAGACGAAGGCCGCTTCTTCTCCACGGAAACACGTCTACGACCGATTTTCTTTGCACAGGCAGCATGGAGCCCAAGATAACGTGCCTTGACACGATGACATGGCTGACCGACTTTGATCCTGCAGACATCACAGTAGGTACAATAATCGTCTACAGCCCGTCATGCTGGGGTGCCCCTTATCAGATTGCTCACAGGGTGACACAAATAGAGGGAGCCGAAGGCGTCTATGCCTTTCGAACGAAGGCTGACGCTGAAGACAGCGATGACGGGTGCTGGATACCACATGAACGTGTTCAGGGATACCTCATAGACATTCAGAAGAATACCCGAATGGGGAACGCCTGGCTCCGCGAGCAAGTCAATAATGCTCGCGACCTCCATCTCCGCCTGGAAGCCAGGTATATTTCTACAGGAGAGGATTACGCACTCTACCTTGAGGCTCACAGAAGCTGGTCGTGCTGGGTTGAAAGCGCCGGGCAGAGCACCGGAGAAGGGCACGTTCCCTTCACATGCTAGCTGAGGAAACGACCATATCGTTTCCTTGGGAATTCGGCAGGCTCTTCGCCGGGGATTCAGCACCCTCACCCTAACCCTCCCCCACAAGGGGGGAGGGGACTTTGGGAGTCCTAGACCAGGACTTTTGCCTCCATCAGTTCGCGGATGTCTGACTCCGAAAGGCCGAGCAGTTCACGCATGACGTAGTCGTTGTGCTCGCCGAGAGCAGGGGCGCCCGTGCGGATTGCGCCAGGGGTTTCTTCAAGCTTCGCGCCATAGGAGGCGTGGCCAATGTTGCCCCAATGCGGTTCCACATGCGGCACGTTGACGATGTAGCCGCGCGCGTTCAGGGCGGGATCGTAATACACCTCCTCCGTCGTCTGAACGGCGGTGGCGGGCACGCCGTGTTTCTGGAGCGTCAACATGACCTGCCGCGGAGTGAGGTTCCTCGTCCACTCGGATACGAGCTCATCGAGAGCCTCACGGTTGGCGAGACGCGCCTCCAACGTGGCGAAACGCGAGTCCTGCGTCCACGCGGGAGCTTCCTGGTTGGGTGGGGTCATGCCGCGCACCAGACCCTGCCATTCCTCCTCCGTGTGACAGGCGATGACACACCAGCGATCATCTCCGGCGCAGGGGTAGGCGTCGTGCGGGGCGGCGTACTCGCGCCGGTTTCCCGTCGGCTCCTGGTTGATACCGTTGATGACGTAGTCCAGCAACGGCACGCCGAGCGCGTTAGCCTGCGCCTCTACCTGCGAGACCTCGATGCGCTGGCCCTGTCCCGTCTTGAGCTTGTGATATAGGGCGGTTTGCAGCATGTAGCCGGAGAGTCCGCCCACAAAGAAATCGGCATAGTAGACGCCGCAGCGAAGGGAGGGCGGCGATTCCGGATGCCCCCAGAGATAGGTGACGCCGGATGCCGTCTGCGCTTGAAGTCCGAACAGCACGTGTGACGCGAACGGGCCGGTGCTGCCCCACCCGGGCATGCTCATGTACACGATGTCAGGCTTGACAGCGCGGATGCCCTCATAGTCCAGACCCCAGCGGGAGAGCGCTCCGGCGGCGTAGTTCTCAACGACTGCGTCGCTTGTCGCCGCCAGCTTGCGGACGATGTCTTGCCCCTCCTCAAAGTGGAGGTCCACGGTGATGCTCATCTTGTTGCGGTTGAGCTCCGGGTGCATGGGCAGGATGCCGGCGATGCGTGAGGCGGGGTCGAAGAGTGAGGATTCAATCTTGATAACGTCTGCGCCGAAGTCCGCCAGCTGCCGTGTTCCGTACGGGCCAACCCAGATGCGCGTCAGGTCTGTGATGCGCACGCCCTCCATCGGCAGGCGTCCATTGCCAGGGTTGGCCATGACGGCGGCTGCCGGCGTCGATGGAGCGGCGTTGTTCGCTTCAGCAAGCACCTCATCCGTGTGTTGTCCGAGCGTCGGCGCAGGGCGACGCAACGACCACGGCGTCTCGCTCAACTGTCCAGCAGGGCCGGGGAGCTTGTAGTTGCCCAGGACCGGATGCGACACCTCCTGGAAGTAGTCGCGGAAGAGCAGGTGCGGGTTCTGGGCGAGGTCGGCGGGAGAACTGACAGGCGCGGCGGGAATGCGGCGCGCCTGCGCCTCATCCACGGCCTCCGCGACGGTCTTGGTGAGGAAGAACTCCACGGCAATCTCATTGATGAAGTCCTTATTCTCCTGGCGGAGAGTGAGGTCCCTGAACATCTCGTCCTGGATGATTTCATTGCCCGTCCACTGTGCGAACGACATGAACTGGCCGGGTTGGATGGGGGAAAAGCCGATCCAGCCGTCGGAGCATTCAAAGACGCCGGTCCCGCCGCCGCCGCCCGTGCCCGGACGCTCCGCAACGGTGCTGTTGTAGCCGAACTGCGCGACGATGAACAGGATGTTCGCTGTGGCCTCCGTCATCGAGACGTCCACGCGCTGACCGCGTCCCGAATGCTCCCGAGCGAAGAGCGCGTTCATGATTCCGATGGCCGCATGTGTGCCGCCGACGGAATAGCCGAGGAAGGAGGGGGACATGACAGGTTGGCGTTCAGGATCGCCCTGGAGAAGCATCAAACCGCCCATTGCCTCGGCGTGGATGTCCGTGCCCTTGTAGGAGGCGTAGGGGCCGGTCTGGCCGTAGGGCGTGACTGAACAGAGAATCAGGCCGGGGTTGTCAGCACGCAGACTTTCAAAATCAAGGCCAATCTCGTTGATGTAGCCGGGGGAGTTGGTTTCCAGGATGACATCGACGGTTCGCGCGAGACGGCGGATTGTGTCCCGGCCCTCGTCCGTTGTGATGTCAGCGACGATGCTGCGCTTGTTCGTGTGGAACGAGTGAAAGACGAGACTGCGCTCCTGGCCAGGTTCGTTGGCGGCGTATGGCGGCATGTGGCGGCTCGCGTCGCCGTTCGGCCCCTCAACGAGGATGACATCCGCGCCAAAGTCAGCGAGAAGCTTGGAGGCGTACATGGACGGCAGCCCGCCGAGATCAAGCACGCGCACACCATCAAGCGCGCCGGCGCCGTTCGCATTCCCAGATGTCATATTTGTTCCTCCCAACCTCACTGATTCCGTAACGTGCTTGCCATCTCGCTCTAGGTTAACGCTCCTACGTCCTGAAGTTTCTGAACCTCGTCGTCTGAGAGGCCGAGGATGCCGCGGAGAACGTAGTCATTGTGCTGGCCGAGGGCGGCGGAGGGCATCCGTGAGCCGCCGGGCGTTTCTGCCAGGCGGACGGTGACGCCGGGCTGCTGCAAAACGCCCCAATCCGGGTGATCCAGTGTTTGGATGTAGCCGCGCTCCCGCAGGTGGGGATCCCAGTACAGCCCCTCGCCGTCGAGGACGGCGGTGGCGGCGACACCGGAGCGTTGGAGCAGGTGCATGACTTGTCGCGGCGTCTGCGTTCGCGTCCATTCGGACAGGTCGGCGTTCAGCGCGTCCTCGTTGGCCTTGCGTCCCTCCTGCGTCGCATAGTCTGGAGTCTGCGTCCATGCAGGAGCGCCGATAGCCTGAACGAGCGCTTCCCATTCCTGATCCGTTCTGCAGGCGATGGCGCACCATTCATCGTTGCCTTTGGCGGGGTAGATGCCGTGCGGGGCGTGGACGGAGTGGCGGTTGCCAACGGGCTCGCCGGGGCGGCCGTTGACCTTGTAGTCCATGAAGGGCATGGCCATGGTGTTTCCGACGGCCTCCACTTGCGCCATCTCCACGTACTGGCCGCGTCCTGTCTCTGCCTTGTGATAGATGGCGGCAAGAGCGGCGAGCGCGGTAAGGCTGGCGATGAGAAAGTCGGGATAGTCGAACTTGCAGCGGGCGTTGGGCTCGGACTCCGGGTGTCCCCATGTGTAGCTGAGGCCGGAGACGGAGACGAGGCTGAATCCGAAGGCGACGTGATCCTTAAGCGGCCCAATGCTGCCCCATCCGGGCATGCTGACCTGGATGATTTCCGGGTTGACCTTCCGCAATTCCTCGTAGCCGAGATCGAAGCGGTCGATGACGCCGAGCGCGAAGTTGTCTATGACGAGATCAGAGACGGCGGCGATGCGCATGGCGACTTCCCGCGCCTCATCGTGATGCAGGTCGAGCGTGATGCCGTGCTTGTTGCGGTTCAGATCGGCGACGAATGGCATCGTGCCCATGCGGTTGTTGGTGTCGAACAGGGACGACTCAACCTTGATGACTTCTGCGCCATAATCGGCAAGCTGCCTGGTGCAGTAAGGCCCCGCCCAGATGCGCGTGAAGTCCAGGACTCGCACGCCCTCAAGCGGTAGAACAGGGGATGCGCCGTTCTCCGCCGCACCGGCGGGCGCAGGTTGGCGCTCCGAGATTTGGCCGGCGTGTTCGTTCAACAGAGGAGCGGGTTTGGGCTGGGGGATGGGTGTTTCCGACATGCGGAATGGCGCGCCGGGAAGCGGATACTCACCGATCTCGGGGTGTTCGACAGTCGTGAAATAGTCGCGCTCAGCGAATTGGACATTGTCCGCAAAGTCTCCCGGGCGATTGACGGGGGCGGCGGCTAGGCGTCGACTCTGTGCCTCTTCCACGAATTCGGCCACCGTAAATTGCTCAATGAATGGCCTGGTGAGGGAATCGATGAACAGCATGTTCTCGCCCTGCCGGTTGATGAGCGGATACCAGAACTCGTCCTGCAGGGCGGGCTCGCCCATCCAGTCGAAGAAGACTCTTGCCTGTGGGGCGAGGAGGACGGCAAGGCTCACCCATCCGTCCTTACACCGGTAGATGTTGTAGGGGGCGAGGTTGCCGGTTGCGCCGATGCGCTCTCCGATCTCCGACGTGGCCGAGTAGCGGATGATCTGGTAGAAGATGTTGGCCAGCACCTCCTGCATGGAGACTTCCACGTGCTGGCCTCGGCCGGTCTTGCGGCGCGCCATGAGCGCATAGAAGACTCCGTGCGCTGCATGGATGTTGGCCATGATATATGCCTGGTCGAGGGGAGCGGCTGCGGGGGGCTGCTCGTCGTCGCCCTGGATAGTTGTCAGCCCGCTCATGGCAATGGCATGGAGGTCTGAAGCCAGGTAATCGCCATAGGGGCCGGACTCGCCGAACGGCGTGACGGAGACGGTGATCAGGCGGGGATTGTCCTCCCTCAGGACGTCATCAGGCAGCCCGATGGCGGCGAAGTAGCCGGGTTCGAAACTGTCCAGCACGACATCGGCGGACCGCGCCATGTCCAGCAACTGTTGGCGGCCATTGTCCGTTGCAATGTCGATGACTACGCTCGACTTGTTGGAGTTGTAGGCGAGCCAGCGGAGGCTGCGGTCAAGGCCAGGTTCATCACCGGCGAACGGCGGCATGAACCGGACGGGATCGCCGCCCGGGGGCTCGATCTTGATGACATCCGCGCCCATGTCTGCCAGCAGGCGGCCTGCATACTGCCCGGCCAGCCCGGACAGGTCAAGCACGCGGATTCCCTCCAGGACGGACGGAGACGTTCCATTGGCTGTCGTTGTCATAGTCTCCCCTGTGTCGTCTCCAACCGATCAGTAGTAAATGGACAGCGGCGCGGCAGTGATGTCGCGCCGGATATTCGCAAGCGTAGCAGGATGAGACGCGCCGTCAAGCATATTCGGTGATCGGCTGCGCGAGGATCCAGAGGCTGACCATTGTGTAACCGACCATCAGGATGAGCATGGCGCGTTGGCTTCTCAAGGCCACGTCATGCGCGCCGAAGTGCCGCAACGCCGTGACGTGGGCGAGGAAGACGGCGATGACGTGGCCAATGACGATGGCGACGATTGCCAATATCCAGACAAACTGCGCGTTGACTATGCCGATGTTGACCTGGTAGTCGGACGTGGCAAACAGGTCCCAGCCGAATCCGAACGGGTCGGAGGCGTGGGGGATTACCACCTGCCCCTGTATGAGCAGGTAGGAGAAGAAGTGGGCGAGATGGTAGGCGAATGCGATGGGCACAAGGGAGAGGGCAAAGACGCGGGCGGCGGCCATCGTGTTTCGTGTCTCCGGCGTCTCGCCTGAGCGGGCCATGACGGCGCAAAAGAGGAGATAGGCGGCCACGAATATCCCGGCGAAAGCCATAAGGCCGGTGGTGTTCACCAAGGTGACGGCGGTGGAGGTCCATCCGGGCGAGTTTACGAATGCCCGGTGGACGAGCTGTGCCCAGGGGGGCGTGTCCTGCAGGCCGTCAAACGTGACGGTGGACAGGAGGACGATGACAAGAATCATGTAGGAGGTGGTCGTGCCCGCACCGCTTAACAGTCCCGCGCCCGGGGGTCTCAGGCCGACCTCTCGTCGTTCAGACGGGGCGGCGCGAAAGGCCTCGACATCATCAATGGATTGTGTCTCGCCGCTTGCGGACACGACGCGCAGTTCGGTTGGGGCGAATCGGGAGAGGATGCCAAAGATGAGAGAGAAGACATCAGCGTTGCGCATCCACTTGTCCGCTCCGAAGATGGCCATGCCCCACCACGTGATCATGCAATAGCCGATGATAGCAATGGCGAGCGACAGCGGCTCCGCAGAACCCTCGTAGGCAATCTCAAACCATGCGAAAAGGGCAAAGACGATGACGGCGGGCCACGCGCCCCATGCCGGCGGGTAGGAGGAGTCGTCCTGTCCGAAACTGAGGCCGCCCGGGACGACGCGCCGCGCGAGCGCGTCTATCCATTCGTAGATGGTGCGGACGGGGTTGATCAAGGCCCAGACGTTTCCGATGAGCGCGGACGCGAATGCGATGCCAACCCACCAGTAGACCCATACGAGGACGGGGGCGATGTTCGCTGTCGAACGGTTGACGCCCAGCGCGCCGGTCAGGAGAACGAGCAGGAGCAGCAGGACGCTGAGGACGCGAATTACCTGAATGACAGGGGTACTCGCCAACATCCGGACAGGCCACAGCTTGAGCAGATTGAAGCGGGGGTAATCGGTAGCGCTGGGTGTTCGCTGCACAAAGACGGCAACGATGACGAATGAGAGGGCGACAGCCAGCCCCGCGCCCGTCACATAGAGCGTCAGGGGCAGGGGCAGGTCATATTTCTCGCCGAAGCCGTGAGCGAATGCGACTCCAGGGATGAGCCATGCGAGAACCGCTAACGCAGTCGCAAGCGGGAGAATGGTTACAGCGAGCCTTTTCATTGCGGCTCGCTTATTTTACGGCCTGACTTCGAGAGTGGCGATCAGGCGTTCCCTGACACTCGTCCCTGCCGTATCGGTCGTCACATGATCGGTGTGATCCGTGGATGAGGAATCAGACGGAGAGTCCATGCTGCCCATGTCATCCATTCCCGAGTCTGCTGTAAGAACGCCTTCCGCAGCGTGAATAAAGATGTCATACCGCCCTGTCGCATGTGCCTCGAAATTCATCGGCGCCGTCTCCCCGGGCCCCACCTGCGCCTCGATGTTATAGCCATGCAGATGAACTAGGAGCGGCAAGTCACTCGTCCAATCGATCGTGACCGTATCCCCCTGATTGACCGTCAGCGTTGATTCATCGGCGGTCAATTCGCCTCCGACGATTTCCATTTCAAAGGCAATGTCCTGCGGCTCACGATCCTCACACGCTGCGGCAAGGAGGACGGCCAACACAACGGCAGTTGCAATCGTTGCCGTCCTCAGCAGGTTCTTGAAGTTCAAAAGGTTACCTTGTCCCGCGTTGATTCGGGGTGGCCGGGCTGAGTGTCGCTCGTATTGGTGAACGTCCTGGGTGTGGGGGTGATTAGGTATCAGTCTACAGGTGGGTGCTGGTTGGGAAATGCGATTCAAGTTCCCGCCTGCGCGGGAATGACGGAGGGGGGCGGGAATGGTTGAGGGGGCCGGCCCTTCGACAGGCTCAGGATGAGCGGAGTGGGGTTAGAGGTCTTTGAGGATGTCTTCGGAGAGGGGGCGGGTGTGTTCGCTCGTGGGGAACGTGCCGTCGCGGACTTCCTGGGCGTACTCGTTGACGGCGGCCCGGATTGTGTCACTCAGGTCCGCGTAGCGCTTGACGTGCCGCCCGACATGGTCTGAGACGATGCCAAGCATGTCGCTCACAACCTGCACTTGTGCATCGCAATGCGGGCCTGAACCGATGCCGATGGTAGGGATGTTGAGGCGCTCGGTGATGATCTGTGAAAGCTGCTCCGGCACGAGTTCCAGCACGATGGAGTACGCGCCGGCCTCCTGCACGGCCTCAGCGTCGCGGATCATCTTGCGCGCGTCCTCGACGTTGCGACGCCCCTGGAAGCGCCGTCCAATCTGGAACTCGGACTGTGGTGTGAAACCGATATGGCCCATGACGGGGATGCCGCGGTCGACAAGCGCCCTGATCGTCTCCGCCATGACCTCGCCGCCCTCGAGTTTGACGCTCTGCGCGCCGGCCTCTTGCAGGAAGCGGGCAGCGTTACGCAGGGCATCCTGCGAGCTCGTCTGGTATGACATGAACGGCATATCGGCGATGACGAGGGCCCTCTTTGTGCCGCGAGACACGGCTGCGGTGTGGTGGATCATGTCGTCCATCGTGACGGACACAGTGGAGTCGTAGCCGAGCACGACGTTGCCGAGGCTGTCACCGACGAGGATGGCGGGGACGCCGGACTCATCGATTGCGCACGCGGTGTAGTAGTCGTAGGCGGTCAGAACCGGAAAGCGCTCGCCCCGGTCTTTGAATTCCTGGATCGTCTTGATGGTTGTGCGCACGGGCGTCATTCCCTTGCCGCAGCCCCGGAGAATTGCCTTCTAGTAGTAGCTGCGGGCTTCGATGCGGTTGGTGCGGGAGACGATGCGATTGCGGGCGTCAACGCGCACGATGCGCGGGCTGACGCGACAGGCATCCTCCTCAGACATGTGCAAGAAATGGAGGACGATGATCATGTCCCGCTCACGCACAAGCAATCCGGCTGCGCCGTTGACACAGACCTGCCCGGAGCCGCGTTCGCCCTCAATGGCGTACGTCTCGAGCCTGGCGCCGTTCGTGATGTCCAGCACCTGCACGAGTTCATATGGCAGGATGCCGGCGGCCTCCATCAGATCGGGGTCGATCGTTATCGAGCCCTCGTAGTCCACGTTAGCCTCGGTCACGGTGGCGCGGTGAATCTTCCCGGCCAGCATTGTGCGCATCATGAGTTCGTCTATCCTGTCGTCTCTGACTCGCCCACCAGGGCGAGAATTTCCGCTCCTCTCGTCCCATCGAGCCTTTGCGAGTCAACGGCGAACTTTGCCGTCGCCTGCGCGAGCGCCGCGTATAAGGGTACTACGCCCGGCAAGGTAGTCTGCAACTGCTCAAGGTGCGCCTGCACGGTCCCGAGGTCTCCCCTGACTATCGGGCCTGTCAACGCGGCAGCCGCTCCATCGCGTTCGATATTCCCCACCGTTCCACGAATCAGCGGCAGCAACGCCTGCAAGGCTTGCGACTGATTGTACCCGAATTGCGCCCAAAGGCCAGCGGCCTCGGCAATTATCGCGATCAAGTAGTTTGACGCGAACACTCCTGAGATATGGTAGAGGGCGCGTGATTTCTCGTTAATGTCGATGGCGTGGCCGTGAAGGGCATGAGCCATGTCACGGAGTTGATGGTGCAGGGCCGGGTCCTGGCTTTCGATGGCGAACGTCACGTTTTCCAGTGTTGTTGTTCTCAACGAGTTTTGGGGAAAGGTGTAAAGGGGATGGAATCCGCCGGTCACCGCCCCATAGCCGTTAGCGCACTCCAGTACGCTCACGGGTGTGCCACCGGAACAGTGGACAGCCGCCATGCCATCGCGCCACGGCACGCTTTCCGCGACTGAACCAATCACGTCGTCCGGCACGGTTAGGAAGACGGTGTCGGCCAGATCAACGAGCAGCCCCGCCTGCTGGGTATGTATCGCTCCGCCCACGCGACCGGCAAGGTCCTTGGCGCGTGGCGCGTTGCGACTCATGATTGCAGTGATGTTGTATCCGGCATCGGCGAGACCGACGGCAAGCGCCGTGCCAACGGCTCCCGCGCCAAGAATGCCAACTCTGTCGCCGCGAATCGTCGTCATTGCCTAAGGTGTCCGTTCATGCCGGATATATGTTCAGCTGCGGACGGGACACCGGCGATGCCCGTAGCGGATCGAATCGAATCGATGATGGCGCGTTCGACCACTTCCGCCGCCGCCGCTCCTATCGGCGTGAGTCCAAAGGTGTCCACCGGTGTCGCGTCCGGCGGGGCCGTGGAGACGAAGAAAAGCGTATCGCCGTCGCCCATGCCATATGACGGCACGATGGCTCGTGCGATGCCGCTGTGCGCCATCATGGCGAGTCGGTTGGCCTGTGCGACTGACAGGGGCGCGTCTGTTGCAACGACGCCGATGGTCGTATTGGTTGGCTGCTGCCCGAACCGGCCGCCTGGTCCGCCTCTGTCCCTGCTGCGCAGGATCTCGCGCGTGCTAAGGAAGGGCGGCCCGTCCGCGCGGTCATTGCGGGGACCGGCGATGAGCACGCCGGTCTCGGGATCCACAATGTCGCCAAAGGCGTTGACCACCATGACCGCGCCGATTCTGTGTCCGCTGGCCAGATCCATGGCTGCCGTGCCGACACCGCCTTTGAGGGCACGATCCTGCCCGAGTGTTTTTGCGACGGTCGCGCCGGTACCGGCTCCGATGCTGCCGGACTCGACAGGCGCGTCCGATGCCTCGCGTGCGCCGTCAAGGCCGAAATCGCGCGTTACGCGTCGATCCGTGCCTCCGATGCCAAGGTCATAGATCACCGCGCCGGGGACAATGGGCACCACGCCGCCGGGTGTAGGGAATCCGATGCCCTCCACCTCAAGGTGGCGCATTATGCCTTCTGCGACGTTCATGCCAAAGGCGCTGCCGCCGGTAAGGAAGATGGAATGGACGCGCTCGACGAGGGTGCCGGGGCGGAGGAGATCGGTCTCACGAGTTCCGGGGGCCGCGCCGCGGACCTCGACCCCGCCGATTGCGCCGTAGTCTGGGAAGAGAAGGACGGTTGTCCCCGTCACGGCATCCCTATCCGTGATGTGCGCGAGACGGACGCCCGGAACGGACGTGATTGTCCGATTCTCGTTCATGAGACGCGCAGGGCGTCCCAACAGCGCATTTGCGCCATGCGTGCTGCCCCTCCTCCCGTCCAGGCGGCGCGCCGTGTAAAACAGAATGATACAGCGAAGAGCTGTGTTGCGGGGCTAATTCAGCGACAGTTATGCTGAATGCGTGATGCGTTCCCGCCCTATTGCCCCGAAATTGCCGTTGCTTGCCGTATTTGTGTTGGCCATTGGCGTTGCCCTGGCCATTGGGGCGATGGCGTGCGAGGTGCGAGAAGACACACCCATCCCGACCCCGATCCCCACGTTCACTCCGATTCCGACGGCAACCCCAACTACTGATTCAAGCGCCGGTGGCACAACTGATTCGTCCATGGAATCGGATTGCCCGACACCGGTCGCCGCTACGCCCGTAGATAGAGAGGAGACTCTTACCGTGACTGAGAAGCTGAATCGTTGGTCCTCACCGCCCGAGATGCAGATCGACTCGTCGAAGTGCTATTCGGCGACTTTTGAGACGGACGTGGGAAACTTCGTCATCGAGTTGACAGCAGACAAGACGCCCATCACCGTCAACAACTTTGTGTTCCTGGCGCGCGAAGGGTACTACGACAATACGACGTTCCATCGCGTGATTCCTGATTTTATGGCGCAGGCCGGGGATCCGGGCGGCACAGGCACCGGCGGCCCCGGCTACACCATCCAGGATGAGTTTGACTCCACACTCCGCCACGACGGGCCGGGCATCCTGTCCATGGCCAATATTGGACGCCCAAACACGGGCGGCGGACAGTTCTTTATCACATTCGGACCGACGCCGTGGCTTGATGACGCGCACGCCGTGTTTGGCCGCGTGACCGAGGGCATGGACGTGGTGAGGTCGATTCGCATCAGGGACCCACAGTCGGACCCGAATCCCGGCACAAGCCTCCACAGCGTGACGATAACGGAAACCGTCGCGGAATCTTAAGTGACTCCCCTTTAGGGAGTTGACGGCAACCGGCAGCTATGGTCAGCCGTCGCTTTGGTTCAATTTATCGACGTACTCCGCCAACTTGTCGATAACGGGAACAAGCCTGAGGAGCACTATCAGGACTCCGACGGCGACTAGTAGGGTTCCGGCAGCCGCAATAACTGATGCAACATCACCCATCACATTCCTCCAACTCTCGCGGTACCTCTAAGGATTCGCGCCGCTTAATCGCGCCCTATTTCATACATAAGACGTTCGATTTGTCAATTATTGTCCGCCGCACATGAGCCCACCAACCAGTTGCGCCTACCAAGGTGTACACGCCATAATGTCGCCATTCCGAGCGTGCGCTTATTGATGGCGACCGCAGGACGAACTATGGCTCCCCGGAGCCACGGGAGGGGTGAATACGATGGATTTTCGGCTTGATGCTGCCGATCAGGCTCTGCAAGACGAGGCGCGCCAATTCACGCGAGAGGAATGGAGCGAGAAGGTTGCGGACCCACGCGGGTGGGATGAGATTGGCCTCCTTTCTCCGTATCACGCAGACACGGACGCGCTGCAGGCGCAACGTGATTTCTCAAAGAAGCTGGTGGACAAGGGCTGGTGGACGATGCACTGGCCGGAGGAATACGGCGGCCGCGCCGTTTCCATCGAGACCCAGCTGGCTTATCGTGAGGGCATGGCCTATGAGGGCGCTCCGGCATCGTTCGGTGGCGGCCTGGTTGCCCCCGTGCTGATGATTCATGGCTCGGACTGGCAGAAGGAAGAGTTCCTGCCAAAGGTGGCTAACGCGGATATCGATTTCGCCCAGGGATTCTCCGAGCCGAACGCCGGCTCTGACCTTGCCAGCCTTCAGACGCGCGCCGTCCGTGACGGCGACGACTACGTGATCAACGGCCAGAAGATCTGGACGTCCGGCGCGCACTACGGAGAGTGGTACCACGTGCTGGTTCGCACAGACCCGGACGCGCCCAAGCACCGCGGCATCAGCTATGTTCTGATGCAGCTGCGCGATGATGACGGCGAAATCACGCCCGGCGTCACGTTGCGGCCCCTGTACGACATGACGGGCACGCGCCGCTGGAGCGAGGTCTTCTTTGACAATGTCCGCGTTCCGGTGCGGAACCTCATCGGTGAGGAGAACCGCGGTTGGTACGCGGCGATGACAACGCTCTCCTTTGAGCGATCCGGCATCGAGACCGCTGCCAAGTACCTGGGCGAGCTTGACCGGTTCATCGCCGTCATGCGGGAAACCCGCTTCAACGGTGAGGATGTGCTGAACGACCCACTCATTCGCCACAAGGTCGCCGACCTCAAGATTGAGCTTGAGACACGCCGGATGCTCTCATACCGCGTCGCATTCATGCAGTCGCGCGGCGAGCTTCCTGTGAAGGAAGGCTCCATGGGCAAGGCGTGGGGCGACAACCTCGGCAAGAAGTGGCCGCAGTTGATGGCGAGCATCTTGCAGGAGTACGGCCGGCTTGGCCTCGGTGAGTCTCGTGCGCCCATGGGCGGCTACCCCGGCTTCCGCTACGAAGCCATGCACGGGAGCGGCCTCGGCGGCGGCACCACGGAAGTCCAGCGCAACCTCATCGCGCAGCGGGGGCTTGGACTGCCTCGATAGATAGCAGCACGTTACGAGAGTCATGTGTGGGGCGGCCCAAGGGTCGCCCCACACGACGTTTTGAATGGCGACTAGATGCTGTCCTCGACGTGCCAGTAGTTGATACAGGTTAGGGTCGCCTAGTTGCGTCCATCCTCGTTTGTACGCCACGCGATGATGGCGGCGCGGCGGGGGGCGATGCCGGTGACGGTGTAGCCGCGATCTGTCTCTTCGAGGAGTTCATCGAGAGCGGCGAGGAGACGGGAATCTTCCGGGGTGTTTTCCTCGACGTCCAAACGGCGGCGAATCTGACTTGTTATCTCGTCGCGGTCACGGCCCATGACGGCGGTCTCGGGCGGGAGCATCGTGAGGTCCGGGTGGATGTCCATTGCCCAGAGGAGCTGCAAGAGTTCAGGCACGCCGGGCATGGGGGTTGGCACTGCGCCGTAGACACGCTCGTAGAAGGGGACTTCGAGGGCGCTGGGCGGCTCCATCATCTCAATGATTGCCACGCGGCCCGATGCTCGCTCCTGCATCTTCGTGATGAACCCTGCGCCCTCCGGCACGTGGTGTAGGACGAGTGAACAGAGGACAAGATCAGCGGTCGCGATATCCGCGTCTTCCCATCGCTCATTCACGACAGTGATGTTGGTCAGCCCAGCCTCGGCGGCGCGCTCCTGCAGTATGCCGACAGCTTCATCCGATGGTTCGACGACCGTGACGTGTTTGGCGCGGGTTGCCAGTGGAAGCGCGAATCGTCCCGCGCCGCCGCCAACGTCCAGCACCGTTGTGTCTGAGTCGATCAAGGCAAAAAGGGCGTTTACTGCGGGGTCGTCGGTTCGATGGAGGTCTCGTGGGCGGTTGGTGTAGGAGAAACCGCCGTGTCCTCCGTGAACGTGGCCGCCATCGTGCTCACTGTCCTCATGGTCATCGTGATGGTGATCGTGTCCCGGGCCGTGGCCGCTGCGAAGCGCCGTGGCTTCGCGGTCGTGGGCGAGGATTTTCTCACGCCACGCGTCGATTGCAGACTGTATCGTCATTTCCGGTTCCCTCTTTGAGTCGTCCGATGGTCAAATTGTATGGTTCTGTTGCCTACGGCTGGCTAGTGTTTTGAGTCTCAATTCGGGTCTCGAATCGGCTACACTGAGGCGTCGGATGCCCGAATGACAGGGAGGGGGAGGCATCATGGACTTCCAACAGTCGGCTGAGGACCTGGCGTTTCGCGATGAGATTCGCGATTTCGTCGCGAAGAATTGGGACGATACCCGCTACCACATGAGCGACGTGTCCAATGCGTCGTGGCATCTGGATGACCCGGAGGCGCTGGACGCCGCCCACCATTTTACCAAGAAGCTCGTGGACAAGGGCTGGTACACCATGCACTGGCCCACGGAGCACGGCGGGCAGGACGCCGGGTTCACACGGATGCTGACCTATCGCGAGGAGATGGCCTACCGAGGTGCTCCTGCAAGTGGGGCGTTCGGCGGCGATGCCGTAATCCTGCACGGAACGCCAAGGCAGAAAGAAGAATGGCTGCCAAAGATCGCAACGGCGGACATGCCCATCGCGCTTGGGCTCTCGGAGCCCGGCAACGGTTCCGACCTGGCGGGCGTGACGACGCGGGCGGTCCGTGACGGTGACGACTATGTGATCAACGGCCAGAAGATGTGGACGTCGACCGCGCACCATTCCACGTGGATCCGGATGTTGGTGCGGACTGACACTGACGCGCCCAAGCATCGTGGGCTGTCGATATTCTTCGTGCCACTGGATTCTCCGGGCATCACGATTCGCCCGATCCACGACATGGCGGGCCGGCGTCGCTGGAGTGAGGAGTTCTTCGAGGATGTGCGTGTGCCGTCGCAGTACATGCTCGGCGAGGAGAATCGTGGCTGGTACGTTATGGCGGCATCGTTGACGGCTGAGCGCGTGGAGGTTGGCTCTCCTGCCGCGCTGCTGCGTGAGTGGGAGCGATTCGTGGACTTCGCGCGGACGTACAGGGCAGACGGCGGCACACCTCTGGATGATCCCATCAACCGCCAGTTGCTGGCAGACCTGCGGGTCAAGCTCGGCATGTTCCGCGCCATCTGCTGGAAGGGCGCGTGGGACAGTCGGCAGGGCGAGGATGTGTCTCGTATCGCGTCGATCTCGCGCGTGTTGTCCGGTGAGCTGGTACAGGAGCTGTGGCGTGGGTTCACGCGGATCATCGGCGATGCCGCGCAGGTGATGCCGCACGGCGCCGACTGGGCGCCCATGAACGGGTTTATTGGCGTAAACGCCCTGATGAGTACAGGCCGCACCTTCGGCCACGGCACTAAGGAGATCCAGCGGAACATCGTTGCGACACGGGGGCTGGGGCTGCCGCGGTAGGGGGGCGAGACAAGATTCGGTATTGGCGGTGAAGGAGAGTCGTTGGCTCCAAGGCAGAACGGATCGGTCAAGACTGCGTAAAGTAGATATGTGCTTCGCCACCCCACCATGGATGAAAAGAGATGACTGAATTCAAAGTTAGCGATCTAGGGCCGATAGGAAAGGCCTCGATAGAGCTTAAACCCTTGACGGTTTTTGTTGGCCCGAACAACTCTGGAAAGTCTTATTTGGCCTTGGCGCTCTATTGCTTGTCGAGGACTTTGGGCCGTAGGCAAATTTTTGAGAGCTTAACTAGGACACCTGTTGCGGCTTATCTTGGAGAGTTACCCAATCCTGCCCTACTCCAGAGAGCAAAAGCTGATATCAGGGAGACATGGCCTACAAGGCATTCCTTCTTTGAGGGTAGCCCAGCACGTGTCGGGGACTTACCTCAGGGTCTGCAAGAAGCCTTTTCAGTGATGTCTCGTGCCTTAGGTGAAGGCCTGGCAACTTTTCTAGGTCCAGAAATCCAGCGAGTTTATGGCACAAACATAGAAAGGTTACAAAGGCGCAGTCCGGCTCTTGGGCCATCTCATCTATCTATTGAGGTGGGACACCAAGGCAACGAATTCTCGTGGAAGACTCAAGTCATGGGCGGTACACTAACCACAGAAGCTTGGAATCACAGGATTTCTGACAAGGGTCTTGACCCCAGAATCTTTCGTCTCCCTGCCCGCATGATAGAGGATGACTTTGAGTACTTCCTTATGGACCTTTTGGCATACGAACAGGACTTGTTCATTCCAAGTGATTTGATTCCACGTGCACACTACATGCCAGCTAGCCGATCAAGCATATTATTGGGCCATAAAGCATTCTCCAGCCTCTTAGTCGATCAGTCATCACGTGCCTGGATACGTTCAATCGAGATTCCACGGCTGCCTGGATTTGTGACTGACTTGATTCAGTCGCTTCTGCTCATGAATTCAAATGACCGTGAGAGGAAACCACTAGATAAAATCATAAGGTTTCTAGAAGAAAATATAACCCATGGTACTATAGATCTTGATGATACTTCTGAGTATCCAGATGTCTTCTTTAGTAGCGAAGTAGGAAAATTCCAACTACACGAGGCTTCATCAATGGTCTCAGAGATTGCGCCGATCGTTCTATACCTTAAGCATGTGGTGCGGGCGGGAGACCTGTTTATAGTTGAGGAACCAGAATCACACGTTGATGCAGCTAATCAACGGCGATTTGCAAGTGCAATTGCCATGCTTGTTAATGCAGGCGTTCATGTGCTGATAACGACGCATAGTGATTACTTGGTATCACAACTTGGAAACCTAGTTATGCTTAGTAACTTGTCGACACGGAGAAGGGCAGCTCGACGTTATACTGCCGCTCAGGTTCTTAGACCGGAACAGGTATCGGCGTATATGTTTGAACCTACCGCCGACGGCACAAATGTACACGCGTTGGAGGTTGATGCAGAACAAGGCATCCCATTGGGATCGTTTACGAGCGTGCATGCTCAAATTTATGATGAAGCCTTGGCGCTCGAACGATAGGAACTCTAAGCATGTATGTGCCGCCACGGCTGAATAGTTGTGTAACGGATTCCTGTGCAGAAGCAAATTGCTCGGTCGATCTTCGAGGGCTCAGGGACTCTATACACCTAATCTCAATGAACTGCGTAAAGAGTGCGTTGAAAACGCGAGGAAGGACCGCGGATTTCGCAGCTCTGTCTAAGAATGGTCATTGGCTCGCGATGATTGAACTCAAGGGAGGTCGTCAATTCTCGATTGATCGTGCAGTAGAACAAATACAGAATGGCCTAAGAGTACTGGCAACAGAACTGGCAGATCAGAAAGTGAACGACTTCTTTCCGATTCTCGTTCAACGTAGCAAGAGAGATCCTCGAGCCGCCTTACTAGGGAGAAAGGTCTCGCTGGGCAGTGTCAAGCGAAATGTAATCGTGGGCAAGTGTGGCGATCGACTGTCCTCCTTAACTCAGTAGAGGAGAAAGAACTGAGGCGCGCTGGTAGAGGTAAGGCTGTGCATTTGTGCATGGGGTTGTTGTGAGCGGTATTGAAGCCACTGAGGTTCAGTGGCAGCCTGGTGATTGCATCACCGGGCGGAATATCTGGCATGGGCGGGTGTTCACGGCGTGGGTGTTTGTCGTTGTCGAGGATCGTGGGGATGTGATTGCGGCCTTTACGCCGCCGGGGACGGTCTGGAAAAGCCCCGTTGATTTGGCGGGGAATGACGTTCGACTGCCCCACGGTGACTGGCAGCTGCGGGATAACATCTGGCATGGTCAAGGGATGGTGCGGGTATTCCTCAAGGACACGGCCCATTCGGTACTTGTTTTTCTGGGGGACGGCGACGTTCGGTGGTGGTATGTGAACCTGGAGGCACCGTTTCGACGGACCGAGATTGGCCTCGATACGACCGACTTACACCTTGACGTTGTCTTCCCGCCTGATCTCAGTGAACCGCAATGGAAGGACGAGGATGAGGTCGAAGAGGCTGTTGCGTTTGGGAGCATGACTCGCGAGGATGCCGAGGCGGCGCGAGTGGAGGCGGAGCGGGCAATCAAATGGATACAGAGCGGCGATCATCCTGCTATCGATGATCGCTGGCGCACATGGACGCCGCCTACCGAATGGGGAATTCCAACGTTGGCACCCGGCTGGGAGACGCTGACCACTGAGATTTCGTAGGCAGCTTATCTTGTTTTGGCTGGGGAACGTGGATTCGAACCACGACTAACAGATTCAGAGTCTGTCGTCCTACCGTTAGACGATTCCCCAGCAGGAGCATCGCGCTATCCATAGTACCCCCAAATCACAATGTCAGGGCGCGCGATTTCAGTAGAATGGACGCCTAGAGGCATCCATGATGGAACGCGGCATTGCCGCCGCTTTCATAGGCGTACACTATTCGCATGACAACGACTGAATCTGACGACAGGCTTTCGGAGCTTGAGACCATCTCTATCAGCGTCTCCGGCATGACGTGCGCCGCGTGTGTGATGCACGTGGAGCATGCGCTGACAGACGTGCCCGGTGTTGAAGAGGCGCGGGTCAACCTGGCGACCGAGCGCGCAATGGTGGAAGTTCCCGAGGGGCTTTCGTTTGATGTGCTCGCCTCCGCCGTCAAGGACGCGGGCTACGGCGCCCGGACGGAGACACAGCGGCTGTTCGTCGAACCGGACACGGACGGCGGTGATCCACGAGACAAGGCCGTCTCTGCGCTCATGAACCTGCGCGGTGTCCGGTGGGTGACGCCGGATGAGGACGACTCCACCGCTGTCACAATCGAACACTACAGCGCTGCCGTCGACGCGAGCGATCTGCGCGGCGCAGTGGTGGAAGCGGGTCTGCGGGTCGCGGGCATCGAGGAGAAGGAGGACGCCCGGGTCGTCGCCAAGGAGGAGGAGGAGCGGGCGCTGAGGATGCGGTTCCTCGTTGCGCTCTCCAGCGGCGCCTTCGTCATGCTGCTGGGAATGCTCAGCGGCGTGCCCGACCAGATTGCCCACCTGATCATGTTCGCAATCGCGACGCCCATCCAATTCTGGGCGGGGTCGCTCTTCTATGCCAGTGCGTGGTCGGCCCTCAAGCAACGAACATCCAACATGAACACGCTCATCTCGCTGGGAACGACTGCCGCTTATCTCTACAGCGTGGCGGCGACGTTTGTGCCGGAATTCTTTGAGTCGGCGGGCGGCGAGGCGGCGGTCTATTACGACACGGCGATCATTATCATTGCCCTCATCCTCATGGGGCGGTGGATGGAGGCGCGTGCGCGGGGCAGGGCATCGGATGCCATCGCCTCGCTCCTGGGCCTACAGCCGAAATCCGCGCGGGTGATCCGTGACGGCGCAGAGGTGATGCTGCCCGTGGAGAGCGTGCTGCCGAATGACATCGTCGCCGTGCGACCCGGGGAGCGGCTGCCGGTGGACGGAATCGTTACTGAGGGCGCGTCAACCATCGACGAGTCGATGCTGACGGGGGAGAGCATCCCCGTCGATAAGCGCGAGGGCGATGAGGTTTACGGCGCGACGGTGAATGGGACGGGCGCGTTCCGGCTGCGTGCGACGCGTGTTGGCAAGGACACCGCGCTCTCGCAGATCGTCCGACTCGTAGAGGAGGCGCAAGGCTCCAAGGCGCCGGTGCAACGGCTCGCGGACTTGATCTCGTCCTATTTCGTGCCGACGGTCGTCGCCGTCTCCATCATCACGTTCATCTTCTGGATCACGCTGGGGCCCGATCCGGCATTCACCCTCGCAACACTGAACATGGTGGCGGTGCTGATCATCGCCTGCCCGTGCGCCCTGGGGCTCGCCACGCCCACGGCCATCATGGTTGGCACGGGCAAGGGCGCGGAGAACGGTGTTCTCATCCGAAACGCACAGGCGCTTGAGCTTGCCAGCAAGATCCGAACCGTCGCCCTGGACAAGACGGGAACCATCACGCAGGGCCGCCCCGCCGTCACCGATGTTTTTAAAGTTCACACTTCCGCTGAGAGTGACGTATTAGCCGTTGCCGCTGCGGTTGAGGCGAACTCTGAACATCCGCTGGCGGAGGCCGTGCTGTCACGCGCGGGTAATGCGGCGGGGCAGGGAATGGCGGTCACGGACTTTGAGGCGCTGCCCGGCGCGGGTGTCACGGCAATCGTCGATGACCGCCGTGTCGTCATTGGCAGCGCGCGACTCCTTGCTGAGCGTAACGTGGAGATGCCTGAGTCCCTACGGAAGAATGCGGACACACTCGCTGAGCAGGGCAAAACGCTGATGTTCGTCGCATCAGACGGTGAGGCTGTCGGAGTGCTGGCCATCCAGGATCCGGTGAAGCCGTCGGCGGCGCGGGCCGTTGAAAGGCTCCATGCGCTAGGCGTCAGCACAGTGATGCTGACGGGAGATAACCGGGCGACGGCGCAGGCCATTGCCAGCCAGGTGGGGATCAACGAGGTTCGCGCAGAGGTCCTCCCGGCCGAAAAGGCGGAAACCGTTTCTGCGCTGCAGACCGGAGGCGGGTACGTTGCGATGGTGGGCGATGGCATCAATGATGCGCCCGCGTTGGCACAGGCGGATGTCGGAATTGCTATCGGCACGGGGGCGGACGTTGCGATGGAGGCCTCCGACGTGACGCTGGTTAGCGGCGATCCAAACGGCATCGCGACGGCCATTCAACTTTCTCGCCGTACCGTGCGGACCATCTGGCAGAATCTCTTCTGGGCGTTCATCTATAACGCAACGCTGATTCCGATCGCAGCGGGCGTGCTGTATGTGGTATTCAGTGGCGGCGTGCCGACGGGCCTGCAGTTCGCGCTGGGTGAGCACGGCTTCCTTAATCCGATGATGGCCGCCGCGGCAATGGCGATGTCCAGCGTGAGCGTCGTGCTGAATTCTTTGCGGTTGAAAAGGTTCAGGGCGGGGTAGGGGCGTTACGGCGCAGGTTCGCGATCCGGCAGTCAAGCCATGTGAATCAGAGAACCGCGTTCCAGCGCGGGCTGCGATAAAGCGCCCCAAAATTTGTTCTCAACCCCTGGAATGACTAGTCTGCGTGTCGCGTTCGTGTGGGGTAGGATTGAGTATTGCTCCTGATAGGGGTTCAACGTGGATGGAGGTCTCGAACGATGGTCAGCAAGTTTTTGGGGTTTATGAAGAAGGAAGAGCCGGCGGAGGATCCGGTCTGCCACATGATGGTCAGTCCTAGCAAGCCGCCCGGAGGCTCTTATGAGCATGAGGGGACGACGTATTATTTCTGCGGCCCCGGTTGCCGTGTTGCGTTCTCCAAGGAGCCACAGGCGTATCTGAGCGGCGAGAAGAGCATGGACATGTAAGGAGATTCCCGGTTGTTCACGAGTAGTATCCTCAAACTCTTCCGCAAAGCGACCCGATCCAAGAGATCGGGTCGTGGTGTCTCTTTAACAAAGAAATCGGACAGTCGCCGCTTGGCAGTGGCCTGGTTCTGGCTTGCAGGGATTTTTGCCATTGCGTTGATAGGCGCGGCGTGCGACGACTTCACATCAGACACAACAGAATCGCCGGTTGCCCCCGCGCCGACACCCGTCATCGAGCTGGCGCGGACGGCAACCCCAACCCCAGCGGCGACTGCTCCGCCCGTGCTGTCTCCAACTGCCGCCCCGTCGGCGCCCACAGGGGCTGCAGGCGATCCTTCGTGTGTGCTTGATCCGCCGGAGCTCGATCATCCGACCATTTCAGCGAGCGATGAGGCATGGCGTTTCCTGTTTGATCTGACGCGAGAATTCAGTCCTCGGGAGAGTGCGACGGACGAGGAATACGCGGCGGGTGAAGAGCTGAACTGCGTGCTCAAAGACATCGGGTACATCACTGAATTCCAGGATTTTCAGCGGCTGGTGAACACCGTGTCCTCGGTTGTTGTGGGTCCCGAAGCGCCGGCCGGCCTGGAGGCGATCCAATCCCTGCCCATTACGGATTCTTTTGAAGGAGAGGCTACCGGCGAGTTGGTCTTTGTTGGCTTGGCGCTGGAAAGCGATGTTGGTGAGCAACGGTTTGACGGCAAGGTTGCCCTGATTGAGCGCGGGGCGATTACGTTCCAGGAGAAGGTGGAGCGGGTTGAGGCAGCGGGAGCAGTCGGCGCGGTCATCTTCAATAGCGAGGATGCACTCTTCAGCGGCGTCATGGTGACTCCGGATGACGTGCCCGGTATACCGGCGATTGGCATCAGCCGCGGGAATGGCCTTGCGCTGCAGGAGGCAATCGAAAGCGGCGGCCTGGAAGTGACCGTCGGTGTCGAGACTTTCTATCAGCCGTCGCGCAACCTGATCGCCGAGAAACCGGGCGGGCCGGACAGGCATGGCGTTGTCATCGTCGGCGCACACTATGACACCGTGCATCTCACGGAAGGCGCCAATGACAACGGTTCCGGACTGACAGCGCTCATGGCAATCGCCAACAACATCATCGAAACGGACTACCCGTTCACTGTGCGGCTGCTGCTATTTGGGTCGCAAGAGGTTGGGCTCCTCGGCAGCAGGCACTACGTGGAGCAACTGACCGAGGAGGAGCGTTCCGAGATCATCGCGATGATCAACTATGAATCCGTCGGTTCCGGCACAAGAGTCGAGGTACGGGGAGATGAGGAGCTCACCGGCGCGGCGATGTCCGCAGCAGAGCAGATGGACATAACGCTCGCCGGCTACTTGACCAGGCACATTTCGAACAGTGACCATCGACCGTTCGATGACGCGGGCGTGCCGGTCATCATCATCACGGCGGACGATGTCTCGCGCATCAACTCGCCGCGCGACACCCTGGAATTTGTCGACTCGCAACTGGTTGTCTGGGCAGCAGACATCGGTATCGGTATTCTGGATCACCTTGCGGAAACCCAACGGAATTAGACGACATTATCGAGGTTATGCTGGTTCCGTACTGTAGGGATTGAAGAGAACAAGACCGATCAGGGAGTAGCTGCCATGACCACTGCGGCGCGTGAATTTGATGTGATCGTGATTGGGACGGGATCCGGCGTGAGCATCGCCGACTCTGCCGCTGCGGAGGGCCTGACCGCTGCCATCGTGGAGAGCGGGCCATTCGGCGGCACCTGCGTGAATCGCGGGTGCATTCCCTCCAAGCAGCTCATCCACTCTGCTGACGTGATGGAGATCATCGACAAGGCGGCCGATTTCGGCATCATTGCACACGTCGATGCTATCGATTGGGACAAGATCATCAGCCGCGTCATTTCCGAAGCAGACGACTCAGCCAATACTGTCGAGTCCCGCTACCACGGCAATGACAAGGTGGCTATCTACAAGGGCGAGGGTCGATTCGTCGATTTCAAGACGATGGAGGTCAACGGCGAGCGGATAACTGCGCCGAAGATCATGGTCGCTGCCGGTAGCCGCCCGGTTGTGCCGCCCATTCCCGGCATCGATGATGTGCCGTACCTGACGTCCGACGAGGCCCTGAGGTATGACAAGCAGCCGGAGAAGCTCATCGTCGTGGGCGGCGGGTTTGTCGGCATCGAGCTTGCGCACTTCTACGGCGCGCTCGGCACAGACGTGACAGTCGTGCAGCGCGGGCCAACGCTGTTGCCCATCGAGGATGAGGACGTGGCGCGCCGATTTACGGACCTTGCCAAGCGCAAGTACCGAGTGATTCTCGATGCGGAGACGCGCAGCGTGTCGCACAACAATGGCGAAATCTCGCTGGAGATCACGACACCGAGTGGCGATCAAACTATCATCGGCGATACGCTGCTGCTTGCAACAGGGCGGCGTCCCAACTCAGACCGGCTCGACCTGGACAAGACGGGCGTCGAGATGAATGCACGCGGGCTGGTCGTTGTCGATGAGTACCTGGAGACGAACGTGCCGGGCATCTGGGCGCTGGGCGACGTGGTGGGGCGCTACCAGCTCAAGCACAACGCGAACTGGGAGTGGTGGCACGCCGACCACAACATGTTTGATCGTGGGCCGAAGGCTGCCGTGAACTATCATGCGATGCCGCACGCCGTGTTTGCCTCGCCACAGATAGGCGCGGTTGGCATGACAGAGCAGCAGGCTCGAGACGAGGGCGTGCCGTACGTGCTGGGAACATATGAGTATGCGTGGTCGGCGCACGGCATCGCCATCGGGGATCTGACGGGCTTCGTGAAGATCATCGCGCACGCGGAGACGCGGGAGATTCTTGGGGCTCACATCATGGGCACGGACGCGGCGACGTTGATCCAGGACATCGCCAATGGAATGCGCATCGGACTGACGACGGACGTGTATTCGCAGGGCATCTACGTGCATCCCGCCGCGCCGGAGGTTGTTTACCGCGCGATGCGCTCCGTGCCCGGTACAAAGTTCCCTCCTGTGCAGCCGAACGCCTAATTGATACTCGTTTGCGCTTGCCTTTGCGTGTGTAGTGGAATAGTGTAGCCGCGTGCGGCAACTGTAGAGCCGGAACCACAGATGGGAGGCACTATGAATTCCGAGGATCGAGCCACACGGAAAACCAAGGCAGCGGGCCTGGCGTTTATGGTCGGACTTGTCGTGACGATGGTCGCGTCATTCTTCCTGCCGGGTGGATTCATCATTGAATACACAGACCCCGCTGACTACGGCGCTTCAGTTGCCGTGATGGCGGACTATGCAAACCTGGGTCACCTGGTTACGACAGTGTCAATTATCGGGATGCTGTTGATGATTGGAGGGGTGATTCGGCTCTACAACGTCTCTGAAGGCGAAGGAGCCCTGGCCCGGCCTCTCCTCCGGTTCGGCATCATTCTGACGGTGATTGAGTGGTCAATTGTCGTCCTCGGACATGCCGAGCGGCACCTCCTGATTCACCTCCTGCAGCGCGGTGAAGGGGACACCCTGAGCTCCGAGGTGATGGCGCAATATGATTCGCTCGTGATCGGGGGTTACGCGGACATGGTTGGCGGATTCCTCGCGTTCCTGTTCATCTTCCCATTCGCCTCGTTCCTCCTGGGACTCGGCTTGTCCTCACGGTTCAGCAGCCTGGACATATACAAGATTGCGTCCTATGCGCTGATGCTGGTCGGAATCGTGGGCTTCGTAGTCATCATGACGGGCATGCATTTCCCGGACCTTGATCTGCAGACTCTGCTGGTCGTCAACAACCTGAACCTGACAGTGGGAGCGGTGGCGCTGTTCATCATCGGCCTCGGCATGTACCAGGGCCGCAGCGAGCTTTCCGCGGAGGGTTAGGCTTACACGTCAGCCCAAACTGGCTGAATAGGGAACAGAAAACCCTGCCGCCACTTCCAAGAGGGGCGGCAGGGTGGTTTTTGGAGGGTGGGGTGGGGGCACCCGCCATTCAAGAATTCGCGCTTGACCCCGTCGCCTGCATCGACGTATATTATCGATAGCGTTATCGATACCTGTGACGGGAGGCAGGCAAGTGACTTCGAGTGAAAGGTTGATGCCAACCGGATTCTGCTGGTGTGGCTGCGGACAGGAAACGAAGCGACTTGGCTCATTCTTTGTCTCCACTCATGACCGCAAGGCTGAAGCGGCAATCCTGGAGATTCACCACAGAGGTAGTATTGCCCAGTTTCTGGTCGACATGGGATATGGCCCCAACGGCAAGAATTTGACGGATGCCTTGGACAAGCACAGGAATCGAGAAAAGGCGGGAGAGTAGACGATGCAACTACCGTATTTTGGCGACTCTTATGACCTTGCAAAGAGCTTTCTGATGCAGTGCCTTGCTCCTGATGAGCCTTGGGTCATTATCCCTATGTTCACCGACGAATGGAGCCCGGAACAGGTTGAGTCATTTGAGCGCTTGCTTGGAGGACGAGTGCGTTTGTCAAAAGTCATTACAGCGCAAACTGACCGAGAAGACTATTTTCAGGGCGCTCTCCGGATGGGGCACACTTTCATCGATCCTGACACCGGGATTTCGATAGAGAATAGAAGATCAGAAGACTGGCCCAACTTCATTTCACTTGAAGAATTGTCCAATTTCGTTCTACAGAACTCTGATCATATGACACTGGTCTACGACCAGTCCTATAGCCGCCAGAGCGACCTTATTGTTCCGAGGATGCGTAAGAAGCTAGCTAGACTGGATGCAAGGGGAGTCACCGGATTCGGCTATCTTGGGCAAGCTTCCTTCCTTGTCATGTCCTGTGATTCAAGTGTGTTAGAGCAGGCCCGACAGAATCTTTTGAACGCTGGTATCCCTAGCTGCCGCTTGGTTTCTTGACCCGATTGAACAGCGAGACAGCCTCTGGATTCCCGCTTTCGCGGGAATGACGGGTGTGCAGGGTATGACGTCTGGTTGGTGACGTACGGCTTTAGATTCCTCGGCTGCGCTCGGAATGACAGAGATGGTGCGAGGATGACAGGGCAATCTGTGGCCCTCGGGCCACGCGATGGATTCCGGCCTTCGCCGGAATGACAGTAGCGCCAGCGCCATTCGCTCTAATCCTTGGCTGACACCTCCGCCTCCAGGTCGTCGTCGTAGTCGGGTTCGGGCATTAGGACGAATTCGGGGTATGACTCCATGCCGAGTTCGCCGGCGTCCTGGCCTAGTTCCTCAACCTGGCGCGACACCCTCGCGCTTAGCGTCATGTCCAGCGCCTTCCAGACGAGCCAGGCGATGCCGAAAACCGTGACGCCGATGACAACGACGCCCAGCAGCTGGATGTGGAGCTGCGCGCCGACTGTGATGCTCGCCGCCAGTGTTCCCCAGATGCCAGCAAAGAGGTGGGCGGGGACTGCGCCGACAACGTCATCAATCTTGACGCGCTCAAGCAGTCGCAGCCCGACCGTGCAAACAAGTCCTCCCACAGCGCCAATGATGATGGCCCAATAGTGGTCGACAAAGTTGGGCGCGGCGGTGATGGACACGAGGCCCGCTATTGCGCCGTTCAGAACGGCGAAGAGATCCGTGCGGCCAAGGATATACCGGGACGTAAAGAGGGCGACCAGCACACCGGATGCTGCGGAGAGGTTTGTGTTTACCAGCACGATGCTCATCCAGATAGCATCGGTTGCGCCGCCGAGGGCTAGCTGCGATCCACCGTTGAATCCCAGCCAACCGAACCAGAGGATAAAGACTCCTAGAGTGACAGAGATAATGTTTGAGGGCGGCGTGGGACGCGCGCTGCCGTCGCGCCGGAACTTGCCCAGCCGTGGACCGATGACAATGAGGCCGGCCAGCGCGGCCCAACCGCCGGTGCCGTGGACGATGGTCGAGCCGGCGAAGTCGGTGAAGCCAAGATCGCTCAGCCAGCCGCCGCCCCAGGTCCACGCGCCGATGAGGGGATAGATGAAGGCCGAGAGTGAGAGAGTGAATATGAAGAAAGACCACATCTTGACTCTCTCAGCGAGCGCGCCGGAGACGATGGAGGCCGTGGTGGCGACGAAGACCATCTGGAAGAACCAGTCGGACATTCCGGCATAGGTGGAATCTTCCAGGACGCCTGCCGCCGAGGCTCCCGCTTCAGCTTCGAGAAGCGCCACCTCTGCCGCGGATGAACTGTAGGTGAGGGTGAACGTGCCGATGAGATCCCCAATGTTGAGCCCAAGGATGTTCAGATCGCGGCCTACGTCCACGTACATGAGGTTGTAGCCAATGATGTAGTAGGCGAGTCCGGCGATCGAGTAGAGGCCGATGTTCTTCATGCAGATCATGGCGGCGTTCTTTGTCCGGACGGAACCGGCCTCCAGCATGGTGAAGCCGGCGCACATCCACATGACGAGCGCGCCCCAAATGAGGAAAGAGAGGGTGTTGAAGACGAAAGAGGTCTCCTGTTCAACACCTACTGCGTGCGCGACACCGGGCCGGAGGAGCATGAGTACGAGGGTCGCGATGGCGCTCGCGGCGAGGATGGTGGGGATGCGTTGATTGGTCATCAACCACTGCATAGTTTTCATCGCACGCTCCTTCCAATGGGCCGGGTATTTCAGAGCTAACGGTTATTCGGACTCTAGCACTATCGCAGGAGTGGCGCACGAGTAGATGAGACCCGCCTCGTATCACGTATGGGACAAGCTTTCTTCGGGTGGCGGGTTGAGGTGACCCCTCGACCGCGCTCAGGGTGAATGGGGGTGGTGGTCAGACTGTGGTCTGAGTGGCGTGGAGGGCGAGCAGGCTTTCACCTGCTTCCGGCGGCGTGCCGGAGCCGCCCAGCGGGCAGTCCGCGGCGCGCCCCGGGCCGTGGTAGTCGCTGCCGCCGAGCACGAGCAGGCCGTGTTCATCGGCGAGCGACTTAAGGCGTGCTCGTAAATCGTCCGAATAGAGGCCGTAGTAGACCTCCATGCCTGCAAGACCTGCCGCTACCCATCCGGGGAGCAGGGACTCCACCTGCGGCGTTTCGTCCGGGTGAGCGAGGACCGGCAAACCGCCGTACTGGCGTATCAGGCGAAAAGCCTCTTCCGGGAGCATCTTGCGGCGGCCGCTGTAGGCGGGGCCGTTGTTGCTGATGTAGCTATCGAATGCCTCGCGGATGCTGGGGACGTGGCCCGCTTCCATGAGCGCCTGGGCGATATGCGGACGACCAATCGCACCATCGCCTGCTATCTCCACGACGCGCTCCCACGACACGGGCACTCCGAGGTTTCCAAGGTTCTCGACCATTCGCATGGCGCGGCCAACGCGGTCTTCGCGGAATGAGGCCAGCGTTGCCTGCAGTTCTGTGTTGTCGACGTCAAATAGGTAGCCGAGGATGTGCGCCTCGCCCTCTTCTACATCCGTCGAAATCTCGATGCCGGGGATGAGCGTCAAGCCGGGGTGTTGTGCCGCTGCCTGTTGCGCTTCTGCAAGCCCCTCCGTGGAGTCGTGATCCGTCAGCGCGAGGTACGTGACGCCCGCCGCTGCCGCCTGGTGGACAAGCTCCGCGGGCGGGAGGATACCGTCCGAGATGGTCGAGTGGGTGTGGAGATCGGAGCTCATTCGTTGTCGTCGCAGTCCATGCGCCGGATGGACACGGCAAGGCCTGTCGTGTCGTCCGTTTCGATGAGGACGGAATTGAATCGGCTGGGACCGCTTCCAACGTTGAGACGGACGGGAATGCCGGTCAGGAATCGCTCCAGCACGGGACCCGGGTCGCTGCCGATGATTGAATCGATTGCGCCGCACATGCCAAGGTCGGTTACGAACGCCGTCCCTTTGGGCAGGACGCGGGCGTCCGCAGTGGCGACGTGCGTGTGTGTACCGACAACGCCGCTCACGCGGCCGTCCACGTGCCACGCAAGCGCGCCCTTCTCAGACGTTGCCTCCGCGTGGAAATCCACGACGATGGCGCGAGGGCGCTCACTCAGCGTGTCCAGCAGTTGATCCATCGCCGTGAACGGATCGTCGATTTGGACGGGCATGAAGGTGCGTCCCTGAAGGCTGATGACGAGCGCGCCATTTGCCATGGTCATACCTCGCCCGGGTGCAGCCTTTGGATAGTTGAATGGCCGGAGCACGGGAGTCTCCTCATCCATGTGCGGCATCATTTCCTTGTTGTCCCAGATATGGTTGCCGGACGAGATGACATCCACGCCGGCGTCGAGAAGCTCCTTGGCAACCTTGGGCGTGATGCCGAAGCCGGCTGCGGAGTTTTCACCGTTGGCGACTACAAGTTCAATGTCGTGCTCATCGCGCAGGCCGGGCAGGTATTTCTTGACGGCCTGCCGCCCCGGGCTGCCCATAACGTCGCCGATCATCAGGATGCGCATGATGCCTCGGTCGGCCTCTAGCGCGCGTATTCGACAGCGCGGGTCTCGCGAATCACCATGACCTTGATCTGGCCGGGATACTCCATTGAGTCCTGGATCTTCTTGGTCATGTCGCGTGCCATGCGCATGGCGGCAACGTCGTCCACACTGTCCGGCTGGACCATCACGCGAACTTCACGCCCGGCCTGGATGGCATAGGCCTTGTCTACGCCGCCAAATCCCAGGGCGATCTGTTCAAGGGTTTCAAGCCGCTTGATGTACTGCTGGGCGCTCTCTCGCCGCGCGCCGGGACGCGCGCCGCTGATGGCGTCCGCGGCAGCCACAACAAAGGCATCCGTGCTCTTCCAACCCTCTTCACCGTGATGATCACCGACGGCGCGAACGACGCGCTGGTTGACCTTGTAGCGCTCAAGAAGATCCGCGCCGACTGCGGCGTGGGGACCCTCAACCTCGTGAGAGAGGGCCTTGCCGATGTCATGCAGGAAACCGGCGCGGCGGCAGATGTCCACATTGGTGCGGAGTTCCGACGCAAGTGATGCGGCTAGGTGCGCCGTTTCAATGCTGTGCTGGAGCACGTTCTGGCCGTAGCTATAGCGGAACTTGAGGCGGCCAAGGGTCTTGACGAGGTCAGGGTGGAGGCCCTGGACGCGAGCGTCGTAGCAGGCTTCCTCGCCCGCCTTCTTCATGATTTCTTCCATCTCTTCTTGCGCCTTGACGACCAATTCTTCGATGCGGGCCGGCTGAATGCGCCCGTCCATGACGAGTCGGGAAACGGCCATGCGCGCCACTTCACGGCGCACAGGGTCGAACGCGGAGAGCGTTACCACCTCCGGCGTGTCATCCACAATGAGATTCACGCCCGTGGCGTTCTCCAACGCGCGGATGTTGCGACCCTCGCGGCCAATGAGGCGGCCTTTCATTTCATCGTTGGGGAGGGAGACGACACTTGTTGTGAGTTCAGAGACGACTTCATTGGCGTAGCGCTGCATGGACTGCGCCATGATCTTGAATGAGCGCTCCGTGGACTCTTCGCGGACGGCCTCTTCCATCTCACGTACGCGGCGGGAGGCCTCGATCTCGATTTCGCTCTCCAACTGACTGAGAAGCAATTCGCGTCCCTCGTCCATGGTGAGCTGAGCGACCCGTTCGAGTTCCCGCAAATGTTCGGCGTGCAGCTCATCCACCTGCGCGCGGACGGCGTCGATCTCCGTTTCCTTCTCGTTGAGTTGCCGTTCCCGCTTCTCGAAGTTGTCGAGACGGCGGTCGACCTGCTCCTCTTTACGTTGGAGGCGCCTCTCTACGCGCTGTACTTCGCTGCGTTGCTCGCGGACTTCCTTTTCGGACTCATCGCGAACCCGGATGGCCTCCTGCTGGGCGCGGAGGAGGATTTCCTTGCTCTCGGTCTCGCCTTCTTCCAAGCGGCGCTGAACCTCAAGGGATGCGCCGCGGATGTTTCCAGACGTAATGATGCGCTGCAGGACGAATCCGGCCGCCGTGCCGGCCGCGCCAAGCAGGAGCACAAGAAAGACGAACAGGACAGGATCGATGGTCATGATGATTCTCCCCGGATCCACGGCGGTGTGATATCCGCCCGTTGTGGTGTTTTGGCGTGAACGAATGACGGCGCCGAGCGGCGCCGCCATTCCATGCAGTAGCTATCGATAGACAAAGAAAAAGGGGCGCGGTTATCCCGCAGCCCCTTGTGTCCAGATTTAGATTCGAATATAGAGTCAGGTGACTTCCTCCGTATCATCATCGACGGATGCCGGTGTGAAGCCGTTGGCTTTGCCGTTTTGGGAGGCTTCGCCGCTGCGAATCTCCTGTTCAAGGGCGTTGGCGAGGTCCGTATTGGATTGGAGGAAGGCCTTGGCGTTCTCGCGACCTTGTCCGAGACGGACATCTCCGTAGGAATAAAAGGCTCCCGTCTTCTTGAGGAAACCGCCTTGCGCGCCGAGATCAATGAGATCGGCCTCGCGGCTGATGCCATGTCCAAACATGATGTCAAACTCGGCGACGCGGAAGGGCGGGGCCATCTTGTTCTTGACCACGCGCGCGCGCAGGTGCAGACCGACGCTCTCCGTCCCCTGCTTGATGGTTTCCATGCGTCTCAAATCAATTCGAACCGACGAATAGAACTTCAACGCGCGTCCGCCGGGGGTGACTTCGGGGCTGCCGAAAAGGACACCGACCTTCTCACGGATCTGGTTGATAAAGATGACCGCCGTCTTCGAACGATGTGTGGTTCCTGTCAATTTCCGCAGGGCCTGGGACATCAGGCGGGCTTGCAGGCCCACGTGCATGTCTCCCATGTTCCCGTCAATCTCGGCCTTCGGCACCAGCGCGGCCACGCTGTCAATGACGATGGCATCCACCGCGGCGCTCCTCACCAACGCCTCCGTGATGTCCAACGCCTGCTCTGCGTTGTCCGGCTGGGAGATAAGCAGGTCATCGATGCTGATGCCGCAGGCGGCGGCATACGTGGGATCCATTGCGTGTTCGGCGTCGATATACGCTACCGTTCCGCCCTGCTTCTGCCCACTCGCAATGACGTGTTGCGCCAATGTGGACTTGCCGGATGATTCCGCGCCGTAGATTTCCGTGATGCGTCCGCGCGGAATGCCGCCGATGCCAAGCGCGAGGTCAAGTGACAGGGAACCGGTGGGAATGACATCCACGTCAAAGCGTCCGGCGGAATCGCCGAATCGCATGAGGGAACCCTTGCCGAAGCTGCGCTCAATCAGCGTCAGCGCCTGCTCGAGCGCCTTTTCCTTCTCCGTCACCATCGTGTCCGCGCTTTCTCGGGCTTTGATTGCCGTTGCCATAATACCATTCCTCCCGCTTGAATCTCAATCTGGCCGGGGCCAAGCGAACGCGCGTTCCACGAACGCTTGTACGTATCCTAACACATCACTGGCGGAATGATACCCTTGTCCTTGGACAATTCACCGGTTTGAATCACGGGGGTCAGGAGGGACTCATTCATGGGAGATTACGAAAACGTATTGTATGAGCGGCAGGGCAAGGGCGTGGTCATCACGCTGAATCGCCCCGCCCAAATGAACGCATTCAACGTGGGACTCCGAACGGACGTCCACGCGGCGTTCGACGAAGCTGAGCAGGATCCAGATGTCCGATACATCATTCTGACGGGCGCGGGTCGAGCATTCAGCGCGGGTGCGGACCTGGCACTGGGCGCGGGTGGCGGCAACTCGGACACCGTCTGGCCGTACGGCCTGCAAGAGGGGCAGTCCGTCGCGTCGTTCCTGGATCAATGGCGAACACAGGACAGGACGGGTATCCGCCGCCTCATGCACATGTGGGAGCTCACCACGCCAATCATCGGCGCGATCAACGGCTGGGCGCTCGCATGGGGCTCCTGGTACGCGCTGACAACGCATATCACCATCGCGTCCGAGAACGCGGTGTTCGGTCAGCCGGAGATTCGCCACATCTCAAATACGAACTTCATCTGGACGCTGCTGGCGGGCTACAAGCATGCGCTGCGCTACGGTCTCACCGGCGATCACATCGACGCGCAGGAGGCTTTGCGCATCGGCCTGGTCAACAAGGTTGTGCCGCACGAGGACCTGATGGAGGAGTGCACCTACATCGGCGAGCGCATCGCACTGGTTAGCCCGGAGACAGTGAAGATCAATCTTGCCGTCGCAACGCAGGGCCTGAACATGATGGGATTCCACAACGCGTGGAATCTGAACGCGGAGCTGTCCGCTTTGGCGCACACGTCTCAGCGCGAGGACTTCAAGCGTAAGATGGAGGACGCCGGTAAAGAGGGCGGCCTGAGGGCATACCTGCAGGAGCGGGACGGCCCCTTCCAGCCCGAGCCGTTCGGGCCGAGGTCTGCCGCGGCGAGAGACTAAGTCTTCTTCGCTCGCAAAGAAAGCAAAGTGCCCCCTCCGCTCGAAGGCGGAGGGGGCACGCTTGTTAATGCCGGGACTTACTCTCGGGCGTCGAGTGTGGGGAGGTTGGCGCTCCATTGCAGAATCTGCTCATCGGCTGTTACGAGTTGATGTCCTGCGAGAGCAGTCGAGACGATTATGCGGTCGGCGGGGTCGCCCGGCAGTCCGGCAAGGGTTCCGGCGCGGGCGGCTATTTCGCCGTCGACGGGAATCTCCGTCAATCCGGACTGCAGGAGAGAAGCTCTCCAGGCTGGAACGTCGATCATCATTGCCAGGCGTCCCTTGTCATGGAGTATGGCAATCTCCCAGAAAGTGATTGCGGAGACGCAAACATCGCGTTGTTCCAGCGCTCTCCCGATGATGTCGCGTGCTCGCCTTCCCAGTTTGCTGTCATCTGTGCGATTCCAGATCAGGACATGGGAATCAAGGAGGAGCATCGTGACCGTCAATGAGGCCCTGTTCGGCCTCCCACACCACGTCAATTGGCGACTCAATGTCACCGATAATGCGTATTTTGTCTCGGTCGGCGCCAAACCATGGCAGCGGTGTTCGCTTCTCCGTGGGGGTTAGTTTGGCGACGGGTTTGCCATTCTTGGTGATGATGATTTCTTCGCCGGTCTCCGCCACCTCATCCATGAGTATTAGACATGTTGCCTTAAACACCGACGCTTTGATGATGCGCGGGTTGCCGGGCGTTCCTGCCGGTGTTGTCATTTCTGAATCTCCCTCACCAATGGATTAGTGGCAATGTGACCATAGTCATGACCATGGTCACATTCTAATGAAACGACGTTGGTCTGTCATATTCGTCCTGGCTGGAATGACGAACGCATAGAGGTGGCTGACCGACGAACATCTGCAAGGCAGTTGACACGTTACGTCTTGAGGAGTATACCGTCCGTGTAGAGCGGGTCGGGGACCCGAAAGGGACGGCAAAGTTGCCCGGCCTGCGAAGGAGGGCGACATGTTTGGAAGCCTTCATATTGGAGCGGTTCTTCTGCAAGGAGCACCCCTCATCTTCAATGTTCCGGCGGGCTCCACACGCGAGCCCGGTCCGCCTCCGGCAAAACCTTCACACCACAGTGCCGAAGAGAGTCTGGAACGCCCCACGGATGTGTCCGCTCTTGCGCTCTTTAGGGATACCGGCATCGCAAGCGCTCCGCCCGCCGCCCACAACGTGCGCAGGAATTCTGAGCGTGATGCGCCACAGGAGTCGATCTCGCGAGAATCCATCGACGACGAGTTCATTCCGTGGGAGGACGAGGTGCTGCCGGCGTGGTTGGAGCCCCCGACCCCGGAGATCTATACGCTCACCGGACTTGAGCTGAACTAGGATCGATGCTCCCCGCGTGACCCGCATGGGTCACGCGGGGAGCAGGCGGATTTTGCCCGCAGGTGCCTGCGTGGCCTACGATCCACGCATGGTTCGGGTCGTGAATTGGAATGTTCAGTGGGCGTCTCCGCAGTCGGTTCGCACGCCGGAGATTCTTCGACGTATCGACGCGCTTGCGCCGGAGATCGTCTGCCTGACCGAGACGCATGACCAACTCCTGTCACGGGACGGGTATTCAGTCAGTGCGCAGGCCGACTATGGCTATGGCGACAAGGGAAACCGCCGCAAGGTATTGCTATGGTCAGAGCAGCCATGGCGCGATGTTGACGATCTTGGACATGAGTCATTGACTCCCGGGAGATTCATCTCCGGGATTACCCAGACATCGATTGGCGAAGTCACGGTGATGGGAATCTGCATTCCCTGGTTCGGTTCACGCGCGGAGGCACGCCGCGGCGCTGCCCGTAGGGACCGATGGCAAGACCATGAGCAGTACCTTGCCGCTCTGACCGACTTTCTAGCCGAGCAGCCCGTCAGACCCACCATCATCATGGGCGATTTCAACCAGGTCATTGGCGCGGGAGCTCGCGCTCTGGTGCACCTAAGAGAGGCTCTTAAGGACGCCTTCTCGACGAACATGACTATCGTCACTGCGGATGTCTCATTCGAGGGACGCAGAAACATAGACCATATTGCTCTGAGCGGGGATCTGGCTTGCGAATCCGTGGAGCCAATCAGCAACGTCCACCATGCCAAGAAACTCTCAGACCACTACGGAATCCTCGCCACGGTGTCTGCTGTACCATCAGACGCATGATTAGCGTCGTCAGCTGGAATATCAACAAACAGCTCGCGCCATGGCGCGAGTTGGTGCAAATGGGCGCGGATGTTGCACTCATTCAGGAGGCTTGGCAGCCTCCCGAGGATGTCCTGGACAGCGTCGATATAGGCCCAAAGGAATCCTACGACTCCCACCACTGGAACTCGGATTGGTGGGAAGGGCATGGCTGGTCAGCCCTCTATGATCGTTGGCCAATGGTTGTAAAGCTCTCTGATCGCGTGGATGTTGAGTGGTTCAAGCAGATGAGCCCTGCTTGGGGCGCGAATGAAGATGAAATAGAAGTTAGCGGGGTCGGCATTCTTACGGCGGCCCGGATTACTCCGAAGGACGCTGAGATTCAGCCATTCATTGCAGTGTCTATGTATGGGCGGTGGTGGAGCCCGCATCCCTCCACCGGCTCATCGTGGATCTATGCCGACGCCTCTGTGCATCGAATCATCTCCGATCTTGTGGCGTTCATCGGCCATGAGAATCCCGCCACACATCGCATCGTGGCGAGCGGTGATTTGAACATCTTCCATGGCTATGGCGACGGCGGGGATCCATATTGGGAAGCCCGCTATCGATCCGTCTTCGACAGGATGGCAGCTATTGGGCTGGAGTTCATCGGACCGCAAGCTCCGAATGGACGCCAGGCGGAAAAATTGCTGCCAGGCGAGCCGCCGAACTCCAGAAACGTCGCTACATTCTCGTATAACTACAACCCGGCAGTGACTGACAACAGACAACTCGATTTCGCCTTCGCCTCTCGAGGGTTTCATGAATCCATCAACGTCCGCGCTCTGAATGAAATTGATGAGTGGGGGCCAAGCGACCACTGCCGGATACTGATAGAGATTGACGGCTAAACCACGATACCCAAAGTCAATCCGGAGGGGACATGACGACTTCCGATAACGATAGCCTGCTCAGTTATATTGCCGTTCGGCATACGGTGGGGCTGGAGGATGTGGCAACGGATGCGCTCTGCTTCATTTTGTCTCATCGATCACCCGCAATGAATGCGTTATCCGAGTTCTTGGGGGACGACAGTGAGCCGCTGCCCATCGCGGAGGCAAAAACACAGGCGTTTCTTGAGTCGGCGGGAGCTTTCCCGGACATGGCTCTCTATGACTCTGGCGGCGGACTGTTGGCGTACGTGGAGTCGAAATTCTGGGCCGAGTTGACCCACAATCAGCCTGTTACGTACTGGGAGGCGCTGCCAACAGACAGGCGTACGGTGCTGTTGTTCTTGGTGCCGCAGCCTCGTGTCGCTGACAACTATCTTTGGGATGAACTGATAGGCAGGTTACGCAACGCGGGGCATGAACTAAGGCTGGACGACCGAGGTAAGAGTGTGATTTTCGCGTCAGAACCAGGTGGTTTGCGTCATTTGATACTCACTAGCTGGAATCTGCTGCTGGAAAGGTTGGAGCAGGGGATCAAGCAGGACAGGGATGCCCAGGCAGAATTCGAGATAGCGGAGTTGAAAGGACTTGCCAGAGTCGCGACGCAGGGAAGCAACACCGACGATCCGGATGCTGAGTTCAAGTGGCTGTTCAAGGATGTGGTGGATCGTCTCGAGGAATCGGGCTGGGGCAATGCGAGGGGTCTCTACGGCGGAACGGGATTCGGGTACTACGCCAGATATTTTCGGCTTGGGGGTGTGGGAGTAGGGATATTCAAAGTCGACGAGGTTATGAAACAGACGCCTGATAGACCCCTTCTACTGGCGTTCTATGATTGGGCTGACAATCCAGTGAGTGTAGAGGAAGTTCGTACGAGGTTGGGAGACGAGGTCGAGTCACGGCCGAAAATTGCCGATTGGGTGAGCCCCCGTGTGCGGATTGTTCTGCCAGAGCGCACCGACCCATATGCGAAGCGTGACGCCCTTGTGACCGAACTGGAACGCATCGCCAAGATTATTGATCCTGATGGGCCGACTTACCAATGAGTCGATTGGCGTCGTAGTCCTATGACCATCCCAACCGCACAAGATTGGGCTGCTGCCTTTGAGGCAGTGCCATCGCTTGAGCAGGACTCGTCGCTGTTGGAGCATGTGCGGCAGCGGTTTCATGGGAAGTACCTGGAGACGATTATGCGTGCGCGCAACGATATGGCGGAGGATCGCGCTTGGGAGGGGTTCTACTTCTGGATGGTGTTTCCCGAGACGAATCGCAAGCCGTTTGAGATACCGCCCGAGGAGGCCAGCGCGCTGTTGGAGTCGCTTAAACCGTTGGTGGCACGGCTACGGGAGGGTCTGCGGGAGCAGCACTCTAGCCAAGCTTGAACGGCAGGCCGCGGATCTTCTTGCCGGATGATAGCTGCCGCATCATCTTTCGCATCTCGCCGAACTGATTGAGCAGGCGGTTGACGTCCGCAGTCTGCGTGCCACTGCCCCGAGCGATGCGCTTGCGGCGGCTGCCGCCGATGATCTCCGGCCTTTGCCGCTCCTCCGGCGTCATGGACAGCACGATTGCTTCCACTCGCTTGATCTGCTTCTCATCGAAGGCATCGGCGGAGACCTTGCCCTTCATCTGGGAGAAACCCGGCACAAGGTCGAGAACCTGTGACATGCCGCCCATGCTGCGCAGTTGATTCATCTGGTCAAGGAAATCGTTGAGATCGAAGCTTGCCGTTCGAAGCTTGCGCTCCATCTCCTGCGCTTTTTCTTCGTCGATGGTCTGCTGGGCCTTCTCGACGAGCGTCACGACATCACCCATGCCGAGGATCCGGCCCGCCAGCCTGTCCGGGTGGAACGGCTCCAGCGCGTCCATCCTCTCGCCGACGCCGATGAACATGACGGGCAGGCCGGTGACGGACGTGATGGACAGAGCCGCGCCGCCACGCGCATCGCCGTCCATCTTGGTGAGCACGAGGCCCGTTAGCGGCACTTGCCTGTGGAACTCTTCGGCGGCATTTACGGCGTCCTGGCCGGTCATCGCATCGACAACGAGGAGCACTTCGGCGGGATTCAATGCCTTGCGGACGTCCGCAAGCTCTTTCATCAGCTCGTCGTCGACCTGCAGTCGTCCGCCGGTGTCAAAGATGTGCCAGTGCGCGTTGGCGTCGCGGGCGGCGGCCAGAGACGATTTGGCGACGGCGACGGCGTTCGAGTTGCCGGGCTCCGCGTGGACCGGAACGCTGATCTGCTTGCCGAGCGCGGTCAGCTGTTCGATGGCGGCGGGGCGACGCACGTCGCCCGCGCCGAGCGAGACGGCCTGCCCCTGTTGCACAAGGTTGGAGGCGAGCTTGGCAGCGGTCGTTGTCTTGCCGGAACCCTGAAGGCCGACGAGGAGGATGGTGGCGGGTCGGGCATCGCCCGCGTCGAGGTTGCGATGCTCCTTGCCGAGAACTTCAGTCAATTCCTCCTGCACGATCTTGATGATCTGCTGGACGGGAGTGACGGACTGGAGGACTTCATTACCGACGGCGCGGTCTCGTATGGACTGTTGTAGGTCGCGCACCACGCGCAGGTTGACGTCGGCCTCAAGGAGCGCGCGGCGCACCTCGCGCAGCGCATCTTCAACGTCCGCTTCGGTGATGCGCCCACGGCCGGAGAGTTTATTGAATACGCCTGTCAGTCGATCAGTTAGTGCTTCAAACATGGTCTATCCAGTGTAGCGGGTGGAGAGGTGCCCACGCGGGAACGTGGCCGACCAACTCCATGAAGAACGCAAGCCGGATCGAGGACTTTAAAACAAATGGAGCGGGCGATGGGGATCGAACCCACGACATTCTGCTTGGGAAGCAGACACTCTACCACTGAGTTACGCCCGCTCGCGTTGGTGTGCAGGAATATGTATGCGCCCACGCCCCCCTGTTGTCAAGGAATTTTGAAATTCGCGATCAGACGTGGTGTATGAAGGAAAGGAGCCGCCGCGTTCCGGCGTTAGGGTTCATCGGCAATGCTTGCCCGCTTTGGGGAGTGGGGACATGATGGATTAGGAGTTGGATTGGATACGGTGCCTGGGGGTTCAGAGCGGTGAATGCGGAAACGTTCAACAGCTTGCTTTCACGAAGGGGTGGCCTGCAACACCCGTGGAGCAGCGTTGCGCCCGCGCCCGGGGGAACAATCAGCTTTGGCGCCGGTGTGCCTGACCCCGAGACACTGCCGCTGGAACAGCTTGATGAGGCGGCACGGGCTGTTATCGCGGAAGAGGGGATTGCGGCGCTCCAATATGGCTCGTCGATGGGCGATATTGTCCTGCGAGAGCAGATTGCGGAGCGGGCCACGAGGCTGCACGGAGTCGAGACACCGCCGGAGAACGTTGTCATCACGACGGGCGCCTCGCAGGCACTGGATATCGTCTGCGCCACGTTCATCGATCCCGGCGATGTTGTGATCACGGAGAATCCGACGTTCACCGGCTCACTGTGGACATTCCGGGCGCACGGCGCGCGGCTCGTGCCCGTCTCGTCCGGCCCGAACGGACTGGACATCGATGAGCTGGAACAGACTTTCTCAGACCTGCGCGCGGCGGGTGACCGTCCCAAGCTGATCTATCTCACGCCCGACTATCAGAACCCCACCGGCGCGCAGATGCCGACCATGGTGCGTAGGCGATTCGTCGAACTTGCCGCGAACGCAGGCTGCCTGGTTGTCGAGGACGCAGCGTATGCAGAGGTCGGCATCGATGGCATTGATGCGCCGTCATTGCTGTCTCTCGCGCCGGAGCAGACGGTGCAGGTGGGCACCTTCAGCAAGGTGATTGGCCCGGGGTTGAGAATCGGCTGGCTCACGGGTTCACCCCCCGCCGTTCAACACGCGGCGGCCAACCGCACGGATATGGGGACGAGCGTGACTCTCTCCCGAATGCTGGCGCGATTCCTTGCGAATGGCGAACTTGATCCGCATCTCAATCGAGTGCGTGAGGTGTATCGGCGCAAACGCGTCGCGTTCCGTCTTGCGGCGCGGGAGAACCTTGGGCCTATGGCGCAGTGGACCACCCCCGCCGGAGGATTCTTCTTCTGGCTTGAGGCGAACGAAAAGTTAGACGTGTCGCGGCTGTGGGAACTGGCGCGTGAGGAGCGCGTATCCTTCGCCCCGGGCTTCCGATTCTTCGCGGAAGACGAGCCGCCTATGCGCCACATGCGGTTCGCGTTCAGCGAAGTGTCCATCGACAACATCGGCGAAGGGCTGCGCCGCCTTGGCCGCGCAGTGGAACGACTTGAAGACGAGAGTAGGGGGCGGTTGTTCTAGGTGGGGTCAGCCAGGCGACTTTGCCATGCAATTGCTATCGTGACTATCCTTAAGTGGACAGATGATAAGAAGGTTCGGTCAGCGACTGGGCATGTCACAGAGATTCCGTGACCGAGGGACGCAGGAGAGAAGAAATGAATGGTGATCGAGCATCGGGTTTCTACGAGATTCCCGAGGCTGCTCGATTTCTGCGCGCATATTTCTCAGCGCAATTTGCGGAAGAGGATGTCCTTGCAAATGTGACGTCGATTAAGTTGGGGCGCTGGGTTCGGGCGGGGTTGGCAGGACCGGGCAATACTGAGAGGGTGGACCGAAAGCTGTGGATCACCTTTTATCAGCTTGTTTCCTTGCAGATTGTCGCCGCGCTCCGTGGTAAACGCTTGTCGATGCAGAAGATTCGTCGTGCTCAGGAGTGGATGCGTGACTATACAGGCCACCCTGTACCATTCGCTACTGAGGATGTATGGACTGATCGGAACAATATTTTCGCGGAAATGCGGGGAGATATGGCAGCCGTTGACCGCGGCGGCCAATTGGCTTTCGCATACGTACGTGAGCGCCTGATCAAGGTGCCGCGACTTACGTTTGATGAGGCAGGTGTTGTAGCCACTTGGGAACCGATAGACGGAGTACTTGTCGATCCGAATATCCAATTCGGCGCACCCTGCATCAAGGGAACACGCATCCAGACTTGGGTTCTCTCTAACCTAGCCCGGTACGGCGAATCGGAGGAATCGATTAAGGAAGACTACGGTGTTACACGGGCCGATATTGAAGCAGCCATGGAATGGGAGGCCCTGACCACTGGCCAATCTATCGACTTTCCAGTTCCTGCTTGATGAGAACCTGAGTCCCGAGGCCGCTCGTTCCCTAAGGCGAGTTGGATATGGCATCACCCATGTGAAGTCCGAGTCTTTGGGTGCGGGTGCCACTGACCAGGAAATCATTGAATGGTGTGGGCAAAATAACCGCGTATGGATTACAGCGGATCGCTCAGCACGAACTGAACACGCCGCGGAGATTCTTGCTGCGGGCATTAGGGTCGTATGGCTAAGCCAGCCGCCTAACAACCATCCACTGAGACGTGCTGGCACTTTGAGAGTCTTAGCGTATCAACTTCCCCGTATTGTCGATAGATTCTACGATTATGATGACCATCTATATTACCGGATTGATTTCATTGGGGATCCGCTGTTTGATGGATTTCGCCTTAGGCGCACGTCAGTTCAGGCGTCTGTCTAGCCTGCCACGCGGCGCGCCGTGGTGATGAAGCCTGTGTGGGCGACCATGCGGTGGGCGGGCCTGAGCGTCTGTGGGCCCGCGTCCCACTGACGGAGCGCAATCTCAAACTGATCGATCAGGTCGAATACGGGGTCTGCGTCCAGTTGCTGCCAGAGTCGGTGAAGCTGCAAGGTCGTTGGCACAAAGGCCAAGAAAATCCCGCCAGGTCGCATCGCCTCTCGCGCATGAGGAATCACCCGCGACGGCTCCGGCAGGTCCAAAACAACCCGATCCACGTCGTTTTCCATGATGCCGTCCGCGTAGATGTCAGATACGTGGACTGTGAGTCTATTGGCTGATTCAGCAGGCAGGAACTCGGAGACATTGCCTTGAGCCAGCGCGGCAAAGTCCTCGCGGTTTTCATAGGAATAGACGCGGCCGGATTCGCCGACGGCCTGTAGCAAGGCGATGGTCAGCGCGCCGGAGCCGATGCCGGCCTCAACGACTCGGGCGCCGGGACGGATATCCGCATGCGTGAGAATCGCGCCGATGTCCTTGGGGTAGATAGGCGTTGCGCCGCGCTTCATCGTCAGGACGTAGTCGCCCAATGTGGGGCGAATGGCGAGATACACGCCGCCCTTCTGAGCGGTTCTGAATTCGCTGCCCTCCGGCCGGCCGATCATATCGTCGTGCTGGATGATGCCGGCGTGGGAGTGAAACTCACCACCATCTTGCAGCGTAATCAGGTACTTGCGGCGCTTGCGGTCGATGAGCAGTACGAGGTCACCGGCCTGGAACGCGCCGGCAGTCATCTCAGGTTTTTCAGAGTCGGTGCTCACTATGTGCATCCAGGGAATTCAGGCAAAAGAAAAAGCCCCGGCAACGACCTATTTTCCACAGAGGGCTGCCCCTCCAGTATCGTCGGCGCTGAAACGTTTCACTTCCGTGTTCGGGATGGGAACGGGTGGGTCCGCTTCGCCAGAGTCACCGGGACAGGAACGATTGTACAGCATTGTGGGTCAGCGCGGGAGGGGTCCGCTCGTATCCTTCGACAGGCTCAGGATGAGCGGAGGAGTTTGGCGTGTCGATAGCTAGCCATGTATGATTGGCCGAAAGCTCAGCGATGGGAACAAGGGACACCGGCAGCCTGGCCATGGCCGCCCGCCGGACGCACTCCCACGGGGATGGCTCCAATGCCAATTTTTCGATACGGCCGATGGGATAATTCGCAGGAGCCTTTTGGCACCGCGCCGGAAGACCTGATGGAGGCCATCTCGGACGACCTTGCCACCCATGGCGATATTCGACGAGCCTTGCGCCGCATGATGATGCGCGGCTTTGATGGACAGGACGGCCGGAATATCGACGGCATCCGCCAGATGACTGAGCGCCTCCGCCAACAGCGGCAGGACTACATGGACCGCTATGACCTCAACTCCGTGCTGGACGGCATCCGCGAGAAACTGCAAGAGATTCGTGACCTCGAACGAGACACTCTCGAACAACGAATGCAAGAAGCGCGTGAGGCTATGGGCGATTCCCCTGACGCCGATCAGGATGGGGGAAATGCGCCATCTGAATCACAGAACGGCCAATCTGCCCAGCAGGACTCCAATGACACGCAGCCCGGCTCAGGTCGGCAGGCGGCGGAGGAAGAGCTCCAGCGATTCCTCGAGCAACTTGAGCGGGAACTAGGTTCCCGTAAGGATCGGGATGACTCCGAGGCGAATTCAGACTCGGGACAGCAGTCAGGCGACCAGTCCGGTGGCGAGCAGGGTGACCAACAGCAGGGCGCGGGGCAGCGCTCACAGCGCGGTCAGGGCATGGATCGCATGACGGCGCAGGCACTGGAGAACATGGCCCAGCGCAAGATGGACTTCATGGAGTCGTTGCCGAACGACCCCGGCGGCGCAATCAAGGAACTCAGCGATTACGACTTCATGGATGAAGAGGCGCGGGAGAAGTTCCAGGAACTGATGGATTCACTGCGGCAGCAGGCGTCGCAGTCCTACATGCAGAACATGATGCAGCAGATGCAGAACATCACGCCTGAGCAGATGGAAGCGAGCAGGCAGATGATGCGCGATCTGAACGACATGCTGCGCGACTACGCCCAGGGCAACCAGCCGAACTTTGATGAGTTCATGCAAAAGTGGGGCAGCATGTTCGGAGATAACCCGCCCAGGGATATTGACGAACTGCTGGATCGCCTGATGGAGCAGATGTCGCAGTTCCAATCGCTCATGGACAGCCTGCCGGAGGAGATGCGGCAGCAGCTGCAAGAGACGATGGAGGCGGCGCTCAATGACCCTGAACTGATGCAGGAGATGGCGGAACTCTCGTCGCTCATGGAATCCCTGATGCCCATGCAGGAGATGCGACAGAACTATCCGTTCGCGGGTGATGAGTCTCTGTCGCTGCAAGAAGCCATGCGACTTATGGACCAGCTGCAGCAGATTGATGATCTTGAGGCACAGCTACGGGGCGCAGAGCGCCGTGGCGACATCGACGAAATCGACCGAGAGCAGGTGGAAAATCTCATCGGTGAGGACGCCGCGCGTGATCTTGATTGGCTCCGCCAACTCCAGGAGCAGCTCGAAAAGGCAGGCTACATCCGCAAGAACGGCGACAAGCTGGAACTGACGCCCCGCGGCATCCGAAAGATCGGTGAAAAGGCTCTCAAGGAC